>NZ_JPLE01000001.1 GCF_001010415.1 Xanthomonas pisi DSM 18956
GGGCACCGGCAGCACCGGCGGCCTGACCGCCACCAGCAACAACGGCGCCATCACCCAGGCCGGTGCGCTTACCGTCACCGGTGTTGGAAGCATCAACGCCGGCAGCGGCACGATTGCGTTGACCGATGCCAACAACGATTTCCAGGGTACGGTCGGCCTGACCGGCAATGGCATCGCCGTGACCGACCGCAGTCTGCTGCAGGTCTCCTCGATCACTGGCAACAGCAGCGGCGACATTGCGCTCACTGCGCAGACGCTCGACCTGCCTGCATCGGCGATCTCCGCCGGCACCGGCAGCCTGACGCTGACATCCACCGGCAGCGCCTTCAGCACCGGTGGCGCCCTGAGCGGCGCCAACGTCGTGCTCACTGCACGCGATGGCCTGACCCTGGCGCACACCGTCAATGCCGGCACCGCGCTGACGCTGCGCACCACCAATGCCGCAATCAACCAGACCGGCGGCCAGTTGCTGGTCGGCGGCGCCACCACCGTCAACGCAGGTTCCGGCGCCATCGCACTGGCCAATGCCAACGACTTCACTGGCGCCGTGGCGCTCACCGGCGGCGCGACACAGATCGTCGACACCAACACGCTCACCTTGGGCACGCTCAATACCGGCGCGCTCAGCGTCAGCAGCAACGGCGCGTTGAATCTGGGCACCGGCAGCACCGGCGCCCTGACCGCCACCAGCAACAACGGCGCCATCACCCAGGCCGGTGCGCTCACCGTCACCGGCGCAAGCAACGTCAACGCCGGCAGCGGCACGATTGCGTTGACCGATGCCAACAACGAGTTCCAGGGCGCGCTCGGCCTGACCGGCAACGGCATCGCCGTGACCGACCGCAGTCTGCTGCAGGTCTCCTCGATCACTGGCAACAGCAGCGGCGACATCGCGCTCACTGCGCAGACGCTCGACCTGCCTGCATCGGCAATCTCCGCCGGCACCGGCAGCCTGACGCTCACCTCCACCGGCAGCGCCTTCAGCACCGGCGGCACTCTGAGCGGCGCCAACGTCGCGCTCATTGCGCGCGACGGACTGACCCTGGCACACACCATTAGCGCCGGCAACGCGCTGACGCTGCGCACCAGCAATGCCGCAATCAACCAGACCGGCGGCCAGTTGCTGGTCGGCGGCGCCACCACCGTCAACGCAGGCTCTGGTGGCATCGCACTGGCCAATGCCAACGACTTCACTGGCGCCGTGGCGCTCACCGGCGGCGCGACACAGATCGTCGACACCAACACGCTCACCTTGGGCACGCTCAATACCGGCGCGCTCAGCGTCAGCAGCAACGGCGCGTTGAATCTTGGCACCGGCAGCACCGGCGCACTGACCGCCACCAGCAACAACGGCGCCATCACCCAGGCCGGTGCGCTCACCATCAACGGCGCAAGCAACCTCAACGCCGGCAGCGGGTCGATCGCGTTAGACAACGCCAACAACGATTTCGTCGCTGCCGTCGCCGCCACCGGCGATGGCATCGCCTTGGTCGACCGTAACGACCTGCAACTCGCCGCCGTGCAAGGCAACGGCGATGGCCCGGTATCGCTGGATGCCGGCGGTGCGCTGCTGTTGACCTCCACAGTCGACACCGGCAGCGGTGCGCTCGATGTGATCGCGCGCGGCGGCACGCTCACCGCCACCGGTGCGCTGCGTGGCGGCGACGTGCAGCTCAGCGGTGCCAACGGCATCGTGCTTGGCAATCGCATCGTTGCGTCCGGCGGTCTGGCATTACGCAGCAACAACGCGGCGATCACCCAGAGCGCGGGCACGCTGCAGGTGGCAGGCAACAGCATGGTCGATGCCGGCAGCGGCGCGATCGTGCTGGATGCCGCCGGCAACGACTTCCAGGGGCTGTTGGCGCTCAGCGGCGGTGCCACGCGGGTGCGCGATGCCAATGCGCTGACGCTGGATGCGCTGACCACCGGTGCGCTCGATGTCGCCAGCAACGGTGCGCTCAACCTGGGCTTCGGCGTGGTCAATGGCGACCTGGATGCCGCCAGCAACGGCGGTGCGGTGTCGCAGACCGCTGCCTTGACCGTTACCGGCGTCGCCCGCATCAACAGTGCCGGCGCTTCCATTGCGCTTGCCGATGCCGGCAACGATTTCCAGTCGGCAGTGAGCCTGGCCGGTGGCGACACCCGCGTGCGCGATCGCAATGGGCTGACGTTGGGCAACCTGGACGTGGGCACGCTGGATGTCGCCAGCGGTGCCGCTCTCGACCTGGGCCAGGGCCGTATCGGCGGCACCCTGGTGGCGCGTAGTGGCAGTAACGGGATCGGCAGCACCGGCAGGCTGACCGCGCAGGCGGTGGTGCGCCCGGCCGCAACCGACGCCGGCATCACCCAGCAGGGCGCGTTGACCATCGTCGGCAACAGCGTGCTCGACGCCGGCACCGGTGCCATCGTGCTCACCGATGCCGGCAACGATTTCCAGGGCAGCGTGCAGGCCAGTGGCGGCAGCATCGCCCTGGTCGATCGTAACGACCTGGCCGTGGCGGCGCAGGCGAGCGGTGCGGTCGCGCTGCAGGCTGGCGGCCAGCTCTCCACCAGCGGTGCGATCGCCGGCAACGCGGTTGCGTTGCGCAGCGGCGGCGCCCTGCAGCTGGGTCACGACATCGCCAGCGCGGGCAATCTCGGCATGCGCAGCGGCGGTGCCATCACCCAGAGCGGCGGCAGCCTGCGCGCAGCGCACCTCAGCGGCAGCGCCACCGGTGCGGCCACGCTGACCAGCGCCGGCAATGCCATCGGCACGCTCGGCGACTTCAGCGCGCAAGGCCTGGACCTGTTCAGTGCCGGCGCATTGCAGGTCAGCGGGCGCGTGGACGGCGGCACCCTGTTGCGGCTGCGCAGCGGCGATGCGTTGCTGCTGGATGGTCAGCTCAGCGCCGCGACCACCTGGCTGCAGGCGGCTGCCGGCATCCGCCAGCGCGCCGGCAGCACGATCGGCACCAACCTGCTCAGCGGCAGTGCCGGTGGCCCCGTGCTGCTGGGCGATGCCACCACCTTCATCGACAACCGCGTGGTGCGGCTGGGCGATTTCACCGCCAGCAATGGCTTCAGCCTCACCAACGCGGGCGACCTCACGCTGGTGCTGGCCAACGGCAGTCCCTACAGCGTGGACGCCGGCAACAGCGCGTTGTTGCTGTCGGTGCGGGGCGACCTGCTGCAGGAAGGCCGCGCGCCCCTGCGCGATGGCACCGGCAACTTCTCCGCCACCGGCCGCATCGGCACCCAGCAGGACCCGATCTATCTGATCGGCACCGGCGCCCAGGTGATCGGTGCGGTGGGCGCGCCACCGGCGTACTTCAACGCCACCACCGCCGAGGGCGGGCTGCTGGACCTGAGCGGCGGCTCCAGCTTCAACGTGCCGGCCTCGGCGTTTGCCGGTCGCGCGCAGAGCTCGGCCAGCCGCACCATCGCCTTCGTCGACCTGTCCGCCAGCGGGACGCCGTATCGCGCCTTCGGCCTGGTCCGTCCCGGCCTGCGTCTGCCCGACGACCAGCAACCGGCCTGCGACGCCGGCGACCCGGACGCGGTCTGCACCCCGCAATAAGCCCAGCGCCGCCGCCCACCGCGGCGGCTCCCCCGACGGAGCCTGCCATGCACGACGACACTTCCCTGCAGACCCTGCTGGCGCCGATCAGCGACGACGCCCCGGCCGGCCCGGACCTGGAGTACGACCCGGACTTTCTGCGTCTTGAGCGCGACTCGGCCGTCCGCCCCGAGCGCACCCTGGGCGAGAGCGTCATCGCCGCCGAAGAACCCGACTGGGACAAGGTGCAGGCACTCGCATTGGAACTGAGCCGGCGCAGCCGCGACCTGCGCATCGCCGGCAAGCTGGGCGCCGCCTGGCTGCGCCTGCGCGGCCTGCCGGGCTGGGCCGATACCCTGGCGCTGATCCGCGGCCTGCTGGAACAGCACTGGGACAGCGTGCATCCGCAGCTGGATGCCGACGACGACAACGACCCGACCTCGCGCATCAACGCCCTGGTCGGGCTGGGCGACCCGATGGGCCTGCTCGGCGCGCTGCGCACCACGCCGTTCGTGCAATCGCCGCGGTTGGGGCGTTTCAGCCTGCGCGACCTGCGCGTGGCCAACGGCAGCCTCAAGCTGCCCGAGGGCCAGACCGGCCCCAGCCTGGCCGAGATCGAAGCCTGCTGCCTGGACTGCACGCTGGAAACGCTGGCCGCCTCCGCCCAGGCCATCGGCGATGCGTCGGCACATGCGCGCGCCATCGATGCCTTGCTCACCGAACACGTCGGCACCGCCGCACCGGATCTACGCCCGCTGCTGACCGACCTGCGCGAGCTGGAACGTTTCGTGCTGCCGCACTGGCAGGCGCGCGATGGCAGCGCCACCCCCGCATCGGCAGACCCCGACGCTGCGCCGGCAGGCGAGGGCATCGACGGCGCAGGCAGCAGCGCCCGCACGCCCGGTGCCATTGCCGGCCCGGACGATGTGCTGCGGCGGCTGGATGAGATCTGCGCGTATTACGCGCGCTGCGAACCGTCCAGTCCGGTCCCGATGCTGCTGCGGCGTGCGCAACGCCTGGTGGGCTGCGACTTCCTGGCGTTGATGAAGGAACTGGCCCCGGCCGGTATCGACGACCTGCAACGCGTCACCGGCCCGCTGGAAAACGGCTGAAGTCGGCGAACGACACCGGGCAGGCCACCGTCAGGATGGCGGATAGCGCACGCCAGGCCGCAGCAGGCGTGCGATGCATGGCGACGCCGAGCAACGCACGCATCCGCTCGATGGCGGTCGTCGTCGCGCCATCAGCGGTCCCATCCATCCGCGCGGTCAAGCAGTCAATCGCAAAGGCGCGCCCCGCACCACCATCGACTGCCCTGCGGCGGCAGCCCAACCAGCCTGCCACCACTTCCGAACAAAACGCAGTCACACCGCGCTTTTGCAAATCCCCAATCCCGAATCTCGAATCCCGAATCCCGAATCCCGAATCACCAGCGATACAGCTGCCAATACACCTTGTTGACCTTGTCCTTCTCCGCGTCGGTATGCCCGTCGTGGTCGCGGTCGTACAGGAAGTAGGGCGCACCGCGTGCGGGCGTGACGCGCACCATTTCCAGCTGGCCGTTGACGCGGTATTCGTCGACCTTGTCGCCGTTGCCCATGGTCTTGCTGGTGACATCTGCACCGGCAGGGATACCGTCGCCGGCAGTCCCGCCGGAGGTGGTGGCACAGCCGCCGAGCAGCAGCAATGGCAGCAGCAAAAGACATGCTCTCTTCATCGTTGTCATCCGTTCTAGGTCGTCGGTGAGTATGCGCTGGGGCGGTGTGGCGCGGGTGTGCAGCGTAGAATTGCGGCATGAGCAGATTAGTCCTGATCGACGGGTCCAGTTACCTGTACCGCGCGTTCCACGCGCTTCCGCCGCTGACCAATGCCCAGGGCGAGCCCACTGGCGCCTTGTTCGGCGTGGTCAACATGCTGCGCGCCACCTTGAAGGAACGTCCCGCGTACGTCGCGTTCGTGGTGGATGCGCCGGGCAAGACCTTTCGTGATGACTTGTATGCCGACTACAAGGCCAACCGTCCCTCGATGCCCGACGATCTGCGCGCGCAGGTGCAGCCGATGTGCGACATCGTGCATGCGCTGGGCATCGACATCCTGCGCATCGACGGCGTGGAAGCGGACGATGTGATCGGCACGCTGGCGTTGCAAGGCGCCAGCGATGGGTTGAGCGTCACCATCTCCACCGGCGACAAGGACTTCGCCCAGCTGGTGCGTCCGGGCATCGAACTGGTCAACACCATGAGCGGCAGCCGCATGGATTCGGACGCGGCGGTGATCGCCAAGTTCGGCGTGCGTCCCGACCAGATCGTCGACCTGCTCGCGCTGATGGGCGATGCCATCGACAACGTGCCCGGCGTGGAAAAGTGCGGCCCCAAGACCGCCGCCAAATGGCTGGCCGAATACGACTCGCTCGACGGCGTCATCGCCAACGCCGACAAGATCAAGGGCAAGATCGGCGACAACCTGCGCGCCGCATTGCCGCGGCTGCCGCTCAACCGCGAACTGGTCACCATCAAGACCGACGTGACTCTGGCCAGCGGCCCGCGCGCGCTGGACCTGCGCGAGCCCAATGCCGAAGCGCTGGCCGTGCTGTACGCCCGCTACGGCTTCAGCCAGGCCCTGCGCGAGCTGGGCGGCGCAGCGGCCGCCGGCGCGCAGACCGAAGCCATGGCCGTGGCCCGCACCGAACCCGGCCGCGCCCGCGGCACCGGCTTCGTCTCCGGCCCGGCCAGCGCGCCGGTGGATCTGGACCCGGCGCTGGCCGCGCCCGGCCAGTACGACACCATCCTCACCCAGGAACAGCTCGACAGCTGGATCGCGCGCCTGCGCACCGCCGGCCAGTTCGCGTTCGATACCGAAACCGACAGCCTGGACCCACTCCAGGCCAACCTGATCGGCCTGAGCGTGGCCGCCGAGCCCGGCCAGGCAGCGTATCTGCCGTTCGGCCACGATTTCCCCGGCGCGCCGGCCCAGCTCGACCGTGCCCAGGCGCTGGCGCAACTGGCGCCGCTGCTCACCGACCCTGCGGTGCGCAAGCTCGGCCAGCACGGCAAGTACGACCTGCACGTGATGCGCCGCCACGGCATCGCCCTGGCCGGCTACAGCGACGACACCCTGCTGGAGAGCTTCGTGCTCAATTCCGGCAGCGCCCGCCACGACATGGACAGCCTGGCCAAGCGCTACCTGGGCTACGACACGGTCAAGTACGAAGACGTCTGCGGCAAGGGCGCCAAGCAGATCCCGTTTGCCCAGATCAGCCTGGACGACGCCACCCGCTACGCCGCCGAAGACGCCGACATCACCCTGCGCCTGCACCAGGTGCTCGGCCCCAGGCTGGCCGCCGAGCCGGGCCTGGAGCGGGTCTACCGCGACATCGAGATGCCGCTGGTGGAAGTGCTCGCCCGCATCGAGGCCAACGGCGTGTGCGTGGACGCGGCCGAACTGCGCCGCCAGAGCGCGGACCTGTCCAAGCGCATGCTCGCTGCCCAGCAGAAGGCCACCGAGCTGGCCGGGCGCAGCTTCAACCTGGATTCGCCCAAGCAGCTGCAGGCGCTGCTGTTCGACGAGCTCAAGCTCCCCGCCGTGGTCAAGACGCCCAAGGGCCAGCCCTCGACCAACGAAGAGGCGCTGGAAGCCATCGCCGACCAGCACGAGCTGCCCAGGGTGATCCTGGAGTACCGCGGCCTGACCAAGCTGCGCAGCACCTACACCGACAAGCTGCCGGAGATGATCCACCCGCAGTCCGGGCGCGTGCACACCAGCTACCACCAGGCCGGCGCGGCCACCGGGCGGCTGTCCTCGTCCGATCCCAACCTGCAGAACATCCCGATCCGCACCGAAGACGGCCGCCGCATCCGCCGCGCCTTCGTCGCCCCGCCCGGACGCAAGCTGATCGCCTGCGACTACTCGCAGATCGAGCTGCGCATCATGGCCCACCTGTCCGGCGACCCCGGCCTGGTCGGTGCGTTCGAGTCCGGTGCCGACGTGCACCGCGCCACCGCCGCCGAGGTGTTCGGCCGCACCATCGACACCGTCAGCGCTGACGAGCGTCGCGCCGCCAAGGCGATCAACTTCGGCCTGATGTACGGCATGAGCGCGTTCGGCCTGGCCCGCCAGCTCGGCATCGGCCGTGGCGAGGCGCAGGACTACATCGCGCTGTACTTCAGCCGTTACCCGGGCGTACGCGACTTCATGGAAACCACCCGCCAGCAGGCGCGCGACAAGGGCTACGTGGAAACGGTGTTCGGCCGCCGGCTGTATCTGGACTTCATCAACGCCGGCAGCCAGGGCCAGCGCGCCGGCGCCGAGCGCGCCGCCATCAACGCGCCGATGCAAGGCACCGCGGCCGACATCATCAAGCGCGCCATGGTCAGCGTGGATGGCTGGATCGCCGAGCACGCCGCACGCGCGCTGATGATCCTGCAGGTGCACGACGAACTGGTGTTCGAAGCCGAGACCGATTTCGTCGACACGCTGCTGAGCGAAGTCACCGCGCGCATGGCCTCGGCAGCGCAACTGCGCGTACCGCTGGTGGTGGATTCGGGCGTGGGCGATAACTGGGACGAGGCGCACTGACCCAGCAAATCACGCTGATATGCTGAATGCGCAGACCAGGCATAAGTTGCTAAAAAACATAATGCGACTGCCGCAGTTTTGGAGGAATGAATAACCGTTAAATTCTACATTTTTTTAACAGTTATCTTCACGATCCATCAATGTGGAAAATGGTGTTATATCCCTCGACGGGCGCAACGCCTGTCGGCAGATCTCTCCCATCCCCTGGAGCAGATCTCGGAGCGGAAACTCCTCCCCAAGTTTCCGTTCCCTGGCCCCGCCGACCTCCCCCTGGTCTGCGGGGCTTTTTTATTTCCGGCATGCAGACGAACACTATCGGAATGACGCTGCAGCACAGCATCGGCAGATGCCAGCGATCTGCTGGGCAATCACAAATTTAAATAGCGATGATTAATTCGCTCAATCAACACAGCGTTTCATTTCCCCAATTCAGTTTTAGCGATGGGAAATCTGAATGCGTGAATATGGTTGAATGACCTAACCGATCAAAGGCTCTGAGCCCAGTCCCCGCAAGGGATAATGAATTCAGCGCCTTCGGGCGTACAGGGTGGGGCAGCGCTCAGCCCAGCCAGTCGCGCGGCACCAGGTAGTCCAGCAATCGCGCCTCGGCGCTACCGGGCTCGGCGGTGTAGCCGTACTCCCAACGCACCCGCGGCGGCAGGCTCATCAGGATGCTCTCGGCGCGCCCGCCGCTCTGCAGCCCGAACAGGGTGCCACGGTCGTAGACCAGGTTGAACTCCACGTAGCGTCCGCGGCGGTACAGCTGGAACTCGCGCTCGCGTTCGCCAAAGGGTTCGTCCTTGCGGCGCTGCACGAGCGGCATGTAGGCATCCAGGAAGCCGTTACCCACCGCCTGCTGGTACGCAAAGTCGCGCTCGAAGTCCTGGCCCAGGTCATCGAAGAACAGCCCGCCGACGCCGCGGGTTTCGTTGCGGTGGCGCAGGAAGAAGTACTCGTCGCACCAGCGCTTGTGCGCGGCATAGCGCTCCTCGCCGAACGGCGCGCACAGCGTCTGTGCGGTGCGGTGCCAGTGCTGCACGTCTTCGTCCACCGGGTAGAACGGCGTCAGATCGAAGCCGCCGCCGAACCACGCGGCAACCACCTCGCCATCGCGCTCGGCGCGGAAGTAACGCACGTTCATATGCGTGGTCGGTACGTGCGGATTGTTCGGATGAAACACCAGCGAGACGCCGCAGGCGCGCCAGGTGGCGCCCGCCAGCTCGGGTCGGTGGGCGCTGGCAGAGGGCGGCAGGCGCGTACCGGACACATCCGAAAAGCCGATGCCGGCCTGCTCGAACACCGCGCCATCGCGCAGGATGCGGGTGCGCCCACCGCCGCCTTCCTCGCGCTGCCAGAGATCCTCGGAGAACCGCGCTCGCCCATCGGCGGCTTCCACAGCCGCGCAGATACGGTCCTGCAGGTCGGTCAGATAATCGCGTACACGCTCGAATTCGTTCATGGCCCAATTCTAAGCCGTGCATTGCAGCCGGTGCGCCTGCCCGAACGTGCCCGTTTGTCGCAGGGCGATGCGATGCGCGCCGGTCGGTTGTCTGCAGCGGCTTTGTGATCAGCGCTGCGTTCGCTGTGATGGGACGCGATCGATTGGCCTGTCGCTCATAGCGTACGCGCTGGTTCGAATTCGCTACGGACGGCAGGCGTACACAGTCGCCAGGCCAGTGCGGCATGCACGCAGCCGATGGCCAGTGCGCCCAGACCGGTGAGTACCAGCGCCATCTGTTGCGTGGCCTGCAGGCGTGCCTGCAGGTGCGGCCATTCCGGGCTATGCAGCACATCGGCCGGCAGCATCGCCTGCACGCCGTCGAACAGCGGCCCGATCAGCGCCAGTCCGGCAAAATTGAGCAGGCCGGTCGCGATCAGCACCGCTACAAACCCGATGCGTGCCCACTCGCGTCGTTGCAGCAGCGCCCAGCTCAGCCATGCGAACGCCACCGACACCACCACGCCGATCACCGACAAGGCCATGCCGTGGTCGATCACCCACTGCCACGAGGGCGGCAAGCTCATGCCCGGTGGCAAGGCGAACGTGGTGGCGTCGGGCATCGCCAGCAGCACCACGATCTGAAACAGGTTGGCCAGTGCGCTGACCACGCCCAGCAACAACGAGACCCATGCCAGCGGCGAGACGAAGCCGCCGCGAGACGGGTGCGCTGTGCGCAGCGCTGCGTTCATTGCAGCGACGCGATATGCGCGGCGACTGCCGCCTGCCCCGGTGGGTCCAGCGCGGGCTGCAGCTGTGCGTACCAGCTTGGCAGGGCCTCGGCCGGCAGACACTCGCGCAGCAATGGCGTGCTGCGCTCCAGGAATGCGTCCAAGAACGGCAGGCCGCGGACGTACAAGAAATGGCTGTCGGTGATCGACATGCCGGCATAGGCTTCGCGCAGCCACTCCAGATGCGGCAGGGCATGCGCGCCGTGACCGGCGCGGGTCAGCGCGGTCAGGAAGCTGGTACGCGCCGTGGCCGGCGAGGTAGAGCGCTCCTGGGCGTTGAGATCGTCGAAGGTCAGCAGCCACTGCTCGCCGCGCTCGATGTCGTTGCACATCACCGAGGTGGTGGCCAGCTGCAGGGCGTTGTGTGCGGTGGGCTCCAGCGCGTACAGCGCCAGCCAATACGGATACGCCTCGTGGTAGCGGTCCAGCGCGCTCAACGCCAGCGCGCACAGTCGCTGCGCATCCGCACCTGCCTGCAGCTGCGCCTGCGCTGCGTTGTAGGCGCCCACATGGTCGCCGCGCTGAAACGCCGTCAGCGCCGGCTGCAGTGCGGGGTCGATCTCGGCAGCTGCCTGGTCGGCATCGTCGGCAGGCGCCGTCGCGACGGTGGGTTCTGCACGCGGCGGCTTCGCCACGTCGGTCTTGCGTCCAAACAAACGGTCCCACAGGCCCATCGCGTCTACCTTTTGTGCGCCAGCAATGAGTGGAAGTCGCCGCGACGCCGGCGGCGCACCGGTCCTGCGGCAGACCGGTGCAGAGGGCCAAACGCACGACCCTTCTGCCGATCCTGGGTCAAGCTTAGAGCCCCTTGCGTAGGGAGAGGTGAGCGCAACGCAACCAGCCCGCACGCTGGCTGCGCGACGCGTTGCGCTCGGTTTGATCCGCGCAAGCGGTTGCACGCTCCGGCGATCGCCTGCGGGCGAGGCGGCGGGAGTGCGCCATCCCCACGACCGTCAAACGCGCACCCGTCGCCTCATTGGCAAACGCGCACGTGGGGCGCTGCGCCGGCACTGCGACCCTGTATGGGTATCGGTGCCGGCAACGCCCGCTTGCAACGGGCGCGGTGCGTCGATCAGCGCTGCGGCTTCACCTGCGCGTTGAACAGCTTGAGGATGCGCTTGTACTCGTCCAGCCACGCGTCGGCCCGGGTAAAACCGTGGCGCTCCAGCGGATAAGGCGCCACCTGCCAGTTGTCCTTGTGCAGCTCGATCAATTTCTGCGTCATGTCCACCGAGTCCTTGAAGAACACGTTGTCGTCGATCATGCCGTGCGCGATCAGCAGATGGTCCTGCAGCCCGTCGGCGTAGTTGATCGGCGAGGAAGTCTTGTAGGCCTGCGGGTCGAGTTCGGGGGTGTTGAGGATGTTGGAGGTGTACTCGTGGTTGTACTGCATCCAGTCGCCCACCGGCCGCAGCGCCGCGCCGGCCTTGAAGGTGCCGGGGCTGCGGAACAGCGCCATGTAGGTCATGAAGCCGCCGTACGACCCGCCGTAGATGCCGGCGCGCGCACGGTCGCCCTGCTTGGTGGCGACCAGCCAGTCCAGGCCGTCCAGATAATCCTCCAGCTCCGGATGTCCCATGTTGCGGTAGATCGCGGTGCGCCAGTCGCGGCCGTAGCCTTCGGACGCGCGGTAGTCCAGATCCAGCACGATGTAGCCCTGCTGCACCAGCAGGTTGTGGAACATCTGCTCGCGGAAATACGGTGTGTAGCGCTGCGACACGTTCTGCAGGTAGCCGGCCCCATGCACGAACATCACGATCGGATACTGCTTGCCCGGCTCGGGAGTCTGCGGACCGTAATACTTGCCCCAGACGGTGCCGGCGCCGTGCTTGGACGGCACCTGCACGTACTGCGGTGCGATCCACGTCTGCGCCTTGAAGGCCGGCGTGCGCGTGTCGGTGAGCACCGTGGCCTGGCCGCCCGCCGCCGGCACCACCGCCAGCTGCGGCGGCAGATAGGCGCCGGAGTAACGCACCAGCAACTGCTGCCCGTTCGGCGACAGGCTGAAGCCTTCCACACCGTTCAAGGCCGTCACTTCGGTGAGCTGGTCGGTGCGCAGGTCCAGCTTGCAGACCTCGTAATCGCCCGGCCATTTCTGGTTGCACAGGAAATACATGCCGCTGCCATCGGCGCTGGGCACCGGCATCGACACTTCCCACTTGCCGCGGGTGCGCTGGCGCGGTTTGCCGTTGCCTTCCACGGTGTACAGCTGCGAATAGCCGGATTCTTCCGACAGCAGCCACAGCGTGCGGTTGTCGGGCAACCAGCCGAAATCGTTGAAGTCCCAGTTGATCCAGGCGCTGTCGCTCAGTCGATGCCGCGGCTGCAGCTTTGCGTTTTCCAGATCCACGCTGGCGATCCAGCGGTCCTTGTTGTCCACCGCACGGATTTCCACTGCCACGTTGCGGCCATCGTCGCTCCAGTGCACCGCCGGGCCGCTGCCGTCGCCATCGCTTTCCACGCGCACGGCGCGGTTGCCCTTGAGCGCATCGCGCTTGGCGGCCTTGCGCAGTGCGGCCAGCGGGTCGGTGGCGATCCCGGGCAGCGCGTCGAAGGACAGCTGGCGCGCGCTGCCTGCGGCCACATCGACCAGCCACAGCGTATGCGCGACTGGCATGTTGCGGCCGACGCGGGTACGGGTTTCCTGGAATTCCTCGTAACCGGATTCGGTCACGTACTTGGGCATCTTGCCGGCCTGGCCTTCGTCGGCAGCCTTGGCCTGGGTCACCACCAGCAGGTGGCGGCCGTCCGGCGACAACGCGCTGTCGACGATCTCCACCTCATCGCCCAGATACACCGGCGCTGTCGCGCGCGTGGCATCGGCGCGGCGCCAGGCATCTTCCTGGGCGCGCAGCGCATCGCGCTGTTCGCGATCGCGACGTAGCGTGGCCAATGTGGCCAGCTGCTGCTCGCGCAACACATCGGCCTTGGGCGCGGCGTTGGGATCGCGCTCGGCCTTGACCACCGCAACCTGCGCGGTGCCGCCATCGGCCCGCCAGTGGTACCAGTTGTTGCCCGCGCGCCAGATCGCACCGCCATCGCTGGCGAATTGCGGACGCGACTCGACCTCGTTGCTGCGGGTCAGCTGGGTCAGCGCGCCCGAGCGCAGGTCGCGCAGGAAAATGTCGCCATTGCGTGCGAACAGCATGCGCCGGCGCGTGGCGTCGTAGCTGGGATTGGCCGCATCCAGGCCGGCGCGTGCCGTGTCGGCCACGCGGTCTGCCGCCGCGCCGTCGATGCCCTGGCGATAGGTATCGCGCACCGGGCTGCCATCGCGCTTGAGCAGGTACTGCACCTGTTTGCCATCCCATTGCCACCACGCCTGATCGACCGACGGCCCGATCCAGTCCGGATCGGCCATCACCTGTTCGATGGTGAGCGGTGTGGCGGATTGCGCATGCGCGGTGACAGCCAGCAACAACAAGGACAGCGGCAACAATCTGGGCATCGGTAACAACTGGACGCAACGAGGAGCGGACAAGCCTAGCAGCTCACTTCCGTCGGGGGCTTGGGCCACAGGTCATGCGCGCGGTGGGACGCGTGCGTCGTCGAACAGGCAAGGCATGGGCGAGTGGCGGACGCGACCATAAGCGGTTGCGCGCAGGTTGGTCCGCGGGGGCATGCACGCGCTTTGTGGCCAATGCAATCCAGCTGCGATGCGCTCCTGCAATGCGGTGGAATGTGCTTCGCGCACGCGCCTGGCCGAGGTTCTGGACCGCCGCAGCCGTGGCGCGGCCGGAAACCTCCCGACTTGCCAGCAGGGCAGGTGGCGGCCAAGCTAGCGCGCTTTTGCGATTGTCGATGCACATGTCCAGCCTGCCTGCCTTCGTTGTGTCCCATCCCATGGCTGTCGGTGCGCCTGGCCGGCCGTTGGCGTGGCGCGCAGGGCGGTCGGTCGATCTGGCGACCTTCGTCGCACATGTGCATGGCCTGGCGCAGCAGCTGCCGGAGGGCCGCCATGCGGTCAATCTGTGCGAAGACCGCTATCGGTTCATGGTGGCGTTCTATGCCTGCGCGCTGCGCGGGCAGGTATCGCTGCTGCCGTCCTCGCGCGCGCCGGCGGTGGTGGGCGAGGTGCAGGCCCGTCACGCCGATGCCTATTGCCTGGGCGATCTGGCGTTGGAGCTGGCGCCGCCGCGCTACTGGCAATTGCCGGACGCGTTGCCGCAGGCGGACGGCCCGATTCCGCAGCTGGCCGACGATGCGCTGGTGGCGATCGGCTTCACCTCCGGCAGTACCGGCAGCCCGCAACCCAATCCCAAGACCTGGGGCAGTTTTCTGACCAGCACGCGGCAGGATCTGGTTGCGCTGCAAAGCCTGTGGGCGCACACCGACGCGGTGCCGCACGTGGTGGCCACGGTGCCGCCGCAGCACATGTACGGCATGGAGTTGTCGGTGCTGCTGCCGATGGTGACCGAGCTGGCGGTGCATGCGGGCCGCCCGTTCTTCCCGGACGATGTGGCGCGCGCGCTGGCCGATATTCCTGCCCCGCGCGTGCTGGTGACCACGCCCGTGCATCTGCGTGCGCTGGTCGAATCCGGGGTGGTGTTGCCGCCGTTGGCCGGTATCGTCTCGGCCACTGCGCCGTTGGCGCAGGAGATTGCCGCCGCCGCCGAAGCGCGTTTTGGCGGCGAAGTCCGCGAGATGTTCGGCTCCACCGAAACCTGCGTGTTCGCCGTGCGCCGCACCGCGCTGGACGCCGCATGGACCCCGCTGCCCGGCGTGCGTCTCCAGACCCAGGCCACCGGCACCCTGGTGCATGCGCCGCACCTGACCACGCCGGTGTTGCTGGCCGACATGATGGACGTGGCCGACGACGGCACCTTCCAGGTACGCGGACGCCAGGCCGATTCGCTGGAAATCGCCGGCAAACGCGCATCGCTGGCCGACCTCACCCGCCGTCTGCTCGCCATCCCCGGCGTGATCGACGGCATCATCGTGCAGCTGGCGCCGGATGCCGGTCAGTCGGTGGGGCGCATTGCCGCGCTGGTGGTCGCCCCGACCCTGGACGAAGCGCAGATCCTGGCCGCATTGCGCGTCGGCGTCGACCCGGTGTTTCTGCCGCGCCGCCTGCGCAAGCTCGCCGTCCTGCCACGCAACGAGACCGGCAAGCTGCCGCGCGATGTGGTGCTGGAGTTGCTCAAGGGCTGAGTGAGTTTGGGTGGCGCCGGCTGCCTGTCGATGACAGCGGCTGGGTGAGCGGATTGCTCAGTGCTCCCGCGCCGGATGCGCACAAAGGTAGGCAGAGAAGCGCGTCAGCAGGTGCGTTTTGTGCATCGCCGCCAGGGTCGCATTCGCTTGGCAGGCCAATCCATTCTGATCCGCACAACGCGCATCGGCTGTGTTGGCCGCATTCAAGCGCGTGCGATCGAGCTGCGTCAGCTGCGCCTGAAACTCCTCCTGCGCAAAGTCCAGATCACCTGGCGTGATCGATCTGATCCGTCGGGCTGGGCAGCGCCGATCGGCCTGATCTGCCAGCGCTTCGAACGCCGCTTTCCCTTGGTATTCCTGCGTTGCGGCAGGGGCTGCGGCCGCCAGGAGGATTGCCAGAACAAGCATGCTGTCTCCGTGGGAGTGTCGTCTGCTCGACTGAGCGCACGATCTCACCGAAGTCGACGCTCTGCCAGCGCCTGCGCGCTGCACGCTCAGTAGCCAGATGGGTAACCGCCCTGGTCGCGATGACGGCGGTACCGGCGTACTGCATCCTGCACGCGGTCTTCAGCGCGTAGCCGGCGGCCACGGTCTGCGGCACACCGGCATGCACGGCATCACTCAGCCGTGCACCCCATCGATCTCCACCGCCAGCTCGTCGCGGCAGATCACCGCGTGCAGCAGCAGGCGCGGCACCGCATCGCCGAAGCGGGCGTCGAGCGCCTGCGCGACCTTGGGCAGGTCGTCCTGCTCGCGGACATACACCTTCAGGCGGGTGCCGGCGCCGAACTGCGCCGGCAGCGCCGGTGCGTGCGTGCGTGCAGCGCCGAGCAAGGCATCGAAGTTGGCGAAGGTCTCTTCCAGCTGCGCCAGCAACTGGCCGGTGTGCATCGAGGCATGGCCCACCACCGCGGCGGTGCCCGATAGCAGCAGCGGCATGTCGCTGCCGGCCGGCGGCAACATGGCGCGCGCAAAACTCGGCGGCTGCGGGCCGTATTGGCGCGGGTAGTTGTAGGCGCTGACCTGGCGGGGGTTTTCCAGCGGGGTGCCGGCATCTGCGGCCGCCAGCCAGTAGATCTGGATGATGCGCTCGGCATCGCAGCGACCCACCGCCGTGGCGGCCGGCAATTGCGCGACGTCGAAGGCACCCAGGCCGCGCGCACGGCCCACGCAGAACTGCCGGTAGCGCTCACGGTCGCCGCTGCCCAGGGTGATGGCGTCCAGGTAGTTCCAGATACGCAGCAGGCGCGGAGTCTGGCTGCGGGTGACGAAGGCGGTGATTTCCGCATAGGCCTTGGCGGCGGCGTCTTCGATATCGACATCCTGCTCGTCGATTTCGATCACACCGAACTGCAGGCGGCCGTCGCTGGACCAGGCGATGTTGCCGTCGCGGCCGCTGCGCACCGGCGCGTCGGTCCGCCACACCTCCAGCACCTCGGCCTGATACGGCTGCAGCGGCACGCGCAGGTAGCGCGGGTCGTCCAGGCGCGGCGCCGCAGTGCCGAAGCCGAACACGGCCAGCACCTGCGGGTCGGCCAGCAATGCGGACGGTTCGGTCTGGTCGACATAGTCGACCTGCAGGCGGGGATGGCGCACGGTGTGCGTGGTCTGGGCCTGGGAAGCGGTCATTGCGTATCTCGTTGTTGCGTGTCGCGTTGCAAGGTGTCGCCGTCGAAGCCGAGCGTGGCCTGACGTCGGCGTTGGCGCCAGGACTGCCAGGCGCGCGGCATCATCGACAAGGTGGTCAGTGCATAGATGGCGCGGAACGCGCGCAGACGCAGGCGCACCCTGGGGCTGTCGAACACGTCGCCGGCCAGCATCGCCACCACCGCTTCCTCGATCTGCCAGGTGTTCTGCGGTTGTGCGAACAGGGCGCGCATGGTCGGCGAGGTGAAGCGATAGATGAACCACTTGAACTCGTCCACGCCGCGCTTGAGCTCGCGCTGCAAGGCGCGCTGCAGTTTCGCCTCGTGCTGCGGCATGCGCAGGGCCTGGTCCACCATCGCCGCGCCGCGCTCGGCGCTGTGCATGGCCAGGAACACGCCCGACGAAAACATCGGGTCGACGAAGGTGTAGGCATCGCCCAGCATCAACCAGCGCGGGCCGGACATGCGCGTGCATTCGTAGGCGTAATTGCCGGTGGCATGCACCGGCGCCACGCGTTCGGCGCCGAGCATGCGTGCGCTGAGCTCGGTGTTGAGCGCGAGCGTGCGCATGAAGAAGCCCTCGCTGTCGCCTTTGCGGGTCTTCATGTATTCCGGGTAGCAGACCGCGCCCACGCTCATGATGTCGTCCGGCAACGGAATCAGCCACATCCAGCCATGCGCGTGGCGGTAGATGCTGATGTTGCCGGCATCCTCGCCCGGTCGCCGCGTCACGCCGCGGAAGTGGCTGAACAGCGCGGCCGATTGATGCTTGGCATTGGCGCGCTTGAGCTTGAAGCGGTTGCCCAGGAAGGTGTCGCGGCCGCTGGCATCGAGCAGATAGCGCGGGCGGAACTGCTGCACGCCCGCCATGCCACGCGCCTGCAGCACCGGCTGCTGCCCGTCGAACTCCACTGTTTCGACCTTGACCTGATCGCGCGCATCCACGCCCACCGCGCGCGCGCGCTCGAACAGCACCTGGTCGAACTGCGCACGCGGCACCTGGAAGGCGAAATCGGCCTTGGCCTCCAGCGCATGCGAGAAGCGGAAGGTGTTGTAGCCGCCGCTGTCGTTGGGAAAGTCCGCGCCGCGCTTGAGTACGCCGATGCCGCGCACGTCTTCCAGCACGCCCAGGCGTTCGAGAATCGGCATGTTCATCGGCAGCAGCGACTCGCCGATATGGAAGCGTGGATGCTGCGCCTTCTCCAGCAAGGTCACCTGCCAGCCCTGCTGGGCCAGGACGATGGCCGCCGCGCAGCCGGCCGGGCCGCCGCCGATGATCAGGACATCCGGGCACTCGGGTCCGGGAGCCGGCCCGGCTGCCGGCTTGGCGGTCGGGGTAGGGCCAACAGCGGTGGAAGTCATCCTGGAACGAACCTGCAGCGGGCGAGCGTCATGCAGTCATGATAGCCTGACCGGCGGCCCGGACAGGTATGCCGGCCGCCGAATTGCCGTTGCAGAACGATCGCCACCCTCGACACTGCGGCCGCAAGGCCGGCGTAGCGAGTGCTCGGAATCGGCCGGCACGGCAACGTACACTGTCCGTGCCCCGCAGCATCGCCGATGCCGACCTGATGGTTGTCTGCGCCGCTGTGGTGGTTGTTCTGAAATCTCGCTGCGAATCTGTCGCCCGACCCTCACCTGGAAGCTCTCTGGATGTCCTCGCAAACCGCTGCCGAACGTGAACTGGCCGAACTCCTGGTCGAAAGTCTGAACCTGGAAGACGTCCAGCCCGCCGACATCGACCCGGAGGCGCCCCTGTTCAATACCGGGTTGGGACTGGATTCGATCGACGCGCTGGAACTGGCGCTGGCGATCAGCAAGCGCTATGGCTTCCAGCTGCGCTCGGACAATGACGAGAACCGTCGCATCTTCGCGTCGCTGCGCGCATTGTCGGCGCATGTCGAAGCCAACAAGACCGTCTGAGGTTCCAACCGCCGCGCCCGGCGACGCGCCCCCGTGGGTGCTGGGGCTGGCTGTCTTGCTGGCGGTGGCGTATTCGCCGCTGGCGCATTGGGCCAACGCCAGCCATCGCCCGGAGCTTGCCGTCATCGCCGGTGCCTTGCTGGTGCTGACGGTGCTGATCGAACCGATGGCCGCGCGCCGGGCCTGGGCCTGGGCGCTGGCCGCGCTGACCTTGCTGGGCCTGGGCGCGTTGTGGCACTCGCCGTACGCGATGCTGGTACTGGCTGCGCCGCCGGTGGTGTTCACCGGCTGGGTCGCCTGGTTCTTCGGCCGCAGCCTGCGCCGTGGGCGCACGCCGTTGATCACGCGCATTGTCGAAGGGCTGTATCGCCAAGCCGGCATGCCGATCACGACCGAGCAATACCGCTACACGCGCTGCCTCACCCTGGCCTGGGCGCTGCTGCTGTGCGGGTTGACCCTGCTCAACCTGGTGCTTGGCCTGTGCGCCGAGCCCAGCGGGGTGCTGGCGCAACTGGGCTACGCCTCGCCGCTGCCGATCAGCGATGAACGCGCCTCGTTGTTCGCCAATTTGCTGGTGTACGGCGTGGTTGGCGGGTTCTTTGTTGGGGAATACCTATTGCGCGGGCGCTGGTTTCCGCAGCGTCCCTATCGTAATCTGCCAGACTTCTTGCGCCAGATGGCGCGGCTCGGGCCGGACTTCTGGCGCGATCTGCTGCGCTGAGTGCGTGGCCAGGGCAGCGACGTACGTGCACAGTTTCGGGGACAAGACAAAAATGCCGTTGGCAAGGATGCCGTCGCGCCTGGCGTGGGGTGTGTTCAATCTGCTGCAATTGGCGTTCACGCTGACGTTTACCGCCGGCGGGATCGTGTATGCGCTGGCGTTGCTGGCGATCACCCGCGACGCCGATCGCCTGTTGCGCATGGGCAGCTGGATGTGGGCGCCGGTGCTGTTTCGCGGTGCGGGCGCCAGGGTGATCGTGGAAGGGCGCGAGCGTGTCGACTGGTCCAGGAACTATCTGTTCGTCAGCAACCACCAGTCCATCATCGATATCTGCGCCCTGTTCCACGCCCTGCCGGTGCCGCTGCGCTTCCTGCTCAAGGAAGAAATGCTCAAGGTGCCGTTCGTGAACTGGTATGCGCGCGCCACCGGCATGCTGTTCCTGGACCGCGACAGCCGTCGCGCCGGTGCGCTGGTGCGCCGTCAGGCGGCCGCGCTGTTGCGCGAGGGCAAACAGTTGTGTCTGTTTCCCGAAGGCACCCGCAGCCGCAGCGGCGCATTATTGCCATTCAAGGCCGGGCTACTGCAGGCCGCTATCGATGCTGGCGTCCAGGTTGTCCCGGTGGCGCTGGACGGCTGCGGCAAGGTGCTGCCCGTGGATGGCGTGTTCAGGGTGCGTCCCGGCATCATCCGCGTACGCATCGGCGAGCCGATCGCGGTCACCGGGCCGGATGCGCCGGATCGCCAACAATTGACCGAGCAGGCACACAAGGCCGTGGCTGCAATGCTTCAACCCAGGATCTGAGTTCCGCGCTTATGGATTTCGTCGTGCCGCATGATCATCCCTGCCTGCCCGGGCACTTTCCGGGTCGCCCCGTGGTGCCTGGCGTGGTCGTGCTCGACCATGTGCTGCAGGCCGTGGAAGCGCTGCATGGCCCGCGCGCCGCGGCACGGCTGCCGCAGGTGAAGTTCGTGCAGCCGTTGCTGCCCGGCCAGACCGCGTCGGTCGTGCTGGAAGGTGAGGGTCCGCGCTGGCGCTTCCGCGTGCAGCGTGCCGGCCAGATGCTGGTCAGCGGCGAACTGGTGGCGGAGGCGGCGCAATGAGCAGTCAGTGGAAGCAACGCCCGGAAGGCGGCGGACGTTTCGCGCTGTGGCTGATCCGCGGCATCGCCCAGCACGCCGGACGCGCGGTGGGACGCGCGCTGTTGTACCCGATCACGCTGTACTTCCTGCTGGTGCGTGCGCCCGAGCGTAGCGCCTCGCGTGCCTATCTGACGCGCGTGCTGGATCGCCCGGCCACGCTGCGCGATGTGGCGCGGCATATCCACACCTTCGCCTCGACGATCCTGGACCGCGTCTACATGCTGTGCGGGCAGATGCAGCGCTTCCGCGTCGACATCACCGGGCTGGATCAGCTGCATACGCAGATGGACCGTGGTCGCGGCGTGCTGATCTTCGGCTCGCACCTGGGCAGTTTCGATGCGCTGCGCGTGCTGGCCACCGAGCGCCCGGACGTGCAGGTCAAGGTGGTGCTGGACAAGGCCCACAACCGCGCGATGACCGACCTGCTGGGCGCACTGAACCCGCAGCTGGCCGCCAACATCATCGATGCCGGCATGGACGCGACCTCGATCGTCATGGCGATCAAGGACGCCACCGATGCCGGCGCGCTGGTGGCGCTGCTGATCGATCGCCCGCGCGAAGGCGACCCGGCGTTGCCGGCGATGTTCCTCGGCCGCAACGCGATGTTCCCGACCTCGCCGTGGCTGATCGCCGCTGCGCTCAAGGTGCCGGTGGTGCTGGCGTTCGGCCTGTATCGCGGCGGCAACCATTACGAGCTGGCGTTCGAGACCTTCAGCGAAGGGCTGGACGTGCCGCGCAGGCAACGTGCGCCGGTGCTTGCCGTGCTCATGCGCGATTACGCCGCCAGGCTGGAACATTACACACGCTACGCGCCGTACAACTGGTTCAACTTCTACGATTTCTGGAACACTCACCATGCCGATGCGCCGCACCCTGCCGTGGATGCTGATACTGCTGTTCAGCGCCGCACCGCTATGCGCCGCACCGCCTGAGACGCTGGACGTCGGCCAGGTGCTGCAGCGCCTGGCCCGACCGGCCCCGGTCAGTACCGAGTTCGTCGAGCTGCGTGGTTCTGCGCTGCTGAAAACGCCGTTGCGCGTGCAGGGCCATTACCGTCGCCCGGATGCGCAGACGCTGGTGCGCGAGGTCAGTGCGCCGTATCGCGAAACCACCACCTTGCGAGGCGACGAAGGCGTGCTCGAACGCGAGGGCAAACCGCCGCGCAAGTTCGCGTTGAGCCGCGTGCCCGAGCTGGCCGGTCTGAAGTCCGGCTTCGGTGCGCTGCTGTCGGGAGATCGCGCGTTGCTGGAGCAGCAGTATCGCCTTGGCGGGCAAGGCACGCCGCAGGCCTGGCAACTGACCCTGCAGCCAAAGGACGCCACAGTGGCCAAACAGGTGCGCGAGCTGCGTCTGTACGGCAGCAATGACGAGCTGCGCTGCATCGAAAGCGTTCCGGCCAAGGGCGATGTGCAACGCACGCTGCTGGCCGCCGCTGCACGTGCGGCGGCCGGCGTCAACGATGCCGCAGCGCTGACGACGCTCTGCCACGGTTCGGGCGCATGACCACGCACGGGCAGATCCCGTCGGCCGTGGTCAAAAATGCCAGATCGTGTGCTCTCGACCAGCCCGTCGTCGCACTGCCGACCGATACCGTTCGCGGCTCGCGTATCGTCCGTTGCAGTGAGGCGGTTGCATGCGGTTTGAATTGAACGCAAACCGCCGCATTGGGCTGGCCTTGCTGTGGCTGGCCTTGCTGGTGGTGGCCGGATTCTGGTTGAGCGAGACGCTCAAGGTCACCGGCGATCTGCGCAAATTCATGCCCGCCCTCCGCAGCAAAAAAACACCGAAGTTGCCCGATGCCGCGCGCGCGGCCGGTGGACGTCCAGCCATCGCAGTGAGGCGTTTGCATGCCGTTTGAATTGAACGCAAATCGCCGCATTGGGCTGGCCTTGCTGTGGCTGGCCTTGCTGGTGGTGGCCGGGTTCTGGTTGAGCGAGACGCTCAAGGTCACCGGCGATCTGCGCAAATTCATGCCCGCCCTCCGCAGCAAAAAAACACCGGAGTTGCCCGATGCCGCGCGCGCGGCCGGTGGACGTCCAGCCATCGCAGTGAGGCGGTTGCATGCGGTTTGAATTGAACGCAAACCGCCGCATTGGGCTGGCCTTGCTGTGGCTGGCCTTGCTGGTGGTGGCCGGATTCTGGTTGAGCGAGACGCTCAAGGTCACCGGCGATCTGCGCAAATTCATGCCCGCCCCGCGCACGCCGGCGCAGAAACTGCTGATCGAAGAACTAGGCGAAGGCCCCGGCTCGCGCTTGTTGCTGATGGCCTTGTCCAATAGCGACCCGGCCACCCTGGCCGAGCAATCGCAACAGGTGCGCCAGGCGCTCGCCGCGCAGCCGGCGCTGTTCGAGTTGGTCGGTAACGGTGGCACTGCCGGGTTGGAGGCGATTCCGGAGCGCTTGCTGCCGTATCGCTATCTGCTCAGCGACAGTTTCGACGCCGCGATGCTGGACGCGGCGACGCTCGAAACGGCGCTGCAGTCACGCGTGCAGGATCTGGGCTCGCCGGCAGCGGCGATGGTGGAGCCGCTGCTGCCGCGCGACCCGACGCTGGAAGTGCTGCATCTGGCCGAGACCCTGCAGCCGGCGGCCGCCCCGCAAACGCGCAATGGGGTGTGGTTCGATCGCGCCGGGACCTCGGCCCTGTTGATCGTGCAGACGCATGCGGCCGGCTTCGATCCTACCGGCCAGCAGCTGGCCTACGACGCTGTGCAGGCGGCGTTCGCCAAGGTCAGCAAGGGCACCACGACGCAGCTGACCTTGACCGGCCCGGGCGCATTCGCGGTGGAGATCACCGCGCGCACCCAGGGCGAGTCGCAATGGATCGGCACGCTGGATACCGTGGGTCTGGTGCTGTTGCTGATGATCGCCTACCGCAGCTGGAAGATTCCGGTGCTGGGCGTGTTGCCGCTGGCGAGCGCGGGGCTGGCCGGACTGGGCGCGGTGGCGCTGCTGTTCGACGGCGTGCATGGCATCACCGTGGCATTCGGCTTCACGTTGATCGGCGTGGTGCAGGATTACCCGATCCACCTGTTCAGCCATCAACGTCCCGGTCTGGATCCACGTCAGAACGCGCGGCATTTGTGGCCGACGCTGGCGACCGGCGTGGTGTCCACCTGCATTGCGTATGTGACCTTTCTGTTTTCCGGCGTGGATGGCCTGCGCCAGCTGGCGGTGTTCACCATTGCCGGCCTGGCCACTGCAGCGGTGACCACGCGTTGGCTGTTGCCGTGGCTGATCGACCCGGCTCCGCGCGACTACGCCGATTCGCGCCTGTTGGCCGGGCTGTGGCGCGGCATCGCGCGCTTGCCGCGGCCACGCGTCAGCCTGGCGGTGATCGCGGTGATCGGTCTGGCGGTGATCGCCTTCGCGCCCGGCCAGTTCTGGCAGAACGACCTGTCCAAGCTCACCCCGGTGCCGCCCAAGGCCTTGGCGCAGGACACCCGCCTGCGTCAGGAGCTGGGCGCGCCCGATGTGCGTTACGTGCTCGCGCTGTCTGCAGCCAGCGATGAGGCGGCGCTGCAGGCCAGCGAGCGCCTGCGGCCGCGGCTGGATGCGCTGGTGCGCGACGGTGCCCTGACCGGTTACGACATGGCCGCGCGGTATCTGCCCAGTGCCAGGACCCAGCAGGCGCGTCAGGCCAGGTTGCCGGATGCGGCGCAGGCACGCGCGCTGACCGAGCGCGCGGTGGCGGCCACGCCATTCCGCAGCGATGCGTTTGCGCCATTCCTGCAGGATCTGGATGCCGCCAGGCGCGCGCCGCCGCTGCTGCCGAAGGATCTGACCGGCTCGCCGCTGGCCACCTCGGTGGGCGGCCTGCTGCTGGGGCGCGGCGATCGTACGACCGCCCTGGTGTCGTTGACCGGCTTGCATGATCCGGCGCTGTTGGCTGCGGCGGTGCAGGGCAGCGGCGCGCAATTGCTGGATCTCAAGGACGCGTCCGAATCGCTGGTGGCCGCCTACCGCGGCCGGGTGCTGGGCGCCCTGGGTGTGGCGGCGTTGCTGCTTGCAGTGACGGTGGCGATCGCATTGCGCAGCCCGCGCCGCATCGTGCGTGTGCTGTTGCCGATGGCGCTGACCACCGTGCTGATCCTGGCGATCCTGCGCGGCGTCGGGGTGGAGCTCAACCTGTTCCACCTGATCGCGTTGATTCTTGCCGCAGGCTTGGGCCTGGATTACGCCTTGTTCTTCGATCATGCCGGCGACGATCACGCCGATCAACTGCGCACGCTGCATGCATTGATCGTCTGCAGCCTGATGACATTGCTGGTGTTCGCGCTGCTGGCCGCCTCCAGCATCCCGGTGCTGCGCGCGATCGGCAGCACGGTGGCATTGGGCGTGTTGTTCAATTTCATCCTGGCGTTGCTGGTGTCGCGCGAACCGGCATTGGAGCGCACACGCAGTGGAGCATCGCATGCAGGGACGTGACGCCATCGCCGCCTTGATCCCGCACCAGGGCAGCATGTGCCTGTGGGACGAGGTCGTGAGTTGGGATGCGCAGCGGATTGTGTTGCGCAGTCATGCGCATCGCAGCGACATGCATCCGCTGCGTGCCGATGGACGTCTGCGCGCCGTGCATCTGTGCGAATACGGTGCGCAGGCCATGGCGGTGCATGGCGGCCTGTTGGGGCGCGAGTCCGGCAAGCCGGTGCGCCCGGGCATGCTGGTCGCGTTGCGGGGCGTGGAGTTGCACGTGACCCATCTGGACGCGTTGCCCGACGCCATCGAGTGCGAAGCGCAGGTGCTGATGCAGGGCGAGGACAGCCAGCAATACAGTTTCCGCCTGACCCATCAGGCGCAGCTGCTCGCCGAAGGGCGCGCCACGGTGATGCTGGGCGCGGCGCAGGCCGCCGAGGCCTCGTAGGAGCGCGCTTGCGCGCGATGGCTTTGGCGGTGATGCCGCATCGCGCGCAAGCGCGCTCCTACATGAAGTGGGCGATCAATGCTGGATCTATTCCTGCGCCTGCTGCGAGCCGTTAGGATGACGCTCTTTCCGCCGTCGTTGCTGCGGCTTCCATCGAGACGTCCATGAGCACATCCATTCCACAGCGCCGTGCCTTGGTCACCGGCGGCAGCGGCGATCTTGGCGGTGCGATCTGTCGCCATCTGGCAGCGCAGGGGCGGCACGTGATCGTGCATGCCAATCGCAATCTGGCGCGCGCGCAGGAGGTGGTTGCCGCCATCGTGGCCGACGGCGGCAGCGCCGAAGCGGTGGCCTTTGATGTGGCCGATGCGCAGGCCAGCGGTGCGGCGCTGGAACGCCTGCTGGAAGCCGGCCCGATCCAGATCGTGGTCAATAACGCCGGCATCCACGACGATGCGCCGATGGCAGGCATGAACGCCGAGCAGTGGCATCGGGTGATCGATGTCTCGCTGCACGGGTTTTTCAATGTCACCCAACCGTTGTTGTTGCCGATGGCGCGCACGCGCTGGGGCCGCATCGTCAACGTGTCGTCGGTGGCGGCCGTGCTGGGCAATCGCGGTCAGACCAATTACGCCGCAGCCAAGGCGGCACTGCATGGCGCGACCAAGTCCTTGTCGCGCGAGATGGCCAGCCGCGGCATCGCGGTCAATGTGGTGGCGCCGGGCGTGATCGAAAGCGAGATGGTCGGCGAAAGTTTCGCGCCGGACGTGATCAAGCAACTTGTGCCAGCCGGGCGTGTCGGCAAACCCGACGAAGTCGCCGCGCTGGTCGCCTTCCTGTGCTCGGAATCTGCCGGTTACATCAATGGCCAGATCATCGGCATCAACGGTGGTATGGGCTAGACCGCATCGAAGTTGATGTAGTTGCATTCGCCATGCATCACGGATGCCTTGGTAATAAGCACCTCATCTCCAGCACGACTAAGCGTGTGGATATATTCCAGATGCCCTGAAGAAGTCTTGAGGAACGTATAGACCTCGGCAGTCTTGCCTGGATAAACAACCAGCATGGACACCGAGCTGGTGCCGCGACTCAGAAGCATGACCTTTGCTCCCTCCTCGCGAGCTGAAACTATCTCCTTACGTACATCTACATACGTCAGGTCGTAGTCATTCCCGTGCTTTGACAGTTTGGTCAGGCCACCCGTGATCTTTTCATCGTTCCAGCCACTGTCTTTTGCCGTGATGATGCCTGTCTCGGCGTAATAGCCCTTTCCTGACGGATTTGAGCATGCAGCAATTTCTTCCGCGTGCGTCGGCGCACTAAACGCAAGCAAGGTTACGAAGTAGCCATACTTCATCCACGTATCTCTCTGCACGTAATAAAACTCACGCCGCGTCGGCGTACCACGTTGCCGTCAGGATCGGGTCGCCGCTGGCGTTGGCGGTCAGTGCGTCCAGTCCGTGGTCGGGCAGGGTCGGGTGGCGGTGGCGTGCCTGCTGCAGGATCTCGCGCGCCAGCACCGCCATTTGCGCCACGTTGGTGTGGATGCGTGCGGCAAACGTGTCGTCGTCCAGGACGTCGTGCAAGGCGCCATTGAGCTCGTTGAACCAGCCGATCAGATACTGGTCCAGCAGGCGGCCACCACCGGTGGCGATGCCCTGTGCGGTGTTGTGCACGCCCCAGTCGTGCAGCACGCGCTGCATGGACAGGTTCAGATCGCGCGCGTACAGGAAGTCCGCCTTCATGCGCGACAGCAGGCTCAGGTCGGCGATGCGTCCGGAGCAGAACAGCGGCGCCAGCAACGACCAGTAGTAGGTGTAATCCCAGATCACCTTGACCGGCATGACCTGCTCGTCGCCGAACAACGCATACTGATCCTGGTACAGGGTCAGGGTGCTTTCGTAGAACGAGAAATACAGTTGCTCATACAGCTCGGTATACGGGCTGAGCGACCTGCCGGCGCGATCGCGGCCGATCAGTTCGCAGATATAGGTATTGGAGATGGCGATGAAGTCGCTGCCGGGCGAATAGAACGGATCCAGGAACAAGCCCGCCTCGCCGGTCAGCGCCCAGCGCTGCGACGAGAACACCTGCTTGCAGCCATACGAAAACTTGCGCAGGAACAGGAAGTCCTGCAGGCGGTAGTCGGCCTTGTCCAGCGATGCGGCGACCTGCGGTTGATGCAGGCGCAGCCAGTCCATGGCTTTTTCGTGCGTGTTCATGGTCTCCAGCGGGTGCATCTGCGCATCGCAGACGATGCCCAGCGAATGCGCGCCGGACGACAGCGGGATCAGCCAGAACCAGTAACCGGGCCCGCACATGTGGTTGGTGGACCGCCAGCGGTCCGGCGGTGTGCAGCGCTGCAGCCAGCTGCTGTCCTGCGACCAGCCGTTCGGGTCGATCAGGCCTTCCACGCGCCACCACACCGCATTGGCGTTGTGCGCGTTGTCCTGCGCCAGATCCAGCTTGCGCTTGAGCAGGCCGGCGCGGCCACTGGCATCGACCACCCAGCGCGCGCTCAGCGTGCCCGGCTCGCCGGCATGCTCGTAGCGCACCGCGTGGTCGGCGTCGTCGTCGGACAGGTCCACGCCCTTGACGCTGCAGTTATCGAGGAAGGTAATGCCGTGCGCGCGGGCGCGCTCGCCGAGGAAATTCTCGAAGCGGCCGCGGTCGATCTGCCACGACGGCGTCGGCAGGATCTGGCTGACGCCCAGCTCGGTGCAGCGGTCGATGTCCTCGCGCTTGTCGGAGAAGAAAAAGCGGAAACCGAACTTGCGGATCTGCTCGGTCTCCAGATGCTCGCGCAGACCCAGCACGTCGGCGAAATAATGCGCGCCGATTTCCACCGTGGATTCGCCCACCTTGAATGCCGCCTCGCGCACCGGGTGCGCCCGCCGCTCCAGCACAGTGATCGCAAGCTCGGGGTCGCGTTGCTTCAGTTGCAGGGCCAGGCTCAGACCGGCCAGTCCACCACCGGTGATGACGACATCGCGACGCTGTGCATTCATGGGGATGGGTTGCTCTTGGTAGCCGCGGGCACAGTAGCAAATTCGCCGTCGGGATCGTCAATGATCACCGGGTTGGCGCGCACGCGGCGGTATTCGCGCCACACATGGCCGTACGCCCAGACCTGTTTGACCACGTGCGAGGTGATGTTCCACAGGTCGCGCACCAGCCGGAAATGGCTCTTGCGGAAGGTGCCCGGCGAGGTGCCGGCATAGCGGGTTTCGATCGGCACCGCGACCACGCGCGCGCCGGCCTGGCGGGCGGCGGAAATCAGCAGCTGCGCTTCGAACACGAAGCCTTCGCCGGGCACGTTAGGCAGGGTGAACACCGAGGCCGGATACAGCCGTTGGCCGCTCTGGCTGTCCACCAGGCGAAAGCCGCAGGCCCAGGCAATGCCCCAGTCGCCGAAGTCGTTGCCGATCCGGCGGATGGTGGGCTGGGTGGCGCGCTTGCGCATGCGCGCACCGACGATCACGCAGCCGGGGTGGCGGTTGGCCGCGGCCAACAGGCGCGGGAAATCGGCCGCCTTGTGCTGCCCGTCGCCGTCCATGGTCATCACCGCGCGCATGCCCATCTGCTGCGCCTGCGCAAAGCCGCTGCGCAACGCGGCGCCCTTGCCCATGCGCTGCGGGTGACGGATCAACGTGACCGGCATGCCGGCGATACACTCGGCGGTGCCGTCGTCGGAGCCGTCGTCGATCACGATGACGTGCGAGCAATAGGTCAGCGCGTCGGTGACCACTTCGCGGATGCGCAATGCCTCGTTCAAGGCGGGCACCAGAATCGCGGTGTCCTCGCGGGTCAACGGCACCCGGCTCATCGCTGCAGCTCCACGCGCAGCACGCGGCCAGGGCCAGCATACAGCGCAGCGCTGTCGCCGTGGCCGGCCAACAGCGCAAACAGCGGCAGCATCGGCGCCATCGCATTGCCTGCGACATGGCGCGCCAGCGCGCCATCACCGGCAGACGGCGCGCCATCGTCCAGCCGCGCCTGCAGCTGCGCTTTGCCGGCCTGGCCGGCGCGGCCCAGCACCAGCGCGCCACCGAGCAGGCCCTGGCTGGGCGAGATGCGGCCAAGCGGCCCCACCGAGCGCGCGTCGTATCCGGCCAGCAGCACCGCGTCCACGCCGGCGGTGAGTTGCACCAGCGCTTCCAGCAGGCCCTGCGCAAAACTGGCGGTATGGGCGCTGATCGCGGTGGCCGGGGTCATCGCGCCGGCGCCGATGGTCCAGTAGCCGGCCGCGGCGTTGTGCACCGAGTTGTGGAACTTGGTCGGCGAGATCGCCAGCGGGTCGCTTGCCAGCGTGGTGCACATGTAATCGGTGATGGCCAGATCGCCGTGCGTGGAAGTGAACACCGACGGCAGGCTGGCGGGGGCGCGGCCGGCGGCCGTGCAGGCGGCCAGTGCGGCTTCCAGCGACACCGCCACCGTATCGGGCGCGCGGCGGCGCTCGTTGGCGGCCAGCAGTTGCGGTGCCGGACGGGCGGGCGTTTCCTGCAGCGGGGCGCCGTGCACGAACGCCTGCGCCGCTTCCCAGGTCGGCAGGCCCTGGGTCCAGAACCCGATTCCTTCGATGGTGGCGGTCAGCATCAGCGTGCCCGCCCGAACAGCAGCGAACAGTTGTTGCCGCCAAAACCGAAGGAGTTGTTCATTGCGTAATCGATCCGGGAATGGGCGTTGTCGAAGCGGATCTGCGGGCCGCAGGCCGGGTCGGGCACGGAGCTGTTGAGCGTGCCCGGCAGCACGCCGTCGCGCAGCGCCAACAGGGCGATCACCGACTCGACGATGCCGGCCGCGCCCAGGGTGTGGCCGGTCCAGGCCTTGGTCGAACTGGCGTGCAAGCTGTCCGGGAAGATCGCCGCCACCGCTGCCGCTTCCACGCTGTCGTTGGCCGGCGTGGCGGTGCCATGCAGATTCAGGTAGCCCACCGCTGCCGCGTCCAGGCCGGCGCGTTCGAGCGCGCCGCGCATCGCCAGCTGCGCGCCCAGGCCCTGCGGATGCGGGGCGGACATGTGGTGCGCATCGCTGGATTCGCCGTAGCCGTAAAGCCATAGCGTCGCATCCGGGGCGGCGGCGGTGCGTTCGACCAGCGCAAAGCCACCGGCTTCGCCCAGGCTCAGGCCGACCCGGCGCGCGTCGAACGGCTGGCACGGTTCGGGCGCGACCACCTGCAGCGCGTTGAAGCCGAACAGCACGCTGCCGCACAAGGTGTCCACGCCGCCGACCAGCGCCGCGTCGATCACCCCGGCGTCGATCAGTCGCGCCGCCTGGGCGAAGACCTTGGCGCTGGACGAACAGGCGGTGGCCACGGTCACGCTGGGGCCGCGCAGGCCGGTGGCATGCTGGACGAAGTCGCCCAGCGAATGCGGGGTGTGCACGATGGGCCGGGCCAGATCGTGGGGAAACCGCGCGCCGTCGGCGTCGTCGACCAGTCGCGTATAGGCCTCTTCACTGGCGCCGATGCTGGAGGTAGAGGTGCCGATGATCACCGCCACGCGCTCGGCGCCGTAGCGTTGGGCGGCTGCCTGCACGGCATCGGCCATGCCGTCCTGCTGCAGCGCCAGCCAGGCCAGCCGGTTGTTGCGGCAGTCCCAGCCTTGCAGCGCATCGGGCAGCACGACTGCTTCCACGCCGTCGACGCGGCCGATCCAGCACGGCAGCGGTTGCGGTCCGAAATCGTTGTAACGCAGGCCGCTGCGACGCGACTGCAGGGCCGCGGCCTGGGCCGCGAGCCCGGCGCCGAGCGCAGTGGTGGAGGTGTAGGCGGTGACGGCGACCGGGGCCATCTGGGACGAATGCTGCGCTTGGCTCACGATGGTCTGGCTGGCAAAAAGTGCTTGCAGTATATCGGCGGCGTGCGCCAGCCCCGTCGATGGCGCAACTGAACGCGCCGGTCATGTCGCTGACGTGGCTGGAATTTTTCGCAGCGGCCGCGCTTTCGCCGTCGCCACAATTGGGACACAATCCTGCGACCCACCGCTCTTCGAGCGCGATCACGCGCGCATGCACGCCTACGTCTATAAAAGCCAACGCAAGCAGGACACCTTCGTCTACCTGGCCACGCGCGACGACTTCTCCGGTCTTCCCGCTGCCGTGCACACGCAGTTGGCGCCATTCGCATTCGTGCTGGAGGTGGCGTTGACGCCTGAGCGCCGCCTGGCGCAGGCCGATGTGGCGACCGTGCGCGACGCGCTCGGCAAGCACGGGTTCTACCTGCAGCTGCCCAAGACGGTGGTGCTGGCGGGCGAGTGCGACTATGACTGAGCCGCAGCGTGCCGCGCGAGTACGCGCCGCAGCGCTGGCAGGTGCAGCCGGCGTGGTGTTGTCCCTGCTCGGTGGCCTTGGCGGCGCCGTTGCTGCGGTAAGCCTGTGGCTGGCGCAGCCGGCCTTTGCACTGGCAGTGTCGTGGGCGCGCGGCACCCGCGCGCTGGCGACGCAGCCGCGCGCCATCGCACACGCGCTGCCGCCACTGCTGGCGATCTGGGGCGTCGGCCTGCTCGCCTTGGCGGCATTGATCAGCTGGCCGCTGACCGCGCTGCGCGACAGCGGCAGCCTGGCTGCCGCGTTGGCCCTGAGCGTGGCCGTCAGCGCCGCCTTGCTGGGCCTGTGGCGCACCTGGCCGCTGTGGGGCGAGGTGGAACGCGACGGTGGCGCGCTGGCGCCACGCTGGCACGCGCTGGCCACGCAGGAATTGCATGCCTGGCGCGGCCTGCTGGCGGCCGCCCTGGTGCTGGCGGTGTGCACCCTGGTGGTGGCACTGGCCTGGCCGGGTTGGTTGTCCGGCGGTCTGCGCTGGGGCCTGGCGATTGCCGCCAGCGCGCTGCTGCCCGCCGCCCATCTGCTGCTGCAACGCACCGCCGCACCGGCGCGCAGCGATGCGCCAGTGGCCCGGCAGGCTGCCGATTTCTTCTCCGAAGCGGCCGCCGAACCGCGTCCGCTGGAGCCGGTCGCCCAGCATCAGCTGGTGCCCGAATTGTTCGAGGCCGCGCGTAGCGGCCGGGTGGATCGCGCGCTGCAGTTGCTGGAGGCCGGCGCCGACCCGCAGGCGATGCCGCTGCCGGAATGGCGCGACCAGCGCAGTCTGCCGGCGCTGGCAGCGGTGCTGCCGGATCTGCGCCTGCTGCGCGAGCTGATCGTGCGCCGCGTGGACGTCAACCAGCCGCATCGCGGCATGACGCCGCTGCTGGCCGCCACCCGCGACAGCTGGCATGGCCGCCCGGATGCGGTGATGACCCTGCTGGCCAACGGTGCCGACCCGCGCTCCACCGACAACGACGGCAATACGCCGCTGCATCACGCGGTCCGCAGCTCCGACCCCGGCGTGGCCGCGTTGCTGCGCGACGCCGCCGCCGAACTGGACGCGCTCAACAACGAAGGTCACTCGCCGCTGGCGATGGCCTGCCAGGTCGGCAATTGGCGGCTGGCGAAATTTTTGCTGGAACGCGGCGCCCAGTCAGAACCGGACGGCGGCGCGCCGGTGTTGCTGGCCGCGGCCGGCACCGAAGAAGACGACCCGGCCGGCGTGCAGTTGCTGCTCAAGCACAAGGCACGCGTGGATGCGCGCGACCGCCAGCGTCGCAGCGCCCTGCACGAAGCGGCGCTGGCCGGCCACGGCGACATCGTCGAGGCGCTGTTGTCGGCCGGCGCCAATCTGGAAGCGCGCGATCTGCTCGGCCGCACGCCGTGGCTGGACGCGGCGCGTCAGGCGCGCAGTGCGGTGCTCGAACGCCTGGTCGCGCGCAAGGCCGATGTGCTGGCCATCGACGGCGAGGGCCGCAATGCGGTGATGCTGGCCTGCGCCGCCGACAGCGTGTCGCCGGCCTTGATCCGCCGTCTGCTCGATCTGCAGGTGCCGGCCGACAGCGTCGATGTGCATGGCCGTCGCGCCGTGGACGTGGCAGCCGAAGCCGGGCGTTGGGCGATCGTGCAATTGCTCGACCCCAGCTATCCCGTGCCGGCCGCCGTCAGCGATGCGCATGGCGATACCCCCGGTGTTGCGGTGCTGCCCGATCGCCCGCCACTGGTATTGCTGCGCGAAGGTCTGCAGTTCGGCCAACGCGATGGCCTGGACGCGCTGGCGCGGCTCTGCGCCCCGGAAGAACTCGGCGGCCTGCTGCATGACGCGCATCTGGCGCTCAACGCCGATGCGGTGGACTGGCTGCTGCGCCACGGCGCCGATGCCGAGATGCGCGATGCCTGCGGCGACGTGCCGATGTTTGCACTGCTATCGCGCGGCGTGGAAGCGGTGCCGGCGCTGCAGGTGTTGCTGCGGCACGGCGTGTCGCCGGCCGGTGCGGGCGGCCTGACCCGGCTGCTCAGTGCCTGCGTGCAGCACGATGCCGCTTCGCGCGGGCTGGAACAGTTCGCACTGGAATTGCTCGAACGCGGCGCCGACCCGTTTGCGCCGTCGGCAGCCGGCGACCCGCCGTTGTCGCTGGCCGTGCGGCTGGGCTGGCTGCGCCTGCAGCAGTGGTTGCTGGAACACGGCGTGGACCGCGAAGCGCGCGACAGCCACGGCATGACCGCGCTGCATCTGGCCACCGCGCTGGGGCGTGACGCCTCGCTGAAATTGCTGGTCAAGCAGGGCGCCTCACCGGAAGCGCGCGCCGCCGACGGGCAGACCCCGCTGGGCGTGGCGTTGTCGATCGGCCGGCGCGATCTGGCCGACTGGCTGGACTGGCGGATCTGGTCGTTGCCAGGCCGCACGTTGCGCGAAGCGGACGTGCCGGCGGCAGCGATGACCGGCGACACCGATGCGGTGCGGCGGCTGATCGACCTGGGCCTGCCGGTGGATGCCGTCGACGCCCAGGGCTGCACCGCGCTGCTGCGTGCGGCCGGTGGCGGCCACCTGGGTGTGGTCGCGCATCTGCTCGGCCGCGGCGCCGACCCGCAACGCGCGGCCAACAGCGGCGCCACGCCGTTGTCGGCGGCGGTGAGCATGCGCCAGACCGACATCGTCGCCGCGCTGTTGCAGGCCGGCGCGCAGATCGAGCATCGCCTGCCGGGCGGAGTGACCGTGCTGATGCTGGCCTGCGCGCTCGGCCTGCCGGACATCGTGGCGCGCCTGCTCACCGCCGCAGCCGACGTGCACGCCACCGACAATCAGGGGCTGGCACCGCTGCACTGCGCGGCGCTGTACGGCTTCACCGCGCGCGACACCACCCGCCTGCTGGCTTTGCTGGACACCGTGTTGCTGGCCGGCGCCGACCCGGATGCGCTGGCCGGTGGGCGGGTCAGCCCGCTGCTGCTGTTGCTGGGCGCGCGCGCCGAACCGGGCACCGCCTGCGACGAAAAGGTGGTGCTGGCCGGCGTCGAACGCCTGCTCGATGAAGACGTCTCGCTGGATGTGGCCGATCAGCGCGGCTTCGGCCCGCTGCATCTGGCCGCACTGCATGGCCTGCCGCTGCTGGTGCAGCGCCTGCTGCGTGCCGGCGCCGATGCCGACCGCCGCGATGCGCTCAACCGGACTCCGCGCGAGATCGCCATCATGCGCGGTTTCATCGATGTGGCCGGCCAGTTCGAACCGGCGTTGCCGGGCGTGTCCTCGATGGCGCGCTTCCTGCGCGAAGGCCGCTGAGCCGGCGCGGCGGCGCACCGCTGCGGGTGCTGTTCGTGTGCAGCCGCAACCGGCTGCGCAGCCCCACCGCCGAGCGCGTGTTTGCCGACTGGCCGGGCGTGCAGACCCAATCGGCCGGGCTGGCCGCAGATGCGCAGGTGCAGGTCACCCCCGAATTGCTGCACGAGTCCGACCTGGTGCTGGTGATGGAGCGCCGCCACCTGCAGCTGCTGCGCAAGCGCTTCGCCGCACATCTGCGCCATTGTCGCGTGGTCTCGCTGCAGATTCCTGATGACGACGCGTACATGGATCCGGCACTGATCCGTCGGCTGGAACACACGGTGCCACCGTTGCTGCGCCTGCCCGCGCATTCGTAACCTGATCCCGACACCATGCATGTAAAACTGCGGGTTCTTTCGTTGGAAGGAAGCGCCCCTACGATGAGCGTGCGTATCGAGGACCACGCCATGCTGGGCAATTGCCACAGCGCGGCCCTGGTCGACCACCGCGGCACCATCGACTGGCTGTGTCTGCCACGATTCGATTCGGATGCGTTCTTCGCATCCTTGCTGGGCGATGAGCAGCACGGGCAATGGGCGTTATCGCCGTCCGGCGACTTTCGCAGCGAACGCGCCTACGAAGACGACAGCCTGGTGTTGTGCACGCGCATGATCACCGACACCGGCACGGTGGAGCTGGTCGACTTCATGGTCGCCAGCGACGAAGGCGACGACCATCAGCATCTGGTGCGCATCGTGCGCTGCGTGCAGGGCGAGGTGCCGATGCACATGCGCCTGACCTTTCGCTTCAACTATGGCCGCACCGTGCCGTGGGTCACCGGCATCGAGGGCGGCATCCGCGCCATTGCCGGCCCCGACCAGCTCGCGTTGCGCTCGCCGCAGGAACTGCACGGCGAAGACATGGGCACCGAGTCGGACTTCACGCTGCGCGAGGGCCAAAGCACCTGGTTCCTGCTCAGTCATGGTGCATCGCATGAGCCCACGCCGCCGCAGATCGACCCGGAACAGGCGCTGCAACGTACCGCCGCGTTCTGGCATGGCTGGGCACGTCGCTGCACCGATGTCGGTCCGTGGACCGAGCAGGTGCGTCGCTCGCTGGTGGTATTGAAAGGGCTCAGTTACCTGCCCACCGGCGGCATCGTGGCCGCGCCCACCGCCTCGTTGCCCGAGCATCTGGGCGGCACGCGTAACTGGGATTACCGCTACTGCTGGTTGCGCGATTCGGTGTTCACGCTGATCGCATTGCTGCAGGCCGGCTATCGCGATGAGGCCGCTTCGTTTCGCGACTGGGTCCAGCGCACCATCGCCGGGTCGCCGGACCAGTTACAGGCGCTGTACGGCATCGGTGGCGAGCGTCGTCTGCAGGAATGGGAGGCGCACTGGCTGCCCGGCTACGAAAATTCCGGACCGGTACGCATCGGCAACGGTGCAGTCGATCAATTTCAACTCGATGTGTACGGCGAGCTCATCGGCGCCTTTCACTACGCACGCGAAAAAGGCGTGGCCCCGCCCGCCGATGACGATGGCTCGTCGGCGTCATTGCTGGAAAAGATACTGGATACGCTGGAAGACCTGTGGCGCTTGCCGGACGAAGGTATCTGGGAAATCCGCGACGAGCGCCGGCATTTCGTGCATTCCAAGGTGATGGCGTGGCTGGCCTTCGATTGCGGCAGCCGCGATGGCATCACCAATGCCGATGCCGACAAGCGCGCGCACTGGGGCCGCATCGCCGAAGAGATCCGCGCGCAAGTGCTGGAAAAAGGCGTGCATCCGGACGGCCATTTCGTACAGAGCTACGGCTCCGATCGCCTGGATGCATCGCTGCTGCTGATCCCCATCGTCGGCTTTCTGCCGGCCGACGATCCGCGCATCGCCGCCACTGCCGATGCGATCGCGCGCGAGCTGACCATCGATGGCCTGGTCGAACGCTATCGCGCCGACGACAGCGCCGATGGCCTGCCGGCGGGCGAGGGCACCTTCCTGGCCTGCAGTTTCTGGCTGGTGGAGAACTTTGCGTTGATCGGCCGCACCGATGAGGCGCGCGCATTGCTCGAACGTCTGCTGGGGTTGTGCAACGACGTGGGCCTGCTCGCCGAAGAATACGACCCACGTACAAAACGCATGCTTGGCAACTTCCCGCAAGGGTATTCCCACGTGGCCCTGGTCAATGCGGCATTGCGCCTGCATGGACGCATGGGCGAAAAGGAACAACATCCATGAACGAGCAACAGACCACACCGCCGTGCATCATCGTGGTGTTCGGCGCACGCGGCGATCTGACCAAGCGCCTGGTGATGCCGGCGCTGTACAACCTGCGCCGCGCCGGTGCATTGGGCGAGGAATTCGCCATTGTCGGCATGGACCACGGCGACATCAGCGAACGCGCGTGGCGCGGCAACATGGGGCAGTCGATGACGCAGCTGCTGAGCAGCCGCGATGCCGAATTCCAGACCGACGAATTCGATACCGTTACCTGGGACTGGCTGCGCGAGCGCATGCACTACCTGCGCGGCGACTTTACCGACCTGGGCGCGTATCAGGCGCTGGGCAGCTTGTTGGAGAAGCTGCACAAGCGCTATGGCACGCAAGGCAATGTACTTTTCTATCTCGCCACCGCCGCACGTTTCTTCGAGCCGGTGTTGTTGAATCTCGGCGAAGCCGGCCTGGTCAAGCAGCGCGAAAACCAGGGCTGGCGCCGCGTCATCGTGGAAAAACCGTTCGGTCACGACCTGCCCAGCGCCATCGCGCTCAATGCCACCGTGGCCAAGGTGCTGCATGAGGATCAGGTGTTCCGCATCGACCATTTCCTGGGCAAGGAAACCGTGCAGAACATTCTGGCGTTCCGTTTCGCAAACGGCTTGTTCGAGCCGGTGTGGAACCGCGACCGCATCGATCACGTGCAGATCACCGCCGCCGAAACCATCGGCGTGGAAGGGCGCGGGCGCTTCTACGATCCCACCGGTTGCCTGCGCGACATGGTGCCGAACCATCTGTTCCAGCTGCTGGCGATGATTGCGATGGAGCCGCCGGCTGCCTTCACCACCGAGGCGATGCATCGCCGCCGTGCCGAGGTGATCGAGGCGGTGCGCCCGATCAAGCCGGAAGACGTGGTGCGCGGCCAGTACGCCTCCGGTGCGGTCAACCGCAGCGCCGTGCCCGGCTATCGTGAAGAAGACACCGTGCCGGACGATTCGGAGACCGAAACCTATGTGGCGATGAAGCTGCAGGTCGACACCTGGCGCTGGGCCGGTGTGCCGTTCTACCTGCGCACCGGCAAGCGTTTGCGCGAGCGCACCACCGAGATCGCCATCCGCTTCAAGCCCGCGCCGCTGGCACCGTTTCGCAGCACCGAAGTGGGCGGCTACGGCCCCGACTGGCTGGTGCTGCATATTCAACCCGATGAAGGCATCTCGCTGCAGTTCGACGTCAAGCGCCCGGGCGCGCAGGTGGCGCTGGCGCCGGTGCGCATGGACTTCCGCTACCGCGACTGGTTTCCCAAGGAATACACCGTGGGCTACGAGCGCCTGCTGCAGGACTGCATGAACGGCGAAGCGGGCCTGTTCCAGGACGCGGCGATGGTGGAAGGCGCCTGGCGCATCGTCCAGCCGATCCTGGATGCCTGGAAACAACCGGCCAGCGACTTCCCCAACTACGCCGCCGGCAGCGCCGGTCCCTCGGCCGCCGACGCGCTGCTGGCCATGAACGGCGGACACGCCTGGCGAGCGCTCACCCCAGGCCGCAAACCGCCGCCGCGCCGCGCACCGGAAGCACGCAGCAGCGCTGCTACGCCGATCAAGAAGGTAAGCAAGAAGACGGCCAAGAAAGCGGGAAAGGCCACATCCCAAGGTGCTGCCGCACCTTCTGCAAAGTCCGCTGGAAGCGCAGGTGGTTCGCCCGGCAAGGCTGCCAAAAAGTCAGTGACCAAGCGGGCAGCGAAGAAAGTCGCAAAAGCAGCCGGGACGACTGCGGGCAAAACCGCGGCCGGCAAGGTAGCAGCGAAGAAGTCTGTCGGCAGGAGTGCAGCTGCGCGTAAACCGGGTAATTGATTCGCACGCGCCAGCCGTTGCGTGATGGCTGGCGCGTGTACAGAGCAATCGATGAAGCTTCTGGCTCGCTGCTTCACGATGCTTGTCGCCCAGCGACCGGCAGGCAGCGTGTGAAGGCAGGTGCGCGCGATCATCGGTGTGTGCGTGAATCTCGACTGCAAACTAACGTGACGCGATGCTGGGCAAACCCCAGATCTGGGCAAGATAGTGTGCGCATAGCAGATTGCTGAGGCCGCTGGCTGGGAAGAAGCTGTGCGCCTTGATTATTAAGTGAGTTAGCGTAAGTTAAACTGATGCTTGACTGGAGCAATTTCGGCAGGTGATAGTGACGCACCTGTGGCAGCCGCGTCATGCTCGAGAGCGGCTGTAGCACTGCCGCGCAGTTAAAAATTAGAGAGATCAGGACATGGAAGTTCTTAGGCCCTTGTGGCTGCGTCATTATGTTTGCGCGCTGTTGCTGACCGTTGTCTGCGGAGTCTCCGCGCAGGAGGTCAAGCCGGAGTGGACGGTTTCTGCCAAGCACCCAGAAATTCCGACGACAACTGTTGGCGTTTTTGACAATCAACATCGTGCAATTGAGGCCATGGCGCAGATCGCCGGTCCCAGCGATGCACAGTATGCGTATGCCTTAGCTACGCACATAAAAGAGACAAAAACAAACGAAGACCAGACGGTTACGCTCACATACTGGCTTGGTAACGATCAACCTTCCGATCCCGAATGGACCTACTCTGCACTAGGTAGCACTTACGCAACTGAGGTCGAGATGGTTGCACGTATTGAGTCCTTCTACACTGAATTTAACGAATGTGGCAAGGTTTCGCTGAAGCCAGCAACCGAATGGACGCCATACTCGGCGGAATTCGAGGGTCGTTTTGATTCAAAAAGCTTTGAAGTTATATCGAACGTACTTTATTACGATGGAACGTGCCTACCCGTAGAGCACACCGGGTTCGGTACTCGCCAGCGCAGGATATTCTGTCCTTTGTATACGACCTGGAACGATGATTATCAGGCTTGTGTAAATCTGGAAATATTTGCTTACTTGACCGGGCCTTCTTTAGAGGATACGTGTTCGGTTGGTAATCCGTGCGATGTAAAAACCGGGGAAAAATCACAGCCCGAGCAGGATTTCGATCTTGGATGGATACGTCTCGTTCGAACGTTTCGGTCCTCGCAGGTCGGACGGCGATCCAACCTTGGGGCAGGCTGGTTCAATTCACATGAAATCAGCGTTTCTGCAAGTGGCTCTCACGCAATACTTGCTGAAGGAAACGGGCTTCAACGTAATTTCAAGTCGTTCGGAAATTCTTTTATTGCTTCTGATGGTTCTGGGGATCGGCTTGAGAAAATAGCTAATGGATGGCGACTTTTTAGGTCGGATACGGTTTCGGAATTTGATGCTACAGGCGCGTTGAGCTTGGTGTCGAAGGACGACGGTACTTATCTTCGATATGCGTACGATCGGTCCTCGAGGTTGGAGTCGATCACCCACTCGACCGGCCGCAAGTTGGTTTTCCACTACGCTGATGGTTCCCGTTATGCCCAGCTTATTCGAATTGCGCTGGACGGAGTTGCGTTGGCCACCTACGCTTACTCTGGCACTTTCCCGGACAGCGCGGTGCTGGAGAGCGCGACCTATGCGGACGGCCGGGTCAGGTCGTATCTGTATGAGGACGAGGATTTTTACCGCTTCCTGACCGGTGTGGTCGCGGAGGATGGAATGCGCTACAGCACATTCGCCTACAACGCGACTGGGCGTGTTGTGTCAAGCCAGCATCAAGGCGGCGCAGACGGCGTGACGCTTGATTACACCGATGGCGCCACCGTTGTAACCGACGCGTTGGGGAAACAGACGACATATACGCTGAGCCAGCGTTCCGCAGGTCCTAGAAAAATAGATGACGTCACCGACAGCGCGGGCACCCTCAGCAGCGACTATCTGGATGCCAGTATCGACTTCCGTCGGCGCCTGAGCGTATCTATCGATCGTACTGGGGTTGTCACGCAACACGCCTATGGCGAACTTGCGGATGCTGGCGTGCCAGTCAATGTGCATACGGTCACCGAGGCGGCCGGTTTGCCCACTCAACGAACAACAACTACGCGTACCACGGTCGACGGTAACCGGCTGATATCAGTTCAATCCAGTGACAGGAAAATCAGCTACGTTCGAAATGCGCGACTGCAGCCGCAGCAAGTAACCACTACCGACGTCGCAAGTGGTCAGACCAGAGTTCTCAGTTTGAACTACTGCGAGGCAGCCGATGTGGCTGCCGGTAGCGACTGTCCCGTGATTGGCCTCCTGAAGTCCATCGATGGCCCGCGCACGGATATCGACGACCGTACCACCTACAACTATTACCCCATCGATGCCGCAGGATGCGAGACCGGCACCGGACCGTGCCCGTATCGCAAGGGCGACCTCAAGCAGACCATCAACGCCCGCGGCCAGGTCCGCGAGAATCTGGGTTATGACGCAGCAGGCCGCGTTCTGTCTGCCGTTGACGAAAATGGGGTGCTGACCGATTACAGCTACCACCCGCGTGGTTGGTTGGCATCGACTACGGTGCATGGCGCGACGTCCGCGCAGAATCGCGTCACCACGTTCGAGTATTGGCCCACCGGCTTGGTCAAACGCATCACCCAGTCCGATGGCAGTTACGCGACGTTTGTCTACGACCAGGCCCAACGCCTCACCGATATCACCGATACGCTGGGCAACACCCTCCATTACGTGCTCGATAACGCTGGCAATCGTCTGGAGGAGCAGACCAAGGACGTGCAAGGTGTGCTCAAGCGCAGCTTGAGCCGTATTTACAACCAATTGGGCCAACTGAAAACGCAGGCGGACGCGGGCGCAAATCCCACCGACTACGCCTACGATGCAAACGGCAACCTGCGCTTGGTCACCGACGCATTTGGCCGTAACACCCTGCAAGAGCACGATCCGCTCGGTCGGCTTGCGCGCACCTTGCAGGATGTCGACGGCATCAAGGCCGAAACCAACGTGGGTTACGACACGCAGGGTCGCCCGCTGCAGGTCAAGGACCCCAAACGTCTTGATACGCGTTACACGTACAACGGCTTTGGCGATACCCTGAAGCTGACCAGCCCGGACGCCGGCGTCACCACCTACACCTACGACAGCGCGGGCAACCGCGCCACGCAGACCGATGCACGCGGCATCACGTCTACCTATGGCTACGACGCGCTCAACCGTGTCCTGAGCATCAGTTACCCAACCGCCGCCTTCAATATCAGCTATACATATGACGTCACGCAGAGCGTGTGCGCCAGCGGTGAGACCTTCACCGTCGGGCGCCTGGCCAAGCTCCAGGATGGCAGCGGTACCACCCAATACTGCTATAACCGCTTCGGCGAGGTGGTGCGCAAGGTGCAGACGGTCAACGGCAAGGTGTTGGTGGTGCGCTACGACTACACCCCTGGCGGCCGTCTGCGGTCGATGGTCTATCCGGACGGCACTACGGTCGATTATGTCCGCAACGCGCAAGGCCAGACGACCGAGGTTGGCGTGACGGCACAAGGCGGCAGCCGCCAGCGTCTGCTGAGCGGAGCGACCTACTATCCGTTCGGCCCATCCTCCGGCTGGACCTACGGTAACGGCCGCAGATTGGCGCGCATGTACGATCTCGATTATCGCCCACGCAGCATCCAAGACACCCGCGCGGGCGGCTTGGAAATCGGCTTCGGCTTCGATGCGGTTGGCGACCTCACCGCTCTGACCCCGGCTGGCAATCCGACACCAGAGCTACGACTGGACTACGACGCCCTCGGTCGGCTCACAGCGCTGAAGGACGGCGCCGCCAATACCGTGATCGACGGCTACAGCTACGATGCCACCGGCAACCGCCTGAGCGCCAAGGTCGGCGGCGCCATGCAGACCTACACCTACCCAACCACCAACCATCGTCTGAGTGCGGTGGCAGGCGTGGTGCGCACCTACGACAAGATGGGCAACACCCTCACCATCGGCGGCAAGGCACGCGAGTATCTGTATGACACCACCGGGCGCATGACCCAGGTCAAGCGCGCAGGTGCCGCGGTCATGAACTACCGCTACAACGGCCGCGGCGAGCAGGTACGCCGTTATCTGGGCACCACCAATACCTACACGCTTTACGACGAGGCGGGCCACTGGCTGGGCGACTACGACACCAACGGCGCACCCAAGCAACAAGCGATCTGGCTGGACGACCTGCCGGTGGGCCTGCTGGCCAACGGCGGTCAACTGCACTACATCGAACCCGACCACCTCGGTAGCCCCCGTGTGGTCGTCGATGCCGCCCGCGACGTTGCTGTGTGGAACTGGAGCCTGAAAGGCGAAGCCTTCGGCAATACCGCACCCAACCAGGATCCGGATGGCGATGGCACCGCGATGGTGTTCGACATGCGCTTCCCAGGCCAGCGGTTTGATGTAGCGAGCGGGTTCAATCAGAACTACTTCCGGGATTATGACTCTGCTACTGGTCGGTATGGGCAAAGTGACCCGATTGGATTAAGAGGAGGGCTGAATAGCTACTCATATGCTAACAATCGCCCGTTTTTCTCCTCTGATCCATTTGGCCTTCGTGCGCCATTTGCTCAAGAATCTGCTTTTATTGGCAATCTGTTCGGTAGCAGCTTCGATACTGCATCACTAGATATCCAGCAAGCATCGGGAAGCCGCGGCTCATCTCTGCGTGGCAGCAATGTTAAGCTGCCACGAAGCCTTTTTATTGATGGCGATATAGGTAAAGGAATCGACCTCAATAAAGTTGAAGCGCGCTCAACTCTTGCTCACGAGGTTTTTCATGTGTGGCAGCGTCGTAGAGGTGCAAAGGTCACCTCACGCCTCATACTTCCTCAGGTTGGATATAAACTCGGCTTTGGGAGTCCCTATGATTACGTGAGTCCCTCTAGCGCTGAACAAGCATCTCAGTACTTCAATGCGCTTTTTGGAGATGGCAAGTACGAAGCACAGGCTCAGTTATGGGAAGATTCGTACCTTGCAAGCGACTCAAGTAGCTTAGCTGGGGAAATTTGGACTGCCTTGCAAAACGAAGTTCAAAATGGGTGCTTGGGCCAATGATTGCTAATAATTTAAGGCTGGCAGTTATTCTTATGATCTCCTTGTCTGCTTGTGCTGCTCCTGGCCAAGGTATAAAAGCCAAGAAGACGAAGGAGGTCGGTAACGCTATAGTCCGTTCAATCGAAGCTTATCGTATTGAGAGGGCTGCTTATCCCAAGTCGATTGATGAGCTTGGCAATTATAATGAAATCATGGCGGATGTTGATTCCGCAAATATAAAGTTATTCTTTGTCTCAAATTCGCCTGATAATTACGAGTTAATAATCAAGTATTTTGGCCCAGGCAGTAACTTATGCGTCCATCGATCTGCAGACGCCGAAAACGTCTGGAATTGTACTGGTAACTACTGATCAGATGTCACTACCTAGGTGTGCTGTTAGCAGTCTTCACCTAAAAAAAACCTACCCAGTTTCCAGTGATCGACGGCTACAGCTACGATGCCACCGGCAACCGCCTGAGTGCCAAGGTCGGTGGCGTCATGCAGACCTACACCTACCCAACCACCAACCATCGTTTGAGCGCGGTTGCTGGCGTGGCGCGTACCTACGACAAGTTGGGCAACGCCCTCACCATCGGCGGCAAGGCACGTGAGTACCTATACGACACCACGGGCCGTATGACTCTGGTCAAGCGGGCAGGTGTTGCTGTGATGAACTACCGTTACAACGGCCGCGGCGAGCAGGTACGCCGTTATCTGGGCACCACCAATACCTACACGCTTTACGACGAGGCGGGCCACTGGCTGGGCGACTACGACACCAACGGCGCACCCAAGCAACAAGCGATCTGGCTGGACGACCTGCCGGTGGGCCTGCTGGCCAACGGCGGTCAACTGCACTACATCGAACCTGACCACCTCGGTAGCCCCCGTGTGGTCGTCGATGCCGCCCGCGACGTTGCTGTGTGGAACTGGAGCCTGAAAGGCGAAGCCTTCGGCAATACCGCACCCAACCAGGATCCGGATGGCGATGGCACCGCGATGGTGTTCGACATGCGCTTCCCGGGACAGCGGTTTGATGCGGCGAGCGGGTTCAATCAGAACTACTTCCGGGATTACGATGCGGCCACAGGCAGGTATGGGCAGAGTGATCCGATTGGGCTTGATGGAGGGATTAGCACATATGCCTATGTTGGAGGTAACCCGGCAAATGCGATTGATCTGCTAGGCTTGATTGGCTACGTGTGCCAAAAGGGCAACAATATTGGCATCACCATTCCGATTAATTTCCAAGGTGCTACGCGAGCTCAGGTTGCTCAGATTAAAAATTCGATCCAACGCGCTTGGAGTGGAAAGTTCGGTTCATACAACGTCACGACAGTAGTTCAGTCGATTCCGATTTGGCATGTTGGGACTACTAACGGTATTGCTGTCCGAGAGGCCGATAAAGAATCATATGTTCAAACACCTTGGATGAATGAAGGCGTTTGGTATACACCTGGTCAGTGGGGTGACGCGACATTTGCGCACGAGGCAGGCCATCTTCTTGGTTTGGGTGATTACGATCCAGGGATCATGGGGAGAAACCTCAGTGTTCCTGTCAACGGGCAGAATATCAAGGGCGTTTTGAATAATGGAAATGAAGCAATTACGCATGACTGCGGATGCAGTAACTAGATTCGCCACTGTGTTGCTGGTTTTTTTGTCGGGATGTCATGGGGACCAAGGTGCTACTACACTCAGTGAACGGTACGGAGTCTGTGCAAACCTGCCGCCCGGTGCATCCTACCGAAGTGATGCGCCTGGCCCAGACTTTGATGTAGGCATCTTGAGTGCGAAAAACATTTCACTTGAGGTTTTCATTGGCGGACATCCAAGGTTCTCACATAAAGTGATGAGGGCTGGCGTAAAAACAACAGACGGGTTCAACTTACTTGGTAAGGAAGTGAGTGACAATCGGGAAAAGTTGTTGTTTGCTTATAATCGGGGCGGCAAAGAAGGGCGAGTATATGTAATGTTCATGGCTTCTGATTTGAGCAAGGTCGAGAAAATTTTGACTAAAAAAAACCTGCTTTTCAGCTGCATTGGGCTTAAGGGTCAGGGTTATTTAAAGAATTAAAAATGTTTTGCGTGCCTGGCAGATTCACAGAGATCAAAGACGTTTTCAAATCAGGGTGATCGACGGCTATAGTTACAATGGCATGGGTAACCGCCTCAGTGCCAAAATCGGCGGTGTCACGCAGGTCTATACGAACTCGACGGCCAACCGCCGCCTGAGCGCAGTCGCAGGCATGGTGTCGAC
>NZ_JPLE01000010.1 GCF_001010415.1 Xanthomonas pisi DSM 18956
CATAACACGCTCTAGGCGTGCTGCAGGCGCGGCCGCGACGCGCTGGCGCGCTCGTCTCTGGCCAAGAGCGTATCGAGGATGCAGCGGAACGCATGCCCATCGCCAAACGGATTGCGCCATGCCACCGCGCGCGCCAGCAGGCGATCGGCAGCAGTCCGCAGCGCGTCCTGGTCCAGGCCATGGGGCAGTTCCGCCCCGCCGATCTGCAGGGTTTCCGGCCGCTCGGTGTTGGTGCGCAGCACCAGACATTTGCGCTGCAGGATGCAGGCTTCCTCCTGGATCCCGCCGCTGTCGGTCATGATCAAGGCCGCGCCTTGCTGGAGCGCCAGCATGTCCAGGTAACCCACCGGACCGATCGCCCGTAGTGCGCGATGGCGCGCGGCCGCCGCGCTCCCCAGCGCATCCAGGCGCGGGTGCATCGGAAACACCAGCGGCAACCCCTGGTCTTCGGAAATCGAAGTCACTGCCTGCATCAGGGCGGCAAAATGCGCGGGATCTTCGGTGTTGGAGCGGCGATGGCAGGTGAGCAGGTGATAGCCGCCTTCGCGCAGCCCCAGGCGTTGCAGGATGGTCGAGCGGCGCAACGCGGTCTGGGCATGCGCCAGCGTTGCGTCGGCGACGGTATTGCCGGTGATGCGGATGCGTGCGCCGGTCAGGCCTTCGTCGCGCAGGATCTGCGCCTGCAGCGCGGTGGGGCAGAACAGGTAGTCGGACAGATGGTCGATCAGGACACGATTGACTTCTTCGGGCATGCTGCGGTCGCGGCTACGCAGGCCCGCCTCGACATGGGCAACGGCGATCTCCAGCTTGTTGGCAGCCATCGCGCCTGCCAAGGCGCTGTTGGTGTCCCCCTGCACCACCACCACATCCGGCTGCAGCGTCGCCAGTACCGGCTCGATTCCGCACAACATGCGTCCGATCTGCACGCCATGCGGCGCCGAACCCACACCGAGATTGTAGTCGGCCGGCGGCAGACCCAGTTCGTCGAAGAACACCCGGTCCATCGCCTCGTCGTAATGCTGGTTGGTATGGACGATCGAAAAGTGCAGCCCGTCGCGCAGACTGGCCGCGATCAGCGATGCCAGCTTGATGATTTCAGGGCGGGTGCCGAGAACATAGGTGATGTGCATGGGACTCCCGATCCGGGTTCAATAGGCGTCGCGGTCGAACAGCACGATCACGCAGGTCTGCGCGATGATGCTCAGGTCCAGCCAAAGCGACCAATGCTGGATATAGGCAAGATCGTGTTGAACGCGGCGGCGCATCTTCTCCACCGTGTCGGTCTCCCCGCGCAGGCCGTTGACCTGCGCCCAGCCGGTGATGCCCGGCTTGACCCGCTGACGTTGCAGATAGTTCGGCACCACGTCCTGGTATTGCGCGTTGTGCGCCAGCGCATGCGGCCGCGGCCCGACAATGGCCATGTGCCCCTGAAGCACGTTGAGGAACTGCGGCAATTCGTCGAAGCTGGTACGCCGCAGGAAGGCGCCGAAGCGCGTGACCCGTTGATCGCCCCGGCTGGTCTGCGGCGCGGCAGTGGCAGCATCGTGCAGCTGCATGCTGCGGAACTTCCACAGTTCAAACGGACGCCCGTCCCAACCCTGTCGCATCTGCCGAAACAGGACCGGTCCCGGGCCGGAGAGCTTGACGCCCGCGGCCAGGGCCAGCATCAGCGGTGCACTCACCACCACGATGACCAAGGCAAGCACACGGTCGGTCGCCTCCTTCAGCAGGCGCGACAGGCCCGTGAGCGGACGGACCGACAACGCCATCATCGGCAGGCCGGTCAGCTCCTCCAGACAAGACTGGTCTGGGCCAAATGCGAACAGGTCCGGAATCCAGCACGCATCCACGCCGCACGCCTCCAGTTGCGCGATGCTGTGGCGAAGCCGCGCCTCGTCGCGGATCGGCCAGGTGACCCATACTTCGCCAACATGCTGGGTTTCCAGCCAGCACGACAGCCCGGCCGTGCCGCCAAGCGCCAGATCCGACGGCACCTGCAACACGTCGATTCCGGAGCCCGGCTGACGCTGGATCCGCGTCGCCAACGCGGCGGTGCGTTCGGACGGACCAAGCAGGGCGATGCGCCGCCGCCCGATGTCGTGGCGATACAGCCAGGCAAGCGCCCCCCTCATCGCATGCCGCACGCAGAGCAGGCCGGCACCGCCGCATCCAGCCCAATAGAGAAACCACAGGCGCGAAAAAGTCGCCCCGGTGGCGCTGAGGAAACCGATCGACATCAGCACGCTCAGCACGATCGCCCACCCCGTCAATACACGCCCCGCCACCATCGTCGGTGCCAGATGCGGCCGCTGGCGGTAAAGCGACAAGCGCCCGAACACCAGCAGCGTCAGCGCCGCAGCGGCTAGCAGCGCATATGTATAGCGGGGCGCGTGCGGCAATGCCGGTTGACCGACTCGCATGGAATAAGCAAGCAACCCGGTGCCGACCACCACGCCCATGTCGGCGATTTTTGCCAGACCGGCCACTGACCCAAGCAGATCGCCAGATCGCCTGGGCGCGATGGCGACGCGCGGCAGCAGTGGATCGAGCGAGCTCATCCGGTGACCGCAACCTGGCGGTAGACCGGCGAGCCTACGCATGGATTGATCAGCATCCCTCTCCCTTCATCCCTGGTTTCCTCCAAGAGTGGCAGCTCCGCATCCGGCAGCATGCACCTGGCGATAAAGCGTGGCATAGGAACGCACCATCGCCGCGCCGGTGAAATACTGCCGATAACGGCTCAACGCCTCCTGCCCCAATGCGTTGGCCACCTGCGGATGGTTCCATAGATAACGCATTGCATCGCGTAAGGCCACAGGATCTGCAGGCGCCACCACCAGGCCGGTCTGTCCGGCCACGTTCACAAAGCTGGTGCCGGTGCCGATTTCACAGGAAATCATCGGTTTGGCATGCATCGCCGCCTCCAGCAAGGTGATGCCGAACGCCTCCGAGCGCAGATGCGACGGAAATACCAGCCCTTCGCACAGAGACAGCAAGGCATGCTTGTCGGCATCGTCCAGCACGCCCAGAAAGTGGACGTGGGTCAGGCCAAGCTGCCGTGCCTGCTGACGCAAGCGCGCGCCTTCCGGTCCGTCTCCAACGATGGCCACCGGGATCGGTGTGTCGCGGAGGGCCTCCAGCAGGTATTGCAGACCTTTGTAGTAACGCAACACACCGACGAACAACAGGAATCGCGGGCCCAGGCGCATGCGCCAGGTCTGCGCACGGTCGGCGTCGGGAGTGTGGTGAATGGAGGGGTCCAGTCCGATCGGTATCACGCTCAGCTTGGCCTGAAAATCGGCCAGGACCGCGCTGGTGGCGCGATAATTCGGCGATGTCGCAACGATATGGTCGACGCGGTCGAGGAACCGCTGTTGCAGCGGCCGATACAGGCGCAGCAAACGTCGTTGCCGCACGATGTCCGAGTGGTACGTCAGCACCGAAGGCGTTCGAACGGCGCCCGCCAGATGCAGTACATCCATGAACGGCCACGGGAAATGATAATGGATCAGGTCGAAGCCACGGGCCAGGCCTGCGAACTGGCGCAGCAAGCGCAGCGACACGGGCATCGACGCCACTTCGACGTCGCGTCGAAAACGGTGCAACGTGTAGGGTCCCTGCATGCTGATGCCCGCCAGGCGTCCATCTGCGCAAAGGGTCACCACCTCGCTGTCCACGGCGTAGCGATGCGACTGCGTGGCGAGCGTGCGCACCACTTGTTCGGTTCCGCCCATGGTCTCCGGCAAGCTGGTCTTGTAGACGTGCAGCACCCGTAGCGGGAAAGATGCAAGGCTCAAGCGGCCAGCACGTCACGGTACGCATCGGCCGTCGCTGCGGCACAACGCTGCCAGCTGAACTGGGCTGCGCGCTGCAGCCCCGCCTGTCGCGCGGCGTCACGCCAGGCCGCATCGTCCATGCACCTTGCCAGCGCCAGGGTCAATGCGCCGGGATCGGCAGGATCGAACAGCATCGCCGCATCGGCAGCCACTTCCGGCAATGCCGACGCCGATGAGCAAAGCACGGGCGTACCGCTTGCCATGGCCTCCAGTACCGGCAGGCCAAACCCCTCGTACAACGAGGGAAACACGAACAGGCGGGCACCTGCCACCAACGCCGGCAGGCAGTCCTGTGGAACATAGCCGAGATAGCGCAGCCAACCGGCCTGTTCGGCACTACGCATGCGCGCATGCAGCGTCTCGCTGGACCAGCCGCTATGGCCTGCGATCACCAACGGGTAGCGCGCCCGCAAGGCGGCAGGCAGGGCCGCATAGGCAGTCAGCAGCATGTCGATGTTCTTGCGCGGCTCGATGGTGCTCACGCACAGGCAATATCCATTGGCATCCAGGCCCAACGCCTGCAGCGGTACGGCGAGCTCGGCCGGGGGGCGCGGCCGAAACGCCGCATCTGCCGCCAGCGGGATCGCACGAATACGCTCCAGCGGCAAGGCAAAGTGCGCAGCGATCTCCTGCCGCGAAAACTCCGAGACGGTCAAGATCAATTGCGCGCGCTGCACGGCCAGTACCAACTCCTTGCGCATGTAACGCACCCGGTCGGCGCGGTGGCACTCGGGCCAGCGATAGATCGAAATATCGTGGAAGGTCGCAACGCTAGGACCGTCATACGCCGGGAGGTAGTAATTGCAGCCATGAAACAGCGCCGGCCCCTGGCCGCGAAGGGCACGCGCCTTGGCCAGATTAGCGAGGCGTCGATAGGTATCGGTCACCGCTTCGATCCGCGAGAAACGATCACGCATCCACGACGTAACGGTCGAGGCCGGTCCGGGACTCGGTCGCTGTTGGAGCAGGCGTCGCCCATGCAGGTACTGCAACGACTCGATCTGCGGAAGTGCAGCCAGGTGCACTGCCAGTTCCTGCGTATAACGTCCAACCCCGGTAAGCGGGTATCGAATCGACTCGGTAGCCAGGATGATATCCACGACGCGTGGCGGCGATCAGCGCCGTTGGCAGGCGACGGCGCAGATGCCCGGCCGGCGCTGTACCGTCGGCGGTCTATCAGTACCTGGATGCAACGACTGGCATCGGCCCATTCCATGCTCCTCGTGACGACCAACCCAGTCTACCCGCTGCCGCAGACGGCGGCGACCGAAGCGATCCTCCCTGCCACAGCGATGCCAGCCCATGTACGCGGCGCTGTATCTTCGCGACAGCAGCGCACCTGCCATCGTCTGAAGATCCTTCCAGTCATCGCAGGCAGCGACGTTAGGCGCTTCCATCGTCCTGATCTGCTGCATCTGCACATGGCGAGCTAGCCAACCTGCCATCCGGACTCCCATGGTGATGCCAGCACGTTGACGGACTTCGGCGACTACGAGGTCGCCTACTGCCTCATCAAGTTCAAGGCAGTCTTTGATGGACTGGGCTTCTCGGAACACCAAGGTGTGATGACGCGACTTCCGGAACCGGCCGCGGAGTAGGCGGTGCCATCTCTGGCCGTCCGCCTGGCGTTCTGGCATCGACTCGAAGCCTCGCAAGTACCCTGTGGTAATCCATTAGGAGTCACCAGAAAGCTTAGATGCGCGAGCACCTTTCCACACATAGCCAGCCGATTCTTCTTTGACGGCAGTGTCGTCAGGGCGTGCCGCCAATTGCTTGCTTGGTTCGGGCCTCGTTGTATTCGCGTCGCCAGCGTTCTAGCTCGGTGAGCACGTGCAGCACCGTTGGAACCCACTGTTCGTGAGAGCCTTCGTCGTATGGCCGGTCGTTGAAGGATTCGACGTAAGTCTTCTTGTTTGGCTTGCCTGGCTGGATCAGCCGAACTGCATCCCACGGGCATGTCCCAGGCGACCCTTATCATGCCGCAGGACTCCTTGCCGTTGTCGGCATGGATTACCTGCGGCAGGCTGCACCGCGTGCGCATAAGCCCACTTCAGGTGCTGTGCCGGAACGCTTTTCCGGAGGCGTCAGGTCAACCGCTCCGTCAGGAGCGCTACTTCTGCGTGTGGCGCGCGGCTTCGGCGTTGTCTGACGCGTAGGCGTTGATGATGGCCGCGATCAGTCCGGGGAAACGCGCGTTGACCTCTGCAAACCTCGAGTGGTTGCGCATCTCCACGCCGTGACGTTCGCTGCGGATCAGCCCAGCTTCGCGCAGCACCTTGAAGTGATTGGATAGCGACGACTTCGGAATGACCCGGTCACCCAGCTCGGCGACGGAGGCGCAGGCCTCGACATGACCGGCGGTGAGGATCTTGGCAAGAATCGCCGCACGGTTTGGATCCGACAGCGCGTGGAGGATCGCTGCGGGTCGGACATCTTCGATGGCGGGATGCAGTAAAGGTCTCATGGCAGGTGCGTACAGCGGTTGACCTCGGCATCATTAGTTCATATTATCCGAACTAATGAACTAAGGCCTGCGGGCTGCAGGGCTCTTCGTCGTCGATGTCAAAAGTAAGCAACCGAGGATAGCAAACATGAAAAAGCTGGCAGGCAAGGTCGCGGTAGTGACAGGCGCGTCGAAAGGCATCGGCGCCGGTATTGCCAAAACGTTGGCCGAGGAAGGCGCCGCCGTGGTGGTCAATTACGCATCCAGCAAGTCGGGTGCCGACGCTGTCGTCGAGGCCATAGCAGCAGCAGGCGGCAAGGCGATTGCGGTACCGGCCGACGTGTCCATCGCAAGCCAAGCACAGGCGCTCATCGCAGCGGCAGTGACCCATTTCGGCCGACTCGATATCCTGGTCAACAACTCGGGCGTGTGGGATGTCGCCCCGGTCGAGCACGTGACCGAAGACCAATATCGCCGGCTGTTCGACGTCAACGTGCTGGGTGTCCTGCTCACCACCCAGGCAGCCATCAAGCAGCTTCAGGAAGACGGCAGCATCATCAATATCTCCTCTTCGATCACCAGCTTGCGATCGCCCGGAACATCGCTCTACACCGCCAGCAAGGCGGCGGTGGACGCACTCTCCGGTGTGCTCGTCAAGGAGCTCGCTCCGCGCAGGATCCGCGTCAATGTCGTCAGCCCCGGGTTCGTGATTACAGAGGGCACAACCACCGCTGGCATCGTCGGCTCCGCCATGGAAACCGGCATCGTCGCGCAAACGCCACTTGGACGTGCAGGTCAGCCGGAGGACATCGCCAAGGTCGTTGCGTTCCTTGCATCTGACGATGCCCGGTTCGTGACCGGCGAGAACATTCTGGTCAGCGGCGGACTGCGTTAACCACAGCCTCCACGCTGCTGGCCTGGTTCGGAAAGCTGCGCGATGCCTGCGGTTTCGCTGCAGCTTGTGGTGTTTCGCAGCGAGCTTGGCGCCCTCCGCCGCATCTGCATGCGCGAGGGCGTCGTTCGTTGGCGGGCCGATCAGGCCCTCAAGCCGGGGGTGACTTGCCGGCCACCTTCCGGTCAGGCTGGACGCGAGGCTTACGCTGGCGCAGTCGCCTCGCGCACGAAGGCGTCGTAGGTGCGCAGCGGGCGGCCCAAAAGGGCCTGCAGTGTTTCCACCGTGCCTTCGGCGGCATGCATGCCGTAGGTCTGGATGCCGGCCATCATCAGACGCATGTCGTAGGCCAGCCAGGACGGGCCGTACGCAGCCAGCTGCGCTTCGAACGCGGCGAGGTCGTCGCCGGCGTAGGCGATCTCGCGGCCGAGCGCTGCACTCCAGACCTTGGCCACGGCGGCACCGGTCAATGCCTGCGGGCCGACCAGCTCCAGGGTGACGCGCTCGAGCGCGGCCGGTGCCCGATCGCGGCGCAACAGCTCGGTCACGGCAATGTCGGCGATGTCGCGCGCATCGATCATGGCGATGCCCCTTGCGCCGATCGGCATCGGATAGACGCCGTGGTCCTGAATCGTCGTCTGCACCATCGCCTCGTTCTGCATGAAATACGCCGGGCGCAGGATGGTGGCTGGAATATTGCGGGTTTCGAGCATGCGTTCGACGGTGTGCTTGCCGGTGAAGTGCGGCACGTTGCTGAACTTGTCGGCATGGATGACGGACAGATAGACGATGCGCTCGATGCCGGCTTCCTGAGCCAGATTCAACGCGATCAGCGCCTGCGTCACTTCGTCGGGGGTGACGGCGTTCAACAGGAACAGCGTGCGCACCGAGGCCAGAGCCGCGCGTAGCGAGGACACGTCGGTGAGGTCGCCGACGACTTCGGTGACGCCGGCCGGGAAGGCGCGCTTGCCCGGTTGGCGGACCAGAGCCTTGACCTCGGCGCCGGCGTCGGCCAGACGCTGGGTGATGAGAGAACCGACGGTGCCGGTGGCACCGGTGACGAGAATGCTCATGTGACTCTCCTGCAGTGGATGGAAGGGTGATTCAGCGCGACAGGTCCGCCACGACCTTGCCGGCGCGTGTGGCGGTGCGATTGCGTTCGATGGCCAGCGGGATCTCGGCCAGGCCGATCACCTCGCCGACCGTGGCGATCAGTGCGCCGCTGGCGACGTCGGCGGCCAGCGTCTCCAGCAGCGCGACGTCCGGTGTGTTCATGAACCACAGGCTGCGGCGGCCAGGCGGGGTGCGCGCGAAGATGTCCGGCGAGGTGGTGCCGACGATGACGCCATCGGGTGCCAGCACCTGCCATGAGCGCTCCAGAACCTCGCCACCGACGTAATCGAGTACCAGGTCGATGTCGCCGACGAAGTCTTCGAAACGCTGCGATTGGTAGTCGATGACATGGTCCGCGCCGAGGCTGCGCACCAGCTCCAGGTGCGCGGTGGCCGCCGTGGCGAACACCTCCGCCCCTGCGCGTCTGGCGTACTGCACGGCATAGCCGCCCAGTCCACCTGCGGCGCCATGGATCAGGATGCGCTGGCCGGGATGCAGCGGCCCGGCATGGTGAAGACTCTTCCACGCGGCCACCGCGGCGACCGGCATGGCGGCGGCCTGCACGTCGTTCAGGCCGGCGGGAATGCGGGCGAGTGTGTGCTCGTCCACGGCGATCGCCTCGGCATAGGCGCCCAGCCCGGCCATTGCGCCCATGACGCGGTCGCCGCGCTGCCAGCGGGTGACGCCCGCCCCGAGCGCTTCGACCACGCCCGCCAGTTCGGCGCCCAGCACGGCCGGCAGCTGCAGCGGCAAGACTTCCCGCATCAGGCCGGCGCGCACTTTCCAGTCGATGCCGTTGACGCCGACGGCGTGCACCCGCACCAGCACCTGGCCGTGCCGCGGCTGCGGTGTAGCGATGGTGGCCACTTCGGCGGCGTCGGCGCCGCCGTAGGCTCGAATCAGGACTGCGCGTTGGGTGCTGCTCATGGACGGATGCTCGTGGTGCGTTGCGGTGACGAGACGTTATTCCGTTGCACGGTTAATACGAAGACGCCAAGATGTAGACGCCTGGTTTCAAATATGGAACACCATGGATCTCAATGCCTTGATCGATTTCGCCCTGGTCGCCGCCAACCAGGGCCTGGGCAAGGCCAGCCGCGCCAGCGGCCGGTCCAAAGCCACCCTGTCGCGGCGCATCGCCGAACTCGAGGAACAGTTGGGGGTACGGCTGGTAGAGCGCAGCGCGCGTGGCCTGAAGCTCACCGAAGCCGGCCAGTTGCTGATGGACCGCACCGAAGTGCCGCTGAGCGAGGTAGCCGAGGCGATGACCGCGGCGCGGGAGGGACTGTCGACACCGCGCGGACGCTTGCGGGTCGCCTCGCCGGTGCTGTTCTCGCAACTGGCGATGGGCGGCATTGGTGCGGACTTCTGCGCGGCCTACCCGGAGATCACGCTCGAGGTGGTGGCGGAAGACCGCACGGTGGACCTGGTGGAAGAACAGTTCGACGTCGCCATCCGCATCAATCCAAGCGCAGACAGCAGCCTGGTCGGCCGCTGCTTCGCCACGGACCGGCTGGTGGTGGTGGCTGCGCCCAGCGTGCCGCTGCCGCTGCCGCTGCCCGGCGCGGTCAGGGCGGTGCCCGGCATCGTGATGTCCAGCTCCCAGCCAACCCTCTGGAACCTGGACGACGGGCGCCTGCTGCTGGAGCCGATCCCGCGGCTGCGGTTTTCGTCGTTCCTGATGATCCGCGACGCGGCCATCGCCGGCGGCGGTGCGGCGCTGATCCCGCAGTCGATCGCCTGGCGCCAGCTTGCCCGCGGCGAGCTGGTGCAGTGGGGCATGGTGTCGGGGGTGACCCCGGCGCTGTGGGTCCTGCACACCTCCAGACGCCTGGCTGCACCGAAGGTGCGCGCCTTCGTCGACTTCATGTGCGCCAGATATCCGGACGCGTCATTGCTGCTGCAGGGCTGACGGACCGCCCGGGCGTGGTGGACGACCGGACATGGCCGCGGACGTCCGCGGACACCGTCGCAGGCGCAACAACAGCCAGCCTGCGGGCAGAACGCCTGGCATGCCGATTGCTTGATCCACGAACCTTTTCGAGTTCAGGCGACACGACAGCATGGTCCACATCGGCAAGCCATCCCGCAGCATCCGGACCTGGCGCTGCATGCGCCGGGCAATGGCGAGCAGCATGCTTGCGACAGCGCTGCTGGCCGCTTGGTCTTGCCCTGCAGCCGATCAAACATCGCCCGCGCCGCAGACGCCGTTGCAAGGCTGGGCAGCCATGGCCGACAAGGACGTGGACTTTTCGCTGCAGTGGTTCAAGGATCAATCGATCATGGCCGTGTATCCGGACCCGGCAGGGTTTGCAGAAACCATGGCCAAGGCGCGCAAGCAGGCCGATGCGGAAGTCCAGCAGGTCACCAGCTTCGAAGGCTATCGTCAGACGCTCGCGCATTTCTTTTCGACCTTCAACGACGCGCATGCCTATGTCTGGATGCAGCTGCAGGCAAAGACGTATCAATGGCCGGGCTTCCTTGCCAGGTACCAGGGCGGCCGCTTCCTGGTCGCCGGCTCGGACGGAAGCGTGGCAGATGGCTCGGAAATCACCGCCTGCGACGGACAGCCGATGCGTCAATGGTCCGAGCGCATCGCGCTCTACGAGCACATGATCCCGGAAAACATCATTCCCGGGTTGGAATCGACGTATGCGCGCGCCGCGCCGATCATGTTTCGGTATCGGAAAAGCCCATTCCTCAAACGTCCGGAACACTGCACCATCGATGGGCGCAGCGTCGTCCTCGATTGGAAACCCCTGCAGCAAAGCGAGCTGACGAAGCTGATGTCGGCGATCAAGCCCGAGCTCGGCACGGACGTCGCTGTCACGCCATTCGGTGCGAACGGGGCCTGGGTCCGGCTTGGCAATTTTTCACCGGAAAACAGACTGCAATCGGATCAATTCCAGGCGCTGTACCGCACGGCTCCATCGCTGCGCGACAAGTCGGTGATCGTCTTGGACGTCCGCGGCAACGAAGGCGGACCTTACGAGTGGTTCATGGGTGTGCTGCGTGCGCTCTATGGCAACGACTACACCAACTATTACGCAAGAGAGCGGCTGAAGATTTCGGCCGTCTATCGGCTCACCAAACAGTCGGTCGACACCTCGACGTTTTCTCCCGCCAGCGCTGGCGCAGACGCGCCAGCAGCTGCACCGCCGGACGGCATTGCCTACGATGAAGACAACAAGCTCTCCCTGGCGGCAATGGCGCGTGGGGAACAGCTGCTGCATGCGCCGGCCAATGCAGAACGCATCGCCAAGCCAAAGCGACAGCCAGTCAACCCCGTGCACGCGCGCGTGCTGGTGCTCACCGACTACGACTGTGGTAGCGCCTGCATCGGATTTGTCGACGAGCTGAAGCAGTTTCCAGGCGTGCTGCAGGTAGGCACCGAAACCTTCGTCGATGCGCGCACCGGCTCGCCGATGACGGCCATGCTTCCAAGCGGCAACGGCGGTATCGCCGTGCCTTACATGACCCGCGACGGACGGCCACGCAATGACAACGTGCCACAGAAGCCGGATATCGCGTTCACCGGCAACATCGACGACACCGCCGCGGTGAAGGCATGGCTTGAGCACATCCTGCGCACCCCCTGATACAGGCGGTGGCCGTTGGATGTTTTGCGCAGAGCGGTCTGTTTCCAGAAGCCGCGCCGGTGGAGAGAACGCCGCGCTCGCCTGCCTGGGCGAGCTACCGGGCTCTGGTTGCCGGCGCGCGCGCCGGCGCCAGATCGAACACCTGCTCGGTGGCCGCATCCACCGCCGCACGCGTATACAGCAACGGGAAATACCGACCCTCAAGCCACAGTGGCGCCAGGTCGCGGTAGTGCGGGCTGGCCGGGTCGCCGGATTGGCCGGGGTAGTTCATGGCGCGCGAGTCATCCCAGTCGCCCAGGTCGATGATCAGACGTGCGGACGGGCCGATGGTCTGGCGGAAGTCGGCAGGGTCGTAGCTGGATTGATTGGGCGTGTACGGGCTACCGCCCTTGGCGAAGGGGCCGACATCCAGCCGCGCGCGTTCTCCGCCAAGCGCTGCGCTCATCGCATGGGTGACGGTATTGGTGTGCAGCTTGCCCCACTGCCACTGCGCCGGATCGGGACCTTGCCTGTCGACCAGCGATTGATAGGCGCTGCGCAGCGACTCCAGCAGCAACCGGTCGCGGCGTGCGGCAGGGTCGGATCCGAACGCAGCGCCCGGATGCTCCAGCGCATCCATCAGTCCCGCGGCGTCGGGCATGCCGAACGCGGCTGCCTCGGCAGGGCGCAGCACCATGGCCTTGTAGGCCGCGCCGAGATAGCTGCTGAACCACACTTCTTCCAGCGCGGCAGCGGCAGAGCTTGCGCTGACTTCGCCGTTCCACGGCCGCAGGAGCGCCAACGCCGCAGTGGTTTCCGGGTCCTGCGCGTGCAGCGGCTGGATCAAGGCCACCAACCGCTGCGCCGGCAACGACACCTGGTCGTTCTGCAGCTGCTGCGAATCCTGCAAGGTCACCTTGGGCAACTGCGAGAGCACCTGGGTGATGCGTGCGTGCCGCGCGTCGTTGGCCCATTCGAAGCCGATCTTGCGTGCCAGGGATGGATCGCCGCCCGGCAGATTCATCTCGTTGGAGGTGGTGATGAAACCGGCGGCGGGATTCTTCGATGAGGGCAGCACATCGCTGTTCCAGAAGCCGCTCCACTCGTAGCGGCCATCGCCGGGAACCGGCAGCAGCCCATCGGAGCGCTCACGGCGCGGGGTCGTGCCGGCCGTCGCCCAACCGATGGTGCCGTGCACGTCGGCATAGACCTGATTCACCGATGGCGCTCCCCAGTGCGCGAGCGCGCCCTTGAACTGCTCGAACGATGCGCTGCGCAGATACCGCAGCGACCCCAGATACGGCGCCGTGCCGGGTTGATTCCAGACCGAGGCGATGGCGTAGGCGATGTGCTTGTCCGCATCGACATAGATCACTGGCCCATGCCGGGTGAATTGCAGCTCCACCGGCACCGGCTTGCCATCGCGCACGGCAATGGATGCGTGCTGCGTCTGCATCGGCTCCCAATGGCCTTGATACCAATAGGACGCGTGGTCGGCCGGGTTCAGGCGGTAGACGTAGAGATCTTCCTGGTCGATGTTGAAGATGGTCAGGCCGAAGGCGCTGGTGCGGTTGTGGCCGATCGCGATCCCTGGCGCGGTGGGCTCGCCGGCACCGATGATGTCCAGCCCGGGGCTGGTCAGATGCACGAAATAGCGCAGGCTGGGCACGGTGTAGGCGCGGTGCGGATCGTCCGCCAGCACCGCATGACCGGTGGCCGATTTATGCGGGGCGATCACCCAGTTGTTACTGCCTTCTGCAGCGGCTTCTTCTTCCGGGCGCAGGGACGCGGTGTCCGCAGTGGCGCTGCGCGGCTGGGTATCGGCGCTCAGCCTGGGGCTTTGCGTGGCCAGTTCGTAGACCTTCAACACGGCGTCCGGAAGGCAGGGATCCAATCCCTCGGGCACGTGGGTGGTCCAGGCCGGCTGCAGCTTCAGGCGGATCGCGTCGATGCGCAGCGAAGCCTTGCAGGCGACCTTGGCGCGGGCGACCTCGCTTTTGACGTTGCGGCTCAAGCCGGTGGTGCGGATGCGCAACACATCTTCTGGCGACCACGTCTGCGGACGATAGCCGAAGGTGCGGAATTCGTACGGCAGCGCCTGTGGATGCGCATCCAGCCAGGCGATATAGGCATTGATGCCGGCAACGAATCGGCTCACCTCGCGCTGTGCGTCGGGGCCGTAACTGGCCCATTCGGCATGCATGTCGCCGCGATACAGAAACAGCCGCGAGGCGCGATCCTGGGCGACGTAGGCCGGCCCGAACGCGTCGGCCAGATGGCCAAGCCCTTTACGGCGCAGCAGATCGAGCTGGAACAGGCGGTCGCGCGCGACATTGAATCCCTGCACGAAGAACGCGTCGCCATCGGTGCGCGCGTAGATGTGCGCCACGCCCCAACGATCGACGCGAATCTGCGCCGGCTGCTCCAGCCCGGACACTGTCATGGACGATTGCGATGGGGATGAGGCTGGTGCGGCAGTGCCATGCAGGCTAAGAGTGGCCAACAAAACGTAGCGAGCAGTCGTCAGGCGGGTGTGGACGGCGCGGAGGAACCGGAGTGTACGCGTGGTACATGAGGATTCCGAGCACCGGCCGCGCCCGCCTGGCGGCTGCGCAGTAGTTTTGTTAGCTACTCTAAGGCTGCCCGGCAGCAGGCACAGCACCCACCGGTGTGTTGTGTAGAGCATGGTTGAGGCCTTGTGACTGCAAAAAGGAAGATGCCGCATGCCTGCACGCTGGCACTGACACGTGTGGAGACGAACACTCGTGCAGCGTGCCGCATTGGCGCCGTGTGCCTGCACAGATTGCAGAATGCACGGCGCATCAAGCGAATCCTGCTGGCATCGCCTGCGTTAGCGTGGGTGCAGTGCACCGCGTTGCATGCACATGCACCCGCCCGCAGAACTGTCGTGTCGGCTTGATCGCACGCTGCACGTCTGCATCCAACGATGCCAAGCGTCGCATGCGCAGCCATCGACAGCCGAACTGCCATGACATCGCGCGTAACACATGCATCGCCTGCAGCACCTTGGCATGCTGCCTTCACATGCGCGGTAGCGCGAGCGCGCATGATCGTGGTTCTAGCGGCACTGATGCTGCACAGGCAATGTCTCCATGCCGCCAAAGCGGAAAGCGTCTGCGTTCTCTCTCTGGTGGCAATCGATTACCCAACCAGCACCATCGCTGCAGACGCACCCGGTCCGGGATGCGGCCGTGCCGGGCGCTGCATTGCTCGGCGACGAGCAGATGGAAATGCTGGCGCGCGCGCTGGCAACGACGCACACGCTCTACACCGGCCCGGCACGCGAGCTGTTGTTGTCGGGGCTCAAGTCCAACCAACGCGCGCTCGAAAGTGCGGCATCGCGCCTGAACGAAATGGCGGCCGCCGGCGTGCGGCTGCACCCTGCCGGCGAATGGCTGCTGGATAACGATTATCTGGTGCAAGAGCAGATACGCCTTGCGCGCCAGCATCTTCCGCCGGGTTACAGCCGCCAGTTGCCACGCCTGCGCACGCCGAGCTCCATCGGTCTGCCGCGCGTCTACGAGTTGGGTTTGCAGGTCGTGGCGCATGGCGATGGGCGCGTGGATGCGATCACGCTGAGCCGCTTCATCGCGGCCTATCAACAGGTGGCACCGCTCAAGCTCGGCGAACTGTGGGCCGTTCCGATCGTGTTGCGGCTGGCCTTGATCGACAACCTGCGCCGCGTTGCCGACGGCATCATGCACGACGGGCGCGATACGGCGCTGGCTGCGCATTGGGCCGCAGTGCTCAATGCCGCGGCCGCCGCGCAGCCCAAGGATGTGGTGGTGGTGGTGGCCGACATGGCCCGCTCGCAGCCACCGGCCACCGGTGCGTTCGTCGCCGAACTGACGCGCGGCATCCAGGGCCGCGGCCCGGTGTTGTCGATGGCCAGCGCCTGGGTGGAACAGTGGCTGGCCAGCGAAGGCCACAGCGTCGAAGGAATGGTGCATGCCGAAAGCCAGCGCCAGGCGGCCGACCAGGTCTCGATCGGCAACAGCATCGGCAGCCTGCGCTTTCTTGACGAAATGGATTGGCGCGAGTTCGTCGAGACCATGAGCGTGGTCGAGCAGACCCTGCGCAAGGATCCGGCGGCGGTCTACGCGCGCATGGATTTCCAGACCCGCGACGCGTACCGGCATGTGGTCGAAGATCTGGCTCACCGCATGGAGCGCGACGAACCGGCCGTGGCCGACACCGTGCTGCAATTGAGCACGCACCCGCACTCGGCTGAGCAGGTGGCCGCGCACGTGGGCTACTACCTGGTGGATGCGGGATTGCCGCTGTTGCGTGCCGCGTTGCGCGATGCGGACACCCTCGAAGTGCCGACGTCACCGCGCCCGCGCGTGCGCCGGGTTGCGCTGCCGGCGTATCTGTTGCCGATCGCGACGATTGTGGCGCTGTGGACCGGCGTCTTGCTGCAGTGGGCCAGTGCGTTACCGCCGGCGCTGTGGTGGATCACCGCCGGCATCGCGCTGCTGGCGGCCAGCGAGTTGGGGATCGCGCTGGTCAACTGGGTGGCGACGCTGTGGGTGCGTCCGCGTCCGTTGCCGCGCATGGACCTGCGCCTGGGGATTGCACCCGATTGCCGCACCCTGGTGGTGATGCCGAGCATGCTGGCCGGTACCGATGCCATCGACGAGCTGGTCGGCGCGCTGGAGGTGCATTACCTGGCCAACCGCGATGCGCAGCTGTATTTCGCCTTGCTCACCGATTTTCTCGATGCCGCGCAAGCGCTGTTGCCTGGCGACATGGCATTGGTGGCGCATGCGGCGCAGCACATCGACCGGCTCAACGCGGCCTATGCCGACGCGCACGGCGATCGGTTCTTCCTGCTGCACCGCGCCCGCCAATGGAACGCGGGCGAAGGCTGCTGGATGGGCGCCGAGCGCAAGCGCGGCAAGCTCGAAGCGCTCAACCGCCTGCTGTGCGCCGAGGATGCACCGCTGCAGGCAGCCAGCGACTTCCTGCAGGTGCAGGGCGATGTGGCCGTTCTGGTGGGCGTGCGCTATGTGATCACGCTGGACAGCGACACCCATCTGCCCAGGGACGCGGCACGTGCCCTGGTCGGGGCGATGTCGCATCCATTGAACATGCCGCGCATGGATGCGTCCGGGCAGTACGTGGACGCCGGCTACGGCATCCTGCAGCCCGGCCTGGGCACCGGCATGAGCGAGGGCGGCGAATCGCGCTTTGCGCGCATGTTCGGGATCGAACCGGGCATCGACCCGTACACGCGTGTGGTGTCGGACGTGTATCAGGACCTGTTCGGCGAAGGCTCCTTCATCGGCAAGGGCATCTATGCGGTGGCGACCTTCGAGCAGGTGCTGGCCGGCCGCTTCCCCGACAACCGCGTGCTCAGCCACGACTTGCTGGAAGGCTGCTATGTGCGCGCCGGGTTGCTCAGCGACGTGCGCCTGTACGAGCGCCATCCGCAACGCTATGCCACCGATGCCAAGCGCCGCGCGCGCTGGGTACGCGGCGACTGGCAGCTGTTGCCGTGGCTGCTGCCGTGGGTGCCCGATCGCGACGGCAGGCGCGCGCGCAACCGGTTGTCGTGGTTGTCGCGCGGCAAGCTGCTGGACAACCTGCGCCGCAGCCTGGTGGCGCCGGCCGCCTTCGGCCTGTTGCTGATCGGTTGGTTATGCTCGCCCACGCCGCTGCGCTGGACGGCGTGGCTGCTGGTGCTATGGCTGGCGCCGGGACTGTGTTCGGCGTTGTATGCGCTGGCGCATCCCCCCGAAGGTCTGGGGTTGCGCCATCACGCGCGGCAGGTGGGCGTGGGGCTGCGTCAGCACCTGCTGCGCACCGGCGTGGTGCTGGCCTGCCTGCCGTTCGAAGCGGGACTGCAGCTGGCGGCCATTGCCCGCACGCTGGTGCGCATGGCGATCACCCATCGCCATCTGTTGCAGTGGGCCCCGTCCAGCGAAGTGGAACGCAGCGCGCGTAGCGGCACTGCCGAGCATCGCCTGATGGCCGGCGCCGCCTGCGGTGCGGCGCTGACGGTCGCGGCGGTGGCGTGGTGGTCGCCGTCGGCCTTGTGGGCGGCATTGCCGCTTGGCGTGGCGTGGATGGGCGCGCCCTGGCTGATGGCCTGGCTGGGCGGGCAGCCCGCCGCCCCGGTCGCGCAATTGTCGCAGGAGCAGCGCGCTTTCCTTGGCGGATTGTCGCGGCGCACCTGGGCCTTCTTCGAAACGCATTGCACCGCGCAGCATCATTGGCTGCCGCCGGACAACGTGCAGGAGTATCCGGTCACGGTGGTGGCCAACCGGACCTCGCCGACCAACATCGGGCTGGGCCTGCTGGCCAACCTGACCGCCTACGATCTGGGCTATCTGACGGTGGCCGGCGTCATGACCCGCGTGGCCGATACGCTGACCACCCTGGAATCGCTGCCGCGCCATCGCGGCCATTTGTACAACTGGTACGACACCCAGACGCTGGCGCCGCTACTGCCGCGCTATGTCTCCACCGTGGACAGCGGCAATCTGGCCGGACATCTGCTGACGCTGCGGCAGGCGCTGCTGGCGCTGGAGGATGCGCCGGCGGTCTCGATGGCGGTGTTCGACGGGCTGGCCGACACCGTGAGTGTGCTGGCAGCGCAAGCCAGGACACGCAACGTCACCGCCGATGCGCTGGATGCGCTGGAGACGATGTCGCAGGGTGTGCAAGGCCTTTGCAGCCAGCCCGCGCCAAGCCTGCCCCAGGCCGACACGGCGCTGCGCCTGCTGTTGGCGCAAAGCCAACGGATCCTGGCGCTGATGCCGGTCAGCGGCGACGACGAGGAACCCTGGCCGCAGCGGCTGGTCAGCAGTTGCAAGGCCGCCCTGGACGAGTTGGGCCACTGCGCACCGGCGCTGGCCGACACCGCTCCGCACGCGGCAGAGACGACGGGTGCCGTGGTCGCCACGCTGCGGCAACTGGCCGCCGGCGGCCACGCACCGAGCGTGCAGAGCTGGGCCGCCAACCGCGTGCAGGAACTGCAGCGGCTTGCGCATCGCGCCGGGCAGCTGGCGCAGATGGATTACGACTTCCTCTACAACCGCGCCCCGCAGTTGTTGTCGATCGGCTACAACGTCGACGACCGTCGCCTGGACAGCGGCCATTACGACCTGCTGGCCTCCGAGGCGCGCCTGGGGATCTTCGTGGCGATCGCCCAGGGCAAGCTGCCACAGGAGAGCTGGTTCGCGCTCGGGCGCACGCTGACCGATACCGGCACCGAGCCGACGCTGCTGTCGTGGAGCGGCTCGATGTTCGAGTACCTGATGCCCGACCTGGTGATGCCCAGCTATCCGCAGACGCTGCTGAACCGCTCGATGCGCGGCGCGGTGCAGGCGCAGATCCGCTACGGCGCCGCGCGCGATGTGCCCTGGGGCGTGTCCGAATCGGGCTACAACACGGTCGATACGCGGCGCAATTATCAATACCGCGCGTTCGGTGTGCCCGGGTTGGGACTCAAGCGCGGCCTGGGCCAGGATCTGGTGATCGCCCCGTATGCCAGCGCGATGGCCTTGATGGTCGACCCGGATGCGGCCTGCCGCAATCTGCAGCAATTGCAGGCGCTGGGATTCGGCGGCCGCTTCGGTCTGTACGAGGCGATCGACTACACCCCGTCGCGGGTGCCGCGTGGCGAACAGCACGCCGTGGTCCGCTCGTTCATGTCGCACCATCAGGGCATGGCGCTGCTGGCACTGGATCACGTGTTGCGCGATGCGCCGATGCAAAAGCGCTTTGTCGCCGATCCGCAGTTCCAGGCCACGCTGCTGCTGTTGCAGGAGCGCGCGCCGCGTGCCGGCGTCTACGTCAAGGGATTGGATCAGGCCGCGGAGCGCCCGGTTCCCACCGAGGCAGGCATGGCCTTGCGCATCCATCGCGACCCGAATCTGCCGCAGCCGGCGTTGCAACTGCTCTCCAACGGGCGTTACCACGGCATGCTGACCTCGGCCGGTGGCGGCTACAGCCGCGCGCGCGACATGGCGGTCACCCGCTGGCGCGAAGACGGTACCCGCGACCACTGGGGCACCTTCTGCTATCTGCGCGATGTGGACAGCGGCGCGGTGTGGTCGGCCGCGCATCAACCCACCTGCGTGCCGGTGGAGCGCTACGAAGCGATCTTTTCCGACGCCAAAGCCGAGTTCAAGGGCAGCCACCAGCGCTACGACAGCCATCTGGAAATCGCCATCTCCGCCGAGGACGACGTGGAGCTGCGCCGGCTACGCATCCGCAACCGTTCGCGGCAGACGCGCGTGATCGAGATCACCACCTATGCCGAAGTCGTGCTGGCGCCGGCGCAGGCCGACGAGGCGCACCCGGCCTTCAGCAACCTGTTCGTGCAGACCGAGATCCTGGCCGACAAACAGGCGCTGCTCTGCACACGGCGCCCGCGCGGGCATGACGAGGTGCAGCCGTGGATGCTGCATCTGGTGGCCGTGCACGATGCCGACGTGGCGACGATTTCCTACGAGACCGATCGCGCCGCCTTCGTCGGGCGCGGGCGCAGCACCCGCGATCCGCTGGCCTTGCACGCGCACGCCAGCCTGTCCGGTGCGGCCGGCTCGGTGCTGGACCCGATCGTGGCGATCCGCTGCCGTATCTCGCTGGCGCCCGATCAGCAGGCGCAGGTGGACATGGTCTACGGCGTCGGGACGCAACGCGAGGCCTGCACCGCGTTGATCGACAAGTACCGCGACCGCCGTCTGGCCGATCGGGTGTTCGATCTGGCGCTGACCCAGAGTCAGGTCACGCGCCGGCAGATCGACGCCTCGCTGGAAGACGCGATGCTCTACGAGCGGCTGGCCGCGCGCGTGCTGTTCGTCGACCCGCAACTGCGCGCCGATCACGAAGTGCTGCTGCACAACCATCGCGGCCAGTCGGCGCTGTGGAGTCATGCCATCTCCGGCGATCTGCCGATCATGCTGTTGCGCATCACCGACCCGGACAATCTCGACCTGGCGCGCCAGCTGGTGCAGGCGCACGCATACTGGCGCCTGAAAGGCCTGCGTGCGGATCTGGTGATCTGGAACGAAAGCCAGGCCGGCTATCGCCAACAGTTGCAGGACGCCATCCTGGGCCTGATCGCCGCCGATCCCGAAGCCAATGTGCTCGACCGCCCCGGCGGCATCTTCGTGCGCGCCATCGAACACATTTCGCAGGAAGACCGCGTGCTGCTGCAGACCGTGGCACGCGCGATCCTCAGCGATGCCAACGGCACGCTGGACGCGCAACTGCAGCGCCACCCCAGCGCACGCGCGCATCCGCCGCTGCTGGAGCCGATCCAGCAGCTGGACAGCGCCGACGCGTTGGCCAGCACCCACGCCGCCTATCTGGACCGCACTCTGCAGGCCGCTTCCGACGAAGCGCTGCTGTTCGATAACGGTCTGGGCGCGTTCGCCGCCGATGGCCGCGAGTACCGCATCACCCTGGACGAGGGCATGCCCACGCCGGCGCCGTGGTGCAACGTGCTGGCCAATGCGCAGTTCGGCAGCGTGGTCAGCGACAGCAGCGCCGGCTACAGCTGGGCCGAGAACGCGCACGAGTTCCGGCTGACGCCGTGGCATAACGACCCGGTCGGCGATAGCTCCGGCGAAACGTTCTATCTGCGCGACGAAGACACCGGGCAAGTGTGGTCGCCGATGGCACTGCCGTGCCGCGGCAGCGGTCGCTACACGGTGCGCCACGGCTTCGGCTACAGCGTCTACAGCCATACCGAACACGGCATCGGCAGCGAGTTGTGGGTGTTCGTCGATGCGCAACGGCCAATCAAGTTCAGCCATCTGCGGCTGAAGAACCTGTCCGGGCGTCCGCGCCGTCTCAGCGTGACCGGCTATGTGGAATGGGTGCTCGGCGACATCCGCGCACGCTCGCAGCTGCATGTGGTCAGCGAGGTCGACCTGGGCAGCAGCGTGCTGACCGCGCGCAACCCGTACAACACCGAGTTCGACGGGCGCGTGGCGTTCTTCGATGCCGATGCGCCCAGCCGCAGCATCACCGCCGACCGCAGCGAATTCATCGGCCGCAATGGCAGCCTGGCCGCACCGGCCGCGCTCGCCCGGCAGCGGTTGTCCGGGCGTGTGGGGCCCGGCCTGGACCCCTGCGCGGCGATCCAGGTGCCAGTGACGCTGGCGGCCGAGCAGAGCTTTGAAACGGTGTTCCGGCTGGGTGCGGCCAGCAACCGCGACGCGGCGCTGGAGCTGGCGCGCAGCAGCCGCGGCGTGGCCACCGCGCAGGCCGCATTGCTGGCCGTGCGCAGGCACTGGGAACAGGTGCTGGGCAGCGTGCAGGTGCGCACGCCCGACCCTGCCGTGGATCTGCTCGCCAATGGCTGGCTGCTCTACCAGACCATCGCCTGCCGCTTCCTGGCACGCAGCGGCTACTACCAGTCCGGTGGCGCGTTCGGCTTCCGCGATCAATTGCAGGACAGCATGGCGATGGTGCACGCGCAACCTGCGCTCAGCCGCGCCCACCTGTTGCGCAGCGCCGCGCATCAATTCGTGCAGGGCGATGTGCAGCATTGGTGGCACCCGCCGCAAGACCGTGGCGTACGCACGCAGTGCTCGGACGACTTCCTGTGGTTGCCGCAGGCGATGTGCCGCTATCTGGACACCACCGCCGACACCGGCGTGCTCGACGAGCTTGTCGGCTTCATCGACGGGCGCGCGCTCAAGCCCGACGAGGAATCGTATTACGACCTGCCGCACCTCACCGGCAACGTGCAGTCGCTGTACGCACACGGCGTGCTCGCCCTGCAGCGCGGCATGGCGCGGCTGGGCGAGCGCGGCCTGCCGCTGATCGGCAGCGGCGACTGGAACGACGGCATGAACCGGGTCGGCAAGGACGGCAAGGGCGAAAGCGTCTGGCTGGGCTTCTTCCTCTACGACACCCTGCTGCGCTTCTCGGCCGTGGCCATGCAGCGCGACGACGCGACCTTCGCTGCGAGCTGCCGCACGCATGCGCAGGCCTTGCGGGTGGCACTGGAACAGCACGCCTGGGATGGGCAGTGGTACCGGCGCGCCTGGTTCGACGACGGCACCGCGCTGGGCTCGCACCGTTCCGACGAATGCCGCATCGATTCGTTGTCGCAGAGCTGGTCGGTGCTGTCCGGGGCAGTGGACCCGGCGCGCAGCGCGCAGGCGATGGAGGCCATGCACCAGCACCTGGTCGATGCCGATGCGGGCATCGTCAAACTGCTGATGCCGCCGTTCGATCGCACCGGCCACGACCCGGGCTATATCCGTGGCTACGTGCCCGGCGTGCGCGAGAACGGCGGTCAGTACACGCATGCGGCGGTGTGGGCGGCGATGGCCTTCGCCCAGCTTGGCGACAGCGCGCGCGCCTGGCAACTGGCCGGGATGATCAACCCGATCCACCACGCCCTGGATGCCGACGCGGCGCAGCGTTACAAGGCCGAGCCCTATGTGCTGGCGGCCGATGTCTATGCGGTGGCGCCGCACGCCGGCCGCGGCGGCTGGAGCTGGTACACCGGCGCAGCCGGCTGGATGTACCGGCTGCTGACCGAATCGCTGCTTGGCCTGCAACGGCATGGCACCCGCATGCACATCGTGCCGTGCATCCCGGCCGACTGGCCGGGGTATCAGCTGCGTTATCGTTTCGGTGCCAGCACCTATGTCATCGACGTCACCCAGCGCCCGGGGGGCCAGGCACGGCTGGAGATCGACGGCGTGGTGCAGGCCGAGCTTGCCTTCACCCTGATCGATGACGGCGCGGTCCACGCTGTCGCCCTGGACTGGCCGGGAGACGCGACATGAGCATGCGCACACGCACCAATCATCAGCTGTCCGACCTGGGCAGAATGTTGTCGGTGTGGCCGCAACGGGTACGCGACCCCAGCCAGTTCTGGCCGCAGTTCGATGCCTTGGCCAAAGGGATTCTCGACGAGGCCGCCGAGGCGGACCTGCAACGCGTGCAACGTCGCTTGCGGCAGTTGCTGCACCGTCATGGGCTGACGCGCACGCAATGAGCGCCCGGCAAGTGGCGAGGACACCGCACCAGTGGGTGAGTCGATTGCTTTACTGAAAACCATGCACACCGAATGCAAAAGCAGCCAAGGATCTGAGTCGTAGAGGCATTTGGATACAGTCAAAAGCTGAGTTGGTCGAGAGCGCGGTGCCCTCACCGCTCGCGGGACACGCCGTCAACCCGTCCCTGGGGGCTCGGTGGCGGCATCCATGCCGCCACACGGTCCCGCAAGCGGTGAGGACACCGCACCAGAAAGTTTGCGGTTGCTTTGTTGAAAGCCTGCCTGTTGATCGCGCTGCCCTGCGAAGCTGATCCAACACGCCGTTATCCAAACAACGCACTTCATGCACTGTTTGCGACCATGCACACCGACCGTCTCCACTGGTCCTTGCCCGCTCACCGTCGCGGGACCTTACGCGGCATGGATGCCGCGGAAGAGCTTACATGGACGTACTTGCAGCGTGTCTCGCGATGGTGGGCGGGCACGGGCCCTGCAGCCAAGCCCCAGATCATCCGCTCTACGGCTGGTCTATCCACACGACAAGACACAAGACATCCAATATTTCGACTCGTAGCGTCGCTTGAATGTAATTACTTGAATGTGATTAAAGGCCGAGCTGGTCGAGGGCGTTACGCGCCATGCAGCCGCTGCACGTGATCGCCGCAGGCAGTACAAGAGGCCACCGTGATCGACGACGCGCAGTCGCACGCTTAGACTCCGCGTTTACACGCGTCCAGGCCGCTGGTGATCGATCTCAATGACATTGCGTTGTATGTGCAGGTGGTGCGCAGCGGCAGCTTTGCCGAGGCCGCGCGCCGGCTCGGTACTGCGCCCAACAGCGTGAGCCGGCGCGTGCAGCAGCTGGAAGCGCAGCTGGACACCCGCCTGATGCAGCGCTCCACCCGCAAGCTCACCCTGACCGACGCCGGCCAGGCGTTTTTTGAGCGTTGCGCCGACGCAGTGGATGGCCTGACCTCGGCCGGGCAGAGCCTGGTGGCCGGTGGCGAAGAAGCTGCCGGTCTGGTGCGGGTGGCGGCGCCTGCGGATTTCCTGGATTTTTTCCGCATCGAATGGGTGGGCGAGTTTCTCGCCGCGCATCCGCGCGTGCGCCTGGAATTCGTGCTCAGCGATGGCAAGGCCGACCTGATCGCCGAGCGCATCGATGTGGCGTTCCGCGGCGGTGTGGTGACGGACCTGGGCTATGTCGGCCGCCAGATCCTGGCCGACGCCAACGACCTGCTGGTGGCCAGCCCCGGCTACCTGCAGGCACGCGGCAGGCCGTTGCGGCTGGACGAATTGCCGCAGCACGACTGCCTCAGTTTTCCGCATCCCAGCGGATCTGCCACCTGGACGCTGGTTGGCCCGTCCGGGCTTGCCGAAGACGTCCAGGTGCAGGCGCGCATGGCCGCCACCACCGCGCGCGCACTGCGGCTTGCAGCGGTGGCCGGGCTCGGCATCGCGTTGTTGCCGCGGGCACTGGCCTGGCCGGATATCCACGAAGGTCGCCTGACCGTGGTGCTGCCGGATTTTCAACGCAAGGGCCAGAGCCTGTACGCGCTCTATCCGAGCCGACACCATCTGCCGCGTGCGGTGTCGGCGTTTATCCAGGCCGTGACGATGCGATTGAATGCGGTCGAATGCGCCAAGGCGACCGGCCTGACAACCATCCCCGCGCCGCAGGGGGTGCGCTGATCGTCGCACGCAGGGAGTGCGGCGTTCAGCGCCCCCATCGCGGCAACATCCGCGCCGGGCACGCGCGCAGCAACATGCCGACAGTGCGTGAAGCTCTGCCGGCGTAATGGCGTGCAGACAGCGTGCTGCATCGAGCGGCATCCCGCCCGCTCGATGCAGGGTCGGCAGGTGTAAACGATCGGCGCCGGGCAGACCGGCAATGCGATCCCGGCGCAAATCATGCCGCCGGATACGCGTGATGCGCGCTCCCGCTCAGGCAGCCAGCCCGTCGATCTGCTGCAGGGCGGCGGCGATGCCGGCCTGGCGCGCATCGGCGCCGGTGGCCAGGCCCTCGGCAACGATCACCTCCGGGTGATGCAGGCCGACGAAACCCAGCGCGGTACGCATGTAGGTTTCGGCATGCTCCAGCGACGCCAGCGGCGAGTTCGCACCATAGAAACCGCCACGCGCCACTGCCAGGATCACCCGCTTGTCGCCGGCCAGCCCTTCGAGCACGCCTTCGGACGTATAGCGGAAGGTCTTGCCGGCCACCAGCACGCGATCGATCCAGGCCTTGAGCTGGGTCGGCACGGTGAAGTTGTACAGCGCCACACCGATCACCACGGTGTCGGCCTCCAGAAATTCCTGCAGTACCACAGCCCCCTTGGCCAGGTCGGCGGCCAGTTCCGGAGTCTGATCGGCGTTGGGATTCTGCTGCGCGGCAAGATGCGCGCCGGACAGATGCCCGATCGGGTCGGCGGCCAGATCGCGACGCGTGACGGTGATATCGCCGTTGCCCTGTTGCAGCCTGGCAACGATGGCGGCGCTGAGCTGACGGCTCACCGAATAGTCGCCGAGGATGCTGGAATCGAGATGAAGCAGTTTCATTGGAATGCCTTTGCTGGATAAGTGGGGGTGTGAGGGTTGGGCGATGCCGGGCGCGGGTGCGCACGCATCGACGCTTGGGCGTTGCAGGCCATCGTCAAAGACCTGACGCGGTGGGTCGGGCCTGCGGTGTTTGAACGCGCACTGCCCGCAGCACGATCGGCAGTGCGCTGCGTTGCCTGGCAGGCCCTGGGTGTTTGACGCCGCATGCGCCGAGGCAGCCGCGTCTCGGCTGCCCGGCATGCGCTTTGCTCAGGCCAGGCGGCCTGTGGCGCGCAACTGCTCGCCGATGCGGCGGATCTGCGCCTCGCCCTGGGCCAGGGCGGCGGCGCTGGTATGGACCGAGTAGTGGCCCATGACCAGGTCGTGCGGGTGCTTGACCGCCGAGCCCAGCACGAACGAGCTCGCGCCCACCGACACCACCTCGATGGCCTGCTCGGCCTCCTTGAACACCGCCATCTGGCCGGCACCGATGCGTTCGGCCGCTTTCAGCTGGCCGCCGTGCACCGCGATCCAGGCCACGCTGTGGCCGGCCGGCGGCACATAGCGCCAGGTCTCGCCGTCGCGCAGCTGCACGCTCAGGTAGGTCATGTCGGCCGGTGCCGGGATCGTGCTTTCCAGCGCGCCGTAGCGACCCAGCAGCACGCGCACCGGGCCGGCCACCGGCACATCCTGCGGCGACAGGTACAAGCTCTGCGCCGGGGCGTTTTCCTCGGCGGCCGGCAGTGCGATCCACAGCTGGAAGCCCTTGGCCGACGCCTGGCCCACCGGCACGCCGTCGTGCCAGACGCCATTGCCGGCACGCATCCATTCCACCCCGCCGGTGGGCAACGTGCCCTGCTGGCCGGTGCTGTCCTCATAGCCGACCTCGCCCTCCATCAGGTAGGTGAGCGTGGCAATGCCCGAATGCGGATGCATGCCCATCGGTGCCGCCGCTGCGGACGGCTTGACGGTGAACAGGTCCAGGAACACGAACGGCTTGACCAGCTGGCCCAGATCGCCCGGGCTCATCAGCCGGGTGATCGGTCCGCGGGTGGTGCCGCGGGTGCGAAACACCACGGGGCGCGGCGGAACCTGCACGCTTGTCTCGTGCTGCGGCTGATCGGCATAGACGGGCGTCAGTTGTGCGTTCATGACAAGTCTCTTTGCGGTGGTGGAGCAAGCTGCTCCGGTGATGCAAAGCGTAGAGAGGCGCCGATTGGTCGACTAGCCGGAAGATTTGTAGTGCAGTCGTCCAAGAATTTAAGTAATCCATGCCGCATGACGTCCTCCCGTCGCGCGCGACCGCGACGCCGGCCACTGCACCGTATGCGCTGCGTGCCCGCTCGGGGCGGAGGCCCTGCCTGCGCGTTCGTTCGCTGATCCGGACGCTGGTCGCCCCGGCCACCAATCCAGCGCGAACCCCCCCGCGTTGCAGGTGCCGCCCGGCGGGCAGCCTTCATGCCATGCCAACAACGGATTCTTCACGCTTGCGCCATTCTTCCGCTGGAGATCTCCGATGATCCGCATCCTTGCCCCGCTCGCTGCCGTCCTGTTGCTCTCGGCCTGTGCCTCCAACCAGGTAGCGCAGGTGCAGCCCATCGATGGCGCGATCTCCGGCCAGTGCCATATCGAAAAGGTCCGCGGCATCGTGGGTCTGGCCGCAGCGGCGCAGACGGTGGAGCGTGCGCGCGTCGACAGCGACAGCCTGCAGGTCAGCGTGCGGCGCGGCGAACGCGCCACCGGCGGCACCACCGCCAGCGGCCTGGCCGACCCGGCGCAGGGCGCCAGCGAAAGCGGCGGCGATCACCTGAGCATCGAAACCGGCCCGCACAACAACATCACTGCGGTGTATTGCGGCTGACGGCAACGCAGTGGCCGCGAACTAGTGGGTTGCAATCGCAGCGATCCGGTCTGGCGAATCCTGCGCAGGCGATGGCCCTGGTCTGCAACGTGACGGTGGCTGCACCGGCGCGGCTGGCATATCGCCGCCCTGCGCGCATCACCAGCGCACCGGTCCCGGAGTACTGCCGCCGGCCGGTCATCCGGAAGTGCCTGGCGCGGTGCCAAAGCCGCCGGCACACCGTTGCCAACGGCGGTCGGAGGGATCTGGCCGGCAGCGGCAAGCACAGCCAACGCGTCACTGCGGGCACGGGCTGCGCTCGCCCGCTGGCTGCGTCGTCGCCAGCCATTCTCAATCCGCCGAACGCGCTTGGCCGGCTGGATCGTCATCAACGCGGCCGAACGCGCCGCGCCAATGTCGATGCAGCCATGTCTGGCCAGCGTGGATGCAGCTGAACACCGCAGGCACCACGACCAGGCATAGCAGTGTCGAACTGATCAATCCCCCGATCACCGCGATGGCCATTGGCTGACGGAAACTGGCATCGGCGCCGAAGCCCAACGCGATCGGCAGCATGCCGGCGATCATGGCCACGGTGGTCATCACGATCGGACGCGCGCGTTTGTGGCACGCATCGAGCAGCGCGGCATCGACGCAGGTTGCCCCATTGCCGATTGCGATCACCGCGTATTCCACCAACAGGATCGAGTTCTTGGTGACGATGCCCATCAGCATCACCAGGCCGATCATCGACGGCACATCGAGTTCGCTGCCGCACAGCAACAGCGCGATGAAGGCGCCGCCGAGCGAAAGCGGAATGGCCGACAGGATGGTCAACGGCTGGAAGAAGTCGTTGAACAGCAGGATCAGTACGCACAGCATGCACAAGGTCGCGATCACGATCGCCAGCAGCAGGCCGGACGATAGCTCCGCCGCCACTTCGGCATCGCCGGACTGGATCAGCGCCACGTTTGCAGGCAGTTGCCGGATGGCCGGACGCGTGGTGGCCAAGGCCTGCGCCTTGCTCAACGGCATCTCGCCCAGGTCGGCACTGACCGTGACGTAGCGTTGGCGATCGTAGCGATTGATCTCGGTCGGGCCGCTTTCCAGTGCCAGGACCGCGACGCTGGACAACGGCACCAGGCCATCGCGCGATGGCACGCGCAGATTGGACAAGGCCTCCAGATCGGCGCTGACCCGGTCGGGAACCTGCACGCGGATATTGATCTGCCGGTTGTCCAGATTGAGTTTGGCAAGTTGCGGTTCGAAATCGCCGCTGGTCGCGGTGCGCAGGGTCTGGCCGATATCGGCGCTGCTCACGCCGTAACGGGCGGTCTGGCTCTGGATCGGCCGCGCAACCAGTTCCGGGCGTTGCAGGCTTGCGGTGGTGCGCACACCCGACAGGCCGGCCGCGCGCAACTGGCTTGCGAACGCGATGGCGGTGGCGTTGAGGGCGTCTTCCGATTCGCTGGTGAGAATCATCGACAGGTGTTCGCCCGGCCCGCCGCCGCTCACGGTGACGCGTGCGCCGGTGATATTGACCACGACCCGTCGCACCGCGCGCTCGATCTGCGCCTGCGCCGCGCGGGTCTTGCGCGGCGATAGCACCAGGGTCATCTCGGCCTTGCGCACCTGCGCCACCTGCGCATCGCGCCCGCCCGCATCGCCGCCGATGCTGGTGAACACCGCGCCGACGCCGTCGATGCGGCCTACCGCCGCGCGCACCCGCTCGGTGACCTGGCGGGTCTGCCCGATGTCGCTTTCCGGCCCCAGCTCGACCTTGACGGTGATGAAGCCGCGGTCGCTGGCCGGCACCAGGCCCTTGGACAGCAGCGGCAACAACGCCAGCGACAACAGCAGGAACACGCCGGCCGCGCCCAAGGTCGCTGCGCGATGCCGCAGGCTCCACTGCACCAGCTGCAGATAGCCGGCAGTCACCGCGCCGGTCGTCGGTTCGGCTGGATTGTCGTGGCGTGCGCGCAGAAAGGTGGCCGCCATGATCGGGGTGATCAGCCGCGCCACCATCAACGAGGCCACCACCGCAATCACGGCGGTCCACCCGAACTGCTTGAAGAACAATCCCGGGATGCCGCCCATCAACGTGGTCGGCACGAACACCACCACCAGGGTGGCAGTGGTGGCCATGACCACCAAGGCGATCTCGTTGACCGCGTCGGCAGTGGCCTGAAACGCGGATTTGCCCATGCGCCGATGACGTTCGATGTTCTCGATCTCGACGATGGCGTCGTCGACCAGGATGCCGACCACCACTGCCAGGGCCAGCAAGGTCAGCGTATTGAGCGAGTAATCCAGCCACCACATCACCGCGAACGCCGGCAGGATGGACAGCGGCAGCGCCGATGCGGCGATCAGGGTGGCGCGCCAGTCGCGCAGGAACAGCCACACCACCAGCACCGCCAGCAGCGCGCCCTCGTAGAGCATCGCCATCGACCCTTCGAATTGCTCCAGGGTGTAGGCCACGGTGCCGGAGACCGGGGTGATGCGCAGGGAGGTGTCGGTCCGTTGCAACTGCTGCAGCGCCTGCGCGACACCGTCGGCGATCCTGGTTTCGTCAAAGCCCTTGGTGCGATAGAGGCTGAGCCCGATCACCGGCTTGCCATCCAGCAGCGCGGCCTGCCGACGGTCGGCGATGCCGTCGCGCACGCGCGCGATCTGCTCCAGGCGCACGCTGCCGCCGCTGGCGAGCGCAATCGACATGCCGGGCAGCTGCGCGGCCTGCCGCACACCGGCCAGCGTGCGCACCGATTGCTCGGCGCCGCCCAGTTGCACGCGTCCGCCGGAGGAATCCTGCTGCATCTGCTGCAGCGCGCGCGACACATCGGACGTGGTCACCCCCAGTGCCGTCATCTGCACCGGATCCACCTCCACCCGTATTTCGCGCTGCACGCCGCCCAGGCGCTGCACGCGGCCCACGCCCGGCACCTTCAGCAGCGCCTTGCTCACGCTGTCGTCGACATACCAGGACAGCGCGGTCTCATCCAGCGTTGTGGAGGTCACCGCATAGGTCAGGATCGGCGTGCTGTTTTCGGTCACCGCACTGATGGCCGGCTGCAGCAGTTCCGCAGGCAACGACGAACGTACCCGGTCGACCGCATCCTTGGTTTCGATCAATGCATCGGACAGCGATTTCTCCAGGCGAAATTCGGCCACGATCTGCACCTGCCCGTCGCTGATGGTGGTGCGCAGGTGGCGCAGGCCGCTGACGGTAGCGAGGGAGTCTTCCACCTTGCGCGCCACATCGGTTTCCAGCTGCGCCGGTGCCGCCCCCGGCTGGGTCAAGGCGACGGTGACGGTGGGCAGATCCAGATCCGGCAGCGCCTGGATGGAAAGATTGCGGAAGCCGTACACGCCCGCCAGCGTCAGCAGAAAGGACAGCAATACCGCAGGGATGGGATTGCGCAGCGACCAGGTAGCGAAGTTCATCGTGGCCCACGTGGAATCAGCTGCATGCCGGCCAGCGGGCCGGCCGGTGTGGTCTTGACCAGCACCGTGTCGCCATCGGCGAGCAATCCCGCGCCCTGCGCCACGATGCGCTCGCCGTCGGTCCACGGTTGCAGCAGTTCAACCTCGGGACCGAAGCGCCGCCCCACCGTCACCGCTTGCGTGCGCACCCTGGCAGCGGCGCCGCTGCCGACGATGCGGAACACCAGGCTGCGGCCATCGCGCACCACCACGCTCGACGCCGGCACCACCAGCGCGCGGCTGGACGGCAAGGCCACCGCACCATCGACGTACATCCCGCCGCGCAGCGGGCTGCCGGGCTGGATATCCGCATACACCACGCCTAGCCGGGAGCGCGCATCCAGCAAAGGCGCGATCTGGCGCACGCGTGCCGCCACGGGGCTGCCGTCGGGCAGCCGCAGCCGAACCTGCTGGCCCAGCGCGATGCGCGCGATCTGCTCGGGCGTGAACTCTCCGCGCCACTCCAGGCGGCCCTGGCGCACCAGGCGAAACAGTTCCTGGCCGCTGCTGGCCACCGCGCCCAGCGTCGCGCTCTGCGCGCTGATCACGCCATCGTCCGGGGCGGTGATGTCGGCTTGCTGCAGCTGCAGCCGGTTGGCATCCAGCTGCGCCTGCGCCACCGCGATCTGGGTGTTGGCCGTTACCGCTTCGGTCACGTAGCGCTGCACTTCCTGATCGCTCATCGCCCCGGCCGCCTGCACGCGCACGGCGCGCATGCGATTGGTCTGGGCCTGGTGCGCGGCCGCCTGCGCCTTGGCCAGGTCTGCACGCAGTTCTGCGCGTGCTGCCAGCAAGGTTGCGGTATCGAAACGCGCCAGCAGCTGCCCGCGCGTCACCACATCGCCGACCGCCACGGTGAGCGTCACCAGCCGCAGCCCGTTGCTTTGCGAACTGATCACCGCCTCCTGCCAGGGCGCCACGATCCCGGTGGCCGACAGCGTGCTTGGCCACTCGACCTGGCGTGGCGTGATCGCTGTGACCGACAACGCGGTGATCGCAAGCGCGTGGCTCGGCGGCTGGGCGCGCGTGGACCACCACCAGCCCGAGGCGACGGCACCGCTGGCCAGCAGACAGCACGCCAGCGGCGTTGCGAAGCGTCGCGGCCCGCGCCTGGATGGCGCGGCGGGGGGGTGCGCACTAGCGGGTGTGTCGGTTGGGATCATGGTCGTTATGCGGTCTGAGGCAAGGGAAGGACATCAACACGCCGGACAGCCTCCGAGCGCACGGTCGCGTGGCAGTGGGAGCCGCGTGGTGCCGAACGGCAGCAGCAATCGCGCCTGCTCTGGCGTTACGCGTACGCTGCCGACGCGTTGCGTTGGCAAGCTCGGCACTGCGAAGCGATCAGCGCATCGCAAGCGCCAGCGAACCGCTGGCTGGATGGCATCGTTGCAAGCAGCCGTTAAAGAACTTTTAGTCGGTTGAAGAATTCTTTAAGCGCACCGTGGTGGCTGTGCGCCTTGAAAGGAACACTGCCTACTGGCATGCGGCCGGCGCTGTCTGCATTGGCGTTGGTGGCATCGGCAAGCTTAGAAATGGTCGGCGGTAGCGCAACGACATGGCGCATGCATGAGTGAGGCGGGCATCCAGCGCTTTGCTCGCTAGGCCAGATTCAGCTGTTGCTTGCTCTTGCAGAGTCCGCGACGGCAGCAGCACGCCAGTAACGCCACCGCAGAAGCGATGCTGGCCGACAGCCACATCATGGCCTCAAAGGTCGCTATACAGCAGTAGCGCATACCGCATCTACGCCCATATCGAAGCAATAACGTGGCGGCACAGACAGGAATCGGATGCCATGCGGACTGGCAGAGTTCTTCGTCGATCGTCTGTCTGCAGCGTTCACTCCGACGCTATGCAGTGCATGCAGTCGACCAAGGCCATCGTCACTCGCATGCGACGTTCAGTTCTGCGTCCAGTGGCAATGTTGTTCCGCTGCATCGCTGCCGCTATGTCATCGATGCTGATGGCGGCTGAGCTTTCAATCATGGTCCGGCATTAACGACAAACTACGGACAGGTTGGCACCTTAGCGTGGTAGCGCCGAATGCATGTCACCATCGATCGGATGACGATTGGGTCCCGCAGATTGCGCTCAACTCTTTCAACGCTGTGAGGATAGATGGCACGTTCGTATATGGCTTCGTTTCTTCGCGAATGGATCGCCGCTCCCAGCTCGGTTGCCGCGATCCTCCCCTCCGGGCCCGCACTCGCCTCCAGCATCACCTCCGAGCTCTCGGAGCGTACCGGGCGTGTTCTCGAACTTGGCCCCGGTACCGGCGCATTTACCCAGTCGATGCTCGACAGAGGCGTGCGCGAGAAGAACCTGTTCCTGCTCGAATACAACCAGACGTTCTCATCGTTGCTCACGCGCCGCTTCCCGCACGCGACCGTATTGCAGATGGACGTTGCCGATCTGGAAGCGTTACCCCGCTTTGATGGGGCCTGCGTGGATGCAGTGGTCTGCGGTCTTGGCTTCTTGAACATGCGCGCCCATCAAGTGGCCGCCATCGTGCGCGGGGCCTTCATGCATCTCAAGCAGGGCGGATGCATGTATCTGTTTACCTATGGCCTCAAATGCTCGGTGCCAGCGCATGTTCTGGATGCGCTCGATCTGGAGGCGGTCAAGATCGGGCGGACCTATCGGAACATTCCGCCGGCGACGACCTATCGTCTGCAACGCCGCATCCACAGACGCTAACTCGCCGATGGCCGCGCGCGGATGCTGCCGATGGATGCGATGCGACGCGATGCCGTGGACGATGACACCTTCGTGCGCGATGCCTGGGCACAGCGCCGCCAGAAGCAGATTGCAGACGAATGATGACCGCCATCGCGTTGCGTGCGGCGCGACGTCCACGGTCACGCGCTGGATCCACAGCTAGCCAGTCAGCGACGGCAGCCGGTGGCGTGCGACCATCTCGCCAACGCTCCCGCACCGAACCGCGACATCACGCAGCACGCTGACGACGGCTGAGCTTGGGCGTGGTTGCCTTGCCTGGCTTGCCGGCCTTGCGTTGCTTGCTGCGCGAGTCGGTCAAAAAGCGCAGGGTGGCCGCTTCCCACTGCCGCTCGCCGCGCACGCCGCTGGCCATCGCCTGCAATTGCCCGGCGCGCCAGCCTTCGAACACGCAGGGGTCGATGTAGGCCTTGCGGCACACCGATGGCGTGTTGCCGAGCGCATCGGCCACCTCGCGGATGACATCGTTCTGCACCTGCGTCAGTGCACGTTCGCTCATGCGCTCGGGCAGTGGCAGCTGTGCCAGACGTTGCAGCGCGGCCAGCGTGCCGCCCCAGGTGCGGAAATCCTTGGCGGTGAAATCCTCGCCCATCGCCTCGCGCAGGTAGTCGTTGACCTGCCCCGAATCCACCGGTTGCAGGGTGCCGTCGTCGTCGCGGTATTGAAACAGCGATTGCCCCGGTAGCTGCTGGCATTGCCGGATCAGTTTGACCAGGTGCTTGTCGTCCACTTCGATATCGTGATCCTGGCCGCTCTTGCCGCGGAATTTGAGCCGCGCACGCCCGCCGTTCAAGAACTCCATATGCCGGTTGCGCAAGGTGGTCAGCCCGTACGAGCGATTGCTGCGCGCATATTCGGCATTGCCCACGCGCACCAGGGTGTCGGCCAGCAGCGCGACCACGATGGCCAGCACCTTCTCGCGTGGAAAGCCGTGCAAGGCCAGATCGCGTCGCAGGCGCCGCCGCAATTTGGGCAGTGCCGTGCCGAAGGCGATCACGCGCTCGAACTTGCCTTCGCCGCGCACCTGCGCCCAATCAGCGTGGTAGCGGTACTGCTTGCGCTGCCGCGCATCGCGCCCGGTGGCCTGCAGATGGCCATTGGGTTTGGCGCAGATCCACACCTGCGTGTACGCCGGCGGGATGGCCAGCGCGCGGATGCGCTGCAAGGTCTCGGCATCGGCGATGCGCTCCCCGTCGGCACTGCGGTAGCTGAAGCTCTTGCCTGCCTTACGCCGGCTGATGCCAGGCTGCTGATCGTTGACGTAGGTCAGCCCCGCCGCACGCGCGGTGGCCTTGGCCTGAGCGACAGCGGCCACGGTGGCCACGGCGGCCGAGGCGACCACCGCACCGGTGGCAGCGGTGGCCAACTTGCCGGCGGTGCTGGCCGAGGCTGCGGCGTTGCGAAGAACACGTTTGGCTTTCATTGCGCACGGATCAAAGGACTGGCACCGATTGTTGGGCCGCGCAGCGCTAGGCCGCGTCAACGCAACGACAACGCCGTGTGGGCAAGCGATGCCCGCGGCGCAACTTTGTGCTTATGCTTGGGCATCCCCCTTTGCTGGAGTCATCGATGCGCGCTGTCCTGCCTATTGCCCGCCTGGCTTGCACCTTGGTCGTGCTGACTGCATTGACTGCCTGCAACAAACCGCAACCCGATGAACAGGAAGCCGTCGCGGCCAACGCGCAACAGGCGGCCGAGCAAGCGTCCGCGCCGGTGCCGGATGCAGCGCCGGAAGCGCCACCGATCGGCAGCTGCGACGCCACCCAGGTGCAGTCGCTGGTTGGCCAGCCCATCACCGATGCCGTCGGCGAGCAGGCTCGCAGCGATGCCGGCGCCAAGTCGGTACGCGTGCTCAAGCCCGGCCAGATGGTCACAATGGAATTCAACGGCGAACGGCTCAATCTGGAAGTGGATGCCAAGAACGTCATCACCGCGGTGCGCTGCGGCTGAGCCTGCGCTGGCGCCTGTCGTTGGACAGGCGCCAAGCCAGCTGGCACAAGGGATTGCAGCGGGTCTTGTTGCAGCTGTAACGGTGTATTGCGGCACCGCATCAACTGTGGTCTAGTCGATCATCCGGTGACCTCTTCGAAACGCTCCACGGATCGAGCGCTGCAACGTCGTCGCCGCTCTCCCAGATCGCAAAGAGGCAGACATGGCCCCCCGCACTCGCCAAGGGCTCAACGACTACGGTCTCTACAACAGCGCGCGCGATGAGCGCGACGCCTGTGGTTTTGGCATGGTCGCCCAGTTGGACGACCAACCTTCCCGTTCGCTGGTGGACACCGCGATTGCGGCGCTCTCGCGCATGACCCACCGCGGCGGCGTGGCGGCCGACGGCCTCACCGGCGATGGCTGCGGCCTGCTGATCCGCAAGCCCGATGCGTTCCTGCGCGGGCTGGCGCGCGATGCCGGCATCGCCCTGGGCACGCGTTACGCGGCCGGTGTGGTGTTCCTGCCGCTGGACGAAGCCGATGCCGCACGCTGTCGCACCGAACTGGAAACCCAGTTGAACAGCGCCGGCGTGCAGTTCCGCGGCTGGCGCGTGGTGCCCACCGACGACAGCGTCTGCGGCCAGCTGGCACGCGACACCTTGCCGCGCATCGAACAGGTATTTGTCGATGCCGGTGCCGAGCAGAGCGAAGACGGCTTCACCCTGGCGCTGTTCCTGGCGCGCCGCCGCGCCGAGCAGGCGCTGCGCGAGGTGGAAAACTTCTACGTCACCACGCTCTCGCCCAACGGCATCAGCTACAAGGGCATGGTGCTGCCGGACAAGCTGAGCACGTTCTACCCGGACCTGCAGCGCAGCGACCTGTCCTCCAGCGCGATCGTCTTCCACCAGCGCTTTTCCACCAACACGCTGCCGCGCTGGCCGCTGGCGCATCCGTTCCGCCTGCTCGCCCACAACGGCGAGATCAACACGATCGAAGGCAACCGCCGCTGGGCGCAGGCGCGCAGCAAGGTGTGGCAGACCCCGCGTTTCGATATCGCCGAGTTCGACCCGGTGATCTCCATGCACGGCTCGGACTCGCAGAGCCTGGACAACATGCTCGAGCTGCTGATCGCCGGTGGCATGGACCTGCTGCAGGCGCTGCGCATCCTGGTGCCGCCGGCGACCCAGTCGCTGGAGTTCAAGGACGCCGACTTGGCCGCGTTCTACGAGTTCTACGGCCTCAACACCGAGCCGTGGGATGGCCCGGCCGGCATCGTCGCCTGCGACGGCCGCTATGCCGCCTGCATGCTCGACCGCAACGGCCTGCGCCCGGCGCGCTGGATGCTGACCTCCGACCGCCATTTCCTGGTCGCCTCCGAGGCCGGCGTGTGGGAGCTGCCCGCTGAGCGCATCACCCGCAAGGGCAAGCTGGGCCCGGGCGAGATGATGGCGATCGACCTCAAGCGCGGCGATCTGCTGGACTCGGACGCCATCGACCGCATCAACCGTGCGCGCGCGCCGTACAAGCAATGGCTGCAGCAGGGCGTGACCTATCTGCAGACCGAACTGATCGACCCTTCGCTGGTGGAAGAACCCTTCAGCGAGCAGACCCTGCGCAGCTACCACAAGCTGTTCCAGCTCAGCACCGAGGAAGTGGAGCAGATCCTGCGCCCGCTGGCCGAGACCGAGCAGGAAGCCACCGGCTCGATGGGCGACGACACCCCGATGGCGGTGCTCAGCCGCCAGACCCGGCCGTTGTACGACTACTTCCGCCAGGCCTTCGCGCAGGTCACCAACCCGCCGATCGACCCGCTGCGCGAAGGCATCGCGATGTCGCTCACCACCCAGCTCGGCAAGGAGACCAACATCTTCCATGCCGGTGCGGAGACGGTGAACCACGTCATCCTCAACTCGCCGGTGCTCAGCCAGCGCAAGCTGCGCCAGCTGCTGAAGATGGAGCAGTACGTCGAGCGCAACCGCCTGATCGACCTGTCCTACAGCGTGGAGGAAGGCCTCAAGGCCGGCCTGGAACGCATCTGCCAGGAAGTGGAAGCGGCCGCACGCGCCGGCGCCGTCATGCTGTTGCTGTCGGACCGCTACCCGGTCCCGGACCGGCCGATGGCGCATGCGCTGCTGGCCACCGGCGCGGTGCATCACCACCTGTGCAAGGTGGGCCTGCGCTGCGACGTCAACCTGATCATCGAAACCGGCACCGCGCGCGATGCGCACCACATGGCCTGCCTGCTCGGCTTCGGCGCCACCGCGGTGTATCCGTACCTGGCCTACCAGACGCTGTTTGACCTGGGCCGGCGCGGCATCCTGCAGCTGAGCAAGGGCGGCGAGCAGTCGCAGATCGGCCGCCGCTACCGCAAGGGCATCTACAAGGGCCTGTCCAAGATCATCTCCAAGATGGGCATCTGCACCATCGCCAGCTACCGTGGCGCGCAGTTGTTCGAGATCGTCGGGCTGGACCCGGACGTGGTGGAGCTGTGCTTTGCCGAGACGCCCGCACGCATCGGCGGCGTGGGCCTGTCACGGCTGGACACCGAGGCGCGCGAGCTCACCGCACGCGCCTGGAACGACCAGCTCAAGCCGGAAGTGGGCGGCCTGCTCAAGTACGTGCACGGCGGCGAGTACCACATGTACAACCCCGACGTGGTCATGACGCTGCAGCGCGCCACCCGCACCGGCGATGCCGGCGACTGGCAGAAGTACGTCGATGCGGTGCATGCGCGCCCGGCCTCCACGCTGCGCGATCTGGTCCAGCTCAAGCGTGCCGATACCCCGACCCCGCTGGACGAGGTCGCCCCGGCCAGCGACGTGCTGCGTCGCTTCGACACCGCTGCAATCAGCCTGGGCGCCTTGTCGCCCGAGGCGCACGAAGCGCTGGCCATTGCGATGAACCGGCTGGGCGGGCGCAGCAATTCGGGCGAAGGCGGCGAAGACCCGGCCCGCTACGGCACCGAGAAGCGCTCCAAGATCAAGCAGGTGGCTTCGGGCCGCTTCGGCGTGACCCCGGAATACCTGGTCAACGCCGAGGTGCTGCAGATCAAGGTCGCCCAGGGCGCCAAGCCCGGCGAAGGCGGCCAGCTGCCCGGCCACAAGGTCAACGAGCTGATCGCGCGGCTGCGCTACGCCAAGCCCGGCATCGGCCTGATCAGCCCGCCGCCGCACCACGACATCTATTCGATCGAGGATCTGGCCCAGCTGATCTACGACCTCAAGCAGGTCAATCCGACCGCGCTGGTGTCGGTGAAGCTGGTCGCGCACGCCGGCGTCGGCACGATTGCCGCCGGCGTGGTCAAGGCCGGCGCCGACCTGATCACCGTGTCCGGCCACGACGGCGGCACCGGGGCCAGCCCGGTCAGTTCGATCCGCTATGCCGGCGTGCCGTGGGAACTGGGCGTGGCCGAGTCGCACCAGGCGCTGGTGGCCAACGACCTGCGCGAGCGCACCATCCTGCAGACCGACGGCGGCCTGAAGACCGGCCTGGACGTGGTCAAGGCCGCGTTGCTGGGCGCCGACAGCTTCGGCTTCGGCACCGCGCCGATGATCGTGCTGGGCTGCAAGTACCTGCGCATCTGCCACCTCAACAACTGCGCCACCGGCGTGGCCACCCAGGACGAGCGCCTGCGTGCGAACTACTTCACCGGCCTGCCGGAGCGCGTGGAGCATTTCTTCCGCCTGCTGGCCGAGGAAGTGCGGCAGTGGCTGTCCTACCTGGGCGTGCGCTCGCTGGACGAGATCGTCGGCCGCACCGACCTGCTCGAACAGTTGGACGTCGCTCCACGCGCCGGGGTCAAGGTCGACCTGTCGCGCCTGCTCACCCATGCGCGCTACGACGGCAGCCACTGCGCCGCCCAGCGCCTGTACGAATCGCCGGACAGCCTGGCCACGCAGATGGACGGCCTGCTCGCCGATGCGATCGCCAACAAGACCGGCGGCGACCATCGCTTCCTGATCCACAACACCGACCGCTCGATCGGCGCGCGCCTGTCCGGCGCCATCGCCCGCGTGCATGGCAATCACGGCATGAGCGATGCGCCGTTGAACCTGCGCTTCCGCGGCACCGCGGGGCAGAGCTTCGGCGCGTTCAACGCCGGTGGCCTGCAGCTGGAGCTGGAAGGCGAGGCCAACGACTACGTCGGCAAGGGCATGGCCGGCGGCCGGCTGGTGGTGCGTCCGCCGCGCGGTGCGCGCTTCGAGGCGCGCAGCACGCCGATCGTCGGCAACACCTGCCTGTACGGCGCCACCGGCGGCGAGCTGTTCGCCGCCGGCCGCGCCGGCGAGCGCTTTGCGGTGCGCAACTCCGGCGCGCTGGCGGTGGTGGAAGGCGCCGGCGACCACTGCTGCGAATACATGACCGACGGCGTGGTGCTGGTGCTGGGCAAGGTGGGCCTGAACTTCGGCGCCGGCTTCACCGGCGGGCTGGCCTACGTGCTGGATATCGAACGCGACTTCGTGGACCGCTACAACCACGAGCTGATCGACATCCATCGCGTCTCCGCCGAAGGCTTCGAGAACCATCGCCAGCACCTGCACACCCTGATCAGCCGCCACCGCGAGCTGACCGGCAGCATCTGGGCGCAGCAGATCCTGGACGAGTTCCGCGACTACATCGGCAAGTTCTGGCTGGTCAAACCCAAGGCCGCCAGCATCGAGTCGCTGACGGAGTCGCTGCGGCGCGCCGCCTGAGTGACGGGATTGGGGAGTCGGGATTGGGGATTCGCTCAAGCTATGCGAATCCCGATTCCCGAATCTCCACTCCCGGCCTTCCAGCGTCGTGATTGCTTGTTCGAGATTCGCACCGCGTCCGCCCCCCGTCGCCCGCTGTTGCGAATCCCCAATCCCAACTCCCGAATCCCAGCCCTATGAGCCGCAAGCAAGCCTTCCAATTCCTCGACCTGCCCCGGACCATGCCCACGCGCATTCCGGTGGAACTGCGTACGTCCGGTGACTGGGGCGAGTTGTACGGCAAGTTCGACAAGGCCGACGCGCAGTACCAGTCCGGCCGCTGCCTGGACTGCGGCAACCCGTATTGCAGCTGGAAATGCCCGGTGCACAACGCCATTCCGCAGTGGCTGCAGCTGGTGCAGGAAAACCGCATCGAAGAGGCCGCCGCGCTGTGCCACTCCACCAACCCGCTGCCGGAAGTGTGCGGGCGGGTGTGTCCGCAGGACCGCCTGTGCGAAGGCAGCTGCACGCTGGAGGAATTCGGCGCGGTCACCATCGGTGCGGTGGAAAAATACATCGTCGACACCGCCTTCAAGATGGGCTGGCGCCCGGACCTGGGCAACGTGCAGCCGAGCGGCTGGCGGGTGGCGGTGATCGGCGCAGGCCCGGCCGGCCTGTCCTGCGCGGACCGCCTGGTGCGTGCCGGCATCGAGGCGGTGGTCTACGACCGCTACGAGCAGATCGGCGGCCTGCTGCAGTTCGGCATCCCCAGCTTCAAGCTGGACAAGTCGGTGATCGGCAAGCGCCGCGAGATCCTCGAAGGCATGGGCGTGCAGTTCCGCCTGGGCGTGGAAGTGGGCCGCGACGTCAGCATCGAGCAGCTGCTGGGCGAATACGATGCCGTGTTCCTGGGCACCGGCGCCTACCGCTACACCGATGGCGGCCTGCCCGGGCAGGACCTGAAGAACGTGCTGCCGGCACTGCCGTTCCTGGTGCAGAACAGCCGCATCGTCGGCGGCAACGACCCGCACGGCCGTCCTATCGCCGGCTGGGAAGACCAGATGGCGCTGCCCGACCTCAACGGCAAGCGCGTGGTGGTGCTGGGCGGCGGCGACACCGGCATGGACTGCGTGCGCAGCGCCATCCGCCTGGGCGCGGCCAAGGTCACCTGCGCCTACCGCCGCGACGAAGCCAGCATGCCCGGCTCGGCGCGCGAGGTGGCCAACGCGCGCGAAGAAGGCGTGCGCTTTTTGTTCAACCGCCAGCCGCTGTCGATCGAATCCGGCGCCGACGACGAAGCCATCGGCGTGACCGTGGTCGAAACCCGACTCGGCGAACCCGACGCCAGCGGCCGCCGCAACGCGGTGCCGGTGGAAGGCAGCGAATCGCTGCTGGAAGCGGACGTGGTGATCATCGCCTTCGGCTTCTCGCCGACCCTGCCGGACTGGTTGGCCTCGCAAGGCGTGGAAGCCGGCAGCAACGGCCGCATCGTCGCCCCCTCCGACGGCAACGGCCGCCTGCCCTATCAGACCAGCAACCCGCGCCTGTTCGCCGGCGGCGATTGCGTCCGCGGCGCCGACCTGGTGGTCACCGCCGTGGCCGAAGGCCGCGACGCGGCCGGCAGCATCGTGCAGCTGCTGGGCGTGAAAGCGCAGGTCAAGGAGCCAGCTGCGGCTTAAGGAATGCTAGGCCACATGCTCAGGTCACTCATTACCTGCTTGCTGATCTTCACTGCCAGTAGCGCGGCTGCGGTGCCGGTCGCCACATGCCAGGAATCGGACAACCTGAAGTTTAACGGTTTGCCTCTTTCTACCTTGCAGATGGAAGAGATTGGCCTGCAGTACGCCGCTGCAAATACAAAGGCGCCGCAAGTGCCATTTTCTTATGGCAATAAAGATTGGCTGTGGCTCAAGAAGCAGTATCGCTCAGGTGATTACTTCGTGGCCTATGAGCAGGTCTGGCCGGCCAGTGGCAAGCCGTTTGCATGGGGCTATGCGCTTGTTCGAGGAAAATGTGTACTTGGCGTGCTGAACACTCGAGTCTCATAGGACTAACGCCTCTTCTGAGTGAGGCATCTTTGCGGCTCAAGGTATTTCAGGCACTAGTTCGCAAAAGAAAGGCTCTCGACATGACTACCGGAATTTATATCGACAGCTGCGCATGGAATTACCTTCATGAGAGGGCAATAGATCTCTCAGCAGAGCTTCCACCCGAGAGGTATTCGCTATACCTAACTCGAGAAGTGAAAATTGAACTTGAGGCCATCCCCGACAGCAAAGAAAAACGAGCGCTTAAGGCATATATTCATGCCAGTATCGAAAGTGCATCCATTAAGACGACGTCGATATTCGGCTTCCAAGCTTTCGGGTCTGATGGCTTGCCTTCGAAGGCCCAAGTGTACGGCGGGTTTGGCCAAGGGACGTTTCAGTCTGCTGCAGATCGCAGATTTTATGAATTGCCAGAGATAAATTCACGATTGTGTGGAAAAAAATCACGCGACAATGGATTGACTGTTAACCAAACTGATACATCTCTAGCCGTGCGCTCCTTTGGAGCCTTCGTACTGACTAACGATAAAAAAAAGGGCCTTTAAGGCTTGCGCAAAAACTTGGTGGAAAGGTTATTTATCTCACTGCTGAAGTAGAAGAGAGTGGGCTCACGCTGGGCCAATACATGGCCTCGTTGCAAAGACCATGCGAGTAGGTACGGAATACACTATCTAATTCGTTTCGGGCAAACGTGCAGGTACTCGATCCATCCGACATCTGAGGAGTACTAAATATTCATTTCTGAAATTTCAGAAACACGCTCCAGCACATAGACCAAGTTGTGAAGCACACACACTTCATCTTTAGGCTGACTTCACTCGGCGCTGTGTTCATAGGCCACCGCTTGCGTCATGCAACAACGCAAGCGATGGCATCACGCGCCGCTGCAACCGCGACTCAGGCCGCCTTATCCAGCGTCGCCATGTCGATCACGAAGCGGTACTTCACGTCGCTCTTGAGCATGCGCTCGTAGGCGGCGTTGATTTCGTCGGCGCGGATGGTTTCGATGTCCGAGACGATGTTGTGCTTGGCGCAGAAGTCCAGCATTTCCTGGGTCTGGCGGATGCCGCCGATCAGCGAGCCGGCCAGGGTGCGGCGCTTCATCACCAGGTTGAACACCGACGGCGAGGGGTGCGACTCCTCGGGCACGCCCACCAGCACCATCGCGCCGTCGCGCTTGAGCGCATTGAGGAACGGGTCCAGGTTGTGCGGGGCGGCCACGGTGTTGAGGATGAAGTCCAGGGTGTTGTACTGCGCCGCCATCTGCGCCTCGTCCTTGGAGATCACCACTTCGCTGGCGCCCAGGCGCATCGCATCGGCGCGCTTGCTCTCGGAGGTGGTGAACAGCACCACGGTAGCGCCCATCGCCTTGGCGATCTTCACGCCCATATGGCCCAGGCCGCCCAGGCCGACCACGCCCACCTTCTGGCCCGGGCCCACCTTCCAGTGCGCCAGCGGCGAGTAGGTGGTGATGCCGGCGCACAGCAGCGGCGCCACGGCAGCCAGGTTGTCGGTGTGGGAGATGCGCAGCACGTACTTCTGGTCGACCACGATATGGTCGGAGTAACCGCCGTAGGTGTTCTCGCCGCCGCCGAACATCGGCCCGTTGTAGGTGCCGGTGAAGCCGGCTTCGCAGTACTGCTCCTCGCCTTCCTGGCAGGAGGCGCAGCTGCGGCAGCTGTCGACCATGCAGCCGACGCCGGCCAGGTCGCCAACCTTGAAGCCGGTGACGGCATCACCGACGGCGGTCACACGGCCGACGATCTCGTGACCCGGCACGGACGGATACCGCGTGTTATGCCATTCGTTGCGGGCGGTATGTAGGTCCGAGTGACACACGCCGCAGTAGGCGATTTCGATCTGGACATCGTCGGGACCGGGCGCGCGGCGTTCGAACACGAACGGGGCAAGCGGCTGGTCGGCGGCTTGGGCGGCAAAGGCGTGGGCTTGGCTCATGGGATCAGGACTCCGGTGTTGCGTCGTCCGCGCAGGAGTCGGACGACTAAGGCGGTGATTCGCCGGAACAGCAGCCTCGTGCACGCCTGTGGCAGTGCCTGCTGGCTGTTCCGCAGCGAACGCTACCGAGCCGGCATGATACCGGCTGGGTCCGTTTGCACGCGATCAACGCTGCGTTGCACGCGTGAATGGTCTGCTAACGCCCAAGCTCCTAGGCTGACCATGCAGCGCCCTGCCCTGCACCATCCCAACTGGCCGTGCCCTCCCCCTGCGGCCACCACGTCGATGCCGAAGGAGGCTTCCATGTTCCGCGCTCCCCCGAAATTCCCGAGTTTGCGTCGCGCCGCACTCGCACTGACCTTGCTCGCTGCGATGCCGTTGGCGCACGCCAAAGAGCCCGATGGTCCGACCAAGCAGTCCACCGGCTTGAAGTATGTCGGCGTCAACCTGTCCGGCGCCGAGTTCAACTCGCGCAAGAAGCCCGGCACCTTGTTCAAGGACTACACCTATCCGGCCGCGTCGGATTTCGCCTATTTCGCCGGCAAGGGCATGAATACGATCCGCCTGCCGTTCCTGTGGGAGCGCCTGCAACCGCAACTCAACGGCGAGCTGGATACTGCGCAGCTCGGGCTGATCAAGAAGTCGCTCGAAGCGGCCAAGGCGAACAAGCAGTTCCTGATCCTGGATCTGCACAACTACGCCAAATACAACGGCAAGCGCATCGGCACCGACGAGGTGTCCGCTGCCGCATTGGCCGATCTGTGGCGCCGGCTGGCGCTGGAGTTCAAGGACGACAAGGCGGTGATCTTCGGGCTGATGAATGAGCCCAACGGCATTTCTGCAACCGACTGGGCCGGGACCGCGCAGGGCGCGATCAACGCGATCCGCAAGACCGGCGCGCGCAATCTGATCCTGGTGCCGGGCACGGCCTACACCGGCGCGCACAGCTGGCGCAGCAGCAGTTACGGCGGTTCCAACGCCAAGGCGCTGGCCATCCTCAAGGATCCCGGCAACAACCTGGCCTTCGAGGCGCACCAGTATCTGGACAACGACTACAGCGGCACCAAGCCGCAGTGCACCAGCGACAGCGTCGGCGAAGAGAAGCTGCGCGGCTTCACCGACTGGCTGCGCGAAAACAAGCAGAAGGGTTTTCTGGGCGAGTTCGGCACCGCCAACAATCCGGTCTGCGACAAGGCGCTGGAAGGCATGCTGACCTACATGGAAAACAACAGCGACGTGTGGCTGGGCTGGACCTGGTGGGCGGCGGGCGCCTGGTGGAAGCCGGATTACTTCTTTACCGTACAACCGGGCAAGGATGGCAGCGACAAGCCGCAGATCCGGATTCTGAGCAAGTACGCACGCCGCGCCGGCAAGCACTGATGGCAGCGGTCTAGGAGCGGCTGACCAACGCAGCGAGCGGTCGCCAGGTGGATGTGGACGGTGCGCAGGGACCGGTGTGTACGCCTGGTACAGCCGATCCCGAGCACCGGCCGTGCCTGCCTGGCGCTGGGCACAGTTAGTTTGTTGGCTGCTCCAGGCAGCAAGACGCGGGCGATGCTGTGCAGATCGCCCGTTTTTTTTGCGTCGCGTTGCAGTGTTCAGCGCGAGCGCTCGTTGTCGGGCAGCACCGCATCTGATCGATGGCAGCATGGCGGTGGACGAACGTCGGCGCGATGTGGGTCGTGGCACACCGGCGCTGCAGGTCAGGCCCGGGGCGGATGCAGCGACCGGTGTCACGTGGAGCGCTGCCTCATGCAGATGGATGCAGCGCCATCGACCACGATCATGGCCTTGCGCAAAGCGCAATCACTGCACTGCCTACGACGCCGCTGCATTGCTTCGCACCTACCTGTACGTGTGCGTGTGCGTGTGCGTGTGCGCGTCGCATGATCGGTGTGTGTGCACGCCGGCGTTTGCGAGCTGCTGTCAGCGCATCAACGCCGATGCATTGATGCGACCAATACCATTGCGAAGTTGCAGCAACGCTGCGGATTCAAGGCATTCTCGCGACGTACGCGATGCATCGAAAAAACAGGTCGCAACTGCGAAACACCGCACAGCTTGAGGCAGTGATACCTCGCATCCGTAGTTGCGCGCTGCAGATGCGCATAGGCTGATGCTCGATGCGTTGTGCGTGCGAACAACGGCGATGCAGCGCATCTCCCCCCGTAGATGCTTCAGGAGTTCCCCATGTCCCTCTCCCCCACCTGGCCGCGCCAGCTGTTGTGCTGTGCGCTGGCCGTGCTGTTGCTGGCCACGCTTCCACGCGCGCAGGCGCAAAGCGGCGCACTGCGTTATGCAGGCATCAATCTCTCTGGCGCCGAAATCGCCTCGGCAAAACGTCCTGGCGTCGTCAATGTCGATTATCGCTATCCAACTCCCGGCGAATACCAGCACTTCGCCGACACCGGCATGAATGTGGTACGCCTGCCTGTGTTGTGGGAGCGACTACAACCCAAGAATCAGGGCGCGCTGGACCCCGCACAGCTCGCGCTGATTCGGCAGGCCGTGGCCAACGCCAAGGCAGCGCACATGGTGTTGATCGTGGATATCCACAATTACGCCAAATATTACGGGCAGAAGATCGGCACCCAGCGCGTGCCGATCGCCACCTTCACCGACCTGTGGCGGCGGTTGGCTGTGGCCTTCAAGAACGATGACGCAGTGATCTTCGGGTTGATGAACGAGCCCTACGACATTGCGCCGCAGAACTGGGCCGCCGCCGCGCAGGCAGCGATCGACGGCATCCGCGCCACCGGCGCCAACAACCTGATCCTGGTGCCTGGCGCGCTGTGGTCCGGAGCGCACAGTTGGTATTCCACCATCGCCGGGCAATCCAACGCAGTGGCGCTGGCCAGTCTTCGCGACCCGCTCAACCGTTACGCCATCGAGGTGCACCAGTATCTGGATACCGATTCCAGCGGCACCAGCGCCAGTTGCGTGAGCGCTACCATCGGTGCCGAGCGCCTGCGCAGTTTCACCGGTTGGCTGCGTAGCCAGCGCAAGCGCGGATTCTTGGGCGAGTTTGGCTCATCCAGCGATCGCACCTGCATGCTCGCGCTGGACGGCATGCTGCGTTATCTGGAAGCCAACCGCGATGTGTGGCTGGGTTCCAGCGTGTGGGCGGCTGGCGCATGGTGGCGCGCCGATTACCCGTTCACGCTGCAGCCGGATGGCAACGGACGCGACAAACCGCAACTGCCCATCCTGAGCGCGCACGCGCGTCGCATCGCGCGCTGATTCACGCAAGCCCGCCTGGAGCAATCGGTAACCCCTGGTGAGACGCTGCCAGGCGGTTGCTGACACGCAGGAAGCGGCGTGTATAGACACGCCGATCCGGTCACAGGCCGCATCGGTTTTTGTAGGCGCATTGCCATTTCGCGAATCGCCCTCTTCAGCGATGCCGTCCTCGCGACGGCATCGCATGCGTTGCGATGCCTGATGGCTGCGCCACTGCGATGGCGCCACGCAACTGACGCATCGCCCAATAACGCCGGTATCTCGGCACATGCCGCGACGTATCCGGTAAATCCCACAGTTTATTGATAACCGGTATGCACGCATAAACGCGCGCTTCCATATTAACTGCGTATTGGTTCGCAGTTCTCGGCTAAATCGCGGGAATACCGCGCTTTGGCACACGTGATGCATTGCAACACACAGATGCAGCGCAGCTTGCGCCGATCGCACGCCATCGGGGCGGCGACGCATCTTCCCTGTCAGGAGTTGCTTCATGTCACGTCCATCCTTCTCACTACGCCATCTTTCCCTGTACGCCCTGTGTTTCATGTTGCTGGCCGGATTGTCGTCGGCGCATGCGCAAACACGTGCGCTGACGTATGCCGGCGTCAATTTATCCGGCGCCGAATTCGCGTCCTCCAAAAAACCCGGCGTGCTCAACAAGGACTATATGTACGCTTCGGCCAGCGATTACACGTATTTCGCCGGGGTCGGAATGAATACGATCCGCTTGCCCATTTTGTGGGAACGTCTGCAACCCAGCGCGCGCGGCGAGCTGGATCCGGCGCAGCTGGCGCTGGTGCAGCAGGCAGTGGCGCGCGCCAAGGCTGCGGGCATGTATCTGGTGATCGATATCCACAATTACGCCAAGTACTACGGCTACAAGATTGGCGGACCGGAAGTGCCGGTAGCCACTTTTACCGACCTGTGGCGCCGTCTCGCGTTGGCATTCAACGGCGATAACGCGGTGATCTTCGGCTTGATGAACGAGCCCAACAATATTTCTTCCAGCGAATGGGCTGGTGCCGCGCAAGCCGCCATCGATGCGATTCGCAGGACCGGTGCCAATAATCTGATCCTGGTGCCGGGTGCCTTGTGGACCGGCGCGCACAGCTGGTACTCGCCCACCAGCGATGGCTACTCCAATGCCGTGGCGCTGGCGTCCATCTATGATCCGCTCAACCGTTATGCGTTCGAAGTGCATCAATACCTGGACGCCGATTCCAGCGGCACCAGCAGCGTCTGCGTCAGTCCCACTGTTGGCGCCGAGCGGTTGCGCAATTTCACCGAATGGCTGCGCACCAACGGCAAGCGCGGCTTCCTGGCCGAGTTCGGTACCGCCAGTAACCAGGTCTGCAACGAAGCGCTGCGCGGCATGCTGGGCTATATGGAGAGCAATGCCGATGTGTGGCTGGGCTGGACGTGGTGGGCGGCAGGTTCGTGGTGGAATCTGTCCTACGCCTACAACGTGCACCCGAACAAGGACGGCACCGACAAACCGCAGATGAGCATCCTCTCGCCGCAGGCGGCACGTGCAACCCGTGCCCCCGGCACCACCGCCGCACGTTTACCTGCACCCGCCTCCACCGCGCGCACCACGCGCTGAACACACGACACGACACGAGATGAAGCCGCCGCAAGGCGGCTTTTTCGTTGGACTCCGCGAGCGGCCGTCGTCGCTCTGTATCCCGCAGTGCCGACGCGATGGAACTGAAATGTAAATCCGCAGTGCAGAAGCGATGAAGGGCGACCACCACTTTTCAGTTAACTGAATTTCTCTAACGCAATCGCCCAGGTTTTCACCCGCCCACGATCCCGAGGCAGCCAGCATGGCGACACTTCACAGCAGGAGCCGACCCATGGCACATCGCATGATGACCACCGCGCTGATCGGCGCATTGACGCTTGTTTCGCATGGCGCGTTCGCGCAGGACACCGCCAAGCCGGCCAAGGCCCTCACCTCCACCGAGGTGACCAGCATGCTGACGGCCAAGGGCTACACCAAGGTGCACGACGTCAAGTTCGAACACGGCGTGTGGACGGCCGATGCGCGCAGCGGTGATGGCAAGGATGTGGATGTCCACATCGATCCGGTGACCGGCCGCGTCTATGGCGACCAGACCACCTCGCGGCTGAGCGACGCCGACGTCCGTGCGGCATTGTCCACCGGCGGCTACGCAGATGTGCACGATCTCAAGTTCAAGGATGGCCTGTGGAAGGCCGATGCGAAGCGCAACGGGCAGAAGGTCGAGCTGCACGTGGATCCCGACGATGGGCACGTGGTGAGTGTCGACAACGACTGAGTGCCTGAAGGCGCGTAAGTCGTCGGGCGGGTCGGGCAACGCGCTGGTTGCGCTGTGCGCTGAGCAGCAGTTGCAGCCCGCCCCGACACTGAGACGGTCCTGGCGACACCGCCGCGTGTTTCAGCCAGCTCGCTGCCGTCTGCACAATGCACGGATGATTGCAAAGGGCCTCCAGTCGGAGGCCCTTTGTCATGCAGGCAGTCGCCTGGGCTGCGACCGCTCGCATGGCAGTGCGATCTGCATCGCTCGCCGCAGCAGCGGCAAGCGCTTGCACGCCTCACCGCGCAGGTGCGAGGGTCTTTGCATCCGCCTGCTTGGCGTTGTTGGGCTTGGCATCTTTGTGATCGGTGCTGCCTGCGGCCGGCTGCGCTGCCGACGCACCGGTGCCCGGCTTGCCGGCCAGCATCCGGTCGCGTGCAGCCTTGAACGGGTTACCCGGGTACCAGTTCGGCCAGCGGTCGCCGGCGGCGACTTCCTTGCCCACGCCATACACCGCTTGCAGGTCTTCGATGGTGCCGTCGAGTTTCCACGTGGCCGCATCGTACTCATCGCCCGGGGCATGGTAGCGATGGCGGCCGTAGTCTTCGGCTGCCGCACGTCCGGCAGCGGTGCCGCCGTCGCGCAGGTCTTCGCCGCCGTCGGCATACAGCGCCGGCACACCGGCCTTGGCGAAGTTGAAGTGGTCCGAGCGGAAGTACGAGCCGCTTTCCGGCGTGGCCTCGGCGTGCAGCGTGCGGCCCTGCATCGCGGCGATCGGCTTGAGGATGTCTTCCAGTTCCGAGCTGCCCATGCCGACCACGGTGACATCGCGTGCGCGCCCGGCCACCGACATCGCATCCAGGTTGATCACCGCCGCGATCTTGTCCAGCGGAAAGCTCGGGTTGGCCACGTAATACTTGGAGCCGAGCAAGCCGGATTCTTCCAGCGTCACTGCCACGAACACCACCGAGCGCGCCGGCTTGGGGTCCTGGTGCGCAAAGGCATCGGCGATCTCCAGGATACCGGCCACGCCGGTGGCGTTGTCCACCGCGCCGTTGTAGATGTTGTCGCCGCTCTCGCCCGGATGCTTGCCCAGGTGATCCCAGTGCGCCATGTACAGCACCGCCTCATCGGCGTGGCTGCTGCCGGGCAGCACGCCGACCACGTTGCGCGAGGTCTTCTCGGCGATGCTGCTCTTCAGGTCCACCGACCAGCTGGCCTTCAGCGGCACCGGCTTGAAGCCGCGCTTGCTGGCGTCCTTGTAGGCCTGGGCCAGGTCCAGCCCGGCGTCGGCGAACAGTTGCTTGGCGGTGTCGGCGCTGATCCAGCCCTGCACCGGCAGGCGCGGGTCCGGGTCGTCCTTGGCCGGCAGATCGTATTGCGGGCCCGACCAGGAGTTCTTGACCACATCCCAGCCATAGCTGGCGCCGGGCGTGTCGTGCACGATCAACGCCGCCGCTGCGCCCTTGCGCGCGGCTTCTTCGAATTTATAGGTCCAGCGCCCGTAATAGGTCATGCGCTTGCCGTCGAACAGCTTGGCGTCATTGGTATGGAAGCCGGGGTCGTTGACGAACATCACCACCGTCTTGCCTTTCCAGTCCTGGCCGGCGTAATCGTTCCACTGCTGCTCGGGCGCATCCACGCCGTAGCCGACGAAGACCAGCTCGCTGTTGTCCAGCTTGACCTCGGCCTGGCCGGTGCGCGTGCCCACCACGATATCGGTGCCGAAGGCCAGGCTGCGGGTCTGCTCGCCGCTGCGCAGACTGGGTGCGGTGGCCGCGTCGGCGGTGGTTTCCACCATCGGCACGTCCTGGAACCAGCTGTCGCCATTGCCCGGCTGCAGCCCGATGCGCTGCATCTGGTCGCGGATATAGGTCACGGTCTTTTCTTCGCCAGGCGTGCCCGGGCCGCGTCCTTCGAACTCGTCCGACGCCAGCGTCTTGACCAGCTCGGCAAAGTCGCCGCCAGTCAGCTCGGGCGAGAACGCGTGCCGGCTGACCGGTGCGCTGGGCGTGGCATCGGCCGGCGTTTGCTCGGCCGGTGCGGACGGCGTGTCGGCCGATTCGCGTTTGCAACCGGCCAGGGCCAGGGTCGCGGCCAGGCACAACAGGATCTTGCGGGGCATCGGAACTCCTCGTGCGACGGAGTTCCGATCTTAGAACGTGCGTGTGGTGAGCGCGTCAGTCCTTGGGTGCCACGTCCGAATCGAAGCTGCGTGCGGTGGCACCGGTGACCGCGCCGACCTTGGCGGTGCGATGCACATACAGATCCACCTCACGCTCGAAGTGGAGCGGGCCATCGACCACTGCCTTGGGGCCGATCACCACGCGCGGCTTGCGCGAGGGCTTGAAGGAAAAGCTGAAATTCGGCTTGGTCACCTCGATGCCGCCGTGCACATGCGAGCCCACCCCGACGGTGATGTCGCCATTGACGGTCTCGATGCCCTTGCCGAGGTCGGTTTCGACCAGGCCGATACTGCCGTTGACCGTTTCCACGCCGCCGCTGACCTGGCTGCCGCGCTCCACCAGCACGCTGCCGTTGACCGTTTCCAGCCCACCGGAAACGATGACCTTCTGGCCCAGGGAAATCGCGCCGTTGACCGTGGACACACCGCCGGTGCGGGCGCCATCGCCGATCTTGATGCCGCCGTTGACGGTTTCCACATCCTTGGTCTGCGCACCGGCGCCGATCTCGATGGAACCGTTGACCGTTTCCAGGCCGCCGTAGGTCTTGCCGGCCTCGGCGCTGATGCGGCCGTTGACCTTGCTGATGTCCTCATCGGCCCAGGCGGTCGAGCAGGCCAGGGACAATACCAGGAGGAGATACTGGGGCTTCATGCTGAACCTCGCGCGGTGGCGGCTGTCTTGGACGTGGCGGCGATCACACCATGCTTGGCTACAATCGCGCACCTGCCTGAAGTCACTGGATCGTTCGTTGGCCCCTTCGCCCGCACCGCTGCCGCGTCCGCCGCTCGTCTCCGCCACCGGCGTGGGGCGCAGGTGGCTGGCGGCGAGCGTGCTGGCCTGCATGCTGCTCGGCAGCGTCAGCGCGGGCGCGCAGAACCAGCGCGAGACCGAGCGCAAGCTGCAGCAGCTGCGCGATGAGCTCAAGACCATCAGCGCCGACCGGCGCGAACTGGAAGGCAAGCGCGGCACCGCGGCCCAGCAACTGCGCCAGGCCGACGAAAAGGTCGCCAGGACCGCGCGTGCCCTGAGCGAAACCGAAGCGGCGATGCGCGCACAGGAACAGCATCTGTCCACGCTCCAGCAGGACCGCGCGCAACTGCAGCGCGGCCTGCAGAACCAGCGCACCCAGCTGGCCGCATTGTTGCGCGCCGCCGACCAGGTGGGCCGCAACGCACCGTTGAAGGTCTTGCTGTCGCAGGACACGGTCGGCGATGCCAACCGCATGCTCGCCGATCACCGCTATGTACAGAACGCACGCGCGCAGCGGATCCATGCGCTGACCACGCAACTGGATGCACTGGCCAGGGTGGAACAGGACATCGCCACCCGGCGCCAGGCGCTGGATGCCGCGCGCGTGCAGCAGAAGGCGCAGGCCGCCACCTTGCAGAAAGACCGTTCGCAGCAGGCGGCCACCGTGGCGCAGCTGGACGATCGCTACAAACAACGTGCCGAGCGCGAAAAGGCGCTGGGCCAGGATGCCAGGTCGCTGGAGCAACTGCTCGCCAATCTGCGTGCGACCGCGGCCAAGGCCGAAGCCGAACGCCGCGCGGCCGCAAAGCGCGCCGCCGCCGAGGCCGCTGCGCAGGCCAGACGCGGCAAGACCGATCGCCCGGAGCGCCCCGGCAAAACCCCGCCCAAGGTCATCGCCAGCGCACCTGCACCCAAGGTCGGTGGGCTCAGCTGGCCGGTGTCGGGCAATCTGCTGGCACGCTTCAATGCCACCTTGCCCGATGGGCACACCAGCAAGGGCGTGCTGATCGGCGCCCCCAAGGGCAGCACGGTCACTGCGGTGGCCGACGGCACGGTGGTGTTTTCCGACTGGATGACCGGCTACGGCATGATCCTGATCGTGGACCACGGCAACGGCTACATGAGTCTGTACGCGCACAACGACACCTTGCTGCGCGATGCCGGCGCGGCGATCAAGCGCGGCGAAGCGGTGGCCAAGGTCGGCAGTTCGGGCGGGCAGGGCGTACCGGCGCTGTACTTCGAATTGCGGCGCAATGGGCAGCCCGTCGACCCGTCGAGCTGGTTGCAGCGGCGTTGACGCCGGCCAGTGGTGCGCCTGTGCCGACGCGGCGCATCGCATGGTGCGCGCCCGCACTGCAGATCGTTGATGCAGTGGTCGATCAGCGTCGGGTGGTTCTTGGCCAGCGCCAGGTCATTGCATGGACCAGGCATTGTTCGCCAGTGCGTGGCAGCGGTATGGCACGGATGCAGCCTGTCCGGCCGCTGCGAGAGACCGACCGATCCGCATGAACCTGCCGCGCCGTGGTGTCCGCCGACACGCGCCGGGGCAGTGCGTGAGGCCGCGTTCGATCGCTGACCCACGCATGCAGCCAGACACCCATACGCTGCACGCAGGCAGCGCGCCGCAGGCAGGTGCCTGCCTGCGCCAAGGCGTCGCACCCCGCCTTTCACGTCGCCTGCCAGCTGGCCGCCACCGAACTGCCGCTGCCACACGCGCGCAATTCAACGCGGATTTACTGCTGCTTCGCGCATAATCCGGTCAGCTCCGTCGTGCGGGGCATCTTGTCTCTTTGCCGGAGTGCTTCATGCGCGTAGCCGTCCTGTCCGTTGCCCTGTCGCTGGCCTTGTTCGCGTCGCCTGGTTGGGCGCAGACCGCCCGTCCCGCCGCTGCCGCCCAGGCCACTGCGGACGACCCGGAAGCCAATGAAGCTGCCGTCTCCAAGGTGCCGCTGGACGAAATCCGCCGCTTCGTGGCGGTGTACAACGCGGTCAAGCAGGCCTACGTCGACCCGGTCGAAGACAAGAAGCTGATGCACGCAGCAGTGCGCGGACTGCTCTCGGACCTTGACCCGCACAGCACCTATTTCGACAAGGAAGATGCCGAAGCCTTCGACGAACAGGCCACCGGCGCCTACGACGGCATCGGCGTGGAGCTGCTGCAGCAACAGGACAACACGCTCAAGGTGATCGCGCCGATCGACGACACCCCGGCCGCGCGCGCCGGTATTCGCGCAGGCGATGTGATCGTGGCCATCGACGGCAAGCCGATCGATGCCAGCAAGGCGATGGAACCGCTGCGCGGGGAGTCCGGCAGCAAGGTCACGCTGACCATCGTGCGCGACAAGGCGCCCAAGCCCTTCGATGTGACCCTGCAGCGCCAGACCATCCGCGTGGCCAGCGTGCGCAGCAAGTTGCTGGAGCCGGGCTACGGCTACATCCGCATCAGCACCTTCCAGGCCGATACCGGAGCCGATTTCCAGAAGAACCTCAAGCAGCTGCAGGCCGGCGGAAAACTGCGCGGACTGGTGCTGGATCTGCGCAGCAACCCGGGCGGGCTGCTGACCTCGGCGGTGCAGGTGGCCGACGATCTGCTGGACAAGGGCAACATCGTCAGCACCCGCGGGCGCATCTCCATCAGCGATGCCAAGTTCGATGCCACCCCGGGCGATCTGCTCGGTGGCGCACCGGTGGTGGTGCTGGTGGACGCCGGCTCGGCCAGCGCTTCGGAAGTGCTGGCCGGCGCGCTGCGCGACAACCAGCGCGCGCGCATCATCGGCAGCCGCACCTTCGGCAAGGGCTCAGTGCAGACCGTGTTGCCGCTGGACAACGGCGACTCGGTCAAGCTCACCACTGCGCGCTATTACACCCCCAGCGGCAAGTCGATCCAGGCCAGCGGCATCGTGCCGGACGTGCAGCTCACGCCCGAGCCGCAGCCGGGCGACGCCGACGTGCCGGCCAGCCTGACCGACTACAGCGAAGCCACCTTGCCGGGCCACCTGCGCGGCGACGACGAAGGCGAAGAAGGCTATAGCGCTGGCGACGTGCTGCCGGGCGATGGCCCGATTGCCGCAGCCTTGTCCGAACTCAAGCAGCCCGGCTCGGCCGCCAAGGCGCAAACCGCGCTCAAGGCAAAAGCCCAGGCCGCACAGAAGGCGAGGGCGGCCACCAAGGCGGCGACCGCGCCGAAGCCGGCAGCAGCGCGACCGGCGAGTACCGACAAGGCCAAGCCAACTGACCCAGCCAAGCCGGCAGCGCCAACGGAAAAAAACAAGCCAGCCACCCCAGCTGACCCGGCCAAGCCCGCAGCACCTGCCGACAAGCAGACACCGGCCGAACCGGCCGCGCCTGCGGATAAGCCGGCACCGGTCGAACCGGCCAAGTAAGCGGCGCGAAAAGATGCGCGTGCGATCGGTTGGATGCAGATCGCACGCGTGACATCTGTGGAATGCGCGCTAGTGCGTGCAGCGTGTCCTATCAAGCCTGTCGATATGCTGCAAAACGTGCAACGCGTGGCGCGGTTATCGCCTTTGGCACTGCGTCTACTGATGACTGCAGTGCAGATGGCCTATGGTAAGGCGCGCATAGAAGCGGCGTCGCCTTAAATGAATTATCAGGTCGCATGATCATGTGGGACGGGATGCAGCCATACAGATCAATGCGGCGTCAGCAATGATTTGCTCTTTAAGAGGTCGTGGGGCTCCAGTCCATGTCTTAAGCAAGTTCTCCATGACAATGTAGGCAGTCACGAATTGCGCGCGCGTCGGAACCTTTGGGTTTGTCTCGTCAAGAGAACTTTGAACTATTTTATTGAACGCATCATCTCTTGCGCTTTTGTCGTGAGGGTACGTTTCCGCTAGTGTCGCAACAAAAAGCGCAGCAGAACTACATTGCGGCACTGATGCTGACGTGAGAATCGGAAACAGGATAAACGCCGAACTTGAAATTATGGAAGCTAGCTTCATTGATGAGTCCTTGGCTTCAACGCGGGGCCTAATCCGTATATTAAGTGCTTAGATATGGGTTGATCGGGTGATCATCGCTCTTTGCAGATCGACCATTGCATGGGCATGTCTGCGCCATGCAGCACCGTGTCGGGCGCCGATTGAAGTCCTATCCAATCCAGCGCCTTCACAAACCTATCCATGCTTTCCTGTGCGCGTCGCTGCGCCATTCGCGTGCATAGATCTTCGTGCATGCATGGTCCGACTCGCCAGGCAAAACGCGCTAGCGCGTCGCCAGCACTTCCGGATTGACCAGATTGCGCGGCGTGCCGGCGGCGAACGCCAGCACATTGTCGAAGGCCGCTTCGAAATACAGCGCGTAGCTGTCGCGCTCCACATAACCCAGGTGCGGTGTGGCCAGCAGACGTGGGTGCTGCAGGAGCGGGTCGCGCGGGTCCAGCACCGGCTCGCGCTCGAACACATCCACCGCCGCCTGCCCGGGCCGGCCCGCATCCAGCGCGGCCAGCAATGCGCCGGGTGCGAGCAATTCGGCGCGACTGGTGTTGACCAGCAAGGCGTCGGTGCGCATGCGGCCCAGATCCTGCGCAGTCACCTGGTAGCGGGTCTGCGCAGTGAGCCGGCGATGCAGCGACAGCACATCGCTGCGCTCAAACAGCTCCTGGCGACTGCCCGCAATGGCGTACCCATCGCGCGCGGCCTGCGCGCACGATGCTTCGCCGCCCCAGACCAGCACCTGCATGCCGAACGCGCGCCCGAACCGGGCCACGCGTTGGCCGATGCGCCCATAACTCCAGACACCCAGCGTGCGGCCATGCAGCGAGCGGCCCAGGCCGGGGTCGCCGGTCGCCTGCCAGCGGCCCTGGTGAAGGGCGCGCTGATACTCGCTCAGGCGGCGGCTGGCCGACAGGATCAGCGCCCAGGTCAGCTCGGCCGGCGCCACCGGCGAGCCGATACCCTCGGCCACCGCCACGCCAACCTCGTTGCAGGCGGCCACATCCACATGCGTGCCCATGCGGCCGGTCTGGCTGATCAGCTTGAGCCGCGGCAAGCGCCGCAACAGCGTCGCATCCACGCGGGTGCGCTCGCGGATCAGCACCAGCGCATCGGCTTCGACCAGGCGCTCGGCCCATTCGTTGGGATCGCTGGCCAATGCGCCGAGCACCTGCACCTCGTGCCCGTCCAGACGCTGCAGACAGGGCAGGTGACGCACCGCGCCCTGGTAATCGTCGGGCACCAGAATGCGCATCAACGCGGTTTGGTCGGCACTGGAAAGCTCACCACCTTGTCGCCAGTGGTCGCATCGCGGATCACCGACTGGCCCTTCTTCTCCACTTCTTCGATACGCACGATGCTCTGCATCGGCAGGTGCAAGGTCTTGGTATTGCCGAACTCCTCGCGCAGGCGTTCTTCGGTGGGATCGACCACCAGCCCGTCGTGCACGTCGAACACCAACTCGCCGATCTGGTTGAAGCCCCACAGATGGCTGCCGGTCACTTCGTGCGCATAGAGCTCGTAGACCTTGCCGTGATTGAGAAAAGTGACTTTGTACAGGGGCTTGGACATGCGCCGATTATAGGCGCGTCATCGCAATGGACGCAGGGCAGCGCGTTGGCACGTGCATGCCTCCGCGCTGCGCCGCTTGCCGCGCTAAAACCCGTGGCGCTTGCGCAGCCGCCGCGCGATGGCCGCGCGCACATACAGCCCGTAGACGATGCCGAACAGGAAGCCGGCGATATGCGCCGACCACGCCACCATGCCGAACGCCGGGCCGATGTAGGCGAACACCACCTGCAGCAGTGCCCAGGCGCCGATCAGCAGCGGTGCCGGCACGCGGATGAACTCCAGGAACAGCCCCAACGGCAGCACGACCCCCAGCTTGGCACCGGGAAACAACGCCAGGTAGGTACCGATCAAGGCCGATACCGCGCCCGAGGCGCCGATGATCACCCGGTCCGGCGTGCCGATCGCAAAGATCGCTGCCAGGTTGGACGCCGCGCCGCCCACCAGGAACAGCAACAGCAGCCGCCACGGCCCCAGGATGCGCTCGGCCGGCAACCCGAAGATCAGCAGGAACACCAGGTTGCCGAGCAGGTGCGACCAATCGGCATGCAGGAACAGCGCCGTGAACAGCCGCAGCACACTGCCGTCGCGCAGCGTCGCCCACCAGTCGCCCAGGTTGGACACGCCACTGGACAGCGCGCCCCAGTCCAGCCACAGCGTATTGCGCGCTTCGCCCGGCCGGCTGATCGACCACAGATAGGCCAGCCACACCGTGGCGAACAACAGCGGCACCGCCCAGCGCGGGGTGGGTTTCTTGCGGGAGGGGAGGGAGACGAACATCGGAGTCGCACAATAGCCGGTCCACGGGCCTGAACCCAGACCCAACCCAACCGCATGTTCAGGACGAAGGTCGTTATTGTTCGGTTAATCGTGGTGGGTATACTGCGTACGGCGTCGTATGTCGGGGGGGGGTCTCCGGCGCGCTCCAGACACTGGATTGGTGCTGGGCGCGGGCGCTGAACCGACCATTGCAGTCTTTATCCGGAGAGCTACAACTCATGTCTACCGCTTCCACTCTCAGCCGCGCCACCCTGCTGGCCGTTGGTATCGCTGGCGTTCTGGCCGTTGGCCAGGCACACGGCGCCGCATTCCAGCTGAAGGAAAACAGCGCCAAGGGCCTCGGCCGCGCATTCGCAGGTTCGGGCAGCGCCCCGGACGACGCCTCGATCATCGCCAACAACCCGGCCGGCATGCGCCAGCTGGACGGCCGCCTGTTCCAGGCCGACGTCAGCGCCATCAGCTTCTCGGCCAAGTTCGATCCCGAAACCGCCAACTATGCCAACGGCGCCCCGGTCTCCGGCGGCAACGGCGGCGACGCCGGCATGATCGCGCCGGTTCCGGCCATGTATTTCCATGTGCCGTTCGGCGAGAACAACAACATGCACCTGGGCACCTCGCTCACCGTGCCGTTCGGCTTCAAGACCGAATACGACCGTGACTGGGCCGGCCGCTACCACGGCACCAAGACCGAGCTGCAGGCGATCGACTTCAACGTCGCCTTCTCCTACGACGTGAACCCGTACGTGTCCTTCGGCGCCTCGGTGTTCGCCGAGCGTCTGGACATCGACCTGGCCAACGCCGTTGACTTCGGCAGCATCCTGGCCGCACGCCGCGTGCCGGGCTTTGCTCCGGGCAGCGCCGACGGCTATTCGCGCATCAAGGGCGACAGCACCGAAGTGGGCTTCACCCTCGGTGGCTTGTTCAGCATCGACGAGAACACCCACATCGGCTTCAGCTACCGCTCGGAAGTGGAGCACAAGATCACCGACGGCACCGCCGATTTCACCACTCCGCCTAACGCCGCTGCCGTGCTGGGCGTCGCCGCACCGGGGACCTTCGTCGACACCAAGGGCCGCGCCACCGTCAAGCTGCCTGCCAGCGCCACCGCCAGCTTCACCCACAACGTGAACGAGCAGTGGTCGATCATGGCCGACGTCACCCGCACCGCCTGGAGCAAGTTCGACCAGGTGACCGTGGACTTCGCGTCCAATCAGCCCGACAGCGTGCTGGACTTCTCCTACCGCGACACCACCTTCGCCTCGATCGGTGCCGACTACCGCATGAGCGACACGCTGACCCTGCGCGGCGGCCTGGCATACGACCAGACCCCGACCACCGCCGAGCACCGCGACGTGCGCGTGCCCGATGCCAGCCGCAAGTGGGTCTCGCTGGGTCTGAGCTGGCGTCCGTCGCAGCAGGCCGAATACAACTTCGGTTACACCCACCTGTTCACCAGCGACCCGACCAGCGATACCCGCAGCGCCACCGGCGACCGCCTGGCAGGTAGCTACAACGTCAAGGGCGACGTGCTGGCTGCTTCGATCAACTACAAGTTCTGATCGTCGCAATCGGCGTTGTGCGATGAAACACCCCGCTTCGGCGGGGTTTTTCTTTGGGGACTGGTGCCAGACCAGTGGCGCCACGCTCCAATCACGCCATCCATCACCGCCATGCCGATGCGATCGAGCAAGCACTGCGTAACGGCGAGCGCGTTCGGGACCCATGCCGTGCGGTTGAACCCGCGCATCGAGCACGGGCATCGATTGCCTGCGCGGTGCGTTCCTGCGCCATGCACAGCTGGCTGTGCAGGCCACGCTGCAGATTGCTATGGTCGTGCGCATGAGCCAGCCCGACTTTATCCAGATCACCGACAACGCCGTCTCGGCCGCCGATTGCGCGGCAATCGTGCAGCGCATGCGCGCCAGTCAGCAGCTGCATCCGGGCCGCATCGGTGGTGGCGTGTTTCCCGAACTCAAACACAGCCGCGATCTGCGCATCAGCGGTGTGGCCGAGTGGGCCGAGGTGGAAAGCCGCCTGCAACAAGCGGTGTTCGAAGGCGTGCTGACCTATCTGCGGCAGTATCCGCAGGCGCTGATCTCGCCGTTGATGCTGCAGGTCACCACCGCCGACGGCACACCGCACCGGCTGGTGGCCGAGGACATCGCGCAGATGAGCGACCAGGCGCTAGGCGATCTGGCCCGCACCTGCCTGCGTCCGGGCGCGATCAACCTGCAGTGGTACACCGCCGACCAGGGCGGCTACCCATACTGGCATTGCGAGCTGTATCCACGCGATGCCAGCGCCGACACGCTGCATCGGCACCTGCTATGGACGCTGTATCTCAACGACGCGTTCGAGCAGGGCGAAACCGAGTTCCTGTTCCAGCAACGCAAGGCCCGCCCGCGCACCGGTCGCCTGCTGATCGCCCCGACCGCCTTCACCCACACCCACCGTGGCAACCGCCCGGCCGGCGGCGACAAGTTCATTGCCACCAGCTGGATCCTGTTCCAATCGGCGCAGGCGTTGTACGGCGGGGAATAGGGATTCGGGATTCGCAACGGCGGCGCTGCGTTGCCGTTTCCCCGGCGGCTTTCAGGTTTACAGCTGATTGCCGCTGCCGGAACAGCCGCCTTGGGTTGATCCGCACGTCTGCGCGAGTCACGACAGCACGTTGATCGGGATCAACCAGATCGCCCCGGGCATCGCAGATGTTTCATATCAGCCAAGCGAAACTGATCGGCCGAAGCGCCACTGCCGTTACCAATCCCCAATCCCGACTCCCAATCCCGGCAACTAAAACAACTGCCCTTGCGGCGAGTCGGGCGCCGGTTTGGCTGGGGCGGCAGGGGGGCGGAAGGCGCTGCAGTCCAGTGCCGGCATCGTGCGGGTTTTGAATCCTGCGCGGCGATGCGCAAGCGCGAAGCGGCGCGCCAGCAGGTCGGCATAGACGCCTTGCCCACGCAGGCGGGTGCCAAAGGTGCTGTCGTAGTCCTTGCCGCCGCGCAGTTGCTGGATGGTGCTCATCACATGCGCGGCGCGCTGCGGGTGATGGGTCTGCAGCCAGTCGCGGAACAAGGGCGCCACTTCGTGCGGCAGTCGCAACAGCACGTAGCCGGCGCTGCTCGCGCCCGCGTCGGCGGCAGCCTGCAGAATCGCTTCCAGTTCATGGTCGTTGATCCACGGGATCACCGGCGCGGCCATCACGCCCACCGGCACGCCGGCGTCGTGCAGGGTGCGCATCGCACGCAGACGCGCATGCGGTGCGGTGGCACGCGGCTCCAGCTTGGCCGACAGCTGCGCGTCCAGCGTGGTCACCGAGAAATACACATTGACCAGGTTCTCGCGCGCCAGCGGTGCGAGCAGATCCAGATCGCGCGTCACCAGCGCATTCTTGGTGATCAGCGTGAACGGGTGCCGGGTTTCCCACAGCACCTCGATCAACTGCCGCGTCAATGCGCGCTTGCGCTCGATCGGCTGGTACGCATCGGTGTTGATGCCCAGCGCGATCGGGCTGGGCACATAGCTCGGCCGCGCCAATTCGCGCCGCAGCAATTGCGGTGCATTGGTCTTGGCGAACAGCTTGGTCTCGAAATCCAGACCGGGCGACAGATTGAGATACGCATGCGAGGGTCGCGCAAAGCAGTAACTGCAGCAGCATTGTATGGAACCTCCAAATTTCGTTCACTTGCTCGAGCGAGCACGGAACGGGGATCTGGAGCTCGAATCGGTCAAAGTGCGCAAGATTGGCCGAGCTTGCGGTTAGCCTAGAGGCTCCATGGGGGACCCGTAAGGTAGGTTGGGGGGGATTTGAAATTGCCCTGAAGCAGCGGCCGGATGAATCAGCTGCACGTGCGAAAACAGGTTTCTGAAGAGGTAGCCGAATTTTCTCTAGGCGCCGGCCAGGCTTACGACATGATTGCCTAGCCACCGCTCGGCACATGAACACTGGGATAGCCACACGAAACCTTGGCAGAATGGAAACTCACACCAGCCGCCCTGACCTTGCAATGCAAGATTTGCGAAGACCGAAGCTCGCTCACCCGACTCGCGAGTTCATGGCTTCCCTGCCGCCTTTCGCCGGGCTGGATACAGGGAGAGTCCATTGGGTTGGAAGTGAGCAGGCTGCTGCAGCCGCGCTCCAAGTCCTCAAGCTTGAACGAACGCTCGGGTTCGACACGGAGACTAAGCCGACCTTTGTGGCCGGTGAGGTTAGGACGGGACCTCACCTGATCCAACTGGCCACATCCGATAGTGCCTACTGCATTCCTGCGGAGGGCGTGTGGACGAGGGAGCTTTTAGCGCCTCTCCTTGAATCCGAAGGCATTCTCAAAATTGGATTTGGTCTAGCAAATGATCGGAGTCCGCTTTACGGTAAGTATAAGATAAAGCTAAGAGGGTCCTTGGATCTTGCTCCCGTCGTGCGCAACCTTGGCTACCGACAGCGCGTGGGCCTTCAGGCCGCCGTGGCTATCGTCTTGGGACAACGCCTTAAGAAATCCAAGTCCGTTCAACTGTCCAATTGGAGTGCGCGGCCCCTACGTCCATCCCAACTTGTCTACGCTGCCAATGACGCTTTTGCATCCCAGCGCGTGTTTCTTGAACTGCAGCGGTGTTATCCGAGCCTACTCGTAGGCACTATTGCGCAGACCTCCCCAACGATTCACCCCTGACCCATCAATTGTCCGCTTGCTCTCGCTTGAGTGAAAGAGCCTACCGGTAGTCCTTAAGCTCTCCATTCGTCAAGTAGTCAAGAAGCTCATCGTTGGAAAGTACAGAAGAGTAAAGGACGTGATCCCAGACGTTCCTTTCGCCATTTGCAAACCTAGCTTGGAAAGTCTGCAGATAATCCTGAACTCCTAGGTCCTTTCGCCTTAGAAAATCTACTTGTCTGAGAAGCCGCAAGTACTCGTTCTTGAAGAACGAGGCAAATCGCTCGGGTAGTCCGAGCTCCCTAATGTGGCTCGCGACAAGACCTTCTTGCGCTGGCAGCAGACCTTCCCGTGGCCCGATCTTAAATGTTGGCGCATCGAACGGCGGACTGATCGTCAGATTGAGAACCTGCTCCGCTACGAAGACGTCGTAATAGGGATGAATGAAGAACCGGGGCGACGCCGCATTGCCAGTCTTCTCATCCTTCCAGTCCTGACACGCATCGCACATGGGAAACAGATTCAAAGGAGTAACGCAGAAGTGCGGATACTTTCCCTTCGGCAAGTAGTGGTCAAGTGTATTGGGAGATCCGGGCTCGCCACACGCTGGGCAGTAATTCAATCCGTGATCATCTCGCATTCTCTTAAGCACCGGATACTGCGAGGAGTCTTTCTTAGCGGTGCCGTACAGATTGAGAAATCTCCCCTTGTTCGGCTGTATCTGTGGCCAAGTAGGCACATGCTCAGGTGAACCCTTGCCATCTATGTAGGCTACTAGCCGAGCTCTCCATTCTTCTGCCAATCCGTTGAAGTAGGCAGCATTTGACCCTGCAGCACGCTCTGCAATGACCTCATTGAGAATAACCAAACTATCCTTGTCCGGTAATGGAAGTAGGATCATTGATCGGCCGCCTCAATAGCTCTGATCTGGATTAGTAGCTCCTCATTAATTTGGTCTCCCAGTGATGCGATCAGATCATCCGCATTCTCATCCTTAAGTCTTTCCTTTACCCACCGCTCGAACGGCTTCAAGGTGTTACTGTCCCCGAAGACGTAAGATGAGATTCGCTGTACGTCGCCTCCGAAGGTCTGGAACGGTGGATTCTTGATAACCAATCCATGCTGCGTCTTCTCAAAGACGTGCACGCACTGCGCTGGAATCTCTCTAACGGTGACTTCAGAGTGAGTTGCAAGAAGCGCTTTTGAATTGAATGTAGACAGAATGCGCTTGAGCATATCGACGAATTGAATCTCAAGCGTGGGGTGCAAGAACAACTCTGGCTCATCGATCAATATCAGGCTGTTCCGCCTAATGGCACCCAGAATGTTGATGACAACATAGACGAACAGCTTTTGCCCAGAACTGAGACGAACTAGTTTGTTGTCGCGGATGAAGCTGACGCCCTCTGTCGGAAGCATGCGGCTGCGGAGCTTGGCTTCGTCCAGCTCTTCAATTCTCGTACTATCGATTGGAATTAGCTGTAACTCGCGGCTTCCATTCCCTATGACGACCGAGTGAACCGCTACGTTCTCCGGCTCGTGGTAGAACGACTTTGGCCTACGATTTGACTCGACACTGACCGCAGCGAAATCAAACTCAAAAGCGGTACGCAGCACCGTCTCCATTGTCTTCAGCTTCTGTGCCCAGTCACTTATCGTGCTGTACCTCTTGTCATCTGAGAGGCACTCCAACAATGCCATCGCGGCATCCCTCTTTGGTACTGCGCGCGAAAGCCTGACCCTCCCCAGGCTCTTTGAGTCATCAGACGCGGTACGACCCCTAAAGCCGTAGTAGCGATATGCGTCTTTGTCTTGTAGCTGCAGCCCTTGCACATCAACAGGAAACTCTTCGAACGGACTGTAGGACACGACAACGACTTGGCTTAAGTTCGGCTTCTCAGTGAAGCCAAGCTCCTCCGACTTCGAGGGCTTCAACCAATCCTCAACGATTTGGTGAAGAACCTGGGACTTTCCGACGCCGTTCGGCCCGATCAGCGCGTTGACCTCGTGCGGAAGTGGATTCTTCGCCTGGTACTTGAGGTTAAGAACCGAGTACTCGTCGAAGACGTCTTGAAATTTGAATCCCAAGTCAAGAACTGCTGTTGCCCTCCGCTCGAGCACTTTCCAAACGTCCGAGAAGGACTTCTGACTACCGCGCTCTCTAAGCAGGGATTCCTTGAATCCTTTTGACTTCGTTAGATTGACCGCTTTTTCGTCTTCCTTGACTCGCGTCAGGTAGCTCGCGTCGCGCAGCTCTCTAGCGACGCTAACGGTCTTCGACTCCGACAGGACGCCCATGAGTTGTTCGTAGAACGTTATCTCGGCAGGAACCGATACATAGTCAGTACTCGGTATTGGAAACTCTCCTGACCAACCCTGTTTGAGTAGTTCGTCAAGGTGCGCGCTTGTCCTCGCTGTCCCATTCACAAGCACACGAACAAGGCCGAGGTCTAGCCTTCGTCCTTTAACGCGACACTCGGTGTAGAAGCTGGTTTTGAAACCGAAGTCGTCCCAGTTGTCGGCAAGCAACTCCAAGACATCGTCCGAACCATCCGGTTCTTGGTTGACACGGCGTACCTGCTTACCTGTGTATATCACTTTCACACATTTCCCCGTTTATGTGCTTATTAATTTGTGCTGTGGTGCGCGATGGCATTACATCTTGGCCCGCGGGAGCGATTAGACTAATTCTGGCGCACCATCTAGCTTTGTCGATAGGCCTACTCAAGCAGGCTCAACTGCGTACTTTTGGACTACCCACTGCCATCTTCGTATACAAGTCGAACGTCGCCACGACTGGTGGCCCCTTGCCGTGTTACAGGCGGAGCGAAGAGATCCTCGTAGTCCGCGGAGTTCTCTTTCTTGGGCTGGGACTTCCGGCAACTGCAGGCGCTTGAGCTCGGACGGGCCCAGCCAGCCGTACTTCTTGCGCCACACATAGAACGTCGCCTCTGCGATACCCAGCTTGCGGCAGATTTCCCCGACTGCCATCTCCAGCTCGGCCTGCTTGAGCACGTACGCAATCTGCGCCTCGGTGAAATGGGGCTTCTTAATCGCCTGATTCCTCGTGATCCACGGAGCCCATGCGGCGCGAAGTCTCTACTTTACGTTGGCCCGGCCTCCCGGGGGCGGGTCACATCCAAGGCTAGTGGTCGCAGGTACCGCCCGTAAAGGGGGGGGGATTTCACGTTCCGCTTGATCTGACCATCTCGACCATGGGTGATAGGCGCCAGGAGACAAGTTTCAGGCAGTGCGGCAAGATTAGCGACTAGGCAGTTGATATCCCGTTTTCGTGAAGGCAAGTCCTATCGTTGCGATTATCATCACTTTCGCGAACTTGTCTTTCGATCCCCGTCTCTTCCCCACGCCCGGCCCACCTCTATAAACGCGCTTCCGCCGCGCATTGCACCAGGGCAATCCGAGAAAGCTATGAACTTGTACCACTACACCGATGCGCAAGCTGTGCAATCAATATTGGTCAACCGGAAGCTTTGGTTGACTGACTTACGTTTTATGAATGACTCGACCGAACTTTCGCATGGCGTCGATGTCTTGAAGAATGCCATGGCGCAACAGCCGCACGGGCTGTTCTACAACTGGGATCACGCGGAGAACGCAATTTCGTATTTGTCCAATTCATTGAGCGAATATGAAGATGCTTCGTGGACTGAGGATCCAGTGTTTGCAATGTCTTTCAGCCGAAGGGATGATCTGCTCAGCCAATGGCGCGGATACGGCAACTATTCTGTCGCCTTTGATAGCGAGCGCCTAGAGGAGTCCGGTCTAAAGCTGAGGAGCTGCATCTACGATAGCAAATCTAAGGCGGACCAAGCTTCGCAGAAGTTGACCAATGTCGGTGCCAGCATTTCACAGTCTATGGCTGAAACTAACGGCTGTATTAGCGTTCATTCGATCGACAAGCAGATCGAACTGATCGAATTGGCAGCTACCTTCAAAGATGCGGGTTTTGAGGAGGAAAGCGAAGTCCGCATGATCGCGCGCCCAGATCAGCACGACATTAGGTACAGACCTAGGAATGGGATGCTAATTCCTTATGTTGAGGTCGAGATCCCCCCAGAGGCGATAGTCGGTGTTCGTGTTGGTCCCATACGAGATCAGCACCTAGCTTCCATATCCATGAAGATGTTCCTCGGCTCAGTTGAGAGCGACTATCGCACCGTTGGTGGAGATGTTGAGTGGTCTGTACCAGTGGATATATCGAAACCCCCCTACAGGCAGTAGGATCAGTTCAGTACTCTCAGCTCTCGAAGCAGAACAAGGTGCTCAATCTTCCTCAGCGTGCTGGTAGACCCGTTCACGCTCGACTCCTACCATTGCCACACCGGGAATGCAGATGGGTGCGCGCTCTGTTGCATCGCACGATCCTCGGGAAGACGAGCAGCTATCTGTGAATCGTCACAGCGCCGTTGGCCCAAAGCCGCCAGACGCTGCGCTGGTTGAGCAACTACGCTCATCCATCGCAAGGCTCGACGAAACCATGGGATGAGCGCAGCGATCGCATGGTTGCGAGCGCGTACAAAATGGCAGTTGAGGCGGGATTCAAGCCTGGCGACAAGGTCGATGTCGCACTGAACGTACCGACCGACAAGCTTCCGGGCGGGGTGACGATGTTCGTGATGCGCTCAGGCCCAGGCGCGTCCCCGGATCCGTATGCCAACCGCGCGCAGATGCCGACCAGCGAGGCACTGGCGGCGGCTCCAGAACAACAGTATCTGGCTGCTAACCAGGCACGCGATATGCAAGAGCAAACGCGAATGCAAGAACTCGCACAGACGCGTGACCACACGCAGGATGACCCGAGCAGGACAGGACCGAGAATGTCATAATCGGGATAGGTACCTGATTAAAGCTAAACTAGACTGTGGCGATGACAGACTTCATCTGCTGACAGGTGTCTGCGTCACGCTAGGAGCAACAATGGCAAAGAAATCGGATGCAGCTCGAAAAGCGAAGCTCAAGGAGCGTCGCAGAAAAGCTGAAGAAGCTCAGGCGCGACCACTAACAAGCGCAAGTAAGGTTGAAAATTGCATGGCCGCTTTTGATGCCGAGCGCAACATCGTTGTTGAACTGATAGGGGAAGATGGAGCTGTTCTTGCCTACATTGAAGGTGACGATGCAGATTCTTGGACAGTAGTAGTGGATGATGAGCCTATCGCCGGCATTGATGATGAGATAGTCGCGCTTGGCTGGCTCGTCGGCGCAGCGGTGGACGACATCGCAGACGGCAATGCACCAGTCCTGGTCTACTCGCATTGGATTGTTGAGCAAATTGATGCGCGCTGCAAAGCTGCGAACGTTGAATGGCACGACTTCTTGCGCTCTCTCTTGCCTGCTGAGAAACAGCACATGCAGCTCCCGCAAAATCGCACAATGTAGCAGCGCCTACACCGTCACTTGCCCAGTAAGCGAAGGCACATCGCAGCGCACTCATCGATCGGCGATGCCCCGCCGGCTAAGTCCGACGTCCTGCAAGCTCAAACGCGAGAAGGAGGTCAGCTAGCGTCTGAGGAGCTACGGCTCAGTCTTTATGCGGTCCTTTCGGATAGCTGCGAAACCATTCACCTTCAATGTTTGAGGTCAGATAAGGACGATGGAAAATTGACGGAGCGAGTTGATAGAGCTCTTCTTCGCGTTGGGCGATGACCTCGATATCGCTTAGTGTCGGATAGTGCCGTAGCAGACGATAGGCCTCTTGCCGCACCTCCTGGGGCACAGCCTTGCTACCAGCAAGTTCTTTCAGGAACGCGCCCGCTTGCAGGATATTGCGAGTACGTTCGTCAGGTAGGGTCATCGCTACTGACTCCAAGAATAGGAATTCTTAGCTTACTGCGCTGACAAGAATTGCGCCCGCCCTTTTGGTAGGATGTGAATCTCACAGCCGCGCGAACACCGCCCAAAGAAGGCGATCGACGGAATGACGCAGCGGCCTGTGCCCAGCAGTAGGCCAACAGCGATATCATCAACCCCGGACTCTAAACCTGACCACTACTCGGGGGGGCAGACGTCGAAAGCGTAGGAATTCAAGCGGTGGCGGTTGAGCAGTGAGCCAACCGGGCGTCAGCTGTGAGCAGGTGGCCCCGGAGCTGGGAGTTCATCCACATTCGTTCCACAGAATGTTCCACGCGATGCTGCGGGCATGTACTAGGACGCAGTTCCGCAGCTCTATGTGGCACAGGCTCTCTAGGATTGAGGAGTGCTGGCCTGCGGAGCGGGTTAGAGACCACTCTGGGAACTTCAACATGGAAGTCTTTGGGGAAGGGCAGCAGGATGAGCCACCTCAACCAGTGGATTCAGTCCATGACCCCGAAAGCCCTCACCCCGCATGGGGTGATCTACCCCGCCGGCAACGAAACCTACCACGCCATCCGCTCAATCAACGAATTTGGCGAGTTCGCGCATGCAGCGGCCTATGCGAGCCAACTTATGGCAGACGGGAAGGCTCAGTTCCCCGACGAAGCTCTTATGCAGGCAAGCGCCGAGCTCCGGCGCATTCGCTACGCCAAAGAAGGTTACGCCCCTCACAAGAAGGCCCGTGATGGGCTCAAGAAGCATGCCGACTCACTCGATACAGTTTCCAATCGCCGCGTGTTTCCGGCGAACCAGGCCCTTAAAAAGGAATCTGAAGAATGACAGCTTGGCATGGTTTCCGCCAGGGGATGGAAATCGACCCTGATGCGCGTCGTACACTGGGAACGGCTCTGACGGACATCATTGGTTCGCCTCGACAGTCGGCGAAGCAGTTGGATGAGATTTTTCGGCAGTCTTCGCAGGAGGCAGAGGGTTTAGTCGATGCCATCAGACAGATGAGCGTAGGCGATACGACTGGCACGTCAGGCTGGGCGGGCAACCGCCACTGGAAGCGTGTTACCCAATCTGCTCGGACGGCTGCTCCATTTGTATCCGATGAGTTCGGCAGGCTGATTTTGACAGGTAAGCCCCGTCACTCGGAAGGCTTCCTCTCGTTTGGCATAACCGAGGAGGGACTAAAGGCCCTTGAAGGACGTCGATTCCTATGCGATCGCCTCAGCAACTGTTTGACCGTGGACCTGTACAAGCCGCTACTCCAATGGGTTGAAAGCCTGAGCGCAACTGAGGCAACTGCGGTTTGTGACACGTCATCGCCGTATACGAAAGTTGCCGCGCAAGAAATGGCCGGAGACTCGGAGCTTGGAGTCTCCCTATACTGGATAGATGCTGCTTTCCAGTTGATTCTCGACCACTTTGTGCGCGAGTGGCGAGACGGTAACGATGCCGATGACAGTCGTGCACCTCCGCCGGGGGCGCTGGAGAGCATTGCAGAGGAATCCAGTTATCGCGTCAAAAGGCTGATTGATATGGCAGCCCAGGAGGGCTGTGACGTTGCTAAAGAAGACAGCCTGTCGCTGAGATTTGCTGTGGCCGTTTCGGCAAACCGCGCTATGGCAGAACTCTGGGGCCGTTGTGATGCCGAGCTAAAGGCCCTCAGCGACGCTGAGACCCTGTTTGAGAGGTTGCGTCAGGCGAATATCGTCGAAGTACCGGACCAGTTCCTGGAGGAATCAGCTGACTGTGAGTTGGACCAGCAACTCACGGCCTGGCTCACCAACCAACTTGGACCGGCGGGCGGCTTGGTGAGCATAGGTGAGGGCCTGCGACCAATGTCGTATGCAGACGTTACGACCGCGGTGAAGCTGAGCAGAAAACTTCAGCACGATTATGTCTGCAAGCAAAGTAAAGGTGAGCGCGGGAAGCATGCCAAGCGTCAGTACGGTGGAGCCGGCGTCCGCTTCGTATTTCTTCTGGCCTTGCTTGCTGCCTACGGCTTTAAAACGCGTGTTTCACAGGAATTCACTGGAGCCAAGAACTCCACAAAAGCCGTGTTTCCCCATCGAGACCCAGCCAAGGATGAAAATGATCTCGAGCTCTCAATGCATGCGGCAACTTCGATAGAGCGAATGGTCGCGCTCATTCATCGATCTGCTGGGGATGGCTGGGCATTCGACCTCCGAGCGCTGCGTGAGCAGGCCGAGGCAAAGGTGCGTCGCCTCGAACACCAAGCCAATCTTTACAAGTACGTGGTTGATGGGCGAACCGCGCCGGAGATCTTCGGTATCTACAAGTTTCTGGTTAGGCTCAGATTCGGATCCCCCAGATTGGCGACGGAATGTACGACTGATAATTCATCTACGCAGAACCCATAAGCACGAATTGCTCGCCTTGCCCGCACGTTTACAGTGACGGGCATGGCGCCCGAGCAGGCACGCGTCATTACCCATTGTGCCAGATAGATCAATCACGTTCAGATTTAAGTAAGATCGTAATCTTTCGCGGTTTGGGATTCCCGAGGGTACTATCCTTTCATTGGAAGTGAGCAGTGATGCGCATCGGCAGAGATCAATGCGATACATCTACTCGTGATCTTATGGAGTCGAGCACCGATGGCTGACGTGAACTATTGCCTGATCTTGTCTGAGTTCCCTTGTCTGACTGGAGAGGTATGGGCGGCTTGGGCACAAGCATTGCTGTCTTCCGCGTCAATTGGCCTTGCGTACTTTGCCGGTGCAAAGGGGGAGGCCTTGCGGAGAAGGAAGGATCGCAACATGGCGATGAGTTACGGGTTCTTGGTGCGCCCTCACCTAGTGAGCATTTGGCAGAGCTTGGCTGAGGCAAGGTCACGGTACGTCACATCCCCAGGAGACGACGAGGCAGCTCTAAAGCTATTGACTGTGCCACCGGAGCTCAACGCACTGCTGGCAGATATGCATCACTTGGATGAAGCCGGACATGCTGTACACAGAGCACTGATGACACTCTATGATCTCCGAGAGGAGATTGTGGAAAACTCCTACTACGTGCGCTGTGGTGGCGAAATCTACGACAACGATGGCAACTTTGAGGGATTGCTCCAGGAGCCGGGTGACGTCGATGCATCTTTCCAAATAGCGATGACGGCGGTGGGCAACGCCCGAAAGCTGATAAGTAATCAACTGCGCGAGTAACGATCGCCACTGCAGGAGAGGACTCTGATCGCAGCGTCGCTTCGTCAATTCAGTGCGGGCCCCTCATAGGTAACAGCATTGGCGAAAGCAACTGCGACGCAATGCCAAAGGAAGTGTGACCAAATCTCATTCGATAGGCTTTATCAAACTATGAACTTGATTATCTACTCCCCTGATGTTCGGCTCAATGACGTTCTTGGGGATGTACTCCTCAGGCAGGGGGCAGACACCGCCACGTTGAGCGTGCATCGTCTGGCGGCCTATGGGCGAGTCACCCATGAAATCAAGAAGGAGGTCATGAAGCGGGTGACTAAGCAGGACATCAAAGCCGTAGGCTGCAATAACCCCGACATCGGCGTTGTATCGCACAACGATGACCGCATCATTCTCAAGCCGTCGCGGACGCGCGCCAAGGACATGAAGCGCCCAAGTCAGCACGTCACAGACGTGCGTGCCCGAGACATTTTTGGGCCTGGGTGGAGCAAGAAGCTGCCAGTGGCCTATGCAGATAAGCTCGATCAGGTGATCGAGCAATTGGAGATGACGCCGGGCGGTGGAAAGGCTCTTGATAATCCTGACACTGTAGTGATCATCGTTCGAACGGCGCAAGACGGTTGGAAGGCGCTCGTAGTCGACGCAGGTCAAGAACGGCTTGATGAGCGGCTTTTCTAAATTGAGCGGTGACGCGCTGGATTGAGGTAGGTAGGAGCTCGAGCGCGCTGCCATTCAGGTTATCAAAGGCATGAATAATGTTGCCTTGTAGGGCGAAAATCCGTGATTACATGGCGGCTCTTTGGCTGGCGGGGACACTACTCCTTTCCTCTCAAAGACCGCGGTAGGTTCGAATCAGGAACCTCTACATGCATATCGTCGATGCACGCTTACCGGCAACCTCCTCGCTATACCAATAATTGATCTAACTGCCCACATTATCGACCCGTCCTTCGATCAGCTGGATCGCCTTGATTGCTGATTCACCGAGCGCTTGGTCATCGCTCAAGCTGCGCAGAAGAGGCAGATCTCCAGCGACGCCGAGATTGCCAAGCACGTCAATGGAGAATCTAAGCACATCGAGCCTGTCATAGCCGAAATGACCATAATAGCCGATCTGGTCATCAGGCCGTTGTAGTGCATTCCTGCAAATACATAACATCTTGCCGGGAAACTTCTGCATGACCGATTCGCGGGCTGCGTTCTCGTATGACATTGCCTTGGTCACCAGGTACAGCGCTGACGCCGCTCCAAGCTGAGCCGGGTGCAGCAGGACTTCCATGGCCGCTGAGCAGGATTGGGTGAGACGATCGGCGTCAAGATCCGAGCGATGAGCCCAGTAGTGCAGATCGCCTAAAGCGATCAAGGCATCCTTGGCCGGGGACTCCACATCCCCTCGGTCGGCTGGCGGCGGAACTCCGAGCATTCCAAGCGCGACATGGGCCCACACAAACACCGAGATCGATTCTTGCGGCATGAAGCTGTTGAGTTCCGGTAGGGCTGTCCATCTCTCGATAGCGGGCGCAACCTTAGGATCCTGGTACTCGGTCAGCTCCTGAATCAAAGGAGAGACGAACAACCCCGCGTACCCGGCACCCCGGCAGGCCATCGTCAACAGGCGCTTGCGCTGGTCCTTGTTCAACTCCTGTATGACCTCGCAGTACGCCGACGAGAACGGGTGATCAAACTGGCAGGAGTACGCTGCCCAGGCCTTCGCATCCTGCACCGCGTCCATAGGGCCTGACAGAAGATTCTGCAGATCTTCCCTGACCCCGCCGACATGTTGGTCGACATCCTTATCCAGGGCACCCATGTGTTCGAGCGCTTCGACCACCATCCCGGACACCATCGGCCCCAAGGTGGGAAGCAAGGCTTCCAGAGCGTCGACAAGCTGCTGTTTCAACCCGTCATCACTCAGACGAAGGAAATACACAGAGTTCAGCAGTGCAAGCTGCAGATGATAGGGCTGATACCTCCACTGCTCGCCAAGCAACGGCAGGATATGCGGGATGATGTAGGCTCTGTCCTCCGCGAATCTGACTAGGGTCAGCAGAAGATACGTCTGGCCAGACGTGCGAGGCCGTTCCCACGCACCTTTAATGCGGTCCGCAACTTCACTCTTGCCGGCCCTGGATGGAAAATCAACGTGGCAGATGCGATTCACCAGCTGCGATATCCCTGCTCGCCCCGACATCACGTACGCATCGGCAAACAATGCGGTGCGGAGCCTGACCTTCTTTTCCTTTGCTTCCTCCCTCAGCTCATCGAATGCTTGGTTCAATGATCGATCCATCTCAGCGACGGCATGTAGGACGCGGTCCAGGTAGGTTCCGCGCCAAACACCGTTTGAAATTGTCGTCATAAGCGCGCGTTCTGAGGGACTCCAATCGCACAAGGTGTCTTCGCACACCCCGGCCCCGCCCCAGGTGCCATCCCATAGCGAATGCCGGACAGCCGCGGCTTCCGCCGTCAACTTCTTGAGCACCTGGTCGCACCGGGCCACGACCCAGTTGCGCGCCACCACTCCGCACTCGCCATCCGATGCGGCCCGCAGCAGGCCGGCATCCTCGATCCTCGCAAGCACGTTAGCCACGAAACGATCATCATCGTAAGCGCCCAGGATCAATGCACGGCTGTTTCCATACTTTGGGGCGACCAGCGCCAGCAACACCTTCTCGACATCATGGTCGCTCTGGCGAACAACGGACTCGGCCGCGAACGCCGAGAAGATCAGTTCATGGCGGAAGCTGACCCTGTCCGATTGCCTGACCACAAGGCCGGCGGCGACTATCCTGCCGAGTACGTCGCCATGGATACGCTCGGCAGCCGCCAGACGGTCGAAGTCCCTGATTGACAGGCTGAACGACATGCGATTGATCAGCTGCCCTGCAACTGCCGCCAGGAGTCGAATTCCGTCGGATGCGTCGTCGCCGAGCTTTTGCCGTGCATAGGCGTCGAACAAGGCAAAACGACTTGCCCCGTCAGCCAATGTTGCCCCGACTCGGCCGACCAGGTCCGCCTCGAGCCCACTCGACACTGAGTCCAGAAGATACGCCAATCGATACCCTGCCTGACCAGCCGTCGATTCTGCAATCGCCAGCTTCAACGCCTTGTCAGGCTCGCTGACGACGACACGACTGGCATTGATGAGATCCGATCGAACAATGTCGACCTGCGCGCTCACGATTAGCCGCATACCGTAGCGCCGGGCAGCCGCCGCCAGGCTCCTGGTGAGCGCCAGTTGCTCGGCTGCCGGACATTCGTTGTACCCGTCCAGGATCAACACCAGCAGTCGGCCGTTCGCCTGGGCCGCCGAGATCAGGCGAGCCGCCGACGGCGCACCGAGCAAGCCTGCCTCCCTCCCGATGCTCTCGCCCAGTGTTCCGGTGAAGTACTTTCCTTGAAGGAATATTGGGACGTGGCCACGCTCCAAGCAGTGGATGCCAATCTTTTGGGCGAGGAGGGTTTTCCCGCAGCCGGATGGCCCAAGAATGAGAAGGTCGTCATCATCCTGCGCAACACGGTCTGCCACGCCGATCGCATCGAGCTCTTCGGCGCCGAGCTCATAACGGTCACTCTTCAGCGACCCGACGGCTGGCGCATAGATAAGTAGGAACTGCGACCAGTAGGCCGTCAGCAGCGCCTCCTGTTCGAGCAGTCTGGCGTCGCACGCGGCGCCCGGCGTCTGCACTCGCTGAAGGCCCAGTTCTTGCGCAAAGGCGGCCCACTGCTGCCTGGAAAGCAGGAGCCCGGACCGCTTCGCGGTGACTTCCGCAAAAGCGCCAGCACTTATGATCGAGACCTTGAAGTCGGACGCAGGCACATCCGATCCCGTCGGCAACGCCGGGGCGAAGACAACACAGGCATCCGGATAGCCAGGCATTTCTCCGTGAGACGCGCAGAGCTGGTCCCTCAGCGCATTCTTTGCCTCCAATGCCTGGCAGTATGGGTTTCCGACACTCCGCCACACACCGCCCGAACCGTGCATCTGCCACTGCCCATTCTTCTGGCCACGGACACGGCGCGAGAAATGCTTCGCTTCGACAATCAGCGTCAATGAGTCCGTGGCGACCACGAAATCAATTTGGCGGCCGCCAACATGGATATTGGCGAAGATCGCCGACCATCCATCGGTACTCGCCAGATGTTCGACGAGTGCGGCCAACACGTTCCGCTCAGACGCGTGTTCTATGGCATTGCCGACATAGAGTTCGATCTTGGCGGTGCCCGTCATCTCTGTTTCATCCTAGCCGCGGCCAGCCGTTCGCCTGGCGAGATAGCGGCATAGCACACCGCTAATGCCCACCATCAACTCTGCCTCTTCGAACTCCGGCGGTTTCTCATCGTGCAGGTGACGACCGAAGTTGGATGTATAGCCCCAGGCCTTGTCGACGATCTTGTCGACCGGCTTGGAAAAAAGATCCGGATTGCGCCGAATCAGGTCCCCGAGGGTGTCCTCCTCGAACACCTCGGCACCACGCATTTCGAGCCGGCCGTCGACGAGTTGCCACCCGACTCCTGCGACCCGGAAGTAGCGGTTGACCTCATCGGCGAACGACACCGATGCCCCTGGGTGGCGGGAAGCGATCGCTTCGACGAAGTCGTAGACCTCAAACCACTCACATTCCGCCAGCAGGCCCCGAACCTCTTCGTCGATGTTCGGGAACTCCGACCAGTTTGCCTCGTCGGGCGCGCGGTAGCGGATTCCGCACAACACTTCACACAGAGCGCTCGGCCTAAATTCGTATCGATAGGCAATGGTGGTTAACGCGTCCCGCACTTCACTCGGAGCGTCCTGTCGGATGGTGATCTCTGCGTCGGGTCGAGAGAGCACATGCCTGGTCGAGAATGTCGTCATGCTGCGAGTCTCTTCTTTTCAGATTGCTTGCCTGGCGCGATTAAACGATTCTGCGTTGGACCTGCGGCAATCGGCGGCCACCGGCCTGGTCAGAGCTTCCCCCCGCCTCGTGACGGCAGAGGGAAGCCATGGGACGTGGGGTGTCGCCTGTCAGCTCAGCCTGACTTCTCGAGTCCAATTCTCGCCTTCTCCAGGTGCTTGAGCAGCGAGTTCAGCGGCGGGCAATCCGCATATCCTTGCCTGAGCAAGGCCTGCACCTCGCCGATGGTCCAGAGTTGCGCAGCGGCACCTTCGACAGGATCTATGTATTCGCCGTAGTACATGGCCTGAAACTGCTCTTGGCTCATGGCATCGCCGGGATACTCGGCCATTACCCAGTTGTCCAGTTCGGACCGCACGACACTGAGCGCGTCCTGCACGCGCTTGGGTAGCCTCGAGTTGCACAGACCATGTAGCAATGGCCCGACCTTCAGGTGCATTCCTATCGGCATCGCGACCGCCGGGCGCCACCGCGAGGCGGCACCGCCAACTGGCCTGCCGTAGGGAGTCGCACCACGACGTACCTCGCCCCGCCATGCGGGCATCGGACGCCGCCGCGGCTTGAGGCCCGCGGCCTCCCGCGCCGGGCTGAGGAAGGCCGTGCCGTAACGGTCCGATTCGCCGCTCCAATGTTGTGGTGACGCCTCTCCCGACAAGGTAGCCAATTTACGGGAGAGCTGCGCCAGGAGCGCGGCATCGGCGGAGACGAGATACGGGACCGAGTGCCCGGGAACGTAGAGTCCTTTCCACGCCGGCGCAACCACGGACACGTTTGAATCGCGCAGCCAGCGCCGCCGACGATCCAGCAGCTCCGGGCCGTGGTGATCGTAGGGTTCGTCCATGTAGAGCCACGAGCCGCTTGCCGGGTCGAACCACTCGCTCGGATGGTCGTGGCCCGGCATCTTCTGCAGATAGCGCAGCTTGCGATGCATAGCTTGGGTGGTCACCGGAACGAGTCCAGTAGCGACCATGAAGCGCAAGGCACTGGCGGCATCGTGCAGATATTGCTGGGCTGTTTCCTGACGCTCGACGTCGAGTTCCCGCTCGATATGGTCGTCGGCGTCGAGCCGGAAGCCGGCAAGTTGACGCACGGCGTTCAGCTGGTTCCTGCGGACAACCTGGGCCAAGGGCTTTGCCAGCTCGATTCGCAGGGTTTCGCGTCCCCCACGGCCGTTCTCACGCCAGTAGGCAGTGAGAAAAACGGGGTACAGGGTCGGATGAACACCATGTGCCAGTTGGCGTTGCGCATGGCGCAGGTTCTCAAAGCCAGCGATGCGAGCAGCTTCTTCGAGAGCTTGATTGTGGGGAATGGAGCGCTCGCGCTTGAGTGTTTTGGCGAGACGCTTGATGCCGTCCACGGAGGACGGAGGTACGGCGACGCTATGCATGACTTTGCTCCACGGTCCGTAAGCGCAGCGTCACCCGTAACCACCAGCTGAGGACCGAACAAGGTCATCGTAGGTTAATGTTTACTGGCAGTGCCGTTTCCAGCTTCGCTCAGACGGGTGTCATGCGCCTGCCAGGCGCGTGACAAAAAATAGCACGATCTCTGCCACGCCGCCACGCCGCCACGCCGCCACGCCGCCAGTCTCCTAACTTTTATGTAGGAATGGCGCACATGATGCTTACCCGAGAACAGGGCGCTAAAGATGTCCGCTTTGGGTCAAAAGCGGGCTGTAGCATCGCTGATCGCGTGCTCTGGAGCCGGCATGTTTGTTATTAGCCAATAAAATCAAGGGGCCTACAGAACTATCAGCGAGCTATAGAGAGAACTTCAAACTTCCACGCGGCTCGGAGTACGAGGGCATTTGCTACCAATTAGCGGGGCGCAAAAACAGATGCCTCGCGTGTGAGGCATCTGGTCGTCGGCGCTTGAGTGGAGGCTCTGACCTCCGTCTCCCAACCATGGTGGGTGAAGTGGCCTTGACGACGGAGAAATATTGTCATAACAAGACCGGCTGCACCATTAGCCGTGGACTCGTCGCGGCGTCAGAAAACACAGCAGAGATCTTTACAGCATTCAGCGACATTCCGAGAGTGACGCCTATCTTTTCGTGGGTTCTAGTCATAACGGCAGCAGCGCATCGCCCTGAGTCGGTGACCTAGCAATGTCAAACCGCCTCCCACTTTAGGCAAGCGGCAACCTATACCTCATCTAAGCTGACACCCCTCGAGGAAAACTAATCAGCCCTCGAGTCAGGCGTTGAATTGGTAAAAGTTCCGTATGGGAATCTGCCACCTAACCTTCTTTTGGGAACAGCAGCCTGGTGGAAGCAGCCACAGTCATGCCCAAAGCACGGGTAAGCAAAACAAACTCCAAGATATCCAGACGACGTGCGCCTGCTTCGATCGCCGACAGGCGTTGTTGTGGCCAGCTCAACCGCCGAGCAACTTCACCCTGTGAAAGCCCCAATCGCTCACGGCGTGCACGCAGCTGGTAGATCAGCTCACGGTATTGCCCGTCATAGATCGTCTTGGTTGCCATGGTCGCGATTGCTGAATGCGACCAGCAATCTATGCGCCATCCACTGATTACATGAAAATCATGTAGCCACCCCTCCCTTCACCTGATACGCTAAGAGCCGGATTCCACCGAGGTATGCGTGGCTCATGTCCAGACTCAACCGACTCTTTTAACTCCTCGCACCGCGCTGTTGCGCGCTTCCGAGCGTGTCGGATTGATGGGCACTGCTGCTTGGTGCGCCTTGCACCTCGCCACCCAACAGCCAAACCCAATCACCTCTCGCCCTTGCTTAACGGAGCAGTTGCTTCAGTTCCTAGAGCAGGCTGGCATCCTGATACGCTGCTCGTCTCCATCTGGTGCACCCCACCGGGCCGTCTACGAGCCTGTAGCCTGGCGCTACTGTGATATCCACCTACCAAGCACAGAAATCCAAGCCGCACTTGATGAGGCATTGCAACTTCGCTTGGCCGAGGACGATGGAATAATTCGCAATGCCCTATGGCGGTTGCTCGCTGATGGGGATAGCGAGGCCTATCTTGTTCGTCTCTTACAGCGCCATCGACTGGACAGCGGCGACATCCAGACGCTCATATTGGCGATCAGAGCAGAGTGGGCGCCATATTCTGTAGGTAGACGTCGCTACCTTGCGTGGCTGAGCGTGCGCCACGCTGCCGCCACGTTTTCCCAAGGGAACTTTGGTACAGACGCAGCATACGCTGACCTACAAACCCATCTACGACGCCGAGGACGTTGGCTCGCCGCCAGGCAATCCCAGCGAGGCCTTGCTGATGACGAGTACAGCTTCGTACCTAACACACATTGGCGCCGTCCAATACTGCTAGAACTTTTCCTGACAAGAATCGCCCCGATGGGAGAGAAATTTTGGACGCTGCCCCCTCCACAAACAAGCTAACAAGTAAGAAGTGACCGAGATCGCATCTTAAGCGCGGGCCTTGTTATGCAAATTGTTTCCCTGAAGATACCCATATGACGACACCCAAAGAAAGTACGCGCCATGTTTTTCAAGCCGGCACCTTCTTGGTTGAGCTCGCGCTCGATGAGTGTTCGCCTTCGGGCCGAATGGGAGTTTCGAACTGCCGCTGGCTTCTTGGCTGGCATCGCTGCCGAAGGACAAAAGGAAGGGTGACGCTTCTCACGGGCGTGGTACGTCACCTAGGATAGGGCGACGCGATCTCGATCGCGTCGCAGACTGGACCAACTACTATGAACGTGAGTGCCATGGAAGCAGAAGAGCCATTAAAAAAAGTAAGGAAGGGTCCGTTGATCATGTCCACGTTACACACGGGAAATGACATGGAGTTCAACGCCTGCGTCGGACGCAATACGGGCAGCTATGACAACTCCATTGGATATGCCGACGGATTCGAAAAAGCGGCTGAGATGCTGCTGTCGTCGCTTGGGGTCCGGAAGCCAGAGATCTCCCAGCAATCATGGGGACGCGAGCCTCTCGTGGACGTGCTGGTCTACCCCATCTGTTTCTGTGCCAGGCACCATGTCGAGCTGTCGATCAAACGCATGCTTCCCGTGGCGTGGCGGGCTTACATCACGAAGTTTCCAAAGAATCAGAAGAAGCTCGAGCCGCTTAAGCAACCGGACGTCCGGCACGACATCCTGCCGGTCTGGACTGACCTGGTAGCCATCACCAAAGCTGCCGACTACAGGTTCGAAGTTCTCTGTAGTGAGCTTCAGCCGTATATCGTTGATCTCAGCTACATCGACTCAACCGGTCAGGTGTTCCGCTATGACACTGATGCCAGGACCTCAACGCTCAACCTGAATGACACAAGTCATATCGATCTGACGCACTTTGCTAACGGCTATGCACAGATGTGCAGGATACTGATTGAACTTGAGAGTCTGCTGGCCAATGTAATCGGCGAGGTCCAGACTGGAACCTTTACAAGCAAGCTGATTAGGGGACAGCTGTTTGATATCGCTGATTCCCTCCCTGATCGCGGCGTGTGGGGAGAAGACGAGTTTGAAGCAGCCAAGCAGAAGATCATGGAACAGTACGATCTTTCGGGCACCGACTTCAAAAAGGCAACTCAGGTAATCAGCAACACCCGTTGCCTGTCTTTCAGGGTCGGTATAGCTATGCCCATTCCCCACCTGGCGGCGGGCGTCTTCGAGCGGCTCCAGCAGGTTAATCCAACGCGCAGGCAGGATGTGGAAACGCTAAGTGAGAATGAGCGCTCGGTGCTCTACGGGTTATACGAGACCGGCTCCGTCTATGCGTACCCAGAAGGGTTTGATTCCTATCTTGAGCCGCGACCTAGAGAGCGTGATGCAGCTCATTACTTTGACTTGGCTCGCGAAGAGAACTATCTGGCGCGGAAGTATGCGAGCAACCCCGACCGGGTGGAGCATGCGCTAAAACAGCTGGGTCAGTTAGAACTGCTGGTCGAGTTCCGGCGGGTCTACGAGAAGGAGCTCGAGCGTGTCCGTGCCGCCCGCGAGACGGCCGATATCATGGATGTTGATAAGATCGTCTTTCAATATGCGGGCAGCGACCCTACCGGTCCGCATCAGGAAGTCGCTTCGTGAGCCAGATGCGCGAGCATCTAGGATTTTGATCATTTTTGCCGCGCCCCGCGGCACCAACAGGAAGGTGAGAAATGGCAATCAAGCCTGGTCCGAAGAGAATTGCTAAATCCACCGGAAAGCCCGACCGCCGGCAGCACGACAATAAGAAAACGCCTGGCAACACCGATTCCCTCAAGCCTCATAAGCATAAGAAGGGCTCATAGACCTTTAGTTCTTCTTATCGTCGGCAGCGTCAAATCTTCTGATCGCGGTCATTGCGGCTGCGATCGGAAGAGCTCTGTGGGCTGGCGATGCTTAAGATGGGGGGACGTCGCTTCAGTAGTAAGGTTCTGATGTGCGAAGTATGGCGGCATGAGATCCAGTAGTTCACTGATCCAACTTCGTCAGGGATCACGTCCATACGTAAGGAATAGAGTTCACATGAGCATAATCTTCCAATGCCGCTGCACTGATGACAGATGCCGCCGGTGGCATTTGCCGCGAGATCATCAAGGCCATGGCGGCCGTGGGCGCGACCGTTGTCGCCACCGACCTGCGCGAGGGCGTTGAGATTGAAGGTGCCGCGGAGCACGTGAAACACGATGTCACGAGTAAGCCGATTGGCACGCCGTTGAAACACTGATTCGGGAGCGCTACGGCCATCTGGATGTACTGGTGGACAACGCGGGCTACTCCGTCGTAGAGCGCTTTGAGGATACGACGATCAGCATGTCCACAAGGTCAATGCCATCAATGTGGACGCGGCGATCATCGGGACGCAGGTGCTGCTTGAACTGCTGAATCTCGGCGAAAAGGCACGTCCGACGAAAGTCAATTATCAACATCTCCAGCTTTGGCGGGCTGCGCGGTGCACCCTTCAATGCCGCTTACCGCACAAGCAAGGCTGCAATCCGCATGCTCAGCAAGTGCATGGGGTGGAGTTTGCAGCATACGTCCCTCTTCGTGAGGTGTTGGGTGCCTCATCGTTGTCCGAGCTTCATTGCCAGCTCGCTCGCCGAGCTGCGCACAATGCGTTGGATGGCTCAATCAAGACGCCTGATCGAGTCTTTAAAGCTAACGGATACTGTGTCTCGATCAGCGTCGCGGTCCCAATCTCCGAGATCGTATTGCTTCGCAGTTCCATCGTGCATCAAGGAAGGTCTCTTACCAAGGAAGCTGCTGCCATTGAGGAGTATTTTTCAGCGTATACGCGCTTCTAGGAGAGTTAACCCTGATCTGTAAGGCTGAAGGACTGCCTTGCGTCGATGAGGGAAGATTGGGGGATCCACCCTCTCTAGACGGGATCGTTCTTCTGGTTCCCTGGCCTAGATGTAGTTCCGGTAAGCCAGGTCTACGCATTCCGCAACTATGGTTAGTTGGTTCTGTCTTTTCTTCGCTGCGCCAACTTCATATCATCATCGCTATATACTGACTTGGTGGGGGGGTGCGCCTGATGAACAGCATCAATTATCCCTGGACGGAAGCTTCGTTTTCAGATGCAAGTGAGTTTAATTTTGATATTGGTGATTCTGGGCTGCTCGCCAGCGAAGCTTCTGCGCATCGTTTAGGTGACCTACTTGTAGCGGAAGAGCAGCGTGCCGATGAGCAAGCCACCTCACCGCGAAGTCGGGTTCTTCGTATGGTGGCTTCAGCATTGCAGCTGCACCAAAGGCTTGATCTACCCAAGGCTCCGTACAGCGCAATGATGGAGTTCGATGGCCGGCGGACAGCTGTTGGTTCGGATTGGAGTGGGTGTGGCGCAGTGCTGGGGGAGTTGGGGAGACGTTCGCCCAATCCTGTGATCTGCGCTCGGCTTTTCGACCTTGCCTGGCTGGTCGAGCGGAGTCGTGTTGATGCTGGTAGAGCGGCCGTGCTCGCCTACATTCGTGTAGCAGATGGGATGCTTACCCGCGAGCTTAGGCATCGAGATTATGATTCAGATCATCGTCCCATTAGCGAGGTCACGAGGTCGCTTCGCAGAGGGCTCCAGATCTGCGACCTGCTGCGCCTACGCGAGGACGACTCCGATCTCATAGCGCTGAAGGCTTTCTGCTTGGCGTCTGCCGATCAGTTCGAGACTGAAGGCGACAGCCAGGGGCTGCTGGCCATGATGAATCTGGCCTTGGACTATGAGTTGGATCTGCCGGAGCGTTGTGCACCTCGTATGGAGTTCGCTGCACGCGGATTCACTTCTGGAGCAGACCCTCATTTTGTTTGCGATGCGCTTGTTGGTGCTGGTCGCGCTTGGCGCCGTGCGAAGGACAGTGCCAACTACGAACGATGCATGATTGAAGCAAGCTGCTGTATGGCAGAGCATGGAAAGGCACTAGGCGGAAATTTGAGTGGGTCACACTTCGTGCAGCAAGCCATTGACTTGCTGAGGGGTCTGTCTTCGCCTGACGCCAAAGCTTCCAAGCGCGAGCTGCGCATAGAGTTGATTCGGCTTCAGTCCGCTGCCGAGGATGAGTTCGGCACCTTCGAGTACTCGTATGATCTCAGCGAATTAGTCAAAGCTGTGAAAGATCGGACTCAGGGTCTTTCGATTGAGGAGGCTCTGTTCTTGCTTGCCGCTATTCACCGGCCCCGACCTACTTCGGTCATTGAGGAAGAGGCAATTGAAGGGATGCGCAAGCATCCGTTAGGTTCTTTGTTCGGTGTTCAGCAGCACGATTCCGATGGCCACGTTCGATTCCGCTCTCCGGGAACGGACACGCGGAACATTGATCCTGCCGCATTGGAGCATGCTATCGCGAGGCAGGAGGGGATCTACCGAGAGACTGTGGTGCGGGGCCGAATCGCTGTCGTTGTATATCAGTTGGCCAGCGAGCACTCAGTATCACTAGACGAGGTCTTCCCTCTCTGCCGAGAAAGCCCATTCGTTCCTCCTGATCTCACGGAGACCTTTTCTAAGGGAATTCTGGCATTTCTGCATGGCGATATGACGTCGGCCATGTTCATCCTGACTCCGCTGCTAGAGGCCTCGCTGATCTATGTCCTGAAAGGACATGACGTCGATGTTGTTAGTCACGATGAGAATTCTGGGACCCAGGAGGACATGAGCATTACGCAGTTGTACAAGAATCATCGCGGTGAGCTAGAGGCCATCTTCAGCGCGCCCGTGATTGATGACATCGAGCGAGTGTTCCTTACTCGATCCGGTCCGGGGCTTCGCCACGCCATCGCGCACGGAACGACAAGCGATGGCCAAGCCTACTCCGGCGATTCCATCTATGCTTGCTGGCTGATGTGGCATCTTTGCTTGGTCCCACTATTCAAAGACCACTTTGAAGCTCGCGGCAGCGGCTCTGAGCCGAATGCTACAGATTGAGGCCTTCATACCGAATGTCTCAGATCTAGAAGAGCTGACCCTGTGGAGACTTTTCCTGGGGGGGTTGGAAAAGATGGGTAGCCAGCGCTGGCAGCCTGGTGAATCCGAGCTCACGATGCTTCTTTTCAAACCGTTTGCGGATCAGGTCGGCCACCGGGCCCGTTCCGGACATCCTGGTGCCGAAGCTGGCGTCGTACTCCTTTCCACCATGCATCTGTCGCACCAAGCTAAGCACGTGCTCGGCCCGATCCGGGTAGTGCAGCTCTAGCCACTCTCTCCAGATGGCCTTGATCTCGTTGGGCAGCCTGAGCAGCACGTAGCCTGCAGCCCTCGCGCCGTGCTCGTAAGCGGCCTGAAGGATAGCTTCCAGGTCCTGGTCGGTGATCATAGGGATGACGGGCGCGATCAGAACGCCTACCGGCACTCCTGCCTCCTGCAGCTGCTTCATTGCCCGCAGCCTCGCGTGGGGAGCGGCGGCTCGTGGTTCGAGTTTTGCCGATAGCTTTCTATCGAGCGTGGTGACTGAGAAGTAGACCGTCACCAGCCGATCTTTGGCCATCGAGGCCAGCAAGTCGATGTCCTTGGTGATCAGGGCGCTCTTGGTGACGAAGCTTGCCGGATGCTTTGCGTCAGCAAGCACCTCAAGGCATTGGCGTGTAATTTGGTAGTTCCTTTCAATCGGCTGATAGCCGTCGGTGTTGATCCCCAAAGCAATCGGGGCGCACTTGTAGTTCGACTTGCTGATCTCTGCTCTGAGTCGTTCAGGCGCGTTCGTCTTTGCAAACAGGCGCGTCTCGAAGTCCAAGCCGGGTGAGAGGCTGAGATAGGAATGAGAAGGGCGTGCAAAGCAGTAGACGCACCCATGCTCGCACCCGCGGTATGGATTGACCGACGCGCTGAAGCCAACGTCTGGTGACGAGTTGCGGCTGATGACCGTCCGCGCTCGCTCTTCCTGTACCTGAGTTCGCAATCGCGGCTCGTCTTCCATCCCCTGATAGACGGACTCCCAGCCATCATCGACCCCCACGGTTGCTGTGGTATCGAAACGGCTTGGGACGCGCGATGCGGCACCTCTACCTTTGATGGGAACTTGTGCCTTTCGAGCATCGTGTTCCATAGCACCAACTTGGGAAGGATAGGTAGTTAGTATTATTACTAATCACAGCCACCGCAACCTCCGGAGATTCAGTTAGCTATATGCCATCTGGGGATCTGCAGAGAAGGTTCTTCCCAGGCTTATCCACAGCTATCGCTTGCGGAAGACCTTCATTGGGAGCGTTCGCCGGCGAGTGCCTTCGCTTCGGCCAGGAAGGTTGCATCAATGCACGCGATCGACGTGTTGCTGCGGGCAGGGGATGCCCAGCTGTGGCATAGCGAAGTCGCCTACGCCATCTGTGCACCGGTCGGCGGCTTGATGTCCCATTCGGTGAGTTGAGGGATGAGCTTTGACAGCTCTTCTGCAAGGCAGTACTCGAAGCTTCTGGCCTGACCCTCCTCTTCCTGCATTCGACGCACTTGCCTGACGACTTATTCCCTGCCCAAAGGCGAGAGGGGGAGTTCAAGGGTGAACTCCAATTCCGACATACGAGGTAAAAGTTCATGAGAAAGACGGCCAGTACTTATAGATAGACTGCCGTTGGAGGCTTAGTCTTTAAAGTACTGGAACCACAAGCTTCTTCGTATGGTCGAGCATACGAATCAAGCAAAACTTGCAGATGTGATCCGTGCGCATCGCGTTGCTCTGGGTCTCAGCCAGGAAGGCTTTGCCGACCACATCGAGATGCATCGCGCCTAGTACAGCAAGATCGAACGCGGCAAGAAGAACGTCACTCTCGCCACGTTGGAACGCGTGGCCGATGGGTTGGGCATGTCGATGTCTGCCTTGTTACTCGCCCCAGGGCTCTAACTCTCTTTGCAATTCACGAGCGTTGACTAACTCGTCCTGGAACGACGAGTTGGGCGGAGCTGTGCACGCAGTTCTGTCCAACTAATGTGTGCACTGTTTACGTCTTAACTGCTTGATCTATTAGCATTTCTTCAGTGAACAATCAGGGGGGTATTGATACCACCCGCCGTCGATTCGGCCGTGTGGATCACGTCATCCATCATTACCGCTCCTATCCGCGCCGTTAAGGGCTGATAGGAAGGCTTGGGACCTAGCCACTGGGTTCGGCGCCCTGGACTTGGAGCAGAGCATTTTCTGAAGAGATCTGCAAAAGGATCAGATATGTCCAGTAAGAAGGGCCATGCGGACTTCCGCAGCTCGGAGACTGGTCGGTTTGTGACCGAGCGCTTCGCGGAGACCCACCCGCGGACCACTCAGAAGGAACACAACCGCCCGTCGCCGCCTCCCTACGAGAAAAAATAAGAATGAAAAAAAGGGCCCGCATTGCTGCGGGCCCCTTCTTTTTTCGATAGACCCGTGCGTGTCGCCTGCATAGATGACCATGCGTTGCGGCATCGCATCAGAGATGCCTGAACTCGGCAAGACAACTCAAAGCTTTAGGCCTGCCAGTAGAACCCTGAAGCTCGGGAGACTCCGCAGTTGAAGAGGCAATGTTCGCCTAAAGTGATCTAAGTGAAAAGAATCATGAAATCCCCCTCACACGCCACCAAGCGAGCCCGGAGGCTGGCAGCTAAACATGGGCGGCTGCACCTCGCAGCCCACCGATGCTTGGTGATCCTGACGCATCTCAGATTCCTTGTCCTTCAGGCGGCTCGAACGATAAAAGCTGTGGGATACAGATGGGAGCGTCGGGCAAAGCGCTGGTCTCAGGCCCATCCGTATGCACTGTTGGCGGCCTTCCCGATATGGGGCGATCCCAAGTCGTTTCCGATACCGCCCAAGGCTCGTCTAGGGGATGCGATCCGAGACGCATTCAAAGGAAGCTGGCCATTGGCAACCGTGGCGGTTGCGCCTTGGGCGATTGCCTATGACCAGTACCGGTCCATGTTCTTGGACATGATGGAGGATAGGATCGTAGCCGAGGTTGGTCAGGTAGCCTTTGAGAATATCTCAACATGGCTGGAGATGAGCACGTACGTCTTCCCGGTGGTTGCCTACCTAGGAATCATTGCGATATCGCTGATCTGCGCTTTGGTGTACAGGCTGCAGGTGGTCATTACACAATTGGATTGGCGTGCAAAGCCACGAGTCGGCTTTCGATTCCACCTTACCCAGGTGGCCTCGATGGCTCTCTATCTTGGCCTCCCAACGCAAGCAGTTGCCTGGGTTATCAATCATCGAAGCTTCGCCGAGCCCTGGGTCCAGATGATCGCAAGTTCTCCACTGATGGTGATTCCAGCCTGTATCTGGATACTTGGGCGACGCCTTCAGCACAGAAACAGGGAGCGCTACCGCCGAACGCTCTACGGCAGCTCCCGGCGAGCACTCGTGGCATCCATTCTGACTACTGTGCTACTGCTTGGATTCTTCGTAAGCTGGAGGTTGAGCTTGCACTAGTCAGAACGTCGCCGTTTAGCTGTGTTTAGGGGTTGTTCGACATGTTTCATCTGAAAAAAAGCCTCTAAGATTACCTTAGAGAGAGCGTCTCTGGAAAGCGGAGTGGTCGATGAAAGATTCAACTCAACGGCAATTGGAAGATGCCCTAAAGAGACTACGCGATGATGAACCTGCCCACCCAAAGCTTCGCGCAAGTCTAGATTCAAAGCTTGGTGCCGGGAAAACCTATAACTTAGTCTCCATCGCCAATGTCGCCTTGGAAGCGGGAGTGAGCCGAACCCTTATCGGTTACGACGGCTGCCAGTACCCTGCGATCCGAATGGCAGTTCTGAAGGCAAAAAAGGCAGCTCCAGGTTCATCAACTATCAAGGCGCTGCGCCAGGAGATCGTCGAGCTAAAGAAACTTAAAGCGGAATTGGTTACGGTGATCGCCTCCCAGCGGGCTGAGCTAGATAGAGCTCAGAAATCGCTGATCGAGCTTGGCGCCGATCCCATTGTGCGCAAGATGCAAAGGAACTTCAGAAACAAGCGCATTAAAGAGTGAGGGCAGCAAGGATCGCATCGCTTTGCTTCTTCCGCCGGGTGGCGATTGCCAGGCTCGCCTTGTCTCCAGACGCATGTGCCCGCTTGACCAGCGCCTGGTTCTCATCGCGTCGGTTACTCCAAAAATCCACGTGTTCAGAACTGATGGCAAGGCAACTACATCCTACACATAACTCCAGATGGGCAACTTTAAGATTGGGCTTGGTCGCTGCAAAGCTAGACGTGCCTGCACGCTGATTGCACAAACTCTTTGACGGAAGCTGTGACGCCCAGCAGCGGCCATAAGGTGTGTTCCACAGTGACACTTCATTCTCGTTAACGTAGCGGACAGCGGTGTCGTCGTCCAACAAGCTCTCCTTGACTAGCTCCAGGCTCAGCGCCTTATGCACCTCGCTTACAACCTTAGAGAATCCGCCGGCCATTGGGGCAGATGAGAAGGTTATAGAGCGAAGCACGTGTACGGCTGACATAGCCTGAGCGTCCGAACAAGCTGAAACGAGCGTCGGATCATTTCCTATGTAGTATCGGCAGGTGATCGCATCGTTCACGTGTTTATAATGCTCGCTGAGCGCCTTGAGCATATTGGGATTGGTACGAAAAACGAACGTTGCGAAAGTTGGTCGCCATTGATGCGGTCTAATTCGCCCTTTCTTGTAGACCACGTGCGCGTGTTCACCGAGCATACTGAAGTCAACCCAGTTCAAAAGAAACTCCCGCTGTAATCGCGCGAGGTAACCACTGCTCATAGTCGTTACCGACGAGGAGTTCGTGGGAAGCCCACCTTTCGTTCTAAGAGTAATGAGAAGTTCGAACTGACCACCGAGGTCGCGAAAATCTTTAAGAAGTTCGTTGAGCGTCAGAACAGCGCGCACTGTAGGTGGCATGTAGTCAGCACCGACCGGTCTCGCGCCAATTAGCCAGTCTGCCTGTCTAGGCCTTCCACGCTTGGCAGTAGTGGCTTCCACATAAAACATCTCTAACAATCCATCAGGAGTGATCGAGCTGTGCAAGCACGCCGGCCATCCATTCGTTCGACTGGTTCGTGCGCGTAAGCTGAGTAGCTCATGGGCTCTCATACCAGTTCCCGCTTGCAGCACAATTGAGCAGGCTGCAACACACGTGACAATTAAGTAACGAAGTACAAAAAGCGGCTTTTCAAGAACGAAGTGATTGCCCTCGGCATTACGCCTAGTAGCCTTTTCACCTAGTAATAGCGATTCCTCGACATTAGGCATCGGTACCCGCATCTCCTTTGCGAACGCGTTGACCTGAGCATACAACTCTAGACGATCAGTAGCACTAATCTCCTCCCAGTCCTTTAAAAAACCCCTGATACTAAGAAGCTTACTTACTGCAGCGCGTAATGCTTCCGCTGAGTTGTCCATAATGCGTAGCGCCGTATTTAGTATCGGTATCGCAACCTCATCAGGAATTGCAGGTATGGTTTTACTTCCTCGCTTGAGTCCTAAATCTTTATTCACCACTTCGTAGGGCGACTTGGCATCGTAAGGCGCGAGCTTCAAAGTCATTGCACCCATACTACTCATTGCTACGCGCTGCCGATGGATCAGAGTTAGAACATTGATTGATGAAATAACGCCACTATGCGTGGGCTTTCGTGAGGCGCCCCATCGTTCAGCATCCCGCGTTCCCGTTTCGTGCATTAAAACCACGTATTCCGCAAAGGCCCATGAGTCCGCTGTGTCCAACTCGTCCAGATTCTTTATGCCCTCATCAATCATGAAGCTCGCAAGGTCTCTTACTCCAATGACGACCTTCTGTAGCCCGCCCGCCGTTGTAGCTGCAGATTCCTGCGGCGTGTAGACCAGCGTCCATATGAAGCATTTAAGGGAGAAGAGAAGTTCCTGATGTTCAGACCCAAAAAGCGACTCGCCATTCATAAGAAGCTTATCCCAGCTGATCACTGCGTTCTTCTTCACTTGACCAGGAGTTTCATTAGGAAGCGTCCACACGCGAGCGTTAAAATCTGCACCTGCGAAAGTAAGTCGACTTGGATTTTTGCTTTCACGTGGTGGCATATTTATTCCAACGGCGGTATGGGATTGAGGACTAATTGTTCCAGTCGCTTCATATTTGCCTTCTTAAGCGTGGATGCGAGAGCTGAGCCAAGGTGGTCGTATGCATTTCCATACCGCTCTCTGAAACGCTGCGTGCCAAGAGTGCGGAGCGCCTCACCGTACCTCTCGAAAAGTTGACTTCTTCGCACGATAGAAACTTCATCATTCATTTCGACCGAAAGTGGACATGCCGGACACAATCCATAGCCAGTGCACATACGTCCATCAATTTGACCGGGCATCGGACTTTGAAATGGATCCAGACATCGATAGCCGGGTGACGCCGCAGATCGATCGCCGAAGTGACTGCGAGAGTCAACTTTTGCATTGCTATCATGGTATCGAAACTGTAAAGCCATGGCTCCAGCTAGCGATTCCTCGTCATTTCTACGGGTTGCTTTAGAGCGGTAGTTGTCGTGTGTGACCGAAACCGTGCTGTGTCCAAGGAGAACACGGACCTTCTCCGTATCTCCAAGTATCTCATTCAGGTACTCGGCCCCCGCTAAGCGAATGGCGCTTGAGCCTGCGGCTTTGATTCCTCGCTCCTTGAAGAACCTGGACTTCCTCTCGGCTGAAAGATTGTAAGTCCCACCTAGCGGTTGTCCCAGCGAGCGGATTGCTCCGATCTTTCTAGTCTTGAACTTGCAGGCGTACAGAAATAGATCGTCACGTACCCGTTGGGGAGCGTTCACCCGAAGGTGTTTGGTCCATCGTTCAAGGAAGTCAATAACGTTGCAGGGATTGAACAACTCGTCGCCTTTAAAGAACGAACGATGAACCATGCCTTTTCCACGAAACTTTATGCTCGATAGTTTGTACTTGTTTGAAAATAATCCTGAGCATCTGTCGATGTTTGAAATACGCAAGCAGCACATCGGCTGCTCGTTCCAATGTGTGAAACACTGAAGGATGATGAAGGCAGGCATCAAGTCATTGACGCTTGGATTGATCAGTTTTGCGACACGTAGGTAACCTACCTCTTCCAAGCTAAGAAAAAAATCAGGTTCGTGTTGCTTTAGCCATTTTCGCTCCGGAAGTATCCCTCGATACTTGACTACCGCCTGAGCGCACAGTCCCTCAAGTGTGTCTGGGATAACATAGTGAGTTTTAGTGACAGAAAGATGGTGGTCAATTTGTGTAAGCGACACATCCAAGTCTCTGAAATTTTGCTCATGCGCCTTTATCGCGACGGTCAGCAACCTCATAAACTGCTCTTGTGATATTGCTTCCCTTTCTCTGCCCTCATTTCTCCGCGGATTATCTCCAGGCCACGGATTTATCGGAATATCGTGCTGGACGCCCAGCTTTGATAGCTTCGGAGAAAGCCGTGATATCAACTTGCGCAGCGCACTTAGCTTATGCATTCTATCGGAATAGCTCCAGACGCACTTTTGTCCATCTCTTCCTTTGTTCAACCATTGCGTAAAATCTTGAAACGTCACTCGATCAAGGCTACTTAGCTCGGCGTTAGGAGAGGTCTCGTTAAGGTATTGAATAATGCCGTAGCGAAGCAATCGGTGCGTTCCGTTTCGAGTTGTTGCTCTTTCTGATGCAAGGATGGCGAGTGTTGCATCGATGAGGTCTTCGGCGATCTGAGAGAGACCTGCCCATCCAGAAAAGTCGTAAAGCTTGATATCTTCATCGAGTGGCCCTTCGCACTGAAAGTGCAGCAGCCCTTTTTTCTCAACTCGAGAGAAGCGCACTTGAGTCGGACCGAATGAATTTTGGCCGGGCTCCGTTCGAAATCGTGTACGTTTCATCTTAAGTACCCATCCAGTGCAGTCATTAGATGGCGTTGATCCCTTTCTGACAGTTCCTCTTCTAGAAGCAGGCTCGCGTTTAGGTATATCTGTTCTGTGGTAGATCTATTTGCATGTCCAAGAAGCGCTTGAACTTTCTTAGCCGGGTCGGGATTTCCTGCGCGCGCTTCCAGGACGAAATGCCATAGAGCAAATGAATGCCTACAAGCGTGCGGAGAAGGAATACTGTTGTTTCCGGTATCTCCAATTGCGCGTTTTGCGGCGCGCCTCATTGTCTTTCTGAAGTTATTTGCTGTAAGCGGTTGACCACGGGAATAACTGGCAGCCGCATGATTGACGAAGACCTGGTTATGCTCTGCCTTTCCTTTCGAAGCAAGTATGGCTTCGGCGCGCTCGGTAGAAACATAGATGCTTAGCTCTTCCAGTAACCAAATAGGCACGATGAGTTTTCGATAACTTCCTCCTTTCGCTATCACGCTTATGTGGCAAGCTGCAAGAGAGCTCTCCTTACCGACTTTTTGAAATGGCAAATCGCTAATCTTGATTGATAGCGCTTCTGAGATCCGGGCACCGGTATTCAGCAAGAAGGCAAACAAAAGGCGATCCCGAGTCAGCACTTGCGTTTTTTCACTGGGCATCTGGCCGAGATTTTTGCTGATTGCCTCTACGAGGTCAGTAGCAATATGTTTTACCAGCGCGTCCGTTGCAGGTGTTTTTGGCACTTGAACATCCGGCGCTATGACACGTCTTTCCATTCCTCTTTGCAGGACCTTTGCTATCTTGAAGCGATTCTTCAAGCGCCCGTTATTCTGCAGATAATGGAAGAGCCGCTTTGCGGTCGAGACCCGCTTGATGACTGTCCGATCTGCATAATTCAGAGATGTCTGCGGACTCACTACGTACAACATGCTATCGGCGTACTGCTGGAGCAGTTCTTCCGAAAACTCTGCAAGAGTTGTGCTGATTTCGTTGGCGAAGAGAAGGAGGTCAACCAAGTCTTCAGCGTTAGCCCTACTTGTATTGGACTGGTGGCGAAGTTTTGGCCTACCCAGCAGGCTGACGTTCTCCGAAACCAAGAAGTCATAGACGTCGGGGATAGGCACCGACGTACGTCTATCGACAACGAAGTAGAAGCCCGCGGGAAGCGCGGCGGTAGACCCCAGCAAGTGACGCGCCTGCCCACGGTTAGGCAGAGCAACCGTTTGGGCGATCTGAGGCTGGTAGATATCCAAGACTGCTTCTCCCGGGGGCCGGAACGAAGAAATCACGGCCTTGGGGATCATGCAATCTAGCGAGCGGCCAACATCCGGCCAAGCTGAACACTGTCGACCAAGACTTTGGTACCTAGCTTAGTTCGTTCAGTGTTTCATCTCAACGAAAGCACCGCTAACTAAAGTTCAACGCCGCTTTACGTTGTGAACAATCTACCAAAACACCATACCGTGCTCGCAGCCGCGATACGGGTTGACCGACTGCGAGAAGCCGATATCCGGCGACTGGTTGCGGCTGATGATGCTGCGCGCGGTCTCCTCGGTGACCTGCGTGCGCAGCACGCCCGCAGCGAACTCCTCGCTGTCGTCCACGTGCCAGCCATCGTCCACCGCATGCTCGGTGGTGACTTCGAACCGTCCGGGCAGATAACCGGTCGCACCCCGGCCCTTGATTGCGCTTGCCATCGGCGCATCGTACGGCCGGCAGGTCTCATCCGCCGCGACAGGCCCCTCGACCGGATGAAGCTTTCAGGCCGCTACCCAGGCACCACGGCATTGGCGCCACGGTCATCGCAGCACGGCGTGCGCGCCGTAGAATCCGCGCATGCTCGCACTTGCTCAGGGCGCGTGGGATTGGCTGGCCAACATTCCCCATCTCGAAGCGCTCCTTCTTGCCGCCTACGTGCTCTATCTGCTGTGGATCGCCAGCTGGATCGTGCTGCAAAAGCGCGAGCCGGTGGCCACGCTGAGCTGGGTGCTGTCGCTGGCCGCGCTGCCGTACCTGGGCCTGCTGATCTATTACTGGCTCGGCCCACAGAAGGTGAAACGCCAACGGCTGCGGCGCGGGCGCTCGCGTTCGGGCATGGAAAGCTACAGCAGCGTCTGCCCGCCGGATGCCGATTGCACCGAGCTGGCTAAGATCGCCCAGTCCACTACCGGCCTGGCGCCGAGCAGCGCCACCGAAGTGCACTGGCTGGTGGATGGCGCGGCGACGTATGCGGCCATCATCGAAGCGATCCGCGGCGCCCGCGACCATATCCATGTGGAGTACTACATCTTCCAGCCCGACCACAGCGGCACCGCGATCTGCGATGCGCTGATGGAACGCGCCCGGGCCGGGGTGAAGGTACGTTTGCTGATGGATGCGATCGGCTCGTCGGCGATGACCCGGCGCGCCCTGCGCACGCTGCGCGAGGCAGGCGTGGAGACCGCCTGGTTCCACCCGTCGCAGTTCCTGAAGCCGTTCAAGCGACCGTGGCTGAACCTGCGCACCCACCGCAAGCTGCTGGTGGTCGACGGGCGGATCGGCTTCACCGGCGGCATCAATGTCACCGACGAAGAGAACGAGCAGGTGCGCAGCGATGCCTATCGCGACCTGCATGTGCGCCTGCAAGGCCACGTGGTGCGCAGCCTGCAGCTGGTCTTCCTGGAAGACTGGCTGTATGCCACCCGGCAGGAGCGCGCCGCCTTCCACGGCCAGAAGCTGTGGCCCGAAGACGTGCCCACGCGCGCGCAGGGGACGGTGGATGCGCAGGTGCTGGTGTCCGGCCCGGACTCGTCATGGGAAGCCATCCATCGGCTGATGGTCGCCGCCATTCACGAGGCCAAGCACCGGGTCTGGCTGGTCACCCCGTATTTCGTTCCGGGCGAGGCCGCGCGCATGGCATTGACCTCGGCCGCGCTGGGCGGCCTGGACGTCCGCCTGCTGGTTCCGCGCGTCAGCGACTCGCGCCTGGTGACCTATGCCGCGCGCTCGTATTTCGACGAGTTGCTCGAAGCCGGGGTACGCATCTACGAATACGGCCCGCGCATGCTGCACACCAAGGCGCTGCTGGCCGACGACGAGGTCTGCATCGTCGGTAGCGCCAATTTCGATAGCCGCAGCTTTCGCCTCAATTTTGAGCTGTCGATGCTGTTCCGCGACCAGGCGGTGGCCGCCGAGCTGGCCGGGATGATCGACACCGACATGCAGCAGGCGCAGGAAGTGCGCTTCGTGCGTCACCGTCCGCTCTGGCGCTCGCGCCTGCCCGAGGCCTTTGCACGGCTGCTGTCGCCGTTGCTCTGAGCCGCCTCCGTCCCACGTGGAACCGGAACGGGCGCGGCGCTACACTGCCGCCACTCATTGGGGAGCTCGTCATGCACTGGCTGTTTCTGCTCATGGCACTGGGTGCGCTGGTGCTGGCTTTCAGCACGCCGCACGTGTGGTTGCTGGTGGTGTCGCTGTTGGTGGCGTTGGTGTTGCTGTTGTTGTGGACCCGTGGCTGGTTCGCCGCCCGGATGGACGATACCCAGCGCGATACCAGCAGCATGATCGACCCGGCCGAACTGCGCCGGCTGCGCGAGATTGCCGAGGCCCGCAAGGCCGCCGCGCTGGCAGCGACCCGCGACGGCGAGCCGCAAGCGTAGTGAACGATGTCGTGACCACCCAGCTCAGCGTCAACGTCAACAAGATCGCGGTGCTGCGCAATTCGCGCGGCGGGCACGACCCGGATGTGGTGCAGGCGGCACGCACCTGCATCGCCGCCGGTGCGCACGGCATCACCGTGCATCCGCGTCCGGACCAACGGCATATCCGCGCCGACGACGTGCTGGCGCTGAGCGCGCTCACCCGCGAGCACGGCGTCGAATTCAATATCGAAGGCAACCCGTTCGCACCGCCGCGCGACGGTTATCCGGGTCTGCTGGAATTATGTCGTGCCACACGCCCGGAGCAGGTCACCCTGGTGCCCGACAGCGATGGGCAACTGACCTCCGACCACGGCTTCGATTTTGCGCAGGACACCACCCAGCTGGACGAATTGATCGCTGCGTTCAAGGCGCTGGGCAGCCGGGTCAGCCTGTTTGTGGATGCCGGCAATCCACGTCTCGCCCACGCCGCCGCGCTGGGTGCGGACCGTATCGAGTTGTACACCGGCCCGTATGCGCACGCATACGCACGCGGGCAGCCGCAGGCCGAACTGGCCCTGTTTGCCGACGCAGCCCGGCGTGCCACCGCTGCGGGGCTGGGAATCAATGCGGGACACGATCTGTCGCAAGCCAACCTTGGCGATTTTCTCGCCAGCGTGCCCGGCGTGCAGGAGGTGTCGATCGGCCACGCGCTGATCAGCGAGGCCTTGTATGCAGGCCTGGAGGCAACCGTGCGTGCGTATGTGGAGCTCCTACTCCTACGTGGCGTTGAGACGTCGACGTAGGCCGCTGCGCGGTTTTTCGTCGTCGGTACCTGGTTTGCCAGCATGGCGCGGCCACTCAGTGGTGGCGGTAGACAATGCGCATCGCAGCGTCGCGCGCCCCTTCCAAACGCGTCCAGAACGCAGCGGGCAGTCGTCAGGTGCATGTGCATGGCGCCCTCGGAACCGGAAAGCGCATGAGGGGCCATGGTGCACCGGGTAGCAGCGCCGGCCTGGTGGCTGCTCACCAGATCTGTGGCCGCTCCCGATCTGCCAACTGCTCTGGCCACGTCGCACTGCCGATTGGCCGCAGACGGGCCAGTGCATCGAGGAACGCGGCCTGGCACCACGACGAAGGATGGACGCGCCCCGGCGGCGGTTGGGGATCAATCCACACGGTGTGCAGCCGACAATGCGTAGCCCTCTCAACGATGGGCCGAGGCGAGCGGTCGGAGAGGCGAGCGGTCTATCGGCGCTTGCGCATCCATCGCGATGCGGCTCACGCAGCGCATCGCGCTACGCTGCGTGAGCCAGTTGGGCGCCTGCGCGGCAAGCGCTGCCCTTGGCGGCTATTGCACGAAAGCGATGTGCTCTACCTGTGCGTTCTTGGCTGCTGCCAGCACTTTGGCCAGGACGGCATATTCGGCTTCCTGGCTCGCGGTGATGCGCAACTCGGGCTGATTGCCGGTCGTCTCGCGCATCTGTTCGATCAAACGCGGCTGCAGGTCCTGCAGGCTCACCGGGCTGGCATTCCAGAACACCTGGCCGTCGGCATCCAGCCGCAAGGCGATCGGTTCGGGCGGCTCCAGCTGCACCGACGGCTGGCTGGCCGACTGCGGCAGATCCATCGTCATCGTGTGCGTCACCATCGGCGCGGTGACGATAAAGATGATCAACAACACCAACATGACATCCACCAACGGCGTGACATTGATCTCCGCCAGTGGTCCCCGATTCCCTGCCGTACTGAAAGCCATGACTGCCTCCGGTGCTGTTGTGATCGTGGGTGCTGCAGGCCGAGCATACACCTGGCAGGATGCGGTGGAAGAGGCAATGAGATAGGCGCCAGCGCTTGAGTGCCTTGAACGTGGCGACGCATCCGTGCAAAGAGCTCGGGTGCCAACCCAAACGCGTGACCGACGGAATAGACGTGCTGGCCCGTGAGGCGGACGCATGCAACGTCGGTGTATTGCGAACCGATGTCTAGTTGATCGCCCAAGCGTCTTGATCGGTGATGCGGACCCATTCGACGTCGCAGTCGAGCTAGCTGTGGTCCGGCTATGCGTAACGCCAGCCGTGCGTTCGCGGATGTGTCGTCTCGCCCGTACTATCGATAAGCGCCATGCATTCAAGCCATTCGGGGAACGGCGTGGATCAAGCAAAGATAATCCAGGAACGAGAAAGTCGCCTCTATTGGCCGTTATCTGCAAGCACCCATCTTCCGTAGCGAAGCGCTGCTGCAGATTCTGGTTACCGCACGCTGCCAAGGCGAATAATCCATCTGCCTTCGCATGCAATCGCGTGGGTGAGATTGCAGCTCTTGGCGGCGAACACGCAGCTCGCAGACATGATAAAAAAAAACGCCACCGTTTCCGGTGGCGTTGCAGTCGCGTCATGACTGTTGTGTTGCGGTATTGCAGATGCGTTTACTGCTGCATGAAGCCGATTTTCTTCATCTGCGAGTTCTTCGCAGCGGCCAGCACCTTCGCCATCACCTCGTACTCCGCATCCTGATTTGCATCGATGCGCAGTTCCGGCTGATTGGTCGGATCGGCCTGGACCACTTCTTCCATCTTCTGCTGCAACTGATCAACCGGCGTCGGGCTGTTGTTCCAGAACACCTGGTTGCTGGCGTCGATCCGCAATTCAATCGGCGGCGGCGGCTCAGTCGTCTGCGGTGGCGGGTTGAGCACCCGCTGCGGCAGATCCACGGCGATCGGGTAGGTCATGATCGGCGCGGTCACGATGAAGATGATCAGCAGCACCAGCATCACGTCCACGAGGGGCGTGACGTTGATGTCGGCCATCGGCCCACGGCTTCCACCAGTACTAAATGCCATGGCTTACTGCCCCTTCACTTTGGTTGCAACGAAACCGACGTCCAGCATGCCCTGACCCTGCGCGATCTTGGTGATCTCGTTGATCGTACGCATCTTGGTCGTGCGGTCGCCGCGCAGGTTGAGCGGCGGCTGCGGGGTCTGCTGTGCGGCGGTGGACAGGCGCGACTCCAGGGCTTCCTTGGAAATCGGCTCGTCGTTCCAGTACAGCGACCCATCTTCCTTGACGGCCAGGGTGATCGGCGCGGCGCGTTTCTCCGCATCTTCCTTCTGGATCAAGTTGGCCTCTGGCAGCTCCACCTTGACCTTATGGGACATCAGCGGTGCCGTAATGATGAAGATGATCAGCAGCACCAGCATGACGTCCACCAGGGGCGTCACATTGATGTCGGCCATCGGGCCACCGCTGTTTCCACTACTGAAGGCCATAACGGGCTCCGTCTAAATCGTTGCGAAGGCGTTCTTTACAACCGGATTAGCGAACGCGCGAACCGGTGGCGAAGAAGTCGTGCAGGTCGTGGGCAAAGGTGTCGAACTTGGCGATCACCGAGCTGTTGACCTTGGAGAAGAAGTTGAACGCGAACACGGCCGGGATAGCGACGAACAGACCGATCGCGGTCATGATCAGCGCTTCACCCACCGGGCCGGCAACGGCGTCGATGGAGGCCGAACCGGTTGCACCGATCTTGATCAGCGCGCCGTAGATGCCCCACACGGTACCGAGCAGACCGACGAACGGCGCGGTCGCACCGACGGTGGCCAGCAGGGTCATGCCCGACTGCAGCTTGGTGCTTTCGCGGGTCACGGCCTGACGCAGGGCGCGGTCGACGAACTCCGAACGGCTCAGGCTCTCGCCCAGACCACCGGTGTTGCCTTCGGCACGCTGGTGGTGAGCAGCAGCCTGGGCTGCGTCCAGTGCGATCTTGGAGAACGGCTCGGAAGCCGGCTGTTCTTCCATGGCGCGGATCGCGTCCTGTGCATTCGGGGCATCCCAGAACGCGGTGGTGACGCGGTCAGCCGCGCTCTTCAGGCGGGTGGCGCGGAAGATGTTGATGACAGTCCAGTACCAGGAGGCAGCGGACATCGCGATCAGGGTGATCAACACGACCCAAGACACGGCGAAGTCGCCGGGGCTGGAGGTCATTTCGGTGATCAAGTGCTCGAAGCCCATCTGCGACAGAGCGGCCGACGGATTGGAGCCCCCTGCAGCGGCGGCGATAAAGAATTCCTGCAGCATGACGCTTACCTTTGTTGTGTGTGGTGATGAAGGGTGGAGCGAAAGGAAGACAGGATCCTGGGCCGGCCATGGCCGGCCCGTGGGATCAGTTCAGAGCAAAGTTGACCGGGACGCGGACGCGTCCGGCGGCTTTCTGCCCGTTGACAGTGGAGGCGTTGAACTTCCACTTGCGTGCTGCGTCCATCGCGGCACGGTCAAGGTCGCGGTTGCGGCTGGACTTTTCGACCGACACGTTGGTCACGTTGCCGCTGGCATCCACATCCACGATCAGGATGACCTCACCTTGGACGCCGGCACGGAATGCAGCCGGCGGGTACTTCGGCGGGTTCATGTTCTTGGACGAGATATCGACACTGGCGCCAATGTCGCTCGGCGGAGTCGGCGGAGTCGGCGGGCTCGGCGGCGTGACGATATCGCTAGGACGCGGTTCGGGAACGTCGACCACCGGAGCTTCCGGCGGCGGCGGAACCGGTGACGGCTTCGGCGGCGACAGATTCTTGACCGGCGGTGGCGGCTTGTCTTCCGGCGGCGGCG
>NZ_JPLE01000100.1 GCF_001010415.1 Xanthomonas pisi DSM 18956
GCAATGCTGTTCACTTAAGCAATTGAGTCACCGAAAATCCGATGCCAGACCTCTGGCATCGGATTTTTTTGTGTCCCTTCAACAGCAGCTGTTCGACCTTGGCGACCTGTTCAACTTCTCCGACCTGAGCACCTTTACGCAGAATATTCCGGTGGAGTGGGTAGCCAGCGCGCTGGAACTGTCTGCTCAGGCCAGCATCCGACGTCGGCGTCTTCCCAGTGATCAGGTGTTGTGGCTTGTCCTGGGCATGGCGTTGTTCCGTGACGAACCGGTGCACGAGGTTGCACGTCGTTTGAACATCTGCGCACAAGGGCTGGCCTCAGAAGAGTTGTTGGCTCGCAGCGGCGTCAGTCAGGCACGCGCGCGACTGGGCGCCGATCCAGTCCACCACCTGTTCGCAACGACTGGGGCGCAATGGGGCCGCGAACGCTACCAAGGCGATGAATGGCAGGGATTGCAGGTCTTTGCCGTAGATGGCGCGCTGCTGCGTACGCCAGACACCGAAGAACTGCGCGAACATTTTGGTTCCGGCAATACCAGCACTGACCGTCAGACGCCATTTCCCATGCTGCGATTGGTTGCACTGATGAACGTACGCTCGCATGTCTTGCTCAATGCCCAGCTCAGTCCCTACCGGCGCAGTGAAATTCGCTTGAGCGAGCCGCTTTTACACGCCATTCCCGATCATTCAGTCACCTTGTTCGACAAAGGGTTCTGGAGTGCTGATCTGTTGCTGTCGCTCGCCGACATCGGCACTGCACGCCACTGGCTGACACCCGCACGCAAGGGCTTGGTGGCTGAAGAAATCACGCGTTATGGCACTGATGATCGGTTACTGCGCATGCGTGTCTCGCCGCAGGCCAGAAAACGCAATCCAGCGCTTCCCACGCACTGGGACGTACGTGAAGTGAGCTATCTGCATCAGGGGAAGCGAAAGTCGGTGCTGACCTCGTTGCCTGCCACCACTTACAGCGCCAAGTCTGTTGCAACGCTTTACCAGGAGCGATGGGAAATCGAACTGGGTTTGCGCGACATCAAAAGCTCGATGCAGCACAACGCGACGACCTTGCGCAGCAAGAAGATCGACTTGGTGTACCAGGAGGTTTGGGGGTTGCTGCTGGCTTACAACATCATTCGGCGTGAAGCCAGTCAGGCAGCTGTGGCGTTTGGCAGAACACCTTCGGACATCCGATTCAAACCGGTCTGCCAGTACATCGCAGTGCAACTCATCGTGATGGCCGCAGCTACTCCGGCTTCCGCCACAGCAAGACGCTTATCCCAGCTTCGCTCAGGCATTGCGGGCCTGTTCCTCGATCACCGTCCAAGGCCTACGCGGCCAAGGACGGTGAAGATCTCGAAGACCCGCTACCCGGTAGATCGAAAGGCCGCTCCGCTTAAGTGAACAGCATT
>NZ_JPLE01000101.1 GCF_001010415.1 Xanthomonas pisi DSM 18956
GCTGTCCAGCAAGACCGTCACCACGCATGATGAGAGCCATGACAGCCTGGCGATGACCAGCTCGCTCAGCGGCGAGCAGATCTCCATTGCGGCAGGCAACGATCTGCTCTCGCAAGGCACGCAGATCGTCGGCACCGGCGATGTAGTGCTCGCGGCCGGCAACAACCTGACGCTTGAGACGGCGCAGAGTACGCATAGCGAAGCGCACGACAAGAAGACCGTGAAGTCCGGCTTGTTCGGTAGCGGCGGCATCGGCTTCACCATCGGCAAGCAGACGGTCAAGACCGAGGCCGACATCGCCGATGTGAGCCACACCGGCACCACGGTCGGCAGCCTGGAGGGCAACGTCACCATGGTCGCCGGCAACAAACTGGCGATCACCGGCAGCGATGTGATGGCGCTGCAAGGCGACATCACCGCCAAGGCCAAGGACATCGCGATCACCGAAGTCCACGACACCTCGAGCAGCGAACAGCGTACCGAGTTCAAGCAAGGCGGCTTGTCGGTGACATTGAGCGCGGCCGCGCTCAATCTGGCCCAGGCAGCAATGAGCAGTGCCGACGCCGGCAAGAAGGCCGAGGGCGACTCGCGCATGCAGGCTTTGGCCGGTGCGTCTGCGGCCTACAGCGCCTATGGCGCGGGTCAGGCCGCCAGCAGTGTCATGAATGCCGACACCGCCAAGGGCGCGGCCCAGGCGGCCAATGTCAGCATCTCGGTCACCGTAGGCGGCAGCCAGAGCGAGAGCGAGACCAAGCAGCGTAGCGCCACCTCCAAGGGCTCCACCTTGCAGGCTGGCGGCAACGTCAACCTGATCGCCACCGGCGGCGGCGAAGACAGCAACATCCTGGTGCGCGGCAGCGACATCAAGGCCGGCAACAACCTGCTG
>NZ_JPLE01000102.1 GCF_001010415.1 Xanthomonas pisi DSM 18956
ATTTTACGGGAGGCTGACACCTGCCTTGAGAAGGTTGGTGACAACATCTTCCAAGAAATATGCTCGTCGGCGACTTGCGGTCTCTAACCTGCCGACATCCCATCGCCACACGGCGACGGGGCCTATTCGTCAAGGAGGGCTTTGCCATGCGTCGACCCACGTCCCGTCCCCCATCAGCACGCAAGCGCGCCTCGGCGCCGCCGCCCACCGAGATCGGCTGGCACTCGCTCGACCCCTCGATCACCCCCGCAGCGCTACCTCGAGCGCACCCCCATCCCCGAGCTCCGCCGCGATCCCAATAAGCCGCGACGCCCAGGCCACCCGCCTGCCCCGCAACACTGCAACGTTGTCTAAGACCAAGGAAGAGCGCAGTTAGGTTCACTCTGTAGTTCGGCTTGGTTCCGTTTTGCCGGGAGCTAAGCGGCACATGATTAGGCGTATCGGCTGCGGCAGGTGCATATCTGGAAAAGCGATGAGCTTCAAACGCCTGTAGCGATTGACTGCTGTCAGGGAGTTGGCGAGGATCGGTTTTATATCGTGCTTAGGCGGTGTATTGATCCTTAGACGCATGAAGAAACTACTCGCACTTTTGAGCTTGATCTTCCTGGCAGCGTGCACATCGGATGTTGTGGAGAGCAACTACGCCACTCTCGCCGAAGCTCGCGCTGATCAACTCTTCGGCCGCGGATGGCTGCCCGACGTGCTGCCCGCGTCAGCCTTCAATATCCGCACCAGTAACAACCTTGACCTGAATCAATCGGAGGGCGAGTTCTCCTTCCGCCCGGACGACTCAGGCGATCTTTTCCAAAGGTTGCATAGAGGTCCTCCCGGCACAGTGCCGTACCCTGAGTACTCGGCTAACATCTCGGTGCAAGCAGGTCTTGGCTACTCGGTTTGGTCCCTGCAGAAGGAGCAAGTAACGTGGGTGTTCTTCTGTCGTGCATCGGAGGGGCGCTGCCTCTACACCATGTGGCTTGACCGGCAAGCGCCTAACAACTCGAAGAACGGAGGGCAGGTTCACTCAAGAAATCAACCTGATCCCGTTACCTGACACCTCGATCAAGCCGCGTCTCTACCTCGAACGCACCCCAACCCCCGAGCCCGCATTGAACTAGCAAGCCGCGCCGCCCAGGCCACCAGCGTGCCGCGCATCACCGCACCGTCGGCTACGCCTGTCACCCCGCCGGCGACCAAGGCATCCCTACGCCGCGCCTAAGAGCAGCTAACAAAACTACTGCGCAGCCGCCAGGCTGGCGCGGCCGGTGCTCGGAATCGGCATGTACCACTCGTACACTCCGGTTCCTGCGCGCCGTCCACACCCGCCTGACGACTGCTCGCTACGTTTTGTTAGCCACTCTAAAGTATCCCCTGGTTGGAGCAATTCGGCCCCATCATCGGCCGCAAACTCCACATCGCCTACGCAGCGGCTAGCTGGTCGTTAGCGTGTCTGATGATGCCAAGCACCCCATGGACGTGAGTGACCACGATTATTGACTATCAGGAGCAGCTGTCAGAGGATTGCGCGGTGCCGCGCCTCGACGGCCTCATAGTGGTCGGATGAGATGGATCGAAATTCTGACAGGCCCAACCGGCTTTACGTGTCTTTTGCACTAGCGAGCGCTCTAACAGCCGGCGGCCTGAGCGTATCGGGTTGGGGGGAGCAATATGCGGACGTGCTATTTGTTGTGTTCTGCATAGCGCTTCTGGCCCTGCAGCTCGTCACTGGGCATCCTATGACTCGGATGGCGCTGCCTGGTCCACATCGGCGGGACGATCCGGCCGGTTACTGGGTTGCCATCGGGTTGAGTTCATTAGTGGCACTGACCTTCCTGATACTCGTGTTAGCTCGGCGCGGCATGCCAATGATGGGCGTCTGAAAGAATCATGCGTATTTCCCTGCTGTGGGGCTAGCGTTGATATCTTGATGAATAATTCGAGCAGATAGCGATGCCAAAAATCAAGGACATAGGCAGATGAAGTTGGTTCGAAATTTGCACTTGGCATTATTCTCAACGCTACTTGTCGCCGCTTGCGCAAGAGATACAGAGCTTTCCTCATGCGATCCTGGGCTGAGGCACTTAGGAGACGTACCACCGCCTGAATTGCCGCGCTCATCAAAAAAATACCACGGTCGAGTTGATCTGGTTTTTGAGGTCACTAGAGAAGGGAAGGTGGTGAATCCCCGTATCTCGTTCTCTAACATCCATTTCCAGGGGGGAGATGCCTTGCCTCAAAGCGAATACGATGAGGTTCTACTCGCCTCGGTACGTGCCTGGAGATTCCAGCCACCCCCTATGGCCTGTGTGATGCAAAGCGGAGCATGGTTTGACTAATTGCCATGAGTAATTTCTCCACCAATCTGCAGTGCCTTGGGGCGGTTCGCTCGCATGTAGATGGTCGGCTGGAAACGGGGTCAGGTTCACTTCTTTTAATAAGTCAGTCAGATAGGAAAAAAAGATCTCCGCGTCTCGTATTGCAAGGACGGCAATCTTAGATCCTTATCAGCGCCCTGCCACCCGGAGTAGTTGACATGCCAACAAGACCACGGCTAAAAAACACAGAAACGAGCTCAGACCGACTTTAAAAGGCAATCTATGCCTCCTCCTTCCCGTCCGTTTTCCAGTGAGAACAGTTAGGTACTTCGTTTCAAAGAGTTTGGTGGTGGACCAAGACCAACATCTTGCCGAAGATGATGTTTCTGCGCTTCGGCAGGTCATAACTAGGTGTCAAGAGAAAATGAAACGCATCTGTGTGCTTCTTTTTGTGGCATTCATCGCTCCGGTACGAGCGACGACTCCGCCACCCGAAGTCCCTTTCCCGGAACAGGTGTGCCGCGCTCAAAGTGTCTTGGTCGGTGTTGCTTCCCGCTTTAAGGTGGTCGCAGTTCCAGGCTGCGATACCCGTGGCGATGGGAAGCACCTCACGATGTGCGAGGAAGTCCAGGTAAAAGTGGAAGTCCAACACGTCCTCCGGGCAGTCGGATCCGATCCCCCTGCGGTGCTCACCTACCGCTTCGGCGGAGGCTTTTTCAGTGTCGACAACCTCCGCAAGGATCTTTTGTCCGGCCCTCGCTACTTCTTCTTGGCCGCTCCGTCCGCGGATAGGGAGCCTATCTTCCGCACGTCCTATCCATGGCTCCTTGGAGCTAGTGTCAATGTCGAGAACGACGCCGAGGTTCGCCAGGCGCTAGAGCACTGTCCACCCGTCTAACCATTCGCTCAATCCAAGTTTCCTTCGCAAAGAACGGAGCCCGGTGCAATTAATAAGTCAACCTGACCCTGTTGCCCGCCCGTTGCCTGATACCTCAATCAAGCCACGCCCCTACCTCGAGCGCACCCCAACCCCCGAGCCCGCATTGAACTAGCAAGCCGCGCCGCCCAGGCCACCAGCGTGCCACTCATCACCGCACCGTCGGCTACGCCTATTACCCCGCCAGCGACCAAGGCATCCCTACGCCGCGCCTAAGTGTCCCCTGGCTGGAACAACTCCGCCTCACCATCGGCAGCAAACTCCACATCCGCCTAGGCAACGGCGAGTTGGTCATTAGCGCGGTATCCGCAGACTGCATCTGCCGCCGGAAGAAAGCGCACTGGGTACCTAGCCATGGCTGGAGAAGAAAGACATGCTGATGCTAGCGTTGATCGTTGCAGCAATGGCGCTGCCGTGAATTCGACCATTGACGACGTCGAAATACAGGGGCACGCTGAAGGCTGCGCGCCAGACTATGGACCTGACGATAGAATTGGGAAGTTGTACCGATTAATGAGTTGGGAGGATTGATGAGTTCAAACGTATTTCTCCACAAGTTTCGTCAGGGTCGCGAACTAGCGATACCCTTCGATGAAGCTATCGAATTTCTAGCTGGCTATGGAACCCCTGGCAACGGGGATTATAGAAGCCATGTAACCTTTCCTCCCGATGAGATTGCAGAATTAGCGCATGTTGTCGGTGACGAAGTGAGGGGGGCTCTTTGCATTGAGTTCAATCGCCCTTTCATCAATGATCGATTTCGCGCACTTGTATTTGATGCAATGCAGAAGTTCGGGCTTACAGCGTACGAAGAAACTTTTGATTGGGTGTATGTTCTACCGGCTTCGGCTGGCGACGTGCCTCAAGCGCTTTTGGATGAGTTGTCGAACGGGGTTCGCGAAGTCAGCACAGCAGTGCACCTGTGGCAGGAGCGGGTATAGGCTCCTAAGGATAAGTGGTTTCACCGCTATCACCCGACGGCGCGGGCTGCTGCTAGCGACGATTGACATGGGGCAGGAAGTCAATGAGGATCACGTCATGCCACGCTTAAGCGATCCAATGATGGATAAGAAGCTAATGATTTCCGTCCCAATTTGCTACGGGTTCCTGACTTATTGGCTAACCCACTCTTGGCAGTCAACCCAATTCGCAAACGAATTTTTTGGATATCGCTATCGCGACCTTCCCATTCTTTTTCTCTCTATTGCGCCGTGGGTAACAGCTTATTTTCCGCTTCGTAACAGCCTGCCAAGGCCTTCGCTATTCTCACGCGCACTTCTCGGAACTGCATCATGCTTGCTTCTTCTCAACATCGCGTATCACGCGTACTATGCTGGCCACGCATTCGCCACGACATTCGAGCTGCGGTTAATTGACAGACTGGATTTCTGGCTTAGATTATCGGCTAGCTTCGCCAAGACTGTAGTATTGCTCGCTTGCATCATCTATCCAATATTTGCTGTTACCAAAATAATTAAAGGCAGGCGTTCTGGTGGAACTACAATAATGGCGTCAGGCTCACTTGAAGATCAACCTGGCGACGTTTCCGAAGCTAACTTGCACAGGGCGAGGCCGATCACGCGATCACGCGCCGCGGGCGTAGGCCGCCTAAACGACTAGACGTTGGGCCTTTGAGGGTATGGAGCCATCATGACTGATCCGAATCTACAACTGACACCTGAGGAAAAGGCCTCGTTGGAACAAGATGCTCGCATTATGGGTCTTCTCAAAGAGGTCAATTCAGCTCAACAGAGCTCATTTTCATCCATATTTGCCGATTCCATCCCAATGAGCGCACTTCAGTATTGGTCAGTCATTCGAAAACCTGACGCAATCGCACATTTGAAGCAAGCTATTGCTGCCGCTAACGATGTCAACGAGCACCGGGGCGATGGATACACGGCCCTTCACGGGGCCGCCGAGAATGGATGTATCGATAACGTTAAGCTGCTTCTTGCCTGCGGCGCAGACATCACAATTAAGACAGCGACTGGCAAAACCGCGCTTGATCTTGCTACGCAGCAAGGACACGATACGATAGTGCACCTACTGGAACAGGCCGCTCCTTCGAAGCCCGATAAACCATGGTGGAAGGTTTGGTAGCCATATAAAGAACTGGGTCAGGTTCAATCAAGAAGTCAACCTTATCTGTTTCCCGGTCACGGTCTCTTCCAGTGGCTTGTCCCCCTTGGGTTTCAGGGAGCCCTGCTTTGAATGGGAAAGCCGTCGCTCGGTATGAGACGGCCTCCAGGAAGTCCGAGTTACCTCGGTCTCAGCAAAGGGAGGAACGTGGCGCATTGACTGGCCGTGACACTCTTTCTACTTGGATCTCGCAACCGGTAAATACTTGCAATGACCCTGGGTTTTAACAATTCGTCCAACCCGACGCGCTTCGCGGCGCGGCTTGACTTAAATATCAGCCAGCCATGAGAGATCCGGCGCGCATTGACCAAGTACTGGCACTACTCGAAGAGGTTTGGCGCAGAGACCCAGACCTGCGGCTAGGTCAGCTTATCTATAACGCTGCTCGCCTGCGCGAGCCGCAGCTCTTCGAGGTTTTCTCGATCGAAGATTCAATGCTGCAGGAGGGCTTGATCCGTTACTTGGAAAAATTGCAGAGAACGGGATCAGGTCTACTTAAGTAAATCTCACCCCGTTCCCTGACCCAATTCCCTCTACACAGCCGAAAGTGACGAGATTCAAGTGATCGCTGCGATTGACCTTGGCCGGGGAGTCGGCGAGCATTACGTTATGCCGTGCTTAGGCGGTACAATAGTAGTTAGGAATTAGAGGGAGTCTGTAGTGACCGATTACTTTGATCCCTTGGCGGCTAGGCGTCGCTATGAAGCCCAAGACTCTGAGAGTCTGATTCGCATTGCATTTCTTAGTCCCGATGGCTATGTGCGTGCTGCTATTGAACTAGCGCGGGAAGAGCTGTCTAAGCGAGGAATCTCTGACAGAGAGCATCCGGTTGTGGCTCTGGAGTCAGCGGAGTTGCAGAAGGAAAATGCAGTAGAAGCTGAGGTATCGAATGCTCCTCTTGGTGTTCTTGGCAAAGCTATTTGCTTCATCTTTGCGGATCTTCTTGCAATCATCATCTCACTTGTCAACTTTGCCATTGGGAAAAAGCGAGCAGGGATGGATGCTCTCGCGTGGATGGCGTTCGGCTGGATTCCGCGCCTTCTCTTGATTGCGGCATTGTCCATCAAATAATCATGGCGAATACCTAACAATTCACTCAACCCGAAGCTGCTCCGCAACTCGGCTCAATTCAAGCGTTAGACGCCACACAGCGTTTACGGAGACTCGGATGCAAGAATATTGGAAGCGCATAGAACGTCGGTTCTCCGCGCTAGGCTGCCTGAATGAGATGGCATTGCTACCCGGTGCTGACGAGAATGAGATCGCTGACCTAGAGCGCCGCATCGGAATTATCAATCAGGCCAATAAGGCGATTCTTAGATATTTTTATGCTTGGCGAATAATTGGTGGCTCTAGGTTGTTTTGGTGGCTCTAGGTTGTTTTAGTTTTACCAGTCTGTCACAAGATTTTCAGGGGAGATATTTCCTTTTTTCAAGAAATCGGAAAAGCACATTTTTATTAAATCTATATTTCTTGTCACCGAACTTTCATAATAAGGTTTGCCAAGTATTTCAGTTGTGCGTTTTTCGGCCTCGGTGTTTAATATGTCATCGACTTCATGGTCTCCATCTTCCATGTACTTACATAACATTATTATAAACCTACCGCATTCTGCGTGCAGCCTTAAATCATACGGTCCAATTTCTGGTTTTGGGTCAATCCAGGCGCTAAGGGCGCCACTACTGAGTGATAAAGCATCTATGTAGTTTTCCACATCACTAAGTGAAGGATTGGGGAGCACTGTCAATTGCTCTCTTTCGCCGTCTTTACTTAATATATATCCGCCCAATTTAATCATTTTTTCCTCGATAATGCTCATTCCAGGTCTCCAAAATGCTGGCAGTAAAGCCGTCCGCACCATAGGTCACCGCCACGCCGATCGCTGCACTCTTGCTCTTGCTGGTGCTGTGTTGTTCGAACGTGTCCTGCGCCGCTTCCATAGTAATGTTGTTGTCGGCGGCCAACAGCAGGTTGTTGCCGGCCT
>NZ_JPLE01000103.1 GCF_001010415.1 Xanthomonas pisi DSM 18956
GTGGTGGCCAGGACTATGCTCCGCGTCGTCAGCAGCCGGCCCAGCAGCAGTCGGCACCGCCGATGGACGATTTTGCCGACGACGATATTCCGTTCTAAGCGACTACCTTTTTAGAGATGTAAACAAGGGCCCTTGGCGCATTTGCCAAAGGCCTTTTTTTATCCGAGTTGCTGGGTGCTGGTGCCCTTGTTGCGGTCAGCGTGAAGAAATGGGACCGCTGGAATAGATAGGTCGGCGCGCGCTTGAGCGCCCCAGGGAGTGAAGATGTATCCCGCTCGCGATCCAAGTCGGCACTGCAATGTTTAGGCCGGCGCAATTTTCGGTGACGCACTGCGGCGCCGATCTTTGCGGTACCCATGGTCAATGCGACTGTGGTTTCTGGAATACGCCTCGGCGATGGTCGTTTGCTGGTCCGTATTGCCAAGCGGCGCGCGAGCACCTGCGCGCACAGGAATCCCGCCGCTTGGGTCGGCCGGAAGGCTACGGCACGTCCGATTGGCTGGAGTGGGAGAAGTGCATTGGCAAGTCCGACCACCACAGCCGGCGCTCAAAGACGCTGACGGTTAGGTTGACCTGATTCAGTCGACTACCGTCGCTGCAAGATCGGGTCGTCCCGCTTCGTGCCGAATCGCTCAAGACAGTTGCAGTGTGCGAACCCGGAGCCGCTCAGGCGGCTGCATCAAGTTGCTTCTGCGCATGCGTAGCAGGACAAACTGTCGCTCCATGCCAGGCTTGCCGAAAAGCGAGTCAGCAACGCGTGGCTGGATCCTCTGAAATAGGCCGGATGACCGAAGGAGAACCGGGGCGCTAGCGCGATGGCACGCGTTAACACGTTGTCTGCTTGCGTGCGGAGTTGCTGACCAAAGCACCCCGGTCGACATGGGCTGGGCTTGTCTAGCCGTCCACCTTCTGCGGCGCCCGACATTCCATCACCGTCATGCGCCGGCAGGCGCGACAGGGGTCTTGCCCTGCGCCGGGAATTTCGTGCACTGCGGCTTGCAAAAAAGCGATTCCCTACTCTATGGTGCAATCGATTGAATTGCGGCGAATGCCTAGCATTTGATACCGGTTGGGAGGCCGGAAAACGGATGTCTATCCAATCGAGCGGGCCGGCGCCGGCCGCGGGGTTCACGCGGCGAGATGCGCTGCGCATTGCCGTCGCCGGGAGCGCTGGCCTCGGCGTCGTGGGCATGATGCCTGCGTCTGTCGCTGCCGCTGCCGCACCGCGCAAGGGCAACCTGAAGCATTCCGTGGCCCGCTGGACGTTTCCGCAGCAGTCGATCGCCCAGCTTTGCCAGACGGTGAAGGGCATCGGGTTCGCCGCCATCGATCTGGTCGGTCCTGCGGATTGGCCCACGCTGAAGGCCAACGACGTAGACAGCTCGATGTGCAACGGCGCGGAGATGGGGCTGGACAAGGGCTTTGCCGGCAGTCAGTTCCACGACCAGCTGGTCGAGCGCTACACGCGGCACATCGACTTGGTCGCCGATGCCGGCTATCGCAACCTCATCTGTTTTTCCGGCAACCGCAACGGGATGGACCCCCAGCAAGGCATGGCCCACGCCGAAGCCGGACTCAAGCGCATCCTCGGGCACGCAGAGAAGCGCGGCGTCGTGTTGGTGATGGAACTGCTGAACTCCAAGGTCGATCACCCCGACTACCTGTGCGACCACTCGGCATGGGGCGTGGAGCTGTGCCGACGAATCGGCTCGGACCATTTCGGCCTGCTGTACGACATCTACCACATGCAGATCATGGAGGGCGACATCATCGCCACCATTGGCAAGCATCACGCGTTCTTCAAGCATTACCACACCGCGGGCGTGCCTGGCCGGCACGAGATCGGAGACGCTCAGGAACTGCACTATCCGGCCATTTGTCGCGCAATCCGCGATACCGGTTTCGATGGCTATCTGGCGCAGGAATTCATTCCTACGGCGCCCGATCCCGTTGGCTCGCTGCGCGAGGCGATCCGCCTCTGCGACGTCTGAAACGCTATCCACCAAGGTGAAGTAGAACCCATGGCAGACAATCACTACGACGCCATCGTCGTTGGCTCGGGAATCAGCGGCGGTTGGGCGGCGAAGGAGCTGACCGAGAAAGGCCTCAAGGTCCTGATGCTGGAACGCGGACGCAACATCGAGCACGTCAAGGACTATGTCAACGCGATGAAGGAAGTGTGGGATTTCCCGCACTACAACCGGCCGACCCAGGCAATGAAGGCCGACTATCCGGTGTTGAAGCGCGACTACGGCCTGGTCGAGAACCTGCAGGGCATGTGGGCCAACGAAAAGGAGTCGCCCTACACCGAGCTCAAGCGATTCGACTGGTACCGCGGCTATCACGTGGGCGGCCGCTCGCTGATGTGGGGACGGCAGAGCTATCGCCTGTCGGACCTGGATTTCCAGGCCAACCTCAAGGACGGCATCGCCACCGATTGGCCGATCCGCTACGCCGACATCGCGCCCTGGTACGACTACGTGGAGAAGTTCGCCGGCATCGCCGGCACGCGCGAGGGCCTGGACGTGTTGCCCGATGGCGAGTTCCTGCCGCCGATCCCGTTGAACATCGTCGAAAAGGACGTGGCCGCGCGGATCAAGAAGGCCTTCGGCGGGACCAGGCACCTGATCCACTCGCGCACCGCGAATATCACCCAGCCCATGGTCGAGCAGGGCCGTGTCAACTGCCAGTATCGCAACAAGTGCATCCTGGGCTGCCCTTTCGGCGCCTACTTCTCGACCCAGTCGGCGACGCTACCGGCGGCCATGAAGACCGGCAACCTGACCTTGCGGCCCTTCTCGATCGTCAAGGAAGTGCTCTACGACAAGGACCGCAAGCGTGCGCGCGGCGTGGAGATCATCGATGCAGAGAGCGGACAGACCTATCAGTACACGGCCAAGGTCATTTTCCTCAATGCGTCTTCGTTCAACTCGAGCTGGCTGCTGATGAACTCGGCCACCGATGTCTGGGAAGGCGGGCTGGGGTCTTCGTCCGGCGAGCTTGGTCACAACGTGATGGACCATCATTTCGGCGCCGGCGCCTCCGGCCGCGTCGAGGGCTTTGAGGACAAGTACTACTTCGGCCGTCGTCCCTGCGGCTTCTACATTCCGCGGTTCCGTAACGTCGCCGCGGACAAGCGCGGCTACCTGCGCGGGTTCGGCTACCAGGGCGGTGCCAGCCGCACCGGCTGGTCGCGCGAGATCGCCGAGCTGAACATCGGCGCCGACCTGAAGGACGCGCTGACCGTGCCGGGCGACTGGCGCATCGGCATGACCGGATTCGGCGAAATGCTGCCTCACCACGACAATACGATTCGCCTGGATCCGCAGCGCAAGGACAAATGGGGATTGCCGGTGCTGGCGATGGATGTGTCCCTGCGCGCGAACGAGAAGGCCATGCGCAAGGACATGGCCGCCGATGCCGCCGAGATGTTCGAGGCGGCCGGGGTCAAGGACGTGCAGATGCACGATGACGACTACGCCCCGGGCAAGGGCATCCATGAGATGGGCACCGCCCGCATGGGCCGCGACCGCAGCAACTCGGTGCTGAACCAGCACAACCAGGTCTGGGACGCGCCGAACGTCTACGTGACCGATGGCGCCTGCATGACCTCCAGCGCCTGCGTCAATCCCTCGTTGACCTACATGGCGCTGACGGCGCGGGCAGCGGACCATGCGGTGCGCGAACTGAAAGCGGGGAACCTGTGATGGAACGCCGCGACCTGCTGAAGATGATCGTTGCCGCCACCGGCGCGGCCATGGTCGGCCTGCCTGCGCTCGTGCATGCACAGGGGCCGGTCGCGGGGGCGAAGACGCTCTTCTCCGCCGCCGAGGTCGGCACGCTGGACGAGATCGCCGACACCATCCTGCCGCGGACCGCAACGCCGGGGGCGAAGGACGCCGGCGCCGGCCCGTTCATGGCGCAATTCGTCACCGACTGCTACACCGCCCGGCAGCAGAAGACGTTCCGCGCCGGCCTGGCCGAGATCGACAAACGTGCCGGCGGCCGCTTCGTGTCGCTGGCGCCGCAGGCCCGCACCGAGCTGCTGCGCGCGCTGGATGCAGAGGCCAGGAAACATGTCGTCAAAACGACCGATACCGGCACTGCCGAAGTGGCGGAGGCGATGCCGCATTACTTCACCATGATCAAGCAGCTCGCCATCTTCAGCTTCTTCAGCTCGAAGCTCGCCGCGACCGAAGTGCTGCGCTATGTCGCCGTGCCGGGCCGTTACGACGGCGACCTGGCCTACGCCCCCGGTACGCCCGCCTGGGCGACCAACTGATGCACCGCGAGGATTCGCCCATGCGCTACTTCCCCGGGAACACGATGACCAGACCCCTGTTGATGGCGGCCGGCCTGCTGGCCGCAGCGCCTGCATTCGCGCAGGCCAGCGGCGACCCGTCGCGCGATCCGACCAAGACCGAGGCGTGGACGCCCGTGCCCGCGATCGTGGCCACGCCGCCGGGCGGCGCGCCCTCCGACGCGATCGTGCTGTTCGATGGCAAGGATCTCTCGGCGTGGGAGTCGGAGCAGGGCGGACGGGTGCCCTGGAGCGTCGCCGACGGCGCGCTGACCGTGGTCCCGGGGAGCAAGGGCATCCGGACCAGGCAGCGCTTCTGCGACATCCAGCTGCATGTCGAGTGGCGCACGCCTACCGCGACCCGGGGATTCGACGGCCAGCAGCGGGGCAACAGCGGCATCTTCCTGCAGGAACTGTATGAGCTGCAGGTGCTCGACAGCTACAACAACCCCACCTATGCCAATGGCCAGGCCGGCGCGATCTACAAGCAGGCCATTCCGCTGGTGAACGCCTCGCGTGCGCCGGGTCAGTGGCAGGCCTACGACATCATCTGGAAGGCGCCCCGCTTCTCGCAGGGCGGCGGGCTGATCTCACCCGCGCGCATCACTGTCCTGCACAACGGCGTGCTGGTGCAGAACGACACCGTCGTGGCGGGCAAGACCGAGTACATCGGCGCGCCGTCGTACGCGCCACACGCGTGCGCGCCGATCTCCCTGCAGGAGCACGATTCCAGGGTCAGCTATCGCAACATCTGGGTGCGCGAGCTGTAGCGCCGGCACGCATTGGGCGCCGGTAGCTGAGAGCGGCTAACAGAACGTCGCGGGCAGTCGTCAGGTGGGCGTGAGCGGCGCTGCGGGACCGCCGTGTACGCGTGGTACACGCCGATCCCGAGCACCGGCCGNNGTCGTTTTGTTCGTTGCTCCTATTGCGCCAGGAAGCTGGCGATATCGTCAACCTCCTGTTGCGACAGCTGGGAAAAGGGCGGCATCAATCCGCCGCCCTTGCTGATTTTTTCCTTGATCTGCGCGGGCGGCAGCCGCTTGCCCACGTCGGTGAGTGCGGGGAACGTGGGCGGCACGCCCGCGCGATTGGCGCCGTGGCAGGCCGTGCAGTGCGTTGCGTAGAGCTGCGCGCCCGCCGTCGGGTCGTCCTTGGACCACGCCGTGGTCGCAAGCGTCGTCCCCAGCAGCGCCACGGCCAGTGTCAGGATCGGTTTCAAGCGGGGCTCCTTTGCGCGCTAGCGATGGGTGCCGGCGGGCAGGCTGGCGGGCAGGTGTTCGCGCAGGTAGTCGGCACCGGCCTGGATGACCGTCGCCGGATCGCGTGGCTGGTCGTGCTCGATGATGTACCAGCGCACGTCGGCCGCCGCTGCGGCAGGCAGGATCGCATTCCAATCCAGCACGCCGCGGCCCACGGCGGCGAAGCCGCCCTCGTCCTCGGCCTGGCCTTGCGGGGCATTGTCCTTGGCGTGTACCGCGAACATGCGGCCCTTGAACTTGCCCAGCATCACCGCCGGGTCGTAGCCCGCGCGCGCAACCCAGGCCAGGTCCAGCTCGGTCTTAAGATCGGGGCCGGCCGCTGCGAACAGCAGTTCCAGGCCGGTCTTGCCATCGAAGTCGACCAGTTCGAAGTCGTGGTTGTGGTAGGCCAGGCGCATGCCCTTGGCCCGCACCCGCTTCGAGAGTTGGCCCAGTTCCTTACCCAATGCGGTCCAGCCCGCGGCATCGGTCGGCCGATCCTTCTGATCCAGGTAAGGCACTACCAGCGTGGTGTTGCCGATCGATCGGTTGAAGGCGACTGCGCCGTCCAGGTCCTTGCGCAGATCGGCCAGTTGCACGTGCGACGAGATCGCCTTGATCGAATACCTGTCCAGCAGCTGCTTGAGTTCTGCAGCGCTGACGTTCTGCGTGCCGACCGTTTCCACCGCGCCCACGCCCGCGTCGTGGACGATCTTCAGCTGTTGGTCGAGCGAGCCGGCGTTGCGCAGCGAGTACATCTGCACCGCGATGGGCGTTTGCGGGCCGGCGGCGTCGCGTGCGAAGGCGGGCAGGGCGACAAGGAGCAGCAGTGCGAGGGTCGCGGTCTTGCGTATAGATGTATGCATCAAGAAGTCCTCCCGGGATTCAACCGATGGCCGTCCAGGCACGCGACCTGGCCGATGTGATGACGCGATCGACGATCAGCGCCGAGCGCACCCCGTCTTCGAAGGTAGGCAGGCCGTCCGGCTGCTCGCCTTCGATGGCGCGATAGGTGTCGGCGACGAACGCCTCGAAGCAATCGCCGTAGCCTTGCGCGTGCCCGGCCGGCA
>NZ_JPLE01000104.1 GCF_001010415.1 Xanthomonas pisi DSM 18956
GGACTGCGGACCCGGAGCGCCTTGACGCGGAGGGCGCGAGGACGGGGTGTGCTTTCTTTTGGTTACTTTTCTTTGCACAAGCAAAGAAAAGTGACTCGCGCCCGCAGGGCGTGAAAGCCTTCGATCCATCCATCCATCCGTCTCGGATCGCAACGCAATAGATCTAAGCAAGATCAAGAGCAGAGCTTTCGTCCCCCTTCGGGGGGCGAGTTACTTTCTTTGCTTGTGCAAAGAAAGTAACCAAAGAAACACACCCCCGTCCTCGCGCCCCTACGCGCTACGCGCTCCGGGT
>NZ_JPLE01000105.1 GCF_001010415.1 Xanthomonas pisi DSM 18956
GACCAGCACGTGCCCCACGTCCGCCTCAGCGGCCTATGGCTGGAGCAACTGGGCTTTGCCATCGGCACCAAGTTGCGCATCACCGCCAGCGAAGGGCAGCTGCTAATGGAGGTGTTGCCGCCGGTGGAGGTGCCGGCCAAGGCGCGCAGCGTGCGGCGATGATGGTGCGGGTGACAGAGACCTGCGATTGACCTCAGTGCCGCATGCCACTAGCGTCGCAGCCACACCAGCGCAAAACGGACGCTTCATGATCGCGCGCCCCCTCTACGCCTTGCTCGCCACCCTGGCTCTGGGAGCTTGCGCCCACGCGGCGGGCGGCGCAGCTCCGGCAACCGTCACGGAGATATCCGCCCTGAGTTCATCCAGCCCTGCCACTGTGCCGCCTGACAAGCCCACTGCGGAGGGTTTGCTTGGCCACCTGCTTGCGTTGATCAAAGGCAGCCAGACCATTTCCGACTTCACTCCCGAGCGTCTGAAGTCGGCAATGGGGCAGGTCGTTCAATTCGTAAAAGACGATGAACGCCTATTACCGTGCTTTTGGCCGGCTCACCAAAGAGTGGAGCTACGGCTTTGGTGTTGATGAAACCAAACTCGATGGACGCTGGTTTGAATTCCGTTTTGATCGCAATTTGGCCGGTGCATCGCCTTCAATGACCGAGATCTGTCGTCTGGACTTCGACCGCTTCACCCAGCAGCTTGAGCTAATGGGATTTGCGCGTGAGCGCAACATCGTCGAAGACGGCCGCTGGATGAGTGATTTCTTTACGCGTCGGGGAATGCGAGTAGAGGTTTTTCCGCGTGGTGAGGCTGCGGAACCGCAAGCGTTGGTAGCACACAAATGCGTCGAATGGGTCTACATCCGTTAAGTCCAAGGAGCGGATATGTCACTCAGTCCTGATGCTTTGAAAGTTCTGAATGATTTCGGCAATGAGCCTGGAGTTACCAAGTGTCACGTCGACCAACTGCCAGAAGCCTTGCGATTGACCTCAGCGCCCGATGCTACTAGCGTCGCAGCCACACCAGCGCACAACGGACGCTTCATGATCGCGCGCCCCCTCTACGCCTTGCTCGCCACCCTCGCTCTGGGCGCATGCGCCCACACGGCGGCCACCCCAGCCCCGGCAACCGTCACGGAGACATCGGCCATGCGTTCCTCATCCGAATCCAAAGTCACTCCCGCTGGCAGTGAACCCAGTGGGCCGATACGAACGGCAGAGGATGCGCTCACCCGCATACTTGCATTGATTCAAGCTATTGATGGACTGGACGATCTGACACCTGACTACCTGCAGTCCAAAATGGGGGTCCCGGTGACGCGTGCGGCAGCTGATCCCAAGCGTTACGGCGCCAGTGCTCCGCTTACCAGTGAGTGGGGTTATAGCTTTGGCATGGACCAGACGCCTACTGCGGGGCGCTGGTTCGAGTTCACTTTTATTCCAGCGCAAGCAGGTGCTTCCCCGTCCATGACGGAGATCTGCGGGATCGATTTCAATACGTTTACCAAGAAGCTGGAAAACATCGGGTTTGTACGTCAACGCAACATGGTGGAAGACGGCCGCTGGATGAGTGATTTCTTTACGCGCCCAGGAATGCGAGTAGAGGTTTTTCCGCGAGGTGAAGCTGCGGAACTGCAAGAGTTGGTAGCGCACAAATGCGTCGAATGGGTCTACATCCGATAAGCTGAGGTAGCGGACATGTCACTCAGTCCTGGAATTGTCAGGCCTCATAAAGCAATGCGTGCATAGGGCATTTGGGGTTGTGGAGAGGCGTGCATGACGCGATGACATTGAAAAACTGTCAAAATTCCCCCTGCAGCACCAACACTTATTGGAGAAAGGCCGTGCCCCTTGCAAACGATCGAATGCGCTTTGCACTCACGGCATTGATTACCTGCCTGATCGCTGGCTGCAGCATGCAACCGCCGCCTGCAAACGTGCCTATCGCAAAGGAGCAGATAGAGATGAGAACGGTCGTCCCGTTGGTACGGAGTTTGACCCCACATGATCGTGGGCCTACGGAGCTGGAATTCGATGTGCCCGCACTGCCCGACGACGCGACCCCGCCCATTTTCATCGGTGTGCGGATCACCGGTGTCGATCCAACTGCCGTCTCCCAAAGTGCTGACAGGCTGATTAGCGCTGGTGTTTCGGCCGAGCTCCACTTGGAGCGTATTGAACCATCCGGCCCGGTCTCCGTGGAATTGCAGCGTAGTCAGCGTGTGGGAGTAGGTCAGCAGGCGTCCATTCCCTTGTCAGCTGATGGTATAGCTCCTGGTCTGTTCGCTTTTGATGCGGACGGTACGACGCTGCAGGACGCCGGTTTGTCTACTGAGCAGACCGCATCCAGGGAGTTGGCATTCGGCTACAGCAATGCTGTCCAGCCAGGCCGTTATCGGCTCAAACTGCGCTTTAATCGGAACGCCGAGGCCCTGGTTGCGGCTAATGCGCAACTTCTTGTCGCTTACACCTACAAAGGAAAGTGAGGGGAATGAGCATGGATGATCATGGAAGGCGCTATGCAGTCACTGTCTACGTCGCTGCCGCAGGTACGCCGTTGATGGCCGGAGGCACATCCTTCGGTGGCCATATGTACTACTCGATTGACGACGGAACGACTGTCAAAAGTTATGGGTTCTCGCCCATCAAGCATGGCGAGGCTAGCGGGCCAGGAAAAGTTTCGTTCAATGACGTCGATACCTACCAAAAACCATATTACTCACGCACGATGGAGATCGATAAAGCGCAGTATGAAAAGCTGGAGGCCTTCGGCGCGGCCCCTGCTAAGCACGGGTTCAATATGGAATATCACGGTGCTAAAAACAGTTGTATCGACTTTACATGGGATGCGCTCAATCACGCTGGACTGCACCGGAAGACAAAAGACGGAATCGATAAAGGCTTCGATGGGGATATCAGGCCCGTAGAAAACGTGGATGATATCAAGAGCATTTCTGCTCCTTTTCCTAAAAGTGAATTGAATAAGGAGCACATCAATCCGAAGCCTAAGCAGGAACTTTGGCAGAAGGTGATTGGTGAGACGCAGCCGCCCGGTGAGCAGGTATCTCCACTACAGGAAGCAACACAGCTCGCGAGAGTGCTGCCAGCAGATCCGCTGCATCACCAAGCAGAAGAGGCCGTTCGCCGCCTTGAGCAAGGTCTCGGCCGCGAATACGACGACAACAGCGCACGGCTGGCAGCAAGCAGCGCGTATTTAGCTAAAGAGAACGGGCTGTCGCGGATCGATCATGTCGTGCTGAGCGAGAACACCAAGTCCGTGCGGCAGGGCGAGAACGTTTTCGTTGTGGAAGGCGCGTTGAACGATCCCGCTCACAAGATGGCGCATATGAAGACGAGCGATGCGATTGCGCAGCCCGTCGAGCAATCCTTGGCGCAATTGCAGGCCTTGGGCGAAACGCAGCGCCAACAGCAATCCCAGCAGCAGGAGCAACAGCGAGATCAGTCGATTGCGCCTCAGCACCGGATGGTGTGAGGGCTAGTGAAATAACGGTTCGAAATAACGGTTCCAGGTTCAGTTCCACGGCAGCCTGACCGTCGCCAAACCATCGCGCCCGTGCCTGCGCGCGTAGCGACATAGATCGGCAGCGATGCTGGTAGTGAAACAACAACGGCCGCAGTACGCAGCCGCTGTTGTTAGATCAGGCATCCAGGATCGTCTTCCCGATTCCCGATTCCCGATTCTCAAATCCCCAATCCCGAATCCCGAATCCCCAACCTCAATGATCGCTGGAGCGCAGCCCATCCACATCCAGGATCAGCGCCATGCGGCCGTCGCCGATCAGGGTGGCGCCGGCGTAACCAGGCAGGCCGCGCAGGGCACGGGGCAGGGGCTTGATCACCACTTCCTCGCGGCCGCGGACCTGGTCCACCACCAGGCCGAAGCGGGTTTCGCCGGCCTGCAGCAGCACCACGGTCAGCAGCGGCGGTTGTTCGGCGGGCACGCCCAGCCAGCGGCGCAGGTCGATCAGCGGCAGGGTGTGCGAGCGGCGATCCAGTACGGCGCGGCCGTCGAACCAGCCCAGCGAGGTCTGCGGTGCGTGCAGCACTTCGACCACGCGCGCCAGCGGCAAGGCGTAGACCGCTTCGCCGGCCTGCACCAACAGCGTGGGCAGGATGGCCAGAGTCAGCGGCACGCGGATCATGAAGCGGCTGCCGCGGCCCAGTTCGGACTGGATCTGGATCTGCCCGCTGAGTTCGCGGATACGCGACTGCACCACGTCCATGCCGACGCCGCGGCCGGAGATGTCGGTGACTTCGGCCTTGGTGGAAAAGCCCGGCATGAAGATCAGATGCAGGCACTCGTCGGTGCTCAGGCGGGCGGCGGCTTCGGCGTCGATCAGGCCCTTGTTGCGTGCGATCTCGCGCAGACGTTCCGGGTCGATGCCGGCGCCGTCGTCCTGGATTTCGATACTGACGTAGTCGCCTTCCTGCTGCGCCGACAGGCGCACATGACCACTGCGCGGTTTGCCGGTGGCTTCGCGCAGGGCAGGGGACTCGATGCCGTGGTCGATCGCGTTGCGCACCAGGTGCACCAGCGGGTCGGCCAGGGCTTCGACCAGATTGCGATCGAGCTCGGTTTCGGCGCCGATCAGTTCCAGCTCCACTTCCTTGGACAAGGTGCGCGCCACGTCGCGGGCCACCTTGGGGAAGCGGGCGAACACCTTGCTCACCGGCTGCATGCGGGTGCGCATGACCGCGGTCTGCAAACGTGCGGTGGCGATGTCCAGCGTGCTGACCGCGCGGTCCAGTTCTTCGTCGCGCAGCCGGGTACGCAGTGTCTTGAGACGGTTGCGCGAGAGCACCAGTTCGCCGATCAGGTTGACGATGGCGTCCAGGCGCTTGGTATCCACGCGTACGGTCTGTTCGGCTTCGGCGCCGCCCTTGGCGGCACCCTTCGGTGCGGCCTTGGCGCCCGGCGCCGGCGCGGCATGGCCGTCGTCGTGCGAAGGCGCGGCGGCCGCTTTAGGCGCAGCCTTCACTGCCGGCGGGCCGCTCTTGGCATCGAATTGCGCAATCAGCGAGGCCGGTGCATGCGGCACGGTTTCGCCCGAGCCCATCGCATCCAGCATGGCCTGCAGATAGTCCAGCGACTGCTGCGCGGCATCGAAGTGATGCGCCTGCAGCACCGCCTGGCCCGAGCGCGCCATGCCGAGGGTTTCTTCAGCGGCGTGGCACAGCTCCACCATGGGCTTGATCGCCAGGAAGCCGGCGCCGCCCTTGAGCGTGTGGAAGCCGCGGAACACCGCGTTGAGCTGGTCGGCTTCGTCTGGCGCCTGTTCCAGCGACACCAGCTGTTCGCCGAGGCGGTCCAGGATTTCCTGGGCCTCGACGATGAAATCGGCAGCAATATCGTCTGGAACAGCACTCATGGTTACAACCCCAATCCGGACAGCAAATCGTCGGCGTCGTCCTGCGACACCGCGTGACGGTCCAGGCCCTTGATTGCAGGACCGGCCAGACCGCCGTCGTCTTTCTTCGGCTCGGTGTTCTTGGGCGGCAGGCCCAGCGCACCGAAGCCTTCATGCACGCGGCGCACGATGCCGGCCACGCGGCGGATGATCTGCCCGCTGAGGTCCTGGTAGCTCTGCGCCAGCGACAGTTCGGTGAGGTTATGCCGGATCTGCTCCAGCAGCACACCCTGGTCCTGATTGAGCCCGCCGTCGCGCAGCTGATTGGCCAGCACGCGGCATTCTTCCACCAGGTCCAGCGTGCGATGGCTGGCCTTTTCGGTCATTTCCACCACGTGGTCCAGACGCGAGCAGGCATCGTCCAGTTCGCCGGCTTCCTCGGGCACGGTGGGCAACTCGCCCAGCGCCTGGCCGAGTTCGCGCGCGAGCCGGCTCAGGCTCTGCATCATCGGGCGCGTGCGCAGCGCGGCGAGGTGATCGACCTCGCGACGCCAGGCGACCTGGTCACCGCTTTCCAGTGCATCGAGCGCGTTCTGCAGGCGCTCGATCAACGCGGCACGTTCGGCATCGGTTTCCACGGTGGCGTTCATCAGGCGGTCGCCGCCAGACGTTCGAACACCTTGCCCAGCTTTTCTTCCAGCGTCTGCGCGGTGAACGGCTTGATGATGTAGCCGTTCACGCCGCACTGCGCCGCTTCGATGATCTGCTCGCGCTTGGCTTCGGCGGTCACCATCATCACCGGCAGGTGCTTGAGCTTGGCGTCGGCGCGGATGTTGCGCAGCAGGTCGATGCCGGTCATGCCGGGCATGTTCCAGTCCGTCACCACGAAATCGAACGGGCCCGCGCGCAACGCGGCAAGTGCGCTGTTGCCGTCTTCGGCCTCTGCGGTATTGGTGAAGCCGAGATCCGCCAACAGATTCTTGACGATACGTCGCATCGTCGAGAAGTCGTCCACGATCAGGATCCGCATGTTCTTGTTCACATCAAGCTCCTAACGCTAAAAATTACGCGAAAAAATTAGTCGTCAATTTCGACACCGGCATCGGCCAGTTCGAAGACTTTGAGGCGGCCGCGCAGACGCACCACGGCCTGGCCATGGATCTGGCAGACGCGCGACTCGCTGACACCGAGCACGGCGCCGATTTCCTTCAGGTTCAATTCCTGTTCGTAGTACAGCGACAGCACCAGCTGCTCGCGTTCGGGCAACTGGCCGATGGCCTTGCCCAGCTCGCGGCCGAATTCGCCACGCTCCATCATCTGCTGCGGGTTGGGGCCACCCTTGGCGGTGGTGTCCAGCTCGCCGTGATCTTCGATGCGCGATTCCAGGCTCAGCACCTGGCCGCGTGCGGCATCTTCCATCAGGCGCAGGTAGTCGGGCAGCGGCATTTCCATCGCGGCGGCCACCTCGGTGGCGGCGGCGGCGCGGCCGGTGTTCTGCTCGATCTTGCGCACCGCCGCGGCGGCGTCGCGGGCGCGGCGGTGCACCGAACGCGGTACCCAGTCGCCGCGGCGGATCTCGTCGATCATCGAGCCGCGGATGCGGATCGAAGCATAGGTTTCGAACGAGGCGCCCTGTTCGGAGTCGTAACTGCGCGAGGCCTCGATCAGGCCGATCATGCCGGCCTGGATCAGGTCGTCCACTTCCACGCTGGCCGGCAGACGCGCGGCCAGATGGTGGGCGATGCGGCGGACCAGATCGGCGTGCTGGGTCACCACGTCGTTGGCGTTGTTGCGCTGCACGGCGCGGTACTGCGCGCTGGCCGTGGTTGCGGTAGCGGTGCTCATGCGGCCACTCCACGTTGGATGATGCGTTCGACAAAGAACTCGACGTTGCCGCGCGGCACGGTGGGAGCCTGCCAGCGCGAGGTACGGCGTGCGATTTCGGCAATGGCCTGCGCCGACGGACTGGCGGGGTAGGCCTTGATGACCGGCTGCTGGCGCTGCACGGACAGGCGCAACCAGTCGTCCTGCGGCACGTGGCCGAGATAGTTCAGCGACACGTCGCCCAGGAACTTCTCGCACACGCGCGAGAGCTTGTCGTACAGCAGGCGGCCTTCGTTGGGGTCGCGCACCATGTTGGCGATGATCTGCAGGCGGTCCACGCCGCGTTCGCGCGAGAGCACCTTGATCAGCGCGTAGGCGTCGGTGATCGAGGCCGGTTCGTCGCAGACCACCACCACGGTGTCTTGAGCGGCCTGGCAGAAGGTCAGCACGCTGTCGGTGATGCCGGCGGCGGTGTCGATGACCATCACGTCCAGGTCGCGTTCCAGTTCGGAGAACACGTTGACCAGGCCGATGTGCTGGGCCGGGGCCAGTTCGGCCATGTGGCGGCGACCGGACGCGGCCGGCACCACCAGCACGCCGCCGGGGCCTTCGATGATCACTTCATCCAGCGTGCAGCGGCCGGCGATCAGGTCGGCCAGGGTGTACTTGGGCGAGAGTCCCAAGACCACATCCAGGTTGGCCAGGCCCAGGTCGGCGTCCAGCAGCAGGGTGCGCTTGCCCATGTCGGCAAGCGCCACCGCCAGGTTGGCGGAGATGTTGGTTTTCCCTACGCCGCCCTTGCCGCCGGTCACGGCAATGGTGCGCACCGGGCCCAAGGGCTCGGGACGGGTCGCCGACAGGGGGAAGGCGTTGGTCAGCTTGGCGTATTCACGCGACTGCATGGTTGTGCTCCGGAGTACAGGGCTTATCGGCAGCGCGCCGTAAATCTTCAAGACGAAGAACGAGACTGGCGGCATTGGCGCGGTGCAGGTCGTCGGGGACCCGCTGTCCGTCAGTCACCCAGGTGATGGGCATTTGGTGGTCGACCACCACCGACAAGGCGCTGCCGAAGCGGCCGGTCTCGTCGAGTTTGGTCAGCACCACGCCTTGGGGCTTGGCGTGGGCGAAGCGGCGCACGACCTCGTCGAGGTCGGCAAAATGGGAGTTGGCGGGCAGCACCAGCAGCGACGTCACCTGCTGGGCGGCGCGTAGCCAGTTCAGCTGGGCGGCCAGGGCGCGGTCGCGCTGGCCCATGCCGGCGGTATCGATCAGCACCAGCTTGTAGTCGCGCAGGCGCTCCAGCAGCTCGAGCAGGCTCTCGGCGCTGTCGGCCTCGTGCACGGCGATACCGAGCTGGCGGCCGTAGCTGTGCAGCTGCTCGCGGCCACCGACGCGCAAGGTGTCGGTGGTGACCAGGGCGACGTCGCGCGGGGCATGCTGGGCGGCGAAGCGTTGTGCCAGCTTGGCGATGGTGGTGGTCTTGCCGGCACCGGTCGGGCCGACCAGGGCGATCACGCCGCCGCGTTCCAGCGGGTCGATCGGGGCCACCGGCAGGCGCTTGGACAGCAGGCCCAGCATCAGCCCGCGCCCACGGTGCAATTCGGTATCGGCCGGGATCTGCATGGCGACATCGCGGGTCAGGCCGGCATCGAAGCCGTAGTCGTCCATCAGCTCCAGCGCCTGCGCACGCACCGGGGAGCCCCGCAGGCGCTCGTCGGTGAGGCGGTTCATTTCGCGCTCGATCATCTGCCGCATCAGCGCCAGTTCGCCACGCAGCTGCTTGAGTTCTTCGTCGTTCTGGGGGGCCGGCGCGGCGGCAACCGGAACCGCAGCCAGCGCGGCGGGGGCGACGACGACCGGCGGCAACGCGGCCGGCGGCAGGATCTGCGGCAGCGCCTCGTCCAGGTCGAAGTCGGCTTCGTCGTCGAATCCATCGTCGTCCTGCCCGTGCGCGGCGTAGGCCGGGGCGGCGAGCGCTGCGGCAACCACCGGGGCCGGCGCCTGCACCGGAGCGGCCTGTACGGCGGGGCGCTGCACCGGGGCGGTGGTCAAAAAGTCGGCGAACAGCTGTTCCGGCACGGCCGACAGCGCGTGTTCCTGACGCTGGACAACCGGGGCGGCGACGTCCTGCACGGCCGGCATCGGCGCAGCGCTGCGGATCGGGGTGGCCACCGGGGCCTGACGCGGCACGCCGACCGGCTGACGCAGGGCCATGGCGGCGATCATGTCTTCGGCGGCATTGGCAACGCGCTGGCGGTGGCTCATGCCGGTCTCGGTTGCCGGCTTGAGCGGTGCATGCACCGGTGCGGCAGGGCGGGCGGCGGGCTGCACCGGCTGTGCCGGAGCCTGCTGCACGGGTGCCTGCTGCGGCGCAGCGGCGTGGGTGGCCGGCGCGTCGGAGCGGGCGGTTTCCAGTGCCCGCTGCACGAGTTCTTCGTCGTAGTTGCTGGCGGCGACGATCTCGATGCCTTCAGCGGTGCGGCGGTTGGACAGGATCACTGCATCCGGGCCGTGCTCTTCACGCACCATGCGGAATGCGGTGCGCATGTCCGGGGCAACAAAGCGTTTGATCTTCATGCCACATGCCTCCAGGAACGGGACCCGCCGGACGCCGGACGGGTGCGCGATGAATGTGGGTGTGTTGCCAGCGTCATGAGTTGCCTGTCCCGTTCGGTTGTTCCAAGTCCTGCCATCCGCCCCGCAGCGGTGGTGCTGTCTGCGGTCTCGCCAGAGCTAATGCACGCGGCGTGCCAAAACGGCGGTGCCGGGGTTCCGGCGCGGGAGGTTGGCGGATCGGGACGGGGCAAGGCTGGGCATCCGATCCGCGCCGAGGATTTCAAATCATTGGATTGATTGATTTTTCTCGGAGCGGCGAGGCGCTGGCATCACCGATGCGGGTCGAGACGCCGGCGGGCCGGACGTCGCGCCTGGAGCGCTTGGGACACCTGGAGACGGCCGGCGTCGTGCAATCGATTGGAGGTCCACACCAGTGGCGACTTTCCGACGCCGGGTGTGGTGGTCGGTCGCCAGCCTGCAGCGAGCGCTGGCTGGCATGACGGCCTGGCGCACGGATAGGTACGTAGGAGTGCACTCGGGCGCGACGGGCTGTCCCGGTAAAGCAGTCGCGCCCAGGTGCGCTCCTACGAGGTGCGTTCGGCTCAGCTGATCGTGCCGACCAGCTTCAGGCGTTTGTCTTCCGGCACTTCGCTGTACGCCAGCACCGACAGGCTCGGCACGCTGTGGCGGACCAGGCGGGCCAGCGCGGCGCGGACCTGGCCGGGTACCAGGACCACGGCCGGTTCGTTGCGGGCTTCCTGCTTGCCGACGCAATCGGCCAGGCTCTGGTGCAGACGCTCGGCCAGGCCGGGCTCCAGCGCCACGCCGTTGCCGTGGGTGGATTCCTGCAGCACGCGCTCCAGCTGCGGGGCCAGGGTGAACACCGGCAGTTCGGCGGACATGCCGGCGATCTCCTGCACGATGAAGCGGCCCAGCGAGGTCCGCACCGCGGCGGTGAGGGTGGCCGGGTCCTGGCTGTGCGGGGCGTGCTCGACCAGCGCTTCGACGATCTTGCGCAGCTGGCGCACCGGGATGCGCTCGATCAGCAGGTTCTGCAGCACGCGCACCACCACCGACAGCGGCAGCGCCTTCGGGGTGAGGTCTTCCACCATCTTGGGCGCGGTCTTGGCCAGGGTCGCCAGCAATTGCTGCACTTCCTCGTGGCCGAGCAGTTCCGGGGCGTGTTCGCGGATCAGGTGCGACAGATGCGTGGCCACCACGGTGGCCGGGTCGACCACGGTATAGCCCATCGATTCGGCGTAGGAGCGCTGGTGCGGCTGGATCCAGGTGGCATCCAGGCCGAACGCCGGGTCCTTGCCGGGAATGCCGTCCAGCTGGCCGAGCGCACCGCCCGGGTCCAGCGCCAGCTCGCGGTCGGGGTAGATCTCGGCCGTGGCCACCGGTACGCCGTGCACCAGCAGGCGATAGGCGTTGGCCGACAGCTCCAGGTTGTCGCGGATATGCACCGGCGGCACCAGGAAACCGATGTCCTGGGTGAGCTTGCGACGCACGCCCTTGATGCGCGCCATCAGTTCGCCGCCCTGGTGCTTGTCCACCAGCGGGATCAAGCGGTAGCCCACTTCCAGGCCCAGCGGGTCGATCGGGCGCAGTTCGTCCCAGCTCAGCTCCGCGCTGGCCTGTGCGGCAGTGGCGGCGGCCGCCGCCTTGGGGTCGCTGGCGGGGTCGCCGGTCGGGGCGACGACCAGGCTGCGCTTGTACATTTTCCAGGCGATCACGCCCAGGATCAGGCCCAGCGTCAAAAACGCGACGTTGGGCATGCCCGGCACCAGGCCGACCAGGCCCAGGATGGCCGCGGCCACCGCCAATGCGCGGTGCTGGCCGAACACCTGGCTGATCATGGCCCCGCGCATGTCCTGCGCACGCGAGGCGCGGGTCACCAGCAAGGCCACCGAGGACGACACCAGCAGGGCCGGCAGCTGCGCCACCAGGCCGTCGCCGATCGACAGCAGGGTGTAGGTGGAGGCGGCATCCACAAAGGTCATGCCGTGCTGGAACATGCCTACCGCCATGCCGCCGATGAGGTTGATGAACAGGATCAGGATGGCGGCGATGGCGTCGCCGCGGATGAACTTGTTGGCACCGTCCATCGCGCCGTAGAAGTCGGCTTCCTCGCGCACTTCCTCGCGGCGGGCCTTGGCTTCCTCGCGCGTCAGCAAACCGGCGTTGAGGTCGGCGTCGATGGCCATCTGCTTGCCGGGCATGGCGTCCAGGATGAAGCGCGCGGTCACTTCCGACACGCGTCCGGCACCCTTGGTGATGACCACGAAGTTGATGATGGTCAGGATCGCGAACACCACGATACCCACGGCGTAGTTGCCGCCGATCACGAACTGGCCGAAGGCCTCGATCACCTTGCCGGCCGCGGCATGGCCGTCCTGGCCGTTGATCAGGATCACGCGGCTGGAGGCGACGTTCAGCGCCAGCCGCAGCATCGTGGTCATCAGCAGCACGATCGGGAAAATGGTGAATTCCAGCGGGCGCTGCACGTACACCACCGCCAGCAGCACCATCAGCGAGATGGCGATGTTGAAGGTGAACAGCGCATCCAGCACCGGCGCGGCCAGCGGCACCATCAGCATGGCCAACATGGCCATCAGCGCCAGCGGCGCGCCCAGGCCGTTGCGCAGCAACTCCATGACGCGGCGGGCATTCATCGGGGCGGGCTGGGCGCTCATGCGCTGGCTCCCTTGCCGAACTCATCCACGTCCAGCGACGGCAATTCCGGCATCGGACCGCCGTTCCAGCCGCGCAACTGGTAGACGTAGGAGAGCACCTGGGCCACGACCGAATAGAGTCTCACGGGAATTTCCTTGCCGATTTGCGCTTCTCTATACAAGGCGCGTGCCAAAGGCGGGGCGGTGACGATCGCCACCCGGTGTTGTTCGCAGGCTTCGCGGATGCGGAAGGCCATTTCGTCCACGCCCTTGGCCACCACGATCGGGGCGCGCATCTTGCCGCCTTCGTACTTGAGCGCCACCGCGTAGTGGGTCGGGTTCATCAGCACCACGTCGGCCTTGGGCACCGCTTCCATCATCTGGCGCTGCGACATCTGCATCTGCATCTGGCGGATACGGCCCTTCACCTCCGGGCTGCCCTCGCTCTCCTTCATCTCGCGCTTGATCTCCTCGCGCGTCATCTTGAGCTTCCGCATCCAGTTCCACTTCTGGTAAGGCGCGTCGATGGCGGCCAGCAGCACCAAGGCGCCTGCGGTGTAGAACAGCAGGCTCTTGGTGAACTGCAGGCCGTTGCCGACGGCCTGTTCCAGCGGCTGGTTCACCAGCGAGCGCAGGCCGTGCAGGTTCTTGGAGATGCACAGCCAGGCCGCCAGGCCGACGAACAGCAGGCGCAGGATCGACTTGACCAGCTCGGCCAGGCTGTTGCTGCCCCACATGCGCTTGATCCCGTTGTCCGGGTTGAGCTTGGTGAGGTCGGGCATGATGGCCTTGCCGGAAAAATGCAGGCCGCTCATCAGCAGCGGGCCGGCCAGCCCGGCCAGCAGGCAGACGCCGATCAACGGCAGCATCACCCACAGCAACTGCATCAGCAGGTCGCCGAAGTGGCCGAACAGCGCCATCGGGTTCTCGCGCATCCTCGGGTCGGGGCTGAGCGCGGTCTTCATCCACACCGCCGCGCCATCGCCGATGCCGCCGGCCAGGGCCATCAGGCCGAACACGCCGGCGCCGAACACCGCCGCTGTCGACAACTCCCGCGATTGCGGAATGTTGCCTTGCTCACGTGCCTCGCGCAGGCGTTTTTCGGTGGGAAGCTCTGTACGCTCGCCGCCGTCTTCGGACTCGGACATGGAGGTGCCGGTGGGGGATCAGATCGGTCTGATGCAAGTTGTGTTCCTCAGAACGGGATTGGGGAATCGGGATTGGGGAATCGCAAGAGCGGGTGGCTGGGCGCGG
>NZ_JPLE01000106.1 GCF_001010415.1 Xanthomonas pisi DSM 18956
TGACCCCGGTCGAGTACCGCGACAAGCACGCCGAAAGCTCTACTTTTGAAGTGCCTGCTTGACGGGGGAGCTTACGTTGGTGACCGTGCTGCGGTCGCTGGAGCTGCTGTCCACTGCAGCCTGGCTGTTGATGTCGCGCCCGGCCTGCAGGGCCAGGGTCTTGCCGGCGCCAATGTATTCATGGCTGCGCAGGCATAAACTAGGAAATTCAAAATTTTTCCGTTGGTGCAAGCGAAATATTTGCACGTGCACCGGCAAGCTAGCCATGGGTGGAAAAGACCCGGATTAACTAAACAGCCATAACGCTTTATATTGCAAAATTCGGTTGCGAGGATATGGCAAGTCCTCCTTTAATCATCTGGCTTTCCCCAGGTTATTTCTAAACATAATCCAGCCAATCATCGGATTGAATTCCAGAAGCTTTTTTTAAAAATTCGAGATATCTAGCTTCATGTATTTTCAAGTATTCCTCGTCCACATTTATTCTTATGAAATTTCCGTTTCTTTCCTTCACGGACAATGCTGTGACCTTGAGCGTTTTTCGACTCGCATTCGTCAATAATCCTTCAGCTTTTGCCCTATGAAATATTCCGCTGCGACCGCCACCAAGAAGAAGAATTTTTTCCATTATAGAAAAAATTATTTCAGGCCTAGACACTTCAGCAATATGACTGGAGGCATTTTGGCGGTAGTAGTCCTCGCGCACTAAATAAAGCTTACAATTAACTGTTGTCACCCAGCATTCAAGATATAAATAATCGAAAATATTCATTATTTAGTCTCCAACTACAATTGAGTTTGCGCCTAGCTTCATCGCATTTTCTAATAAGTCTTTTCTAACGCCTCTAGGGCCCTTAAATGGGTCGCGAGTCATGTAGTATTTCACTCCATCAACATCTTCAATTTTATCAAAAATAACAAAGTGGCCCTGGCCGGGTGCAACGGGGATGTTGACTATAACACTCTTACCCTTTTCTAGGGCTTGATCTAGCTGCGCTGGAAACATATTTGCATTGACGCTATTTGTGATTCCCGAATTGTTTAAAACTTTTGATATTTCTTCGGCATTGACTCCGCTGCTACGAATTCCATTCTCAAAAAGACCAATCGCACTTTCGAGGCTAACAGAATTACCTGTTTCATCACTTATCGTCATAGCAGCGCAAGCGGGACCACATACTGGTGCATCGCCTTGCAAGATAACAGCCCCTTTTGGTTGGTAGGGAATTGATGCCGGAGGGATAAATGCACTACCACCTCCATTAACCGAACCACCAGGGTACAAGTTACCAGATGGGGGCACTCCTTCAGTCCCAAGAATTTTTCCAGGGGAGTAATCCTCCGTTAACTTCGCACCTCCGCTCCCTACCTTTACTCCAGCTCCGAGTTGCGTAAGTCCATAGACAAATTCGGCTGTACCTTCTGAAAATCCAAGCATCTGAAACGCACGACCACCTATCGTGGGAGAAACCTCACCAAGCAGGGACCTGTAGCCGTTAGTCGTATTGTCGATTCCAGAAAATCCTACATAGCCCACCGCAAAGCAGGCCCATCCAGTAGCGCATGTCGGTGCAGCAATAAGCGCACCTGCGACCTCAGCAGCTCCTCCGAGCATTTGCAGTCCACCCGACGTCCCCCCGCCCTGA
>NZ_JPLE01000107.1 GCF_001010415.1 Xanthomonas pisi DSM 18956
CCCGCAGGCGGGGGGAGGGAGTCGGGGGGGTTCGGCCAGTCACGCAGGATGCGGGAAAATCCTGCAGCAACCCGCTCCCTCTCCCGCCTGCGGGAGAGGGCTGGGGTGAGGGCAACAGCCCCCCATCCGCCCTTCGGGCACCTTCCCCCGCAGGCGGGGGAAGGGAGTCGGAGGGGTTCGGCCAGTCACGCAGGATGCGGGAAAATCCTGCAGCAATCCGCCCCCTCTCCCGCCTGCGGGAGAGGGCTGGGGTGAGGGCCACAGCCCCCCATCCGCCCTTCGGGCACCTTCCCCCGCAGGCGGGGGAAGGGAGTCGGAGGGGTTCGGCCAGTCACGCAAGATGCGGGAAAATCCTGCAGCAACCCGCCCCCTCTCCCGCCTGCGGGAGAGGGCTGGGGTGAGGCCAACAGCTCCCCCATCCGCCCTTCGGGCACCTTCCCCCGCAAGCGGGGGAAGGAACTCGGGGGGGCAGCCACTCAGAGGTGACACGATGATCGACCTGCCCCGCCGCCGTTTGCTGCAAGCCGGCCTGACCAGCGGCGCGGCCGCACTCTCGCCCAGCATCGCGCGTGCCGCGGCCATCGCGCCGGACCGGCGCAGCGGTACGCTGGAGGACCTGCAGCATGTGGTGATCCTGATGCAGGAAAACCGCGCGTTCGATCATTACTTCGGTGCCCTGCCCGGCGTGCGCGGGTTCGGCGATCGCTTTCCGATTCCGGCCCCGCCGCTGCCGGGCGCGCCCTCGCGCACGGTGTGGCTGCAACCCAGCGAAGACGGCATGCAATGGCTCACCCCGTTCGCGCTGGATACCGCCGCGCACTTCGGCTTCATGCGCGTCAAGGGCACGCCGCATAGCTGGCCGGATGCACAGCAGGCCTGGGACCAGGGCCGGCTCGGGCACTGGGCGGCGGCCAAACACAATCACGCGCTGGGCTACTACGGACGCGCGGATATTCCCTTCCAGTACGCGCTCGCCGATGCGTTCACCATTTGCGATGCGTACCACGCCTCGATCCAGACCGGCACCAATTCCAATCGCGTGTTCCTGTGGACCGGCGGCAACGATCCGCAGGCCCGCAATGGCGGGCCGGTGATCGGCAACTCGCACGACAACTTCCCGGAGCTGGGCGGATTTGGCGAGTCGTATCGCTGGACCACCTATGTGGAACAGTTGCAGCGCGCGGGCGTGTCCTGGCAGATCTACCAGGACATGGCCGACAACTTCACCGACAACCCGCTGGCCGGGTTCGAAGCGTTTCGGCAGGCCTACCGCAGCGCGCCTGGCCACGATGCGCAGTTGCGCGCGCGTGGCATCAGTACGCGGGGCGTGGAGCAGCTGCGCGCGGACGTGCTGGCCGGTCGGTTGCCGTCGGTGAGTTTTGTCATTGCCGATGCAGCCGGCAGCGAGCATCCGGACCCATCCAGCCCGGCGCAGGGTGCGGCCTACACCGCGCGCGTCCTGGATGCGCTCACCGCCGACCCGCAGGTGTGGAGCCGCACCGCTTTGCTGCTGATGTTCGACGAGAACGACGGTTTCTTCGATCACATGCCGCCACCGGCGCCGCCATCGCCGGACCCGCGTACCGCTGGCGAGTTCGCCGGCGCCTCCAGCATCGCCACCGACGACGACTACCATCGCCAGCCTGCACCGGGTGAGCAGAAAGTGGATCTGCCCGACCTGCGCGGCCGCCCCTACGGGCTTGGTCCGCGCGTGCCGCTGTATGTGATCTCGCCGTGGAGCCGTGGTGGCTGGGTGGATTCGCAGGTGTACGACCACACCTCGGTACTGCGCCTGCTGGAACGGCGGTTTGGCGTGCAGGCGCCGGAGATCACACCATGGCGGCGTGCGGTGTGTGGCGACCTGACTACGGCGTTCGACTTCCGTAACGCAGATGCACGCCGGTTCGTCGCATCGCTGCCCGATGTAGGCGATGCGGCAACGCGTGCAGCGGCCCTGCGCGAGCACACGCTGCCGCCGCTGCCGGCCACCTTGCAGCCGCCCGCGCAACCCTTCGGCGTACGCCGTTCGCGCGCCGTGCCCTATCGCCCGCGGGTGCAGCTGGCCTATCTGCCCGAGCGTGGCGAGGTGCGGCTACGCATGACCAACAGCGGCGCGGCGGCGGTGCTGCATGTCTACGACCGCTACGACCTGGCGGCGATCCCGCGCCGCTACACGGTGGGCAACGGCGCCACGCTGGACGGCGACTGGACCACCTACGACGGCCGTTACGATCTGTGGCTGGTCGGCCCCAACGGATTTCATCGTCACTACCGTGGCGACCTGAGCACTGCATTGCTGCTGGCCGACATCACCCAGGCAGCGGATGACCCGGCAGCGCTGTCGTTGTCGTTGCACAACGCCGGCACCACGCCGATCCAGATCGCGCTGCAACCGGCCGCCTATGCGCAGGCGCAACCACGCGAGCAATTGCAGCTCGCGGGCGGCCAGACATGGCAACGCAGCTGGAAGGCCGCACCCAGCGGCGGCTGGTACGACCTGTGGATCGAACACGACGGCGCAAGCCAACGCCTGGCCGGGCGCATCGAGACCGGTGCAGACAGCGTCAGCGACCCGGCCATGGGTGGGCCGGCGCGGCTGCAGCAGGACCGGCCCGTGGTGATCGGCGAGCTGGGCTGAGCCCTGCGGCGCGGCATGCGGTGCGTGCGCACGTGGCTGTCGGGCCGGCCGTCCTGGGCATCGTCGCGCTCAGCGCGCGTCGGCCGCATCCAGCATGCCGATCGTCCCCAACCAGGTTTCCACCAGATGCGGCCATTGCGCGATCGGCAGTGCGCCCGCGCGCAGACCGAACGCGTGCCCGCCTTCGGCATAGAGATGCATTTCTGCCGGTACGCCAGCCTGCTTGAGCGCCACATAGTAGGCCAGCGACTGACTCACGCCATCCACCGCATCGTCCTCGGCCTGCAGCAAGAAGGTCGGCGGCGTTTGCGCGGTGACGGTGATGTCCGGCCGCAGCGACAGACGAGTCGAATCGCGTGAGGCACGGTCGTCGTCCTCGTGCGCCCACAAATGGCCCGGATACACGGCGATAGCGAAATCCGGGCGACAGTTCACGCGATCGGCCGCATCCACCAGCGGATAGGCGCGTTCGGCGAAATGCGTGCTGGCTGCGGCCACCAGGTGCCCGCCGGCGGAAAAGCCCATCACCCCGACTTTGTGTGGGTCCACGCCCCAGGTCGCGGCCTGCTGGCGCACCAGACCCAAGGTGCGCTGCGCGTCCTGTAGTGCGGTCTGCACCTTGGGGTAGTAGCGATGACCATCGATCCAGGTCGGCCCGGAATTGGGGACGCGGTACTTCAGCAACACGCAGGTGATGCCGCGCGCAGTCAACCAGTCGCAGATCTCCGTGCCCTCCAGGTCCATCGCCAGCATCTGGTAGCCGCCGCCGGGAAACACCACCACCGCGGCGCCGGTGTTGTGCCCTTGCGCCGGATACACCGTCATGGTCGGCCGGCTGACGTCGTGGATGGCCGGCCACCACGGTTTGCCCGGACCGGGGCCGGCCGATTCCGACGTCGGATGCGGCACTGCATTGGGCACTGCGCCCGGCCAGATCGGCACCTGCACGTGCCCCGGCGTGGGTTCCCAGACGCGCGCCGGCGCACCGTGCGCGCACAGGCCCAAGACAATCGCACACGTACAGCACACGAACCGACGCATGGCGTGCTCCAAAGGGATCGACAGAACTGCAGTGAGAGGCACGCGGCGGCCGTGCGCCGCGTCGCCACCTGATCGGTCTTGTTCTCGACTGCCATGAAGCGTGCGCGACACACGGCCTGCGGCAGGCGAGAGATCGCGAACACCGCTAGCTGGCGCGCGATGCGCGTGTCGGCTACCAGGCCGCCACTGCCTGCGCCACCGCCTTCAACGCCGCATCGCGCGCAGCCTCGTCGACCTTCGCGCCATTCAAATACGTTGCCAGCAGCAGCGGCAGCCGGCCTTTCGGTGGCCAGAGGATGGCGATGTCGTTGCGGGTGTCGGTGCCGTTGCTGCCGGTCTTGTCGCCGATCTTCCAGTCGCGCGTGAGCCCCGCACGCAGGCAGGCATCGCCGGTGCGGTTGTCGATCATCCAGTCGGTCAGTTGCTTGCGCGAGGCAGGCTGCAGCGCGTTGCCGAGCAGCAGCGTGCGTAGCGTGGCGGCCATTGCGGCAGGCGTGGTGGTGTCGCGCGGGTCGCCTTCGGCATAGCGGTTCATTTCCGGCTCGTGGCGGTCGCTGCGGGTCTGGGCATCGCCGATGCTGCGCAGGAAGGCGGTCAGTCCGGCCGGCTCGCCGACCAGCGGGAACAACAGGTTGGCGGCCGGGTTGTCGCTGTAGATCATGGTGGCCCGGCACAGCTCGCCGACACTCAGCGAACCACCGACATGGCGCTCGGTCACCGGGGCATGCTCAAGCATGTCCGAGGCACGGATCCTGACCCGCTGCGCCAGCGTCAGTGTCCCCTGGTCCACCCGCTGCAACACTGCCGCAGCCAATACAAATTTGAAGGTACTGCACATCGGGAAGCGCTCGTCTTCGCGCTGCCCCAGGCGCCAACCGGTGGCGCTGTCGAGCAGGCTGATGCCCAGGCGGCCGCCGGTGCCACGTTCGATTTCCGCCCACTGTGTCCGCAGCACATCGTCCGCCGTCATCGCCGGGGTGAGCGCCCATGCGGGCCTGGACGCTGCAAGCAGCACGCCCGCGCCGGTTGCGTGCAGGAACTGTCGCCGATTCAACATGCGTCTGCCTCGTTGGGAGAGACCGCAGTATCCAAGTGGGCGAGCGGGAGCACCAACGCGATATTTCGATCCAAGGCATGAATTGAATTAATCTCTGGACATGCCACGCCCCCGCCTCCCGCTCAACGCCCTGCGCGCCTTCGAGGCGGCCGCGCGCCACCAGAACCTGACCCGCGCCGCCGGCGAGTTGTACGTGAGCCAGGCCGCGCTCAGCCACCAGATCAAGGCGCTGGAACAGCAGCTGGGCACCAGCCTGTTCCACCGCCTGCCACGCGGTGTGGCGCTCACCGACGAGGGCGCGGCGCTGGCACCGGTCCTCGGCGAGGCCTTCGACCGCATCGCCGCCACCCTGGAGCGCTTTGCCGACGGGCGCTATCGCGAGGTGCTCAGCGTCGGCGTGGTGGGCACCTTCGCCACCGGCTGGCTGCTGCCGCGATTGCCAGCGTTTCATGCCGCGCATCCGGATATCGAATTGCGCCTGTCCACCCACAACAACCGGGTCGACCTGGCTGGCGAAGGGCTGGATCTGGCGATCCGTTTCGGCGACGGCGACTGGCAGGGCCAGATCGCCCATGCACTGATGGAGGCGCCGTTTGCGCCGGTGTGCGCGCCCAGCATGGCGCGTGGCCTGCGCACACCGGCCGATCTGGCCCAGCTGCCGTTATTACGCTCGTACCGTCTGGACGAATGGCCGCAATGGTTTCGCGCGGCGGGCGTGGCCGAAGTCGCCGCACGCGGGGCGATGTTCGATTCGTCGTTGACGCTGGCCAGCGCGGCGGCCGCCGGTGCCGGCATGGCCTTGTTGCCGTTGCCGATGTTTCGCCAGGATCTGGATGCCGGGCGCCTGGTCTGCCCGTTCCCGATCCAGATCGACGCCGGACGCTATTGGCTCACCCGGCTGCGCTCGCGTCCGGAAGGCGATGCCGATGCGCGATTGCGCGACTGGCTGACAACGGAGCAACAGCGCTCCGGTTGAGCGAGCCCGACGCTGCGCTCAGCGGCGCGCGGATGCCGCGATCCCCTGCACCGCCACGCGGCGAAACGCCTCGTAGTGCGCCCTGTCGGCGAACCAGTGCGGGGCGAACAGCTCGAACAAGCGGTCGTTGTGATACAGCAGCAGCACCTGCTCGTTCTCGCGGTAGCGGATGTAATCGGACCAGGGCCGGCGCAGTCGCCCGTCTGCCCAGGTGATCTCCAGCCCGGTCTCGTCCCACGCAAAGGTGTAGGTATGCCGCAGCGCGGCCTGCTGTGCGTGCAGGCGTTTGATCTTCCGCGGCAAGCCCCAGACGTGCAACACCACCAGGCCGATCAAGCCGCCGCCCCCGGCACCGATCAGCATCGGGCCGATGATTTCGCCGGCCCCGATCAGTTGCAGCAACCCCGCCCCGATCAACAGCAGGACCACCAGGATCACGATCAACAGCTTGGCCGTCTGTCGCGCATGCAGGCGCTGCGCGGCCAGATGGTCTTCCAGACTGATGGTGGCGCTGATCATGTTGCCTACCTCCTTGTGCTCGGCCAGACGTGCATCGTAACGCCTGCGCGTTACGCGCCTTCGATCAACTCCATCCACGCCGCTTCGGCTGTGGCCAGCTGCTTCGCCGTCGCCTCGCGGTCGCGGCCCAGGACCGCCATCTTGTCGGTGTCGGCATAGTTCCCCGGGTTGGCCAGCTGGCGGTCGAGCTCTGCCAACGCGGCTTCCAGCTCGCCGACGCGCTTTTCGGCGCTGGCCAGCTTGTGCGGGTTGACGGCCTTCTTCGGCGGCAGCGGCTTGGTCGGCGGTGGCGGGGTCGGCGCCACTTCGGCCATCTTCTGCTTGGTGCCTTGCGCGGCCGGGCGACTGCGCAACCAGGCGGCGTATTCGTCCAGATCGCCATCGAACGGCTCGACCACGCCATCGGCCACACGCCAGAAACTGTCACAGACCAGGCCGATCAGATGGCGATCGTGCGAAACCATCACGATGGCGCCTTCGAAATCGCTGAGCGCCTCGGCCAGCGCTTCGCGCATTTCCAGGTCCAGGTGGTTGGTCGGTTCGTCGAGCAGCAGCACGTTGGGCTGCTGCCAGGCGATCAAGGCCAATGCCAGACGCGCACGCTCGCCACCGGAGAAGCCGTCCACCACTTCGAAGGCGCGGTCGCCGGCGAAATTCCATTTGCCCAGGAAATCGCGGAAGGCCTGATTGGAGCCATCCGGCGACAGCTCGCGGAAGTGATCCATCGGCGACTGGCCCTCGTGCAGCGACTCCACCGTGTGCTGGGCGAAGTAGCCGATGCGCAGGTCCGGATGCGCACTGCGCTCGCCGGCCAACGGGGCCAGCTCGCCCACCAGCGTCTTGACCAACGTGGTCTTGCCGGCGCCATTTGGACCGAGCAGGCCGATGCGGTCGCCCGCCTCCAGGCCGAAGCCGACGTCGTGCAGGATGACAGTGGCAGCGTCGCCCCCATCCGCCCTTCGGGCACC
>NZ_JPLE01000108.1 GCF_001010415.1 Xanthomonas pisi DSM 18956
GTGCGGCGATCTCCGAATATTTTTCGAAGGCCCCCAGCCGCTCCGGCGCAGGCGCCGGCAAGGTGGGCAGGCGTTGCACCAGCGCCGGGTCGTCCGGCAGCAGTTCCACGCGCTTGCCCAGCCCGGCCACGGCCAGGATGCATACCAGCAGCGCCCAGCCGACCACCGTGGCCAGCAACCAGGTACGCAAACCGATCAGGTCAAGGCGCATTGCTGGCCTCCCCGGCGGCGGCGGCGGGCGCGGCATCGGTATTCAACGGCGCAGCGCTGGCACCGGGTCGCAGATAACCTGCCAGCTCGAAGGCGATGTCCAGGCCGTTGCCGCTTTCGTTGGGCGAAAGCTGGTAGCGCTGCGCCATCACGTTGAGGTTGTCCACGAACAGCCGCGGGGCGCCGTTTTCCAGGCTGTACAGCACCGAGGCCAGCTCCGGCGTCCCGCAGCGCAGGCGTACCTGCACCGCCACGCGGGTGAAGCGGTCCTTGCTCTCCGGCTGCAGCGGCGAGCGGTTGCTGATCGCGCAGCTGCGATTGCCGGGGCTGGCTTCCACCACGGCGCGTTCCAGCCGCTGCACGAGCCCGGCCGAGGCCAGTTCGGCGGAGGTTTCCGGCAGAAAGCCCGGGCGGCTCTCCAGCGTTTGCCGCGCCTGGCGCAGCCGCTGGGTGACCTGTGGCGCCTGTTGCAATTGCACGCGCACGCGCAGCTCGCGCTCGCGCAGCGATTGCAGCTCGTCCTGCACGGCGATCATCGGCTGGGTGAACCAGGGGTGCACCAGCACCAGGTAGGCCACGCCGAGCACCAGCAGCAGCAGGCCCAATGCGATCCAGCGATCGCGCTTAACGCTGCGTGGCATCGGCCGCCTCCTTCGCATCGGGGCCGGCCAGCTCGGCGGTGATGGTGAAACGGTCGACGTTGCGACCGGCATCGCTCTGCAGCACGCCGGTCAGCGAGGGCGTGCGCCACAGCGGCGAGCCTTCCAGACGACGCACCAGCGACGAGGCTTCGTTGCTCAAACCGATCAGCTGCAATTGCCCGCCTTCGACCGAGAATTTTTCCAGATAGGTGCCTCCGGGCAGGCGCCGGCTCAACTCGTCCCAGATTTCCACCGAGGTCGGACGCGTGGCGCGTTGCTTCTGGAAGAAGGTGGCACCTTCGACCAGATCCACCAGCTGCTGGCGCTCGGCAGCCACCTGCCGCGCGCGCGCGGCGTTGGCCTGTACCTTGGCGCGCAGGTCGGCGGCGGCCTGACGGCGATTGTCCAGCAGCAGCCAGCCGGCCACTGCCAGCAGCACCACTGCGGTGGCGGCGAGCAGCAGGTTCCAGCGTTGCATCGGGTCGCTGCGCCGCAACCGGCGTGCCGGCGGCAGCAGGTTCACACCCAGCGGGGCGCCCTGCGCATCGGCTACATCGATGCCGGACAACGCGTTGGTCCAGGCCTCGGGCACACCGGCCGGGCCATCGATCATGCGCCGCGGCACCACCACCAGTTCGGCATCGAGCTGGCCGTCTTCGCGCACATCGAGCACGCGCGCGTCGAAATACACCTGGTCGGCGGTGAACGGGGTTTGCCGGTCGATTTCAAAACGTGCCACGTCCTGCAGCCGCGCAGCGGCGGCGGCGGGCAGGCGCAACGGGCGCCGCAACGCATGCGCCGACGGCAACAGCCAATGCCGCGGCAAGCCATCCAGCGCCGTCGGCAGCACGGCGTTGACTTCCTGCGGCTGCACCGGCCACGGGAGGCTGGCGATCGCCTCGCGGGTCTGGTCGCGCTGACGCAGCAACTGCAAGGCCTGCCCATCGAGCTGCAACAACAGACGCGCCTGCGACAGGCCCAATTGCCATTGCCAACGCTGCGGCAACCACGCCAGCAGCGATTGCTGCCACCAACGCCAGAAGCCTCCGGCTCCCGGCATGGCGCGTACGCCGATACGACCCAAGGTATCCCGCCATGCGGTCATTGCACTGCTGCTCCCTCTTCCCAACGCAACACGGTGTAGGCCGATCCCGGAACTGCAGACGCGCTTGTCGACACGACCGCCCGCAACACAGCCTCGCGTCCCTGACTCAGTCGCGCCCGGCTCTCGATACTATAAGTGTCAGACCCACCGACCGTCGCCTCGCTGCCCGGCAAACCCGGCGGCGCGTCACGCTGGGCCAGCAGTTGCTGCGCATCCAGGCCCATCGCGGTCAACACCGGGCCGGGCGCAAAGCGCGCCTCCGGGCGCGAGCGGCCGCTGTACAAGGTGATGTTGGGCAGCAGCTTGCGATACAACGCGCTGTCCATGCCCAACACCAGGCGCAGCTCGCCCAGGGTTTCGAACGGGCTGTCCTTTGCGCCATACGGCAGGCCGGCATCGGCGTAATCGCGGTCTTCCGCGCCGCCGCCGGGCTGGCTCAGCGAATCGCCATCGCGCCAATCGACGATGGCACCGGCAATGCGCGTATCGCGGCCTTGCTCGCCGCCCACGGCACGCACCAGCCCGGCCAACAGCGCCGGCTCGGCCATGTTCAGATCCACCTTGCCGCTTTCGTCAGTGATACGGATCTCCACGGTGGCGTCGTCCATCTGCCAACGATAGCGTCGGCCGTCTGCGCGCCAGCGTGCCTGGGTATCGGCGCTCTGCAAGCGCGACAGTGCGTATTCCAGGCCGGCGCGCGCGTATTCCTGCGCCTGCGCGCCGTTGCGCAGCATAGTGCCTTGCAGGGCCTCCACGCGCGCGGTGAGCGCAAACGCGCCGATCATCGCGGTGAGCAAGGCGATCAGCCACAACACCAGCACCAAGGCGGCGCCACGTATCCGGCTCATTGCCCCGCTCCGGGGTTGCTGGATTGCGGCAACGCCACTATCAACGGCGGCCATGCAGCGCCGCCGCTGCGGATCTCGATACGCACCATCAGCGGCAGGCGGTCGTGCCATTCCCACTGCGGCAACCATCCGCTCAGGCGGCCGTTCTGCGGATCCATGCCACGGTAGCGAAAGCTCACCTGCTGCACGCCTTGCGCCAGCGGCTCCGGCGGCAACGTGCTGCCTTCCTCGATCGACTTGCCCGATTGCAGCATCGTCAACGCGATCTGCAAGGTGCGCTGCTCGCCATCGCCAACCACCGACAACTCGTGCAGGTACGGGCCGCCGCGCCCCAGGTAATCCGGCACATCGGCGGCAAAGCGCATGCGCTGCGGTTCGCCGACGAACAGCATCGGCTGCTGGCTTTGCGGGTCGATGCTCATCGCCAGCGGCAACGCAGCGGCCAACCGACGGCGCAGGAATTCTTCCACCGCGCGCACGCGTTCGCTGCGTTGGGCAATCGCTTCGCCGCGCTGGCTCACCGCGCTGGCCGAGCGCAACGTGGCGAACGCCAATGCCAGCCCGCCGACCAACAGCATCGTGGCCAGCAGCACTTCGATCAGGGTGAAGCCTGCGCTGCGCGAACGGATCACAGCGGTGTGTCCTGCGCGGTGGCGGCCACCAGGCGCAAGGTGCGCCATTGCAGCATCTGATTGGGCGCCTCGCCCCAACGCACCACCAGGGTCAGTTGCAGCAGCTTGTGCGCGCCCGGGGCCACCGGCGCCTGCGGATTGCGTCGCGGTTCGTCGTAGGGGCGCACATCCATCGACCAGCGGAAATGCCCGTCTTCGAACGTGCCTTGTTGCTGCTCCGGCACCAGCGGTTTGTCCATGCCTTGCAACGCCAGCAGCGATTGCGCATGCAAGGTCGCACGCGTGCTGTCGTCGGCCGCGCGCACCTGGCGTGCCGCGCCGGACAACGACCCCAGCAACAGGCTCAACGCCAAGGCGAGCAACGCAAAAGCGACGATCACTTCGATCAGCGTGTAACCGCGTTGACGTTTCATGGCGCAGGCGTCCGCAGCGGGCCGGAACGCACTTCGCCAGTGATCCAGCCCACATCCACGCGCCAGCGCGCGTCCTTGACCTGCAGATCGATGCGGCCGCCGGTGGAAGCGCCATCGGGGAAGAACTGGATGGCGCCCTGATCTTCCCGCGACTGCACCTGACGCGCGCCGGTGAAGCGCACCTGCAGCGACGACGGCAGATCGCCATGATGGCCGCCGGGCGCTTCCCAACGGCGCTGCAGCGGGTCGATCAGGAAGCGTTGCGGGGTGCCGGTGGCGATCGCCTGGGTCCGTGTGTAGCGCAGTTGCGATGCGATCGCCTTGCCGGCGGTACGCAGGCGCATGCCATCGATGCCGCCGTTCAATGCGGCCGCCGCCAGCACACCGGCCATCGCGATCAACGCGATGACCAGCAGCATTTCAAGCAGCGAGGTGCCACGCGTACGGGTGCGGCCAGGACCGACTCCATGCGGACGACGCAACGGCTGACACGCAACGCGCATGGCGAGGGCTTATTGGTACTTGATGTCCGAGTCGTAGCTGCTGCCGCCAGGGCGGCCATCCTTGCCCAGGCTGATCAGGTCGAACGGCTGGCCATCGCCCGGCGCGCGGTACTCGATGGTGTGACCCCACGGGTCGTTGAGTTCCGCCGGCTTGGCGTACGGGCCCAGCCAGCCGCTGCTGCCGCCGGGCTGGGTGACCAGGTCATCCAGCTTGCTCGGCAACTTGCCGGTGTCGAGCTGGAAGTTTTCGATCTTGCCGGCCAGGGTCTGGATCTGCGACTTGGCCAGATTGGCCTTGCCGCGATCGGCGCCACCGAGCACCCGGCTACCGACCAAGGTCAGCACCGCGCCGATCAGCACGATGACGATGATGATTTCCAGCAAGCTCATGCCGGCCTGGCCTGCGCGCGACGGACTACGGGTGATGGAGCGCTTGATCATGAACGATTTCCTTGCACGTCGATGAAGGATGCTGCCGCTACTAGATGACACAGCGGCGATTGCATTGGTTCCCGCGTAGGTGTCGAGCGGTCACCGGAACGTTGTTGTGAAGACGCCGCGCAAGTGAAAGCGCTGCGTGCGGTGAAGCCAGTGTACGAGCGATGCGTGCCGCTGCCGAGCCCCGCTTGCGCCCGCCGGGCGGCGCAGCCGCGTTGCCCGCCACTCTCAGCCGATCGCATTGGTGAGGTCATACAGCGGTACTAGCACCGAAATGATGACAAGCCCCACCACCGACGCCAGGACCAGGGTAATCAGCGGCACCAATGCGGCCAGCGCACGGTCGATCGCTTGCGCGGTTTCCAGCTCGAAGGTATCGGCGGTCTTGAGCAACATCGTGTCCAGCGCGCCGGATTCTTCGCCGACCTGGATCATCTGCAGGGCCAGCCGCGGAAAGCGCTTGCCGCGCGCCAGCGACATCGCCAGGCCATGCCCGTTCTTGACGTCGTCGGCAGCGTTGGCCACATCCTCGACCAGCGCCAGATTGGACATCACGTTGCGCGCGATGCCGATCGCCGCCAGCAACGGCACGCCGTTGCGCAACAAGGTGCCCAGGGTGCGCGTCAGGCGTGCGGTTTCCAGGCGCGCGATCAGGCTGCCGACCACTTTCTGGCGCAGCAGCCATTCGTCCAGGGATGCGCGGAAGGCGGCATTGCGCCGCTTGCGATCCAGCCACAACCCGAGCACGCCGGGCACCACGATCAGCACCAGCCACCAGTCGCGCACCAGCAAGCCCACGCTCAACACCGCCTGGGTGAACCACGGCAGCGCAACATCCAGGCTTTCGTACATCTGCGCGAATTGCGGCACCACGTAGCCCAGCAGAAACAGCAGCGCGCAACCGACCACCGCCAGCAGGATCGCCGGGTAGATCAGCGCGTTGATCACCTTGCCCTTGAGCGCGCGGCTGCGTTCCAGGTAATCGGCCAGCCGTTGCAAGGTGTCCTGCATGCTGCCGCCGGCTTCGCCCGCGCGCACCATATTGATGTACAGCTTGGAGAACAGCCCATGCTGCCGCTCCAATGCAGACGACAGCGGCGCACCGCCGCGCACGGTGTCGCGAATGTCGCCGATGACGCGCCGGCTTTTTTCGTCTTCCGGCAGATCCATCAGGATCGACAATGCGCGATCCAGCGGCTGCCCGGCACCGATCAACGTCGCCAGCTGCTGGGTGAATTGCACCAGCGCCGCATTGTCGAACGGCTTCTTGCGCAACAGCGTGCGCAGCGAGGGCGAATCGTTTTCGCCGGTGGCCAGCCGCGTTTCCACCGGCAGATGGCCCTGCTCCTGCAGGCGCAGCGCAACGTCCGCGTCGCTGGCCGCTTCCATCTGGCCATCGAGCATTTCGCCATGGGCGTCGAGCGCTTTGTAGCGGTACAGGGGCATCAGGCTGGACGGCTGGGAGTGGGGATTCGGGATTCGGGAATCGGGAAAAGCAGGATCCTGCGCTGCGTTGGCGCCACCGGGCGCAAACGCACGCGTGCAAAACGCATTGCCAGGACGCTGCTCTGCTTATCTTCCGATCCTGAGCATCCGATGCTCGCTGTGGCTGCGTTGACTCTCACGCATCCTCCGTCACGCGCAGGACTTCTTCGATGGTGGTTTCCCCGCGCAGGGCCTTGGACAGACCGTCTTCGTACATGGTGCGCATGCCGGCCTTGCGGGCCAGCTGTTCGATCTCGCCCATGCCGGCGCGGCGCATCACCGCGCGCCGCAGTTCGTCGTTCATCACCAGGAACTCGACGATGGTGGTGCGGCCGAGATAGCCGGTCGGTGCCGCGGCCGAAGGTCGCGGGCGATACAGATAAATCTCGCCATCGGGCTGCAGACGGCGCAGAGCGAACCTGTCGATTTCCTCCGGCGATGCGGCGTAGCGTTCGGCGTTGTCCAGGTCGAGCTTGCGCACCAGGCGCTGCGCCAGGATGCCGTTGATGGTGGAGGTGAGCAGATAGTCTTCCACGCCCATGTCGAGCAGACGGGTGATGCCGCCGGCCGCGTTGTTGGTATGCAGCGTGGACAGCACCAGATGGCCGGTGAGCGCGGACTGGATCGCGATGCGCGCGGTTTCCAGATCGCGCATTTCGCCGATCATGATGATGTCCGGATCCTGGCGCACGATGCTGCGCAGCGCGTTGGCAAAATCCAGCCCGATCTGCGGTTTGGCCTGGATCTGGTTGATGCCTTCGATCTGGTATTCCACCGGGTCCTCGACGGTGATGATCTTCACGTCCGAGGTGTTGAGCTGGCTCAACGCGGTGTACAGCGTGGTGGTCTTGCCCGAGCCGGTCGGGCCGGTCACCAGCATGATGCCGTGCGGTTGCTCCAGCACCTTGCGGAACTGTGGCAGGAAGTCTTCGGTAAAGCCCAGCTTGTAGAAATCGAACACCACCGTTTCGCGATCGAGCAGGCGCATCACCACGCTCTCGCCGTGCGCGGTGGGCACGGTGCTGACACGCAGGTCCAGCTCCTTGCCCTGCACGCGCAGCATGATGCGGCCGTCCTGCGGCAGCCGGCGTTCGGCGATGTTGAGCTTGGCCATGATCTTGATGCGGCTGATCACCGCGGCGGTGAGCTTGGCCGGCGGGCTTTCGCCTTCCACCAGCACGCCGTCCACGCGGTAACGCACCTTGAGCCGGCTCTCGAACGGTTCGATATGGATGTCCGATGCCCGCAATTCCAGTGCGTGCTGGATCACCAGATTCACCAGGCGAATCACCGGCGCTTCGGAGGCAAGATCGCGCAGCGCTTCGATGTCGTCGCTGCTGTTGGCGTCGCCATCGGCGGTCTCGACGATGGTGCCCATCGCACTGCGGCCCTGGCCGTACCAGCGCTCGATCAGATCGTCGATTTCCGAACGCAGGCCCACCTGCAGGAACAACGCACAGCCGGTGGCAAGACGCACTGCATCGATGGCGTAATCGTCGTACGGATCGGCGATCCACAACTCCAGCCGGCCATCGCGTTCGCCCACCGGGCACAGATGAAATTGTTTGAGGAAGCGCAACGACAAGCCCTGCACGTCGGGCAGCATTTCCGGCGGTGTATCGCCGAGCTGGCGTGCATCCACCAACGGCAGGCCGAGTACATCGGCGCAGGTCTCGGCATGATCGCGCTCGGACACCAGGCCCAGGCGGCCGAGCAGGGCCAGCAGGCCCATGCCGGATTCGGCCTGCAACTGGCGTGCGCGCAGCAGATCGGAGTCCTTCAGACGACGGCGTTCAAGCAACGCTTCGACGATGCGCGTTTCCGCACTTCGATGCTCAATTGGATCGACGGCAACCGCGTTCACACTCGTCTCCACTGGTCCGGCGCCGACTGTAGCAGTTTGCCGCGACGATCAACCGCACGCATCTGAATCGTCCTGAAAAACAATGCCCCCGGTGATTGGCCGGGGGCATTGGTCACACTATTGCGCTACTTACTGTCGTGCAACGAGGGTCAGCTTCGCGTAATTGGATGCGCCTACCAGCTTGATGTAGTAGGTGCCCGCCTTCGGTGCAGTGAAACGGACGGTTTCGCTGTTGCCCGGACGCGTGGACTTGGCATCGAAACTGGTGGCGCTGGGCTCGGCTTCATAGCTGACGTACACCGACACGTCGCCGGTACCGCCGTAGGTCATGAAGCTCAGTACGGCACCGGCCTTGGCCTCGAAACTGTACAGCGTGGAGCTGCCGTAGGTGCCGCTCAGACCGGCCAGCGGCGCCTTGTTGGTCAGTGCGATGGCCGTCGGTGCGCAGGTCTCGGTGGCCGGATCGCACGGCTCCACCAAGACCGCTTCCAGCGCAGCCTTGGCGTCGACGATGCCGCTGCCGATCGGGGTGCTGGCCGGCGGGGTCACCGGGAAGCGGCGGCTGGTCTGCTTGAGCAACGCCTCGACCGCAGCCGGGGTCAGCGGGCCGTCGCCCAGGCCGATCGCTGCGCTCTGCACCAGGGCCACGACGCCCGCCACGTGCGGGGACGCCATCGAGGTGCCACCCAAGCCCATATAGGTATAGCTTCCCGAGGTCGGCGTGGTCGCACCGGTGTAGCCGGCCTGCCAGATATAACCACCCGGGTTGCCGTCCACGCTGCCGCCGCCGCCGGGACCGGACAGGTCCACCTTGCTGCCGTAGTTGGAGTAATAGGTGATGCCGCCGGTGATGCGGGTGGCGCCCACGGTGATGGTGTTGTTGCAGCTGGCCGGCGAATGGTTGGCCGCATCTTCGCCGCTGTTGCCGGCCGCCACCACCACGGTGGTGCCGCGCGACACCGCTCCATTGATGGCCAGCTGGGTAGCCGAATCGCAGGGCTCGCCCCCACCCAGGCTCATGTTGATCACCTCGGCCGGATTGGTGTTGGCGGGCACGCCTTCGACCGTACCGCCGGACGCCCACACGATGGCGTCGGCGATGTCGGAGGTGTAGCCGCCGCAACGGCCGAGCACGCGTACCGGCAGGATGGTCGACTTGGGCGCCACGCCGGCCATGCCGACTCCGTTATTGGTCGCCTCGGCCACGGTGCCCGAGACGTGGGTGCCGTGCCAGGAGCTCTCCTGGGCAACCGAGCCGTTGTAGCAGACGTTGTCGGCCTCTTCCCAATCGCCGTAATCCAGTGCACCCGGGACGCGGGCGTCGGTCGGGCGACGCGAGACTTCGGCGTCGGTGATGAAGTCGTAACCCTGCAGGAGGTTGCCGGCAAAATCGGGATGGCCCGGCAGGATGCCGGTATCCAGCACCGCCACCACCACGCCGGCGCCCTGCGACAGATCCCATGCGCCCGGCGCATTGATGCCGCCGTTCGGGTTGCTCAGGTGCCACTGGTACTGCGCATACAGCGGGTCGTTGGGAACCAGCTGCGGGCTCACATCGGTCGCTGCAACGCTCTTCTTGATCTCGACCGGACGCAGCATGCGGTCGATCTGCACGTCGGCGACGGACGGGTCGTTCTTGAGCTCGACGACCACCTTGTCCACCTGGGCGGCGGTGAGCGTGCTGGACAGCTTGATCAGGTCCGAGCCGATGCCGAGCTTGCGCACATACGTCGCCTTGGCGGCGGCTGCGCTGCTGCGTGCGCCGGTAGCGGCGCCGACCCGGCCGACCGCGGCCTGCACGGCATTGAGCTTGCTGCCGCGATCGGTCGCAGCGGCGGTGTCGTCCTTGTAGCGCACGATCAGGCGGCTACTGAATTGGGCGCCGGCCGAAGCGGACTGGGTCGGTTCCTTGACCAGCAGTTTCGGTGCGGCAGCCAGGGTGCCGGACGCACCAAGGGCCATCATCAGGATGGCGCCGGTCAGCGGGGTGAGGCGGAAGGTCTTGTCGATCACGGTGAAATCCTCTTCGTGTTTTTCGTGAATCAGGCTTGGAACGGGGTCGACAACACCGCGCAGCCGTGAGCCGGCCTGCGGCAGTTGATCGATCGCTCCTGGTACGGCCATCACTCCATGCGAATCCGTTGGCTGGCCTAGCCACGGTCCTTGCCCGCCCCCTCAGGCCTTACCGCGGCGGCGCAGCTCGGCGCCGCCGCGTTTGATGCAACCCGTGTTACCAGCCGAAACCGGCACCCACGCCGATCGAGCTGTCGTCGCCGCTCAGCGCGCCGCCCACGGTCAACGTGGCGCGCGGGCTGATCGCACGCTG
>NZ_JPLE01000109.1 GCF_001010415.1 Xanthomonas pisi DSM 18956
GGATGGTCTGATCAACGGGGCCGGAAAATGAAGCAAGCCACATCCGCCGCGCTGAGGGCGCTCAAATCCTCGATTGTTTGCCGTTTTCGGCGCGTTTGCGGGGTATTGCCCGTATTACAGGCACACCTTCCCCACAGCAGGAATTAACTCTTTGCGCGTCAGCCACAGATTCGACAGGGCAAACAGCGTCAGCATCTGTGCGGTGTTCTTCGCCAAACCGCGATAGCGCACCTTGGCGTAGCCAAACTGGCGCTTGATCACCCGAAACGGGTGTTCCACCTTCGCACGCAGGCTGGCCTTGGTGTGCTCCCAGCGCTTGGCCAACTTCAGTTCGCGCTTGTTCTTGATCTGCTTCAACTTCGAGCGCTTCTCCGCGATCAGGTAGCGCAGCTTGCGCTTGCACTTCATCTCATCGCGCTTCTCAAGCCCGGTGTAGCCGCTGTCACCGCACACCGTGGCTTCCTTGCCGTGCAGCAGCTTGTGCGCTTGCGTGATATCGGCCACGTTAGCCGCCGTGCATTCGACGTGGTGCACCAGCCCGGACTCCTCGTCCACCCCGATGTGCGCCTTCATCCCGAAGTAGTACTGGTTGCCCTTCTTGGTCTGATGCATGTCAGGATCGCGCTCGCCTTCCTTGTTCTTGGTCGAACTGGGCGCAGCGATGATCGTGGCGTCCACGATCGTCCCGCCGCGCAAGCTCTGCCCCTTGCGCGACAGGTGCGCGTTGACCCGATTGAACAGCTTGCGCGCCAAATCGTGCCGCTCCAACAAATGACGGAAGTTGAGAATCGTCGTCTCGTCCGGCACCTCATCCAGCCCGCCGATCTTGGCGAAACGGCGCATCGACACCGTGTCGTACAGCGCTTCTTCCGCCGATGGATCGCTCAGCCCATACCACTGTTGCAAAAAGTGGATGCGCAGCATCGTTTCCAACCGATACGGCGGGCGCCCCGGCTGCCCCGACTTCGGGTAGTGCGGCTCGATCAGCGCCAGCAGGCCCTTCCACGGCACGACCTGGTCCATCTCGGCCAAGAACACCTCACGCCGCGTCCGCTTGCGTTTGCCGTTGTACTCCGCGTCACCGAAGGTCAGTTGCATCGAAATCGTCTACTCGGGTTGTTGATCGATTGTGGCAGGATCGGG
>NZ_JPLE01000011.1 GCF_001010415.1 Xanthomonas pisi DSM 18956
CGATCCCCAACCCCCAATCCCCAATCCCCGCCGCTGAGCTACCCTGACCGGCCCGATCCATCTGCATCGCCATGCCCGTCGACAAGAACCTGCGTGACCTGGAACCCGGCATCCACACCGACCTGGAGGGGCGGCTGACCTACGGCGGCTATCTGCGGCTGGACCAGCTGTTGTCGGCGCAGCAGCCGCTGTCCGAGCCGGCGCATCACGACGAGATGCTGTTCATCATCCAGCACCAGACGTCCGAGCTATGGCTGAAGCTGCTGGCGCACGAGCTGCGCGCGGCCATCGTGCATCTGCAGCGCAACGAGGTCTGGCAGTGCCGCAAGGTGCTGGCGCGCAGCAAGCAGGTGCTGCGCCAGCTGACCGAACAATGGTCGGTGCTGGAGACGCTGACGCCCAGCGAGTACATGGGGTTTCGCGATGTGCTCGGCCCTTCGTCGGGATTCCAGTCGCTGCAATACCGCTATATCGAGTTTCTGCTGGGCAACAAGAACCCGCAGATGCTGCAGGTGTTCGCTTACGACCGGCAGGGCCAGGAGCGCCTGCGCGAAGTGCTCGAGGCGCCGAGCCTGTACGAAGAATTCCTGCGCTACCTGGCGCGCTTCGGCCATGCGATTCCGCCGCAGTACCAGGCCCGCGACTGGACGGCTGCGCATGTGGCCGACGACAGCTTGCGCCCGGTGTTCGAGCGCATCTACGAAAACACCGACCGCTACTGGCGCGAATATGCGCTGTGCGAGGACCTGGTGGATGTGGAAACCCAATTCCAGCTCTGGCGCTTCCGCCACATGCGCACGGTGATGCGGGTGATCGGCTTCAAGCGCGGCACCGGCGGCTCCAGCGGCGTGGGATTTTTGCAGCAGGCGCTGGCGCTGACGTTCTTCCCGGAACTGTTCGACGTGCGGACGTCCGTAGGCGTGGACAACCGACCGCCGCAGGGGAGTGCGGACGCTGGGAAGCGCTGAGCGGGGCAAAAAGCTTGGCAACGCAGGGGTTGTCGCGCGCTGAAGCTCGGTAGAGCACTTACTCGGGAAAGCACTTAGTGGAAAAGTTGTTTGAAGCCCCTCTCCCCTCGGGAGAGGGGTTGGGGTGAGGGTACGGGTACGGGTACAGGCCTCATCCCCGGGATCAGCCGCTTGCTGATGCTCGTATGTCGGCGATCGGCACCACCCAGCGACATCGCACCCTCATCCGCCTTACGGGCACCTTCTCCCGAGGGGAGAAGGGAACGCATTGCGCGGTGAGAGAGGCGGGCGACGGTCACCGCTCACGCCAGGCGCCTGCGCAAGGTTGCCGACCAAGTCCACTGCGCACCTGATAGATCGCCCAGAGGACCCCAAAAAGAATCTCCAGGGACCTGCGAACGATCTCGCTCGAGCGGGTGGAGGAGACCCGGCACCCCCACAGGCCCAGCCCTTTCCGTCCATCCCTATCAGGCCGCCGACTCCGGCGAATTTGACGCGTACATGACGTCTAAGTGATCCTCGCGCGTCGCCCAGGGTTCCGCCCTGGGGCACCCAGCCATTACTGAATACGCAAGGGACACCACATGAGCGTTGACGCGACTGCGCCGACATCCGCTTCCACTCCGCCGCAGCCGCCTGCGCCTCCCGAGTTCCCCACGCTGCTTGGCCACCCCCGGCCGCTGTGGATGCTGTTCATGACCGAGTTCTGGGAACGCTTTGCGTTCTACGGCATTCGTTGGGCGCTGGTGCTGTACATCGTGGCGCAGTTCTTCGGCGGCGACGCCACCGGCCAGGCGCCGGCGGGGCGTACCTACGGCGCGTATCTGGCGCTGGTGTATGCGGCGGCGATCTTCGGCGGTTATGTGGCCGACCGCGTGCTCGGCTACCAGCGCTCGATCCTGGTGGGCGCAGCAGTGATGGCGACCGGCCTGTTCCTGATCGCCATCCCCGACCACACCATGTTCGAGATCGGCCTGGCGACCGTGGTGGTCGGTAACGGCTTGTTCAAGCCGAACATCTCCACCATGGTCGGCAAGCTGTATTCGGTGGCCGATCCGCGTCGCGACAGCGGCTTCACCATCTTCTACATGGGCATCAACCTGGGCGCGATGATCTCGCCGGTGTTGACCCAGCTGCTGGCCGAAAAGGTGTTCGGCACCCAGGCCATGCCCTCGTACAAGATGGTGTTCATGGCCTCCGGCGCAGGCATGCTAATCAGCCTGGTGTGGTTCTGGATCGGCCGCGCCCAGCTCAAGGGCATTGGCGCGCCGGCACCGAACGCGCAGGGCATCGGCCGCGTGCTGATGGTGCTGGCCGGCTGCGTGCTGGCGATTCCGGTGGTGTATTTCCTGCTGGCCGTCGGCGCCGATGTGCTGCAGATCGTGCTGACGGTGCTGTTCATCGGCCTGTCGGTGATGCTGCTGGTCGAAGGCATCCGCGAGGGCAAGGTGCAGCGCGACAAGGTGATTGCGATGCTGATCATCTTCGCCTTCAACGTGTTGTTCTGGATGTTCTTCGAACAGGCCGGCAGCTCGTTCACCTTCCTGGCCGACAACATCGTCAACCGCAATTTCGGTGAGTGGACCTTCCCGACCGCCTGGTTCCAGTCGGTCAACTCGATCGCCATCATTGCGCTGGCGCCGGTCATCGCCTGGATCTGGGTCAAGTCCGGCCGCTTCAATCCGTCGATTCCGCGCAAGTTCGGCCTGGGCCTGCTGTTCAATGGCCTGGCCTTCCTGCTGCTGATGTTCGCCTTGTCCAGCCTGGTCAACGACGCCGGCAAGATCCCGTTCTGGACCCTGTTCATGGTCTACGTCATCCAGTCGGTGGGCGAGCTGTGCCTGTCGCCGATCGGGTTGTCGATGGTGACCAAGCTGGCACCGGTGCGCCTGGTCGGTTTCGGCATGGGTGGCTGGTTTTTGTCCACCGGCATCGGTAACAACCTGTCGGGTATCTTTGCCGGCCATGTCAGCGGAAGCGAAGGCATGAGCGTGTCCTCGGCGCTGGGCGGGTATACCTTCGGGTTTTGGGCGCTGGTGGGCGCCGGTGCGCTGCTGTTCCTGATCGCACCGCTGATCAACAAACTGATGCATGGTGTGAAGTGAGGAGAAAAGCGATGCCGATCAAACCCATTGTCTGTGGCCTGCTGCTGGCCGGCCTGTTGAGCGCCTGCGGGCAACACGCCGAGCAACAGGAGGCGCCACGGCCGCTGGATACGTCGATGCAGAAGCCACCCAGTGCCGACCCCAGCCAGCCGGTGTCCTCGGGCAACACGCCCACTGCGGCCGACATCGCCGCCGCCGCCGCGCTCAACGCGCAGTACGACCCGTCGCGGGATCCGGCTGCCGATCTGGAAACGGCCAAGGTCGAGGCCAAGCGCGGTGGCAAGCGCATCGTGCTCAATGTAGGCAATGCCGCCTGCGAACCGTGCAAGGCGCTGGACGAGCTGATGGGCGGCGACGCCGAGCTGCGCAGCTTCCGCGATGCGCACTTCGTGGTGGTCAAGGTCAATCGCGATGCGGCCAACGAAAACGCCGCGTTCCTGTCGCAGTTCGCCCAGCTCAACGATTACCCGTCGCTGCTGGTGCTGGACAACGACGGCAAGCTGCTGACCACCCAGACCAGCCCGGAGCTGCGCAAGGGCGAAGGCTTCGATCGCAAGAAGCTGTTCGATTTCCTCAAGCAGTGGGCGCCGCCGCAAGCCTGATGTCCTGCGGGCGCGTCATACAGAAAACCCCGCATTGCTGCGGGGTTTTTTGTGTGTGCCAGTCGAGGTGCGGTGCCTGACGGGCGCGCAGATGCGCATGGGCACTGCATGCGATGCGGGGCGATGTGAGCAGCTTTGGCAGTGCTGCCTGTAACAACACAGTGCCCGCAGCGATTGCGCGATACCCCCCGGCGGCGTCGACATCCGCCAGCGCAGTGCCGCACGCACGCCATCGGATCGCACTGCAGAGCCAAGCTCAGTCCTTGCCCGCCATGCGCGGTAGCCCGTCCTTGGCCAGCCGGTCGATCAAGCGTTCCAGCAATTGCTGTTCCTCGTCACTGAACACCGACATCAGCCGTTGTTCCATTTCGTTGACCAGCGGTGCGACGGTTTCGTACACCTGGCGTCCGGCAGGCGACAGCGCCAGCATCGAGCGGCGGCGGTCGTCGCCGTGGGTCTCGCGGCGGATGAAGCTACGTTCCAGCAGGCGCGCCACCGCGCGACTCACTGCAACTTTGTCCATTGCCGTGCGGTCGGACACCTCGCTGGCCGAGGAACCCGGATACAGCGCCAGGATGGTGATCACCCGCCACTCGGGAATGGCCATGCCGTAGCGGTCGCCGTAGACCTTGGCGATGTTGGCGCTGATGCGGTTGGACAGCACGCTGAGGCGATACGGCAGGAACTGCTCGAGGTTGAGCAGCACGGGATGTTGCGGCGCATTGGAGGTGTCGTGATCGCTCATGTTGCACTGTGTCTTGATTTTGGTTTCATTTGCAACTACAAACGAGGGGTGGCCTGCGCATTCTCGCGGGTCTTCTGCCACCCCGCATAGCCCTGCGGGCCGCCTAGCGTGGAGAAACGACGATGAGCGCACAACCGAACAGCACTGTAGCCCGCCCCGACCCGGGGATGCAGGTCACCACCTTCGACAATCCGATGGGCATCGACGGCTTCGAATTCGTCGAATTCGCCGCACCCGCCGGCCAGGCCGCGCAACTGCACGACTATTTCCGCAAGATGGGCTTTGCCGCGGTACTGCGTCACCGCAGCCGCGCCATTACCGTCTATCGCCAGGGCGGGGTCAATTTCCTGCTCAACGAAGATCCCGATTCGTTCGCTGCCGACTTTGCGGCCGCGCACGGCCCCTGCGCCTGCGGCTTCGCCATCCGCTTCCGCACCCCGGCCGACACCGTGCTGCAGACGGTGCTGGGCAATGGCGGCGAAGCGGTGCAGAACAAGCCCCAGACGCGCGCGGTGCCCGCACCGGTGGTCAAGGGCATCGGCGATTGCATGCTGTATCTGGTGGATCGCTACGGCGATGCCGGCAGCATCTACGACGCCGACTTCGAGCCGATCGAAGGCGCCGACCAACAGCCGAGCGGCTTCGGCCTGACCTTCATCGACCACCTCACGCACAACCTGTATTTCGGCAACATGCAGCGTTGGTCGGACTACTACGAACGCTTGTTCAACTTCCGCGAGATCCGCTATTTCGACATCAAGGGCGCCAAGACCGGCCTGGTGTCCAAGGCGATGACCGCGCCGGACGGCATCGTACGCATTCCGCTCAACGAGTCGTCCGATCCCAAGAGCCAGATCAACGAATATCTGGACGCCTATCAGGGCGAAGGCATCCAGCACATCGCCTGCTTCACCGACGACATCTACGTCAGCGTGGAAAAGATGCGCGAGGCCGGGGTGACGTTCCTGGACACGCCGGACACGTACTTCGATGTGGTGGATCTGCGCATTCCCGACCACGGCGAAGATGTCGAGCGCCTGCGCCGCAACAAGATCCTGATCGATGCGGACGTGGACACCAAGCAACGCAAGCTGCTGCAGATCTTCACCACCAACTGCATCGGCCCGATCTTCTTCGAGATCATCCAGCGCAAGGGCAATGAAGGCTTCGGCGAAGGCAATTTCCAGGCATTGTTCGAAAGCATCGAGCGTGATCAGATCAAGCGTGGGGTGCTTTAAGGGCGGGGATTGGTGATTGGTGTCAGTAACTGCGTTGTTAGGTATGTGAGCGGTGTATTTCGCTGCGATACCTGGCGCTGCCTTCCCTAAGGTCAAATGTGGCGACGCTACCGATCAAGTGAAACAAGGGGTATCGCCAAGCACGCACCAAGGACGTGTTTTTCTGACAGCGCAGCACAGAGAAAATGCGGGCGCTTAAGCCCCTCTCCCGACGGGAGAGGGGTTGGGGTGAGGGTACGGTGGAGCGATGAAAATCAAACCACCCTTACCCACCGTTGCGCTCACCAACGCGCGTGCGTTACGGGCAGGGATGACAGAAGCAGAGCGTGCACTTTGGCGCTGTCTCCGCAGCAATCAGTTGCAAGTTCAGGCGTCAGCATCCGATTCCGCCTTACATCGCAGATTTTTGTTGCATCGAACGAATGTTGATTGTTGAACTGGATGGATCGCAGCACCAGGCCTCCAGCGATCAGGCAAGAACGCAGTGGCTGCAATCGAAGGGCTGGAGAGTGCTGCGGTTCTGGAACAATGATGTGTTGCTTTCGCTGGATGCGGTGGTCGAGGCGATCTTCGAGGTGGTCGCTATCCCGTACCCTCACCCCAACCCCTCTCCCGCGGGGAGAGGGGCTTAATCCCGCCCTTTGGGGCCTAGTCCGGACGTATGCCATGCATAACAACCAGCACTACATGACCGGCTTCGGCAACGAGTTCGCAACCGAGGCGGTGCCAGGCAGCCTGCCTGTCGGGCAGAACTCGCCGCAGCGTGTGGCGCACGGGCTGTATGCCGAGCAGTTGTCGGGCACCGCGTTCACCGCGCCGCGCGGCGAAAACCGGCGCAGTTGGCTGTACCGCATTCGCCCGGCCGTTGTGCATGGCAGCTTCTCCCTGGTCGAGCAGTCGCAGCTCCACAACGACTTCGGCAGCAGCCCGGTGTCGCCGGATCAACTGCGCTGGAGTCCGTTGCCGCTTCCGTCCATGCCTACCGATTTCGTCGATGGCCTGTACACCATGGCCGGCAATGGCAGCCCCGAGGCGATGACCGGTGTGGCCGTGCATCTGTATGCGGCCAACGCCTCCATGCACGATCGCTTTTTCTATGACGCCGATGGCGAGTTGTTGCTGGTGCCGCAGCAGGGCCGTCTGCGGGTACACACCGAGCTTGGCGTGCTGGAGCTGGAGCCGCAGCAGATCGGGGTGATTCCGCGTGGCGTGCGCTTGCGCGTCGAGCTGCTCGATGACACCGCCCGCGGCTATGTCTGCGAAAACTTCGGTGGCTTGTTGCGGCTGCCCGACCTGGGTCCGATCGGCGCCAACGGCCTGGCCAATCCGCGCGACTTCCAGACCCCGCAGGCGGCCTTCGAACAGCGCGAGGGTGCCTTCGAACTGGTGGCCAAGTTCCAGGGTCATCTATGGCGTGCGGACATCGGTCATTCGCCCCTGGATGTGGTGGCCTGGCACGGCAATTACGCACCGTATCGCTACGACCTGCGCCGCTTCAACACCATCGGCTCGATCAGTTTCGATCATCCCGATCCGAGCATCTTCACCGTGCTGACCTCGCCCAGCGACACGCACGGCACGGCCAATATGGATTTTGCGATCTTTCCGCCGCGCTGGCTGGTGGCGCAGCACACCTTCCGCCCACCATGGTTCCACCGCAATGTGGCCAGCGAATTCATGGGCTTGGTGCATGGCGTCTACGACGCAAAGGCCGAAGGCTTCGCGCCGGGCGGGGCGTCGCTGCATAACTGCATGAGCGGGCACGGCCCGGATGCGGCGACCTTCGACAAGGCCTCGCACGCGGACCTGTCGCGTCCGGACGTCATCGCCGAGACCATGGCCTTCATGTTCGAAACCCGAGCGGTGTTGCGGCCTACCCAGCAGGCGCTACAGGCCAGCCACCGGCAAGGCGACTATCAGCAATGCTGGTCCGGATTGCGTGCAGGGTTCAAGGCACCGACTTCTGGCCCGGCTGACTAAGAGTGGCTAACAAAACGTAGCGAGCAGTCGTCAGGCGGGTGTGGACGGCGCGCAGGAACCGGAGTGTACGCGTGGTACATGCCGATTCCGAGCACCNNCAGCCGCTCTAAGCGCGTGCAACAACACGCCTGGCTGACCGTCAGGCGGATCCATTCGGTGCGTGTTGCGACATGTCCCACCCAGGCGGTCCGGTCGCGAGCCTGCTGTCCACATGACTGCCCGCCACGCCTTCTTGGCCGCTCCAGGCGAGCCGATCAAACCGGTTTGCGCGACCGGCATCGGCGCGCAGTCGGTAGGCAAGCTCAGCGATTCCCGAACGGACGCGGCCGTTGCGTCGCGTCAACGGCACCGCCCGTGCGCTCGCTCAGCGCAATCGGGCAGTGGCGGGCTCCTGGCGAGTGGCTTTGCATCGTCGCAGCGACGGACCTGCGACAACCCATGCCGTCGGCATTACGCAGCCTGCACTGCATCCGGCAGCAGCTCTTCAATCCGCGTGCGCACACGCTGCGCATACGAGGCCGAGGTGAACTGCGGTAGCGCGTGCAAGGCCGTATGGATGGCGATACCGATCTCGTCTTCCGCGCGTGCGGCCTGCAACTGCCGGTGCAATACCACCGCAACCGGATTGCGTTGCAACTGCAGGATGTCGAGCAGGTACAGGCGTGCGTTGGTGGCAGCGCGACGGCGCTGACGTTGCAGGTCCTCTTCGGTGGGCTCGGTGACCGGCGG
>NZ_JPLE01000110.1 GCF_001010415.1 Xanthomonas pisi DSM 18956
TGACGGTCTTGCTGGACAGCATGCTCTTGCTGCCCTGCTAATTATACAATATCCATACAGGCTGCCAATGCGCAACATGATCGTTTGCATTATCTTAATTTGCCCTGTCGCACAAGCGGCTGATGCAGCAGCAATGCTAGCGGCAATTTGATTCTTTCTATAAGTCGGTCCCATTATTTTGCAAGTGCTGTGCTTATAAAGGGATTTTCAAATTGTAAGAATTTCAGATGCCTTCACTTTCTCAAAAATCTGAAAATTCCCTCCAGGCCCAAAAACCCATTTTTTTTTGTGTCCTTCTTGGGTTCAAAAGGAGATGGTGTATCAGGGTATCGAGGGCTTCGGCCGTCTGACACAAGGTCAGCAGGATAAAACGGCATCTCGATACAGGCGCTATCATCTATCTGACATATTTTTGCGACAATTGCTGCCTCGACGCACCAGCAGCCATGATAACTCCCTTGCATTCCAAGTGATTCATCGGCGCAGGACTTCCACCAGTATGGGGTGCGATGTGCAGGCGGGACACTTTTGGGGCCTGCATCGCGCAAACTCAAAAACCACCCTGAAAGAAAATTCTTCAAACCCAGCGATTGGCTCTCATCTCGCTTGATCATTACGTTTAAGAGCGAACTGTACGTCTTTGGAAAACAAACTTTAGATCCTATGACCCTTCCAGGAGATTTGTGATTAATGATTCGGTCAAGAACGGCATCTTCACCCTCGTTGCCAACCAAGTTTATTAGTCGTTGCCACTGGGGGTCAGGTAGATTCAAAAGCATAGACAACGCTATGAGGCGAAAGCAGTATGAATAAAAATCAATATTTAGCTCCCATGAATTTCTAATTAGTCTGGTGTCTTCGTCCCAGACGTCGCTACCCAATGCAACGGATTTTTCCCAAGCATCCAAAAGTATATCGAATCTTTTACTTAATAGATCGATATCGTCTCCTCGTGAGTAACGATAAAACATCAGGTCGGCTATTTTTTTTGCTATCTCGAATAAGAACTGAGGTAAGTACTCCGAGTTAGGAAAAGGCTCGTTGGCTTGTACAAGCATTTTATCTAAATTTTTCTCATGAAAATCTATCCATGTATTCCAATATAGCATTGAGCCCTTGGGGTCTCTTTTCATTGGAGGTCTCATTTTTATAGGTGATCTGCAATATAACTTTGTGTCGGTTAGTAATAATAATCGCTTATGCAATCGATTTGAAGAAAATTTTTAATGGCCAATAATTTTACTGGCCAAATCTGGCCTAGGAACGACCCTTCCCTTCGAATCAATAACTGCAACGGAAACCCCCCCGTTCGGGTCGGTGTGTACCAGCCATCTCTCAACTCGGTTCCTACCCAATGATGAACTAATGTCCGCAGCAATACTTGGGTTGCCGACAGCATCTTCAATACGATTGAAGCCTGTTTTTGCACCAGTTAACCACGTATCGCTCATCTGCATGAGATCTTTCGTGTTTTCTAGTTTGGATTGTCAGCCTCCCGTAAAATTGATCCAGCCATAACTAGAGGTCTCCGGCACACTAGCCACCAAGGAGACCAACAATGCGCAAGAGCAAGTTCACCGAGTGTCAGCCTCCCGTAAAA
>NZ_JPLE01000111.1 GCF_001010415.1 Xanthomonas pisi DSM 18956
GTGTTAACAGGCCCTAGCTTCAGCACGCAGCGTCCTAACCTTCAACCGACCATCAACCTGCCTCGTCGGCATGAATGGTGACACGCCGAAGCATCCTGCGAGCTCCCGGATGAAACTCCCGGCGCGCGTGGAGCGTGCTTCGGTTATCCCACATCAGGAAGTCACCGGGTGACCATACATGTTCATACATGAAGCGCTCCTGCTCCTGATGCGCAAAAAGCTTCTCCAGCAGCGCGCCACCTTCGCTGTCGCCCATCCCCTGCACCGCACAAGTCATCATTCGATTAACGAACAGTGCTTTGCGACCCGTTTCAGCATGGGTCCTCACCATTGGATGCCACCATTGCGGCTTGCTTGGTTCCAGACCACTGCTTCTTAGCGTTGGAATATTCTCGAGATCGAACACATTCAGCGCCTTGCGCCCCACGACAGCCCGCTTGAGGTCCTCTGACAGCGTCGCATACGCGTCATAGCAATTGACGAACAGGGTGTTCCCTCCCACCGCTGGAATCTCCATGGCAAACAGAGTTGTCATGATGCACGGAGAGCGCAGGTAACTCTGGTCGGCGTGGAACTGCATTTCACCAGACTCGTGGACCGGGTTGCGCGCGTGATCAATGATATTGGAAACGTACCGAACATACGGCTCGTTTGGCACCTGGTGGGCCACGGGTCGAATTTCTCTGAGAGTGCCGAAACTACCGCAAAAACTGGCATGAGCTTCCGCACTGACGTCCTGTCCAGGAAAAACAAGCACCAGATGCTGGTTCAATGCTTCGCGAAGCTGGGCAATGTCCACGGGGTCCAGCTGCCGGGACAGGTCGACTCCGCTCACCTCTGCACCCAACGCGTGCGTCAACGGCTTGACGAAAATTCCAGCATTACGTACCGGTCGGATCATGGGTTCTCCACCAATGCCTTATCTCTCAGACGCTCGCCCCACAAGCGCGCTGGATGCAGCAGCTTCCTTTGCAAAATAATAACGCAACAGACCGGATACCGCCCCGCGGCCCGGCCCAGTCCGGCCGAATGTACTACAATCGCATGCGTGATAGACGCATAGCTGGAGCCTGATACGCACCCGACAGTGCGCGCTCAGTCCGGATAACGATACGGATCAGATCACACTTTGCTATTGGAGAAGAATGTGTATTGGCGCACGCTATTGGCTCAGATGGGAACCAAGTGGCGACACGACGACAGCCCGCTGGCGTCCTTTTCCGACGGCGCGAAGTTTCTGCGACGCGACTCTCGCGTTTACTCCATTGGCAGCTGCTTTGCGCTAAACATCAACCGATGGTTGAAGTTCCAGGGCTTTGATGTACCCGACGTGACCTGGGGCATCCATTACAACAGCCGCACAATCCTTTACGAACTTCGCCGCGCAGCTGGCTACTCGGCCCCCGATGTTGAATGGCGCATTCCTCGCCCGAATGGCATCGAGGTCTATGCCGACGCCCTGCGACACTGCATTGATGCCCCCGACGCAGACCAGCTCGCGAACATAAAAGCGCAGATCGCAGCAGAGTCCCGACAGGAGTTCATGCGCTCCGATGCGTTCATCGTCACGCTCGGGCTGTCGGACATCTGGGAAGCCGAAATCAACGGCCAGCTGATTACACTCAATCGATCACCCTACGTTGGGGTAACGCCAGTCAACGGCGAGCGACACGGCCCAGCGGCCAACCGCTTTCTGTCAGTGGCCGAATGTGTAGAGGATCTACGCCAGATCGTCCAGATCGTACGTGCCACAAGACCAAGCGGGACACCGGTGATCTTCAGCATCTCACCAGTGCCACTCAAACACACGGGCGGGAAAGTCCATCCGCACATTGCAAACGGCCGCTCGAAGGCAACCCTGCTCGCCGCCATTCACACCTTTCTTGACGAATGCCACCAAGATCCGGATGTCCACTACTTCCCGGCATACGATTTCTTTCAAATGCACGGGTTGAGCATGCCGCTGTGGCAAGGTGACGGCCGGCACCCAACTACCGAGGCAGTGGCTCATGTCGCCGAGTCATTCGTGAGGTCCTACTCGGCGGACCACATCAGTGTGAAGCCCGGCTTTTCCGTGGCACAGTTCACCTAGCCTGAGATGCAGGGTCTTTTCTCGGCAATGCCCGACAGCACTGAGGAATCTCCGCTCGTCCAGCTGGAGGATTTCAAAGCACGTGCGCGTACGCGACTTCCGGCTGCGGTCTTCGAGTATATCGATGGCTGGGCGGACAATGGCGTGACCGCACAGGCCAATTCCAAGGACTTTGATCGCCTCGGCCTGATTCCTCGCGTCATGCAGAATGTGTCTCAGCTGGACACAACCACCTCCATTCTGGGACGATCTTCGCGCCTCCCGCTCGGATTCAGCCCCTCCGCCTTCCACAAGCTCGCGCATCCTCTGGGCGAACTGGCGACCGCCCAGGCAGCACTGGACAATGACATCGTGATGATTGTTTCCGCGATGTCCAGCATCTCGCTGGAGGAGATCGCAGCGCAGCATCCGGGTGCCCGGCTGTGGCTCCACATCTATCTCTTCCGCGACCGCTCAGTGACACGCCACTTGATCCGGCGGGCGGAAGCTGCGGGATTCGAGGCAATCTCGCTAGGCCTTGGGTGTCCCACTGTCGGGAAAAGGCCAGCCAACCTACGTAACCGATTTGTCCTGCCCGACGGCGTCTGCGCCGCAAACTTTCTTCACCAGGCGAGCTCAAGCTTCAATAATCCGATCGGATCCATCGCCGGGGCGGAACTGGATCCTGCCGCAGACTGGAGCGATGTGGAGGCGCTTTGCCAGGAGACATCGCTACCCGTGATCGGGAAAGGAATCCTGAATCCGCAGGATGTCGAGCGGGCGCTGACGGCGGGACTACGAGGGCTCATGGTGTCCAATCACGGCGGAAGACAGCTCGATGGCAGCCTCTCCTCGATACGCATCCTTCCAGAAATCGTTGCGGCGGCGGGAGGGCGAGTGCCCATCCTCCTTGACGGCGGGGTGCGCAGCGGAACCGACATCCTCAAGGCGCTGGCACTGGGTGCCGACACAGTATTTCTTGGCCGGCCGGTTTTCTGGGCACTCAACGTGGGCGGCGCACAAGGCGTGAATGCCATGATTGCACTACTTGCGGATGAACTGGAACGCGCGATGCAGCTTATTGGGTGTGCGAGTATCACAGACGCCCGAGCGGCCTCATCGACGCTGCTTCGCTGGATCTGACCCTGCCAACCGCCCTGTCAGCGTTGCTCCATATCCGAGCGGATGACCTGCGAGATTCGCTTTGCACCGTTCGTGTCGAGTGCCGAGCGCCGGTCCTGCACCGGTCCATTTCTGCAATCAGCAATGACCTCACTGAAGAGTTCCGGCAACCTAGCCACATCGACCGCGACCCGGATGTCAGCAAAGCGCCCCAGGATTGTGGCGTGATGAAACGGTTCGTCGCGAGCGTCGGTCCGATACGGAATGCAGATGATACGGGCACCACCTTGCAGGGTTTCCAGGAGCGTGTTGTACCCGCCGCATGTAATAACCAGGTCGGCGCTCGCATGCATCAGATCAAGATCGGTGCAGCTTGCATGCAGGCGCACACGACCCGCATCGCGCGCCGCAGTCTCCGGCGAAGGTCGCATTCGCGAACGGGGCCCCATGACAATATCGAAGCACACATCCGCATACTGAACGACCAGCGCCAGGCAGGCCTCGATCAGCGGCTCGCCCCATTGCCCGCTGCCAGCCGATGCCACGACCCATAGCGCACCTTTGGCGAGGCCTCGCGCAGCCCTCGCCTCCTCGCGCATGACTGCTGTCCGCTCCGGAGCGACATAGCCCACCTCGCTGATCTTCTCAATGACGTGATGAGGAAGCCCATAGCTCTTCTTCAGGTCGAAGACCGCTGGATCGACGGCGGACAGGATTCGATGATAGTCATGACACAGGCTGTCCAGCGCCGCCCCACCGAGCACAAGCCGTTGAAGGTCCTCTGTTTCGTTCTGTATCCCACGGGTAACGAGATACTTGAGACACCGGGCAGTTTTGAGGATCGGCGCGAGCTCCGCATGCGCACCCAGCGGCAGGTGATCCACGACTAAGACATCCGGACGGAAGCCAAGTACGACGCCTTCAATGATCGAACGTCGCAACACGACTGCCTCATCAAGAGACACATCGAGGAACGTCTGGCGCCCCCAATACTGTGCCTTCGAGCGAATCAAGCTATCCCACGAAGGCAGCCGCACGTATTCACACCCCTGCGGCACGATCCACTGAGGCGCGACATCGTGTCCGGTGACGATCAAACAGGAAAAGTTGTCCAGCATTGCACCCGCGATCCGCGCAAGCCGACGCAGATGTCCGATCCCGCTCCCGCCGTCGAAAACATAGAAGAGTGCCCTGCGCTTCTCTTTATCTGCTGGCGCAGCGCAGTTTTCCAGATCAATCAACGGGATTGTCATGCTTCTCTACCTACGGAGTGGGACGGAAGGTCGGTCCCAGAAGTCCCTCGCACTGACGCAGGGCCCTGTCGACGATTCGTGCAGCTGCCGCTCACGCTGGTGGATGTATGTCCGTATGGAACACCATCAACGCAGGCCCTTCCAGCGACCAACACGACTGCGCTCTAGACAGCTGGATCCTATCACCCGAGGTGGTCAGAAAAACCTGCTCCCCCTCCAGCGACAGGGCCAGATAGGAGGCGACGCAACCACTGCCGCAGGCAAGCGTCTCTGCCTCAACGCGACGCTCGAAGGATCGGATGCGGTGATGCTCGGAGCCATCGTCGCGCGCCACGAGGTGGCAGTTGGATGGCCGGTCGCTGAAGCCCCCGCCCGCGGCATGCGTCGCCGCGATGTTCGCCAACGGCGCCTCATGCACGGTCGATGCAGCCCGCCAGTCAATCACCACATGCGGATCGGCGAGGTTAACGAACCACGCATGCGGGCCGATTTCAGTTGCCGCCACATCGCCTCCCTCAGGCGATTGCAGCGAAAACTGCAGTCTGGCCCCACCCGGCACCACCCATGCATCGATCGATACATGGCCGAAGCGTAGCTGGATCTCGGCAATATCGAACAGGCGACTAAGGAGCACCACCACGCACCTGGCCGCATTCAGGCACATGCCGACGACTGATCCGTCGGGGTTCCAGACTCGAACCTGCGCCAATTTGGGCAGGGCGGAGACATCAACCCATACCAGCCCGTCTGCGCCAATTGAACGGTGGCGATCACAGAGTTGCAGAGCCGCCGTCGCCATCCCATCGGCGTCATCCTCGCCAGAGCCGATCAACACGACGAAATCATTGCCCGCCCCATGCATCTTGTACGCCCTGCGCAACACTTCCTGCTTCACCCGCCCGCACTCCTGTTAAAAAGTCACAACGGTCACCATCAGTGCGCTTCACCCAAGATATGGATCGTTAGACGTTGCTTGAAGGTACGCCAGAAGGACTCAGTAACACCCTGACGCGGCCCCGGCGCGAAATCCTCCAGATGGAAAACCGTTGGATTGGTGTTGACCTCGAAGACAGTGACCGATCCATCGCCACGTGCACTGAAATCGACCCGGCCGTAGTCGATGCCACCACGTCTGCAGGCCTCAGCAACCCGCTCCGCGTGATGGTTTTCCCTCAAATACTCACGCTCAACGGCCAGGTCATCCTCGGACTGTGCGTCGGGACGCTTCACTACCCAATTCTTGGCGAAAAAAAGATGCCGCGGGAGCACCGCTCCGTCCAGAATAAACGCACCGTACTTGTGGTAACGAACCTCGGGCTTCGCACGAATGTCCACAAATTCAACGACGATGGGCTCGCCGTCATTGCGCCGGTTGCGCTCATACTGCCGCAGCGCGGACGCAAGCTGTTCCTGGTCATAGAGAAGATCGGTTGCGGGCCCGTTGTGCTCGAACGGGTCACGCAGAAAGAGCGGATATCGGGCATCGGATGGAACCTCCGATGCACTCCATGCCCGGAAGCCATTGCCGTGGTCAGCTAGCGTATTTATAAGCTGCACCCTACCCATCGCGCGGCGAGGGTGATTGAGCAACCGCGCGCCAAGCTCTTCGCATCGCCGCGCATAGCGCTGAAGCCGTCCAAGGTCCCCCTCGTGGAAACGCTCTACATCGCAAAGAATGATAGTGTCCTGCGCCTGACAATATCGAGCAGGGGTCGTGCCGTAATCATGAAGGCCAGCAGCGACACCTTCCCGCACGAGCTTCGTGACAAGAAGATCATGTGTATATCGATGCGCCGGAAGTGTCACGAAATGAATCAAGCTCTGTCCCCAACATATATATTAAGGAGATCGTTGCCGCAGATCGCATCACTGCGGTAGCGTCCAACTGCCCTATGGAAGTGACTGAAAAGTCACTCATGGAGTAGATCCCAGCATAGCGCCCAACGCGCACTTTGTCATTTGAACTACGAGCGCCACATATTTTGGCGCTGCAGCAAATAGACAGACATGAAATGCTGGACTATAGTCGAATTCGATGGAACATCGCCTCTTTCCCAGCGTCGCCGTGATTACCCCCTATTATCAGGAGGACCCGGCCATGCTCGCAAAGTGCCATGAAAGTGTGCGGTCACAGACATTTCCTTGCCTTCACGTACTGGTCGCCGACGGTCATGCCGCGCCGGAGATTGATGAATGGAATGCCCACCACGTGACGCTGCCGGTCTGCCACGACGACATCGGCTCCACCCCACGCCTGATCGGCAGCTACCACGCCATCGGCCTGGGTGTGGACGCGGTTGCGTTCCTCGACGCCGACAACTGGTATGCGCCACAGCATATCGCAGGCATGATGGCCGCGCGTCGCGACCACTCAGCCGCCGTGGTGTCAAGCGGGCGAATGCTCTGCCATCTCGATGGTACTTCGATGGCGCCCTGCCCTGCGACAGACCCCGAACGGTTCATCGATACCAACTGCATGCTAATGGGTCGCGAAGCTTTTCCACTGCTGCATCACTGGGCGCTGATGCCCAACTACGGCCACCTGATCGGGGACAGGATCATGTGGCATCACATCAGGCGCTCGGGCCTTCGCCATCGACACGTCGCGGAACCCTCCGTGCACTATCGCTGCCGCAAGGAAGGCGCCTATCACCAACTAGGTGTGCCGCCGCCGGCCGGGGTGCAGCCCCGCCCCGATTACGAGGCCTCGCGCCAGCGCTGGGTCGCCGATGGCAACCCGCCTTTGTAAGCGCTGTCCACGGGCACCCATGCGAGCGATTGCCGCCGCCCCTCACCCCGCCAGGCGATCGCGCGTCGGGGCGGTGACACGATGGCGACGAAGGCTTCGGTAACGACTATTCAGGAGGTTTCGTACGTATGGAACAGCTAATACCACATCGATCCGTCAGATTCTTCCCTCACTGGAAGCCCGACTGCACGGCGCAGTTGACTGGCCTCATCCAGATGACTGATTTCATTCTATCCGCCAATCCGGACGCGGCGCATTGGATAGAAATCGGAAGTTACATTGGCGAGTCCTCCACGATATTCCTTGCCTTCAACAGGGTCAGAAAGCTGGAATGCGTCGATGCGTGCGATGACGCCACACGGATACTGAAGAAGAAGTTCAAGAAGGAAGTCGCAAGCGCTAGGTGCGTCATCCACCATTGCGATTCCGATCAATTCGCTATAAGGGTTCCGGACGCTTCAATCGACGTGATCTACATTGACGGCGACCATACATACGAGCAGGTGAAGAAGGATATTTACCTATATCACCAGAAGCTGAAACACGATGGCTACCTCTGCGGGCACGATTACAGCAAAAGCTGGCCGGGAGTAGTGCAGGCAGTGGACGCATTCGCGGCAGAGCACAACCTCGATGTAAGATTGTTCGCTGATACAAGCTGGGTACTGATTCCGAAGGGCGTGCGCTAATCGCCACAGAACCTCTGCGCATAGCACAGAGCCCCCACCCGACCTGTCATCGATATCCGTTAGCCTGCATCGCGAACAGCCGCGCATACGACTCGCCAGCCAGCATCAGCTCGTCATGACTGCCGCGCTCAACGATTCGCCCGCCTTCGACCACAATGATGCGGTCCGCCATGCGCACCGTGGAGAATCGGTGCGAGATGAGCACTGCGATCTTTCCAAACGAGCGCTCGCGAAAGTTTTTGAACACATCTGCCTCGACCGAGGCATCCATTGCCGAGGTGGGCTCGTCAAGCACCAGAATATCGGCACGTGTCCGCATGAAGGCCCGCGCCAGGGCCACGGCCTGCCACTGCCCGCCGGACAACTGCCGCCCACTCTTGAACCACTTCCCAAGCTGCGTGCCGTAGCCGGAAGGTAGTGCTGCAATAAAGGGCGCCGCCATACCCTTCTCTGCCGCGTCACGCCAGCGCGACTCGTCGTCAAAGTGATGTACATCGCCAACGCCGATGTTTTCACCCACCAGCCAGTTGTAGTGAACGAAGTCCTGGAAGATCACTCCGATCCGTTCGCGCAACGCCGACTCATCCCACTCCTGAAGATCGAGGCCATCAAGCAGGATCCTTCCTGACGTCGGCTCATAGAGGCGCGTTAGTAGTTTGATCAATGTGGACTTTCCTGACCCATTCGTGCCCACGATGGCCAGCGACTCACCCGGTTTGATATGAAGGTCCACATCGGAGACCGCAAACTCATCACTACCCGGATATCTGAAGCTTACCCCTTCAAATCGTACTCCATCGTTGAAAACAGGCCCAGCGCAGCCCGCACCTCGCGGCGGCCTCACAGGTGTACTGAGGTAGTCTGACAGGATGGACAGATAAAGGTTGTCCTCATACATGCCACCTACCGCAGCCAAGCCTGAGGAGATGGCCGACTGGCTTTGTCGAAACAGAAGAAGGTACATCGTCATCTGGCCCAGGGTTATCCGGGTCGCGATGGTTGCCGTGACGATTGCGGCATACACACTGTAGAGGCCGGCCGTACCGATCAGCCCAAGCAAGAAGCACCACGTGCTTCGACCAACCAGAAGCTCTTTATCTGCCGCGTACAGGCCGTTGTATATGGCACGATGCCGCCTCACCAACAACGCCCCCAAGCCGAACAGCTTCACCTCTTTGACATGATCATCATCGAGGGTGACGCTTTCCAGATACAGCTGCTTGCGCCCTTCAGGAGATCGCCATCTATACAGGAGAAACGCATCGCCTGAAAATTTGGACTCTGCAAGGAATACAGGCAAGCCACAGAGCGGCATGATGATGATTGCCCAGGGTGAAAAGTGTACGAGGATCGCGCCGAAGGTGCACAGCGATACCATGCTTTGAATGAAAGCGAATGTCCACTTCACAATTGATATGGGCCGGGTGGACGCCTCTTGCCGCGCACGGACCAGCTTGTCATAGATATGGGCGTCCTCGAACTGCGCAAGCTCCATGGACAGCGCCTTCTCGGCGATCAACTCGAAGATATGCTGACCCAACTGACCGCGCAAGAGATGCTGCATCAGAAATATCCCGCGGTTGGTAGCGGCCAAGCTGACGACCAACAGCCCTTCAACCAATACCCACCTGAAAGCGACCGCGTGCGCGCCCGAATCCGGCTGACTTATGGCCCCCACTACCGAGTCTACAATCTTCGCACCGACGAAGGCCGTCGCCGCAGGCAGCACGCTGGCCACCAGCGTGAGCAGGCACATTCCTATGGCGAGCGAGCGATTGGCACTCCAGACCAGCGACAACGCATAACGGCTATGCCCCAGTACCGAGACAAGATTACGCGTGAATTCCAATATGCCACGACGAGGAGGCATGTTTTCCGGGGACTGTGCGACTCCGCGCTCTGAAGACCTAGTATCGCGTGAGTTCACGTCGCTCCTGTCTCATCCATTCTTGGCATGCCAGGACGGAAGTAGAAAGCGAACCCTGTTCGGGATCCACGACTATCCGTGAGCATGCATCCATACTTAATGCATCGGCGATGCTACACCCCACGAATGGCTCAGACAACTAACGGTGACCGTGGTAAAGGGCGAGTAATGAAATCCGTGCCGGACGCCACGAAACGCTGTCGCGGTCGCGCCGGAAACACCCACACCGAAATCCAACGGCTTGACCGGATAGCGCGGATGCAGTGACACTGGGATCGTCGGCCGGAGGGATTGACCGAAGTCGTGGCGGTTCCGCCGAGACAGGCGACAGGGAGAGGAATCTTGTCAGAGAGAGTTTCGTTATGAGCGCTGAGCGAAGCCAGATCACGGATCAAGCCAAGGACGCATATAGGGCCGGCCTCAGCAGGATTCGCGAGGGCGTCATCAGCTCTCACTTCATGCATCGGGTTTCCCTTAACCCGGATATCCGGCTCTACGAGCAAGAGAGCTACAGCGCGTCATGCCTGAAGATTGATACATGCACCCTGACCGACAAGCTAATTCCCATCCTGAAAGCCGCCAGCACCGACTACTGTCGACAACGCATGGAGACAGCGCGCGCGCGCGCCAGGAAGCACTTCCGCGCATACGGTCATTCAACCGCAGATGCGGTTGGACCGTCAGAGTTCATCACTGAAGCGATTCTCGACAAAGAATTCTCGCGCAATGCGGCGCGCTACAACGACAAGATGGCGCTTAACTTGCGATTGAAGCAGCTGATCCATGAGCGACAACCCGTCGAGATGGTCATTCCTGCGCTACCCTTCAAGATTCAGTCGCCACTGAAGGCCCGGGGCCCCCTCCCTGACTTCGCGGAGGTCAATTTTCTATTGAGCCTCTATGAGATCACAAAGGTCGTCGAGGGGCTTTACGCCACGCAGACCCCCGAGGAATTTCCGAAGATTGCGACCTTCACTGTCGTCTCCGACGGGCTACGATTCCACGAGGCGGTCAACACATCCAGCGCGAAAGTGGCACTGTATCAGTCGGCGCTGGCAGGCTGGGTGCGGCGCCTGGGTCTAGAGGCTTACATCCACATCGTTGACTATCGAGACCTACTCTGCGACCACCTCAGCAAAGAGGAGCAGGCAGCGAAGACACGTCTGTTCGAGGCTGCACATGCAAGGTACTCCGAAAAGATGTGGCCACTCTTCGATCCAGACAACTTCGTCGATGCGCTTGAAGCAGCGGCGCGCGTGGAGCCCGATCCGGAGCAGGAGAATCCACAGGGAAGATTCGCGTCCTTGGTGAAATCACTTGTATTCACCGTGAACTATCGGACGCTTCAGGAACTCGACGGCTTAACCGACTCGGTTCGCGCGAATCTTTATCGAGAACTCACCTCAAACATCTTCCACCCCTGCACCGCCACTGCTCCAAGCCACGACATGGAGCGACTACGCAGGTCGATGCTGCATGAGGTTTGGGAGGCTGCGATTTACTACATCGCCGAGATCAAGAGTGACCGCGACCAGCATCATGACCCCATCCTTGCGTGCCTGCCTGGACATCTCCGCTGGACCATTCACAGGAAGCACGGCCAGATTGCGATTGCCACTCCGCCGATCCAGGGAATGGCCGTACAGGCCTGGGCAGGTAGCGCCGCTTTCAGGCCTGCTGGACGGGGAAAAATCCGGCTCTGCAGCCTGCCCGTTGTATACCTGGAGGCCACCGGCGCGATTCCGATTGTAAGTGCCGAGCACACCACCGATGGCGGGCAAGCGCTCTTCTATGTCGACAAAGCTCTTGGTATCACCGACATGGACGACCTGCTCCAAGCGCTAGCCACTTCGTACAGTCGCTTACGCTTTAGTTAGCACCGTGGAGCTACCGACATGACAATCGCACTGCCACATATTCTCCAGGGCTCGCTTGTCACCTTGGAACAGCTGCAACCTTCCCATCGCGAACCACTCAGGAGCGCCGCCCAGGACGACGACGCCATCTGGACCTACTTTCCTAAGAACTTCAACGGTGCGGGAGCGCATTTCGATGAGTGGTTCGATTGGACGATGGAACAATTGCGGAGCGGCCGCCATCATCCATTCGCGGTAAGGCGGCAGAGCGACGAACGCATCGTAGGAACTACGCGCTACTACGACATCGTCAGCGATCACAAACGGCTGGCGATCGGCTCAACTTGGTATTCGAAAGAAGTGCGTGGGTCGATCATCAACTCCGAGGTCAGACTGTTGACATTGAACTATGCTTTCGAAACTCTGGGGATGAACCGGATCGAGATGATAACCGATCCACGCAACGTCAACTCGCGCGCCGCCATGCGGATCCTCGGCGCGACGCAGGAAGGAATCATGCGCAGCCATATGATCTACCGGGATGGACGCATTCGCGATTCGATCCTTTTCAGTATCATTCGCAGCGACTGGCCATCCGTGGAGGCCGGACTCCACGCCAGGCTTTCCGCCATGCCATCCCCAGGGCGCCCTTGAATGGTGACGGCGATATCCTACGCCAGAGCCTCTTCCGCATTGGATGCGCAGCTGCTGACCCTTGCCGTGAACGGAATACCGGGCATCTGGCATCTTGACGCAGATATCCGCTCGCTTGTCGACGCCAAGGTCGTAGAGCGTCACAGTCGGCAGGCTGATGTCCTTTCCGTCTTCGTGGCTCCGATGCCCCCACCCAGGGACCGCGCACGATGCGACCTGCCCACGCGCTCCTTCCTGGCGAGTGGTCCATGGCTCAGCTCGCTCCCCGCGGATTTAGGAGATCGGCCCGATGCCTGTTACCAGGTGCTGCGGCAAGCCCTTTCCGGGGAGATCGACGTCCCCGATATCCGGATTTACAATGGCGTCGACGTCATCAAGCGCGATATCGGCTGCCCGGACGTCGAGTTCATCATTCCACACAGGGGATCGAGCACCCATCTCAACGTCTGCGTCTCGGGTGTCAGCGCCCAGACGATAGAATGCCGTGCATCAGTCTGCCTTGACGGCGATTCCGATTGGCGACCGGTCGAGGCGTGCCCGCGTGTTCGCCTGTTTAAGGCGGAGGATGCACCCGTGGGACCCTACGCAATACGCCAGTATCTGTCGATGACCTCATCGGCCAACTACCTTGCCTTCCAGGACTCCGATGACTTCGCCTTGCCTTCGCGGCTGGAGGAGCTTCTGACCGCGCGCCTTGAAAGCGGGGCTGACATCGTTGGCTCGCACGAACTGCGCTTGGATGAGATTGAGCAGGCCGTCATTCCGGTCAGGTTTCCTCTCGACGTCAATGCTGCGTTGCGTGAAGTCGCAGAGCACCCGCAGCTCTTTCCCACGACGGTCGCCGTGGCTTCCACCGTACAGAGAATGGGCGGGTTTTCGACGATCCGGAAGTTCGGTGGAGATACCGAGTATCTATTGCGGGCGCACTTCCTGGCCAGGATCATCAATGTAGATCGGTTCGTCTATATCCGCCGCAGACGCGAGGGCTCACTCACAACCGCACCAGAAACTGCACTCGGATCACCTGTTCGCGTGGAACTTGGACGACGTTGGAGAAGTGACTTCGCGCTGGTGAAGAGCGGCCAGCTGGCGCTGGAGGATTCATCGTTTGCGCTGCGTCACGGCCCGGCCGCACGTATCACGCCGATGGGGGATGCATCATGAGTTCCATCAGTCTCTGCTTTGTCGCTGCAGAAACAGACAATGGCAGCCCCAGGACTTCTCACGATGCGTAGTCAGTCCCACGCCCGCATGCGCGACAAGGATGGCCGCATTGCAAGGTACGGTGTCGCCGAGGGAGATGCCCGCGCGTCGCCTGCAATTCCGGGTATCGGCGTACTTGGCAGGCCTCTACATTACACCCGTCGACCGTTCCCGCCGCAAAGGATCATGCCATGAAGATTGCCAACGTTGGCGTCGCAGGCGCAGGTGTAATCGGACGAGGTGTCGCTCAGTCACTCGCCCAAACCGGTCATCAGGTCGCACTGGTCGACGTGTCCGAAGCCGTGCTATCCGATGCGATGACAGATATCGCGAACGGGCTGCGCTTCGCCGCCCTCAGCACCCCGCACCTGCGCTCAGCCGATCACGCCTTGATCCTGTCCCGTATCGTCGTCTCGACAAACTACCAGTCCATGGCTCATGTCGACTTTGTGATCGAGAACGTTACCGAGGACTGGGATATCAAGCAGGCGGTGTATCTTGAGCTCGATCGCACGTGCCATGCGGACTGCGTGTTCGCAGCCAACTCGTCGGCGATCAGGATCGGACGCATCGGCGCGACGACCAGACGTATCGGAAACTTGGTTGGCCTGCATTTCATGAATCCGGTCCCACAGAAACAGCACGTGGAACTGATCGTGGGTTACCACAGTTCGGATTCCGCTGTGTCTGCCGCACGAACGCTGCTCGAACAGCTTGGCAAGGTGCCCATCCTGGTTCGCGACAATCCTGGATTTGTCTCCAATCGTGTATTGATGCTCATGATCAACGAGGCGATTCACGTACTGGAAGAGGGAGTGGCCGCCGTGACCGACGTGGACGCCATCTTCGTCCATTGTTTCTCACACAGGATGGGCCCTCTTGCAACAGCCGACCTAATTGGTCTTGATACGATCCTCCGGACGCTCGATGTTTTGCTCGACGATTGTGGCGACAGGAAGTTCTTGGCGGCACCACTGCTCAGGCGCATGGTGGCGGATGGCAAACTGGGCCGAAAATCCGGCTCCGGATTCTTCGAGTACGGCAAGCGGGAAAACAGCAAGCCCCATGGATACTAATACACGCATTACAAGGTACGTGACTGATCGAATCGGATCATACGTTGCCGGTCATGATGACATTTTCAAGCTCGGCCTAGTCGACTCACTATTCGCGATGCAGCTGGTTCTGTTCGTCGAACATGAGTTCCAGCTGGTGGTCGAGGGGGAAGAGCTTGATCTGGACAATTTCTGCTCCATCGACGCAATGAGCGCTTACGTACATAGAAAGCTCGGCAAGGACACCCATGGATCTGCGCCTTAGCGACATTCAACTCACCGCCTTGGAGCGCGCAAGGCGATTCGCTTCGGAAGTCGTGGACCCGCTCGCTGGGCATGCTGACCGCAACCGGGCGATGCCTCCCATGCTACTGAATGGTATCCGGGCAGGCGGCTGGCTGGGGGCCGCTCTGCCCGCAGCATGGGGCGGCTCAGAGATGGATCCGCTGGCTTACGGACTTGTAACCGAGGAGATCGGCAGGGCATGTTCGTCGGCCCGCAGCCTGCTGACAGTACACAACATGGCATGCCAGGCACTGTTGCGCTTTGGAAGCAGCGAACAGCACGCGCGATGGCTCCCGAACCTTTGTGCCGGCGGGTCGTTGATCACATTCGCGCTTACCGAGCCCGATGCCGGCACCGCAGCTAGCGCCATTTGTACCAGCGCACAGGAGGAAGGCGGGTTCTACCGCGTGTCCGGCACCAAGGTCTGGAACAGTTTCGGTCAAATCGCCGATCTGTTCCTGGTCTTCGCTCGCTGCGGCGACAAGCCCCTCGCGCTCGTCATCGAGCGCGAGCGGGACGGCGTGGTCGTCGAACCAATGCCGGAGGCGATCGGCGCCCGGGCGTCGATGCTGGCACGCCTCACGTTTAACGATGTTGAGGTTCCCGCCGCGCACCGCATCGGCCCGATCGGCGCAGGCATCTCGTTCGTGGCGAATTCGGCCCTGGACCACGGTCGATTCTCGGTCGCATGGGGTGCCACCGGCGTCATCCGCGCTTCTCTGGACGCATCTCTTGAGTATACGTCCCGGCGCTCCCAGGCTGGCCAGCTCCTTTCTGAGCACCAGTTGGTCCGACGGGAGCTGACCAATATGCTGGTGGCGCACACCGCCTCCCATGCCATGTGCTGCCGCGCCGCTTGCTTCCGTGCTACAGGCGATCCCCGTGCAGTGATGGAAACCGCATTGGCAAAGTACCAGGCTGCACAGGCTTCAGTCCGCGCGGCCACCGCCGCGGTTCGCCTGCATGGAGCGAACGGCACGAGCCAGGACTATCCCGTGGAGCGGTACTTGAGGGATGCCACGGTGCTGGAAATCATCGAAGGTACACGCGAGGCGTTGCAGAACTCGCTCGCCTCGTACGCCCTGCAACGACTTCATTCCAGGAGCTAATCCAATGCCACTGACTCGCCCTCCCGCTCGGCAAGCATTGGTCAAATGCGTCGTCTGGGACCTCGATGAGACGCTGTGGGATGGCGTGCTGCTCGAAGGAGGAGCACAGTCACTCAAGCCCGGCATAATGGAAATCGTGCACGAACTTGATGCGCGTGGCATTCTGCAGTCAGTTGCGAGCAAGAACGATCACGAGGTGGCATGGCCGGTAGTGGAGTCGTTCGGGTTGTCGGAGTACCTACTATTCCCGCATATTTCTTGGAACAGCAAAGCCGAGTCCATCAAATCGATCTCGGAATGCTTCGGAATCGGCGTGGATACACTGGCATTCGTCGACGACCAGGCAGTAGAGCGCGACGAGGTTCGCTACCTCCTGCCGCAGGTGACGGTCATCGATTCGGCGGACGTTCGCAGCCTGCTCGATCAACCACTATTCCAGCCCCGTAGCATCACCAGCGAGGGGCGCTCGCGCCGCCTCATCTATCATGCAGAAATTCTGCGAACCGAGGCTGCAGCACGATTTGTAGGCAGCCGTGAGCGGTTCCTAGAGACACTCGCCATGCAGCTGATGATCCACCCGATTGAACCGGAGGATCTCGCCCGCGCCGAAGAGCTGACCTTAAGAACCAATCAATTGAATACGACCGGCATCACGTACTCACGCGATGAACTCCAGGACATGTCGCGGTCGTCTGCGCACATGGTACTCGCCGTCAAGCTCATTGACCGCTATGGCAGCAGCGGGACCGTCGGCCTGACGGTCGTAGAGAAGACGGAAGACGCGTGGACCATCCTGCTGCTCATCCTGTCGTGCCGTGTTGCTGCCTGCGGTATCGGTACAGCGCTGATCGCACACCTGATCCAGAGTGCCTCCACACAGGATGTGCGGCTCCTCGCAGCGTTCACCCCCACCGACAGAAATCGCCAGATGTACATCACGTACAAGTTCGCTGGCTTCCGCGACGCGGGGACGCAGTCGGGCACGCAGCTCCTCGAACACGACTTCCAACGCGTACCGCAAGTGCCGTCTCACCTCACCATCGTCTCCGATAAAGGTGATTCCGCTCATCGGCGATTGCGCATCACCGCCGCGCCAGACCACTTAGGAGAAGCGCAGTGAGAACCCTGCAACAATCCATCGCCACACTATCCTGCTTGGGCTACAACCTCCTGCGCTCCATCGAATTTTGCTGCGCGTGGCTTCCGGCCATTGCGGCCTGTGAGGGCAAAATTGCTGTGGGACGGGAGACCGGCACCTATGCGCGCATCCTCGAATCCATCGAGCTACGGCTATCGGAACTGGCGGGTGCCGAGGGCTGGCGTGGCCGGACTGAAGATGAACAATTTTTCACCGCTTTGTCGGCGACGCCGTCTACCGATGACACCATACTTGCGGCAGCGAAGGCGATGCGATCGAGGTTGTCGGTGCTGGTGGCGGAACTCCGTGGCGGCCTCGCGTCCTGCACTCACGCCGTCCTAGATGAGCCCACCGAGCTGCTTCTGCGAAGTGCATCGGCACTCATAGGCGATGCCAGTGCTCATATACCCTTCGATGCAAACTCCGTTCATGTCGCCTATCGCGGTGACGAAATTATGCCTCCCTTGGTCGCACGTCCCGCACGCGAGCAACGACTGCAACTTCGCACCGGCCAGGGCTGCAACTGGGCAGATGCCATTCATACGCCGGAAGGGCGTATGGACATCATCCACGAGATCTTCATCGAAATTGAGATTCCCGCCACGGAGGTCTGCGCGATGAACATCGCGTGCTTCCGCGATGCTCCGCTGAAGTTCAAGCTGGACATGGCTAGGCAGGTTTGGGACGAATCCCGGCATGCATCCGTGGCGCTCGCACGGTTCCGGGAGATTGGGGGCGAGCCGGGCATCAGGCAGTACTCCGAGAGCCTGTGGGGCCACTGGCGCCGAGGCAGCGACGTGATCGATCGCCTATGCATCCAGCAGATCGTCCAGGAGGGCAACGCACTGGATTCAGTCTGCAGTTTGGCAAACATGTTCCGTAAAGCAGGCGACGAGCCCACTGCGGAGATGTTCATGTTCTTCGCCGCTGATGAAGAACTTCATACACGATACGGCAACTACTGGACACTTGCTTTCCTGGGTGGCGACAAGCACGCCTACAGACAGCGGGTCGATGCCGCGGCAGAGCTGATCGGCGCACTGCTGCCGGGACGGCGCCCGGTCAATGTTCCTGCACGTCTGCGCGGTGGCTTTGCACACGATATTGTCGATGATTTAGTGCGGCGGCAGGCAGAGCGAGGCGCATAGCCCCCCCCCTCCGACGCTGCCCTCAGCTACTGCGCGGTCGAGCGAAACAGATCGATCGTCTGGTGCAACGGACGTTCGATCCAGTTCGATTGAGCGGGAATTTCCATCCCTTCAAGTGTCTGGATGTAAGCCCTAATGTAACGGTCGAATCCGCATTTGGTGTCAGGAAGACGGGAAAGCCACGTCGCAGAACAAGGTGTCTTATTGGTGGCGCTCAGCACTGCATCGATCTGCAGATCAACGAAGCCAAATGCTTCAGCCGCAGCAGACGCATCGGTATGTTCGACCAGATCGGCAGCGCGCGAGAGGGCACGGGCCGTCAGTCCATAGTTGTTGGTGCAGTAGCGATAGCGGAACGCCTCACACCGACCAATCGCGGCCGCGGTCCGGACGCCCTGAAACGTGAACGTCGTCAATACGCTGGCGAGCCGGATAAACGAAAAGACTACCGCATCAACCGAAGTGACGTCGAGTTCATCCAGCATCCCGGCCAGCGAGGGGTGGAACCAGTCGTCATCATCGTGATAAAAGACAAGCACGCGCCCGTCACTGCGGCGAGCCAAGTAAGTCGCCACCTCAGTCCAAGTGATTACGGTCGCGCCGTCGACACGTCGTGCGGCCTGGTCGGCAATCTCGCAAAGGCGCGCCCGACACTCGAAATACGAGACATTAGAAAGACGGTTCCAGCGATCAATGAGATCCGGAACTTCTCGAGGGAAGCGCGGGTCGTGGAAGGGAAAGTATCGCGTCGGCGGCACTGGCATGCCGGCCGCATAGTCGCGCGCCAGTGCTTTCCAATCGGGAGAACTTCGCTTGGCAAGAACGATCACCCAGGCACGCTCAGGGGTCGACATGATCAGTCGGAATCCGACGATCACCGCCATCAAGGCATCGTAGGAACGCGGAGATATAGCCGAAGAAATAGGTCGGCGTTTCGCCATCCTTCGCAAGATGCACGGCACCGTCCTCCGCGATCAACACCAGCACCTCCTGCGTCTGCGTATCCGCCGCCTTCAGTGACGTCACCGTAGCAAACGCCCTGAGACCCGAACCGCACGCATCGGCGTCAACCGGTGCCGCAGGCAGCGCCTCACATGCCACAGAGTCCAGGCCCTGCCCGTCCAGCAAAGTGACAAGCAGCCGGTCGCCCCAATGCGGCTCCAGCGGCATACGCAAGGCCGTTGCGGATATCTCGATTGCGCGACCTGCCATAGCCGCTAGCCGCGCAAGACCATTGCGGGTGAGTATCCGGGTTGCGGCGTGGTCGCCGGCTGTGGTCGGAACCCACCGGACGGCATACTGCATGCCGTCATACTCCTCGTTCTGCATGCGATTGTACTTATAGTAGTAGACGGCCAGCGAGTTCCGACGCCGTTCGGGTGGACACGCAAGTGGCTCAGGATGCCCATGGAAAGAGCGGGAACCCGTGAAGAACAGTACTGCACGATTCGCTATCGGCGCGATTCGGGTGTGTGGCCTGCGGTCGGCCGTCCAGAGCTCTAGGTGACCACCCCAGTCCTCTTGCCAGTCGTCATTCAGATAAACGATTAGATTGAGGATCTGATGCAGCCCCGCGCTACTGTGCGGATGGCGATTGGCGTCAGTGTGAATCATCAATCGGCCTCCGTATCCGGTCGAGTGGAGTCCGCAGCCGGAGTAGGTCGGATCGGTGACGAGCCCCGACATTCCCGTGAGGCGTTCGATGAATCTTATAAAGGTCGCCGAATTCAGCTGCGCAAAGAAGTGGCGAATGAAGGGCGGGAAGTATGCCTCATCGCTCAGCCCCAGCTTGGTTCCCATTGTTGTCTCCACTCCGGTACGTCCGGCACCCCAGTTGTTCCAGGGAATGTCATCGGGCCCTGGAAACTCACCGATGAGCCGGCGCAGCACTTCAGGCGGCAGGAGGTTATCGATCACCACATGCGGAAAAGGCGGATTCTGCAAGAATGCTCCGCCATGCGCTTTGAGCAACGACCCTAGCTGCTCTTCATTGAAATAGTAGGCCGGTATCATACCCGGCGAAATTCCTGGGCGCATTCTGACTCCATTTACACGAAAATCGTCACACGCGATGATCCATGCGGCCCTGTTTTCGAAGCATCGGCATCAAGGCGCTGGACACAACTACTCAGACCGCAATGCCTCAGAAGGATCGATCCGTGCGGCCCGCATTGCCGGAACCCAGATGGCGACGGCCGCGGCGGCGACAATCATCACGGTCGAGATCGCGAGCGAAACGGGATCGGTAACCTTTACTCCATAGAGAAACGCCCTGAGCAATGGCGATGCGAATGCATGCAGCACGAATCCGACGCCGACGCCACAAGCGGCCAGCAACAGGCCTCGTGCCACAACCAGCCGGCAGATCCTTGCGGGATCAGCGCCGAGCGCGATTCTGACCCCGAACTCTCGTGCGCGAAGCGAGACCATGTAGCTCATCAGCGCGTACAACCCAATCCCGCCAAGCAAGGAGGTGACAACAGCCGCGATGGTGATCAGGGTTAGACTGAGAGTCAGCCGGGCTGTTGAAGCACGGACCACATTCTCCATCGACTGGACCTCGAAAATGGGGATTGTAGGGTCGAGCCCACGCACGATCTCTTTGACGGCGGAGATGACCTCGGCAGACGAACCATTCGACCGCGCGACGAGCACCATCGAGGGCAGCGGAGCGGGCTCCGAATCCACGTCCGCCGGTACGATTTGGGGCCGGTACACTGCGGCGGACGCAGGTAGGGTCAGATCGCGGTTGCGTACATCGCCAACTACGCCGACAACCGTATACACAGGTCCGTTCGGCGCGAGCGACAAGGACTTTCCGATCGACGCCGCCCCGCCGCCATCGCCGAAGAGGATCCCGGCTGCGCTTTGGCTGATGACTATGTCGAGCCGTTGCTCCGACTCCAACGGGCGGAAATCGCGGCCGGCGATGACCGGGATCCGCAGGGTTTCGAAATACCCGTTACTGACAACGTTGACCGGAAGGGAAACCGGTGCCCGTCGCCCCTCGATTTGGAATTCCTGCTGCAAGGTATCGCCCGTTCCGAGTGGCAGCTGCGTTACCAGACCCGCAGAGGTCACCGAGGGCAATTGCGCCACCTGCTCGCGCAGGCGTGAATAGAACGCCACCGTGCTAGCGTCACGATAGCGCGCGAGCGGAAGCAGGATGCGCGCTGTGGTGACATGGGTTGCGTCGAATCCAGACGGTGCCTGGGAGACCTGCACCGCGGTACGGAACAGCAGCACGGACCAGATCGTGACAACCAGGGCAACTGCGATCTGCAATGTACTGATAACGCCGCGGAGCCGTTGCCGCGCCCTGCCTGTCGAATGTCCGCGTGTGCCGTCCTGCAAACTCTGCTGCACGCCGCCATGAAGCAGACGCGCAGCGGGAACCAACGTGCATATGACAACCCCAAGGATGGCGACTAGGATAAGGAATCCCAATGCAGGCAGACCGATTGCTAGCTCTTCCAGGCGCGGCACATCGGCGGGGCCGAACGTCACGAGCACTTGCACGGCAGCATAGGTTGCGATCAGAGCAAGTACGGCCGAGACCGCGCCGAGCAGCGCGGACTCCCCGAGAAAGTGGGTTGCGATCCGCAAACGACCCGCACCGAGTGCTCTACGCACCCCAACTTCCAGCACGCGGGAATCGGCACGCGCCAGCATAAGATTGGAAGCGTTCGCCCAAGCTACTAGAAGAACGAGGGCCGCCGCTGCGGCGAGCATCCACAATGTCTGCTCGATCCTGCCAACCAGCTCATCCCGCAACGGACGCACCGTCGGCACCGGCCTGAGCTCATCGAGCCACCTTGCCGTCGAACCACCCGATGGGATACGCGGATACAGATCTGCGACTCTCGGCAAGACACTTCCGAGCTCGGCCTGCGCCTGCGCCGGCGTGACGCCCGATGCGAGCCGCGCCAAGCCGGCGTACGAGAAGCTGCCTACGGAGCCGTCGTCCTTTTCCTTTATAGGAAGCCAGATGCGTACGTCTGCCTCAGGAAACCTGAAAGACCCCGGCATCACACCGACAATCACCCGAGGCGCGTCATTCACGATTAACGTCTTTCCGACGATGTCCGTCGCCGAGCCGAAGCGCGACCGCCACTCCGCTTCACCGATGATCACCACATTCGGTCCACCCCGAACCTCCTCTTCCGACGTAAACCAACGACCCAGCAATGGGCGGACACGAAGCAGGCGCATTGTCGACGCCGTCACCCACGACGCCGCGACATTCTCCACATCGTCGTTATCGCTGTTGGTCCTGACATTCGCAGTGCCCGCCTTGTACAGGCCTACGCCATCCAGACTTCGAGCCGCGCCCTGATAGGTCGAATAGAGCCCGGGCGGCTGACTTAGTGATTGATCCGCCACCTGTAGACCGACACTAACCAGGCGATCCGGCTCGGCGTACGGTAAGGGCGCAAGCAGCACTCCGTAGACGATGGCGAACATGGCGCACATCGAGCCCATCCCCAGGACGAGGGTGAGGACCATCGCGACCGTGAACACAGGTGCTCTCTTCAAAGACCGAACAGTACGCCAATTTGTCATCGAGCATCCCGGATGTGTCGATCATGCGCCTTGAAGGCAGAGGCGATAATGACAAATGAAGCGAATACAAGCTAGGGCCTGTTAACAC
>NZ_JPLE01000112.1 GCF_001010415.1 Xanthomonas pisi DSM 18956
GGCTTGGCTGGCGCCAAGGCAAGCCGCGCGGCGCCCGCTCCGTGCCGCTGACGGCCAACCCTCCGGGAAGCGCCCTGTGGCGCGCCGATACCGCGTTGCGCGCCTTGCCCAGGCGGCCAGCCTGGGCCACAGCGCACGCCTTGTCTCGACGCGCCACAGGACGCTTCGCACTCACCTCGAAGTCCATAACACGCTCTAAGGCCTGGCGAACTGTCTTTGAGACCGGTCGAAAGACCACCAACCCGCGGGCACGCCTGCAGCGCCGCATCGCCTAAGAGTGGCTAACAAAACGTAGCGAGCAGTCGTCAGGCGGGTGTGGACGGCGCGGAGGAACCGGAGTGTACGAGTGGTACATGCCGATTCCGAGCACTGGCCGCGCCCGCCTGGCGGCTGCGCAGTAGTTTTGTTAGCCACTCTTAGTG
>NZ_JPLE01000113.1 GCF_001010415.1 Xanthomonas pisi DSM 18956
GCGGGAAAGCGACCGCGCCCGCAGCCCGCCTGTGATCTGTGCGCCAATGCGCTTTTTTGTGGCTCCGATCACGCCACGCGGCGCGGGCGCGGACCAAGATGCCCCCCTCACCGCGCTCGGGTGTCGAGCTCGGTTATCTAGGGAGATCACCATGTCCATTTTCAGGACCGCAAGTACGCTCGCATTGGCCACCGCGCTGGCCTTGGCCGCCGCGCCGGCTTTCAGCTATTCCATCAGCAACAACCGGGTTGTCGACGACAACGGCAAGGTGGTGCAGCTCAAGGGCGTCAACGTGTTTGGCTTCGAGACCGGCAACCACGTCATGCATGGCCTGTGGGCGCGCAACTGGAAGGAGATGATCAACCAGATGCAGGGCCTGGGCTTCAATGCCGTGCGCCTGCCGTTCTGCCCGGCCACGCTGCGCAGCGACACCATGCCCAGCAGCATCGACTACAGCCGCAATGCCG
>NZ_JPLE01000114.1 GCF_001010415.1 Xanthomonas pisi DSM 18956
GTACTGCGCGCATCGAGAAATACCTTATCGAGCTATTCCGACCGTTCGATACAGAGTTAAACCGACAAATCGGTGTGTATTTTTGGCTATCGCTCTACAACCGTCTGACCAACCCAGGTTGTCAAGCGCCAATCTCCATTGCGCTCATCGGCGGCCAGAACGCAGGGAAGAGTTATTTTAGCAAGCTGCTTTGCGAAGCTATTATGAATGACCGCCACGCAACACCGATTCCGTTGAACTTAGCCGCGCAGAACTTCAACCCGTTCTTGCGAGCTATCACGGGTCGCTCAATTATCGCGAACGTTGGCGAGATGACAGGCTTTAAAAAGGCCGACATCGAAAACATGAAAGCATTCCTGACTAAGACGGAAGA
>NZ_JPLE01000115.1 GCF_001010415.1 Xanthomonas pisi DSM 18956
GCCCTGGTGCGCTCCTACGCGCTTGGTCGGGCGTTACAGCAGCACGATGCCGACCACCACCAGCACGAAGATGCTCCACTTGAGTACCTGGTACAGCGGATTGTTGCGCTCTTTCAGCGCCTTGGCCTTCAGGCGCGCCGCGTAGAAATAGCGGAACACGCGGTTGATGCCACCGGTCTTGTCGCCCTCCTGATTGGGCGAGGCGCCGGCCGACAGCAGGCTGCGGCCGACGAAGCGATTCAGCGCCGCAGCCCAGCGCCAGCGCATCGGGCGTTCGATATCGCAGAACAGGATGATGCGGTCCTGGTCGGTGTCGTTGCGCGCGTGGTGGATATAGGTCTCGTCGAACATGGTCCACTCGCCGTCGCGCCAGCTATGGCGCTGGCCG
>NZ_JPLE01000116.1 GCF_001010415.1 Xanthomonas pisi DSM 18956
TCGTACTGGAAGCGCTCGGCATCGCCGCGTGCGCTGAAGTCGCCATCGGCGGCCGCTTGTGCCAGCTGCTTGATCTCCCCGTTCATCGCGCCCAGGTTGGCCTTGACTTGCGCCATGGTGTCGGTAAAGACGGCTTTGTCGCCGGGCAGCTTGTCCATGTCTTCGCTGAGATCGCCGATCGCGTAACGGCCCATGATGTGCGCCAGCCGGGTCATGACTGCCACGTGCGAAGCCGCCAGATCGTTGTTGTCGCGCACGATGGTGGCATAGTCACCGGGAAATGCAGATTCGTCCACGCGATAGTTCAATTCGCCCAGATCATGCCTGCGCTTCATTTCCAGCTGTCCGCGCGACACTTCCTGCAGCTGCTGTTGCATCTTGCTCATGCTGGCCAACAGCCGACCGGTTTCGTCGGTACCACTGCCATCCACTGCAATCGACAACTTGCCAGCGGCGATCGCATCGGCCACCTGGGTGGCGGTATTCAGCCGGTTGACCAAGCGGCGGCGAATCAACCAGCCGCTCGCCGAGGCCACCAATACTGCGATACCGCTGCCGATCAGCATCGACCAGCGACTGCGCGTCTTGGCTGCCATCATCGTGGCGCTGCGCTTGATCAGCAAGCCGTTTTCCTGCGCCTCGAAGTCGACCAGCAGCTGCCGCATCTTGTTCATCGCTGCGCGCTCATGGCCGGCCTTGAACTGCGTCAGCACCTCGGAAAACGCAGCACTGCTGCCGCGCAAAGCGATCAGCTCCTCCTCATGCCCCATAAACTGGTCGTAGATGGCATGCAAGCTCTGGAGGCGTTCCTGCTGAACAGGGTTGTCCGATGTCAACGCCTTCGCGCGCGCGAACTCCTTTTCGAACTGCGCCATGCCATTCCTGTATGGCGCCAGGTTCGCGTCGTCTCCAGAGAGCAGGTAGCCACGCGCACCGGTTTCGATATTGATCGACGCGATGGACATCGCACGGCCGGTGGCGATGACCTGATAGGTGTGATCGTTCATGGCGACCGCCTCGGCGAGTTCCGACTGTCCTCGCAGTCCGACTGTCGCGACGATCAGCAGCACGACCACCACGATGCCAAAACCAAGCACGAGTTGAGTCGACAGGCTGAGTTGTTTCATTGGTTGCCTCTGTATGCAGGAATATGAGTGATGGATCTGACCGAACGCTGCCCTGGAACCGGGTCGTCGCATTGGCATGACAGGCCATCCGGTGGCTCTGACACCCGGCAACACCTGCTCGAAGGATTAGCGGCAACCGTTGCGCTGATCTGAATGGGGTATGTCAAAAAATCACGCCGTCTAGACATCCGTTATGGATGTGTTTTGTATTGCTGGCGCAGTGAGCATGCGTGGACTGGCTTGATCGACCCAGATGCCGATGTCCGTTGGTGCAGCAGATCCATCAGTGCAGGCGTTGCTGCAGGTAGGTGTCCAGTGAATTGCAGCGTCTGCTTACCGCAGGGCGAAATAATGCATAGAAAAGCGGCGCTGATTAACAGCGCCGCTTGGATGGTGCGTTGACTGTAGATGGAGCGTTGCGTCAGAACTCCTGCCAGCTGGTGTCGTTG
>NZ_JPLE01000117.1 GCF_001010415.1 Xanthomonas pisi DSM 18956
GACCCCGCGCGCGGGGTCCTGGCGACCGGCGCAACCCGATCGAGCGGGGACCGGCCGTGTTCTGCACCAGAGTGCATAGCGCCGCTCACCCCGCCGCGCGAAGAACCGGACATAATCGGCGCATGGACCGCTATGAACGTATCAACTCCCTGCATCGCCTGCTCAAGTCGGCGCGCTATCCGGTCACCGTGGCACGGCTGCAGGATGAGCTGAGCTGCTCCCGCGCCACGGTGTATCGCGACCTGGCGTTCCTGCGCGATGCGCTGATGGCGCCGGTGGAAGGCGATGGCGAATCGGGCTTTCGCTATCTGTCCGGCGAAAGCGATCGCTTCGAGCTGCCCGGCCTGTGGCTGAGTTCGGAAGAACTGCATGCACTGCTGGCATCCCAGCAATTGCTCGCGCGCACCGGTGGCGGGGTGTTGTCCTCGATGCTGGCACCCTTGCAGCAGCGCATCGAAGGGCTGCTGGCGGCACAGGCCGGCGTGTCGCAGTGGCCGGTGGATCGGGTGCGGGTAATTCCGCATCGCGGCCGCAAGCTGGACGAAGCCAGCTTCCGCACGGTGGCCTCCGGGGTACTGGAGCGCAAGCAGCTGAGTTTCGATTACCGCGCACGCTCGACCGACGAATCGACCAAACGCACCGTGTCCCCGCAGCGCATCACCCATTACCGCGACAACTGGTACCTGGATGCCTGGGATCATGGCCGCGATGGCGTGCGCAGCTTTGCGGTGGACCGCATCAATCATGCGCGCCTGCTCGATGCAGCACCGCGCGATGTGCCTGACAGCGAGCTGGACGAGCAGCTTGCCGCCAGCTACGGCATCTTTTCCGGCGCACCCAAGGGCTGGGCGACCATCGTGTTCAGCGCCAAGGCCGCGCGCTGGGTGGCCGACGAGCACTGGCATTCCAAGCAGCAGGGCCGTTTTTTGCCGGACGGCCGCTACGAGCTCAAATTGCCGTACAGCAACTCGCGCGAGCTGCTGATGGACGTGCTGCACTACGGCTCGGATGCGGAAATCGTCGAACCCGTTTCGCTGCGCGAGCAGGCCAAGGCGCTGTTGTCGCTGGCGCTGAGCAACTACGACTGAGCCTGGTAGGCAGTTGAGGTGTTGGGCAGGGCTGCAGTGGCGGCAGACGCGTGCAAGCGTCCGCAAGACGCGCCTGGCCTAGTGCGTGGTGATGCGGTCAATGACGCTCAAGGCCTGAAGTAAGCCGGGTTGCGACGCGGGTTCTGCTTTGATGACTTGTTAGGCCCCATCTTGCGCCACGAGCATCTGTTCCGGCTCCAAGCCCAAGGAGTGGGAGTCAACCAAATCCTCACCTTGATGCCACTGCTTCTCTACCCAGGCCTGTCCCCACCGATCTACCTCATAAACCTCGAACGTTTCGCCGACCATGGATAGAAGTCGATCTCTTTCCAATTGCGGCAAGAGGCAGACAGTGGACTCGTGGAGATGCGTGACTTGGACAAGCGTACCGACTTGAACTACGAGACCTGTGCTGTCAGTTGTCGTGTGCTCTGGCATTGGGTCTGACACCTGAATTAAGCCGATCCGCGAAGCGGGTCCGGCTTGAATGAATTGTTAGGCCGCAGCCATCTGCAGACGAGGTCTGGGAAATGACTCATGACGCCCAACATGTGCTCTCCGGAAGGTTGCCATCATGAAAGTGGCGAGCGACCTTAGTTGCGGCGCGGATGAAGAATGCTTCCCGACAGGGCTTTGTCATCTCGATGCTATTGGTGGCCTTGTCCAGGCGTAGCTCTCCGACCTCGTCCGGGTAGGCGGTATCGTAGAAGCGATAGAAAGCCTCTCTCTCCGACTCTGAGATCTTGTCGATAAGAATGTAGAAAGCCAAGTTCTCTCCTGCGGCCTAACACCCGAGTTAAGCCGAGCCGGGAAGTGGCGTCGGCCTGGACGAATTGTCAGGCCGCGCGACCAGCAAAGCTACAGTGGTTAGAGCTGCCATAGGCCGTGATCGTTGCCACCGAGCAAGTAGATGGCAAATCGACCCCGGCCTGGAAGTTCCATCGGTGGGACTGCGACCGTGCCGCCTGCCTCCACGATGGCGGCAACAGCCGATTCGATGTCTTCGACGAGCCAGTACGGGCGCACGACAGGCCGTTCCGACTCGCGCAGAGGAGCACGAACACCGACGAGGCCGCCGCCAGCCAGGCTTGCGGTGCGGGCATTACCCAGTTCGGGCACCGGCTCGTCGAATTCAGCGCCCTGCACCGCATAGGCGGCGCAGACCGCCTGCATGTCGTGTGTAACGATCTCAAGGTACTGGACCTTCATGCCATACCTCCGACAGATGACGTTCAGTGGCAGCTAGCGCTTGAATGAAGCCGAGCCGCGAGGCGGATTCGGCTTGAATGAATTGTTAGCCATCAGGCCCAGAAACGCCACCAAGAGCGCTTTTGAGGTTTGGGTTGAAGCCGCGCGGCAGCCAGCAACGCGGTGGAGTTGGTTGCTGAAACAATTGAATCATTGAGCAGCTTGTAGAGGTCCTCAGAAAGATCCTCGTATGTCCTTTGGTCGTCATCGTCAAAGCCGAGATCGTTCCAAGAGCCCATGCCGCCGAATACCCATGATGATTGGGCTGCCGAAAGCAATTGAGCAGCAGTGAGAGGCATGTCGGCTGTCAGCAGGTCATTGTGATAAAGATCGGCGCCAGGCGATGAAGACGCGAGATTGGATAGGCCAGCCTCAAAAGCATTTGCAAAGCCATCAAGTTTCTGATGATGGGCGAAGGCGGCTATATCAGTTAGGTTCTTGGTTAGGCGCTGTCGAAGGCTTTGCAGGTCGCTAGCAGCGTGAGGCGATGGGGGTTGATCAGCGGCGATCCGGCCGTATGTGACCCGCCAAATCTTTTTATCAGCGCGACTTTGGTCGCCCACCTCCCAGCGGCCTTCCCAGTAATCAGAGCCTTTGGAACCTGTTGTCTCCAACAGCCAGCGTCCGCCGCCGCCAACAAACCCAACGAGCATTCGGTCCGTTGCTCCGCTCAAGTTCTGTCCGCTGGGCAGGTAAATCATCCGAATTGCATGAACCCCGCTTCTGCGAAGCTCTTCTAGCCATGATGCAGGATCTTGAGCAAAAGGCGTTTCGCTCCAATTCTCGCCGGAGCGCGTTAGGCCAACGAACTTGACGAACTCGCAAAATGTGAGCGTGCTGTGGTCGCTGGGAAACGCGGCAACTTGCTCTATGCCGCGGAAATAGGTATTTCCGTGAACGACAAGAGCCACGATCTGCGCAACGGCTCCCTGCATACTTTCCCCTGATGGCTAACGCTTGTTCGGCACCTCAAACCCCAGGCGGTCCACCTGTTCGCGCAGCTGCGGCACGCGCTTGAGTTTGTCGGTGTAGATGGAATAGTCGTCGCGCATCTTGTTGACCAGCGTGCGGTACTGCTCGCGGCTCATGTCCGGCTTGCGCGAGAAGATCCACGCCAGGTCGCGGCCCGGGTAGGAAATCAGCATCCACGAGCCGTCCGGCGCGATTTCCAGGATGCGCTGCTTGGCCGGGATCACCTTGTAGAACCACACCCGCCAGTCGCGATTACCGCTCTCCGCATCCACCGACGCGCGCGCGTTGACCTCTTTTTCCGGCTCGCCAAAGCCATCGCGATACAGATAGCGCACCGCTACCTTGCCGTCTTCGTCCAGGGTGTACTGGTCGCGGCTGGTGACGTGCCCGCGCTCCACCGGGTTGGGCATGCGCGCAATCACATACCAGGTGCCCATGATCTTGGCCAGATCGATCGCCGGCTCGGTGGTGGATGCGTCCTTGGCATGCGCCACGGGCAGGCCGAAGACGAGCAGGAAAGCGAGGGCGATCGTAACGGTCAGGCGCATCGCAACATCACAAAGGGGCAGTAGGAGCAGCACACTACCGCATGCAGGGGGCAAGTTCGCGTCAACGGTCGGGTCTGGCGTCGGCGACTGCGGCATCGGCATCGGGATCAATCCCTCGATCCTCCGTCCTCGCCCCCGATCTCGATCCCGATCGCCAGCCTCAAGGCACCGTCCGCAGCATCGGACCGGCCCGGCGCAACATGTCGCCTGCCAGGTCGCAATCGGTGAGATGGACACAGGCAATCCTGCCGGCCTGTCTTCATCCCTTCTGCCACGGAGTGCCGCCATGTCGCATCGTCCTTCCCGTCGTTCCGAACGTCCCGATCCGCGGGTGTTGCGCCCGGTGCGGCAGATCGCCCTTGCCGGCCTGGCGCTGGTGCTGGTGTGGCCGGCGGCACGCGGGTATAGCGAGTGGATCGGCTGGCTGCCGCTGTGGCTGGTGGGCATGCCGATGCTGGCCTGGTGGAGCCTGCATCGCTTCGCGCTGCCCACGCTGACCCGGCCGGGCGCGCGGCGGGCCTTGCCGCGGCGGCGTGGCCCGCAGGCGCAGCGTCGGCGCGGCGTCTCGCGGGCAACGACACCGGCGCGGGCGGCCTGACCTTCGGCAGGGGAGTGCGGGCCAGGGGCTGTGTTAGGTTTTCCGGCATTGGTTTTTCCGGAAAAATGTATGCCCAAGTTCGCCTCGATCTGCCTGGCTGCCGGCCTGATCACCGCTGGCGCCGTCTCTGCAGAGGAAACCGCCGTGTCCAACGACCCCTACGCCTGGCTGGAAGATGTCACCGGCGCCAAGCCGCTGGACTGGGTCAAGGCCCAGAACGCCAAGACCGAGGCGCGCCTGGCCACCACGCCGGCCTTCAAGCAGATGGAAACCAGCATCCGCGAGGTGCTGGATTCGGACGCCAAGATTCCCGGCGTGCAGAAGATCGGCGAGTACTACTACAACTTCTGGAAGGACAAGCAGCACGAGCGCGGCCTGTGGCGGCGCACCACGCTGGACGAATACCGCAAGGCCTCGCCGAAATGGGAGACGGTGCTGGACCTGGATGCGCTCAACAAGGCCGAGGGCGAAAACTGGGTTTGGCACGGCGCCGACTGCCTGCGTCCGGACTATCAGCGTTGCCTGATCGCGTTGTCGCGTGGCGGCGCCGATGCCGACGTCACCCGCGAATTCGATCTCGGCAGCAAGCAATGGGTCAAGGACGGCTTCTTCCGTCCCGAATCCAAGGGTGGGCTGGGCTGGATCGACAAGGACACCGTCTACGTCTTCACCGATTTCGGTGCCGGCAGCATGACCAGTTCCGGCTATCCGCGCATCGCCAAGCAGTGGAAGCGCGGCAGCCCGCTCAGCGCTGCGGCGGTGGTGTACGAAGGCAAGCCGACCGATATGTACATCGCGGCGATGCACGATGACACCCCGGGGTTCGAGCGCGATTTCGTCAGCCGCACCCTGGCCTTCTACAACGACGAGCTGTATCTCAAGGGCGCCGACGGCAAGCTGGTCAAGGTGGACGTACCCAACTCGGCCAGCAAGTCGGTCAAGCGGCAATGGTTGACGCTGGAGCTACGCGAGCCGTGGACGGTGGACGGCAAGACCTATAAGCCGGGCTCGCTGCTGGCGACGCGCTTCGATGACTTCATGGACGGCAAGCGCAGCTTCGATGTGCTGTTCGAACCCACCGACACCACCTCGCTGGCGGGCGTGGCGTGGACCAAGTCGCATCTGGTGTTGAACGTGCTGGAAGACGTCAAGAATCGGCTCAGCGTCATCACGCCATCGCAGGACGGGTGGAAAAAAAGTGCGTTTGTCGGTGCGCCGGCGTTCGGCACCGTCGACGTCGGCGCGGTGGACAGCGACGACAGCGATGCGCTGTGGCTGACCGTCACCGATTACCTCACACCCACCACCTTGTCGTGGGTGGATATCGGCAGCGCGCCGCAGCCGCTCAAGACCATGCCGACGTTCTTCGATGCCGGCAAGGACAGCATCGAGCAGCACTTCGCCACCAGCAAGGACGGCACCCGCGTGCCGTATTTCCTGGTGCGTCCGAAGTCCTTGAAGCTCGACGGCAGTGCGCCGACCCTGCTGTACGGCTACGGCGGTTTCGAGATCTCGATGACGCCGAACTATTCCGGCGGATTGGGCCGCGCCTGGCTGGACAAGGGCGGCGTCTACGTGGTGGCCAACATCCGCGGCGGCGGCGAATACGGTCCCCGCTGGCACCAGGCCGCGCTCAAGCAGAACCGCCACAAGGCGTATGAAGACATGGCTGCGGTGGCCAAGGACCTGGTGGCGCGCAAGATCACCTCCACCAGGCATCTGGGCGTGCAGGGCGGCAGCAACGGCGGGCTGATGACCGGCAACATGCTGACCCAGTATCCGGAGCTGTTCGGTGCAGTGGTGGTGCAGGTGCCGCTGCTGGACATGAAGCGCTATAGCCACCTGCTGGCCGGCGCCTCGTGGATGGCCGAATACGGCGACCCCGATACCGACGATTGGAAATTCATCCAGACCTTCTCGCCATATCACCTGTTCGATCCGGGCAAGACCTACCCGCCGGTGATCTTCCTGACCTCCACGCGTGACGACCGCGTACATCCGGGCCATGCGCGCAAGATGGCCGCCAAGATGATCGAGGCCGGCAAGGACGTGACCTACTACGAGAACATCGAAGGCGGCCATGGCGGCGCAGCCAATAATGCGCAGGCAGCGCATATGTCGGCACTGGCGTATAGCTTCCTGTGGGAGCGCCTGGCCGACTAAGAGCGGCTAACAAAACTACNNGGTGCTCGGAATCGGCATGTACCACTCGTACACTGCGGTTCCTCCGCGCCGTCCACACCCGCCTGACGACTGCTCGCTACGTTTTGTTAGCCACTCTAATGCGGCGTGACGGTTGGTGGCGTGTGCCTCGTATACGAGCCCTTCTCCCCTCGGGAGAAGGTGCCCGAAGGGCGGATGAGGGTGCGGCTGCGCGCTGAGTCGAAGCCTGTTCGATGAGCACTCGCGTAGGTCGAGGCATCCAGAAAGTGCAAGGCTTCCGCACCTTGCGGCGCGGGTTGCGTTTGCTTCGGAAAAAGTAAGCAACGTCATGTCGCCTGACGCGATCCGGTGCGATGGGACTGGACCGTGCCCGCGCTCCTCGCCATAAGCGGCATGGCACCCCAACTCGCTGCGCTCAAACAGGGCGCACCCATGGCTGCGGTGTTCGGCTCGCTTCAAGGCGGGGGAAGTTACGAACAACAGCAAGTGCACAGGAGAGCTGCGAGTACTTTACACGCTCGATCTGTGGTCACAGACTGCGTAAGCCACGCGCAATGCGCTCCACTGCCTGTTCCAGGCGCGGCAGGCTTTGGGTGTAGGCGATGCGCACGTGTTGGTTGGATCGATGGAAGCCGAAGTCGATGCCGGGAGTGAAGGCGACGTGCTCGTGTTCCAGGAAATGCGCGCAGAACGCTTGCGCATCGTCTGAAAACGCGCTGATGTCTGCGTAGAGATAGAACGCGCCCTGCGGTTCGACTGCGATGTTGAAGCCAAGCTGGCGTAGCGCGGGCAGCAGATAGTCGCGGCGTTGCTGGAACTGCGCGCGGCGCGCTTCGAAGATGGCGATGCTCTCTGGCGTGAAACACGCAAGCGCTGCGTGCTGCGCAATGGTCGAGGCGCTGATGTAGAGGTTTTGCGCAAGCTTTTCCAGCTCGGGCACCGCGTCGGGCGGGGCGATCAGCCAGCCCAGACGCCAGCCGGTCATGCCGAAGTACTTGGAAAAACTGTTCAAGACGAAGGCACTGTCGTCGACTTCCAGCACGCTATGCGCGTCCAGGCCATAGGTCAGGCCGTGGTAGATCTCGTCCACCACCAGGTGCCCGCCGCGCACACGTAGCGCCTGCGACAACGCGGCCAGTTGCTCGCGCGACAGTACGCTGCCGGTGGGGTTGGCCGGCGATGCCACCAGGGCGCCGACGCTGTCGATGTTCCAGCACGCGTCCACCAGCGTCGGGGTCAGTTGGTAGTCGGTGTCCGGCCCGACCGGCACCAGTTGTGCGGCACCTTCGACCAGGCGCAGGAAGTGGCGGTTGCACGGATACCCGGGGTCGGCAAGCAGCCAGTGCTTGCCCGGGTCCACCAGCAGGCTGCTGGCCAATAGCAGCGCGCCCGAGCCGCCGGGCGTGACCAGGATCCGCTCCGGGTCGACGCTGCGGCCATAGCGCTGCGCATAAAACCCGGCAATCGCATCGCGCAGTGCCGGTAGCCCACGTGCGGCGGTGTAGCGGGTATGGCCGGCAGCCAATGCGGCTTGCCCGGCGGCCACGATCGGTGCGGCAGTGGTGAAGTCGGGTTCGCCGATTTCCAGGTGGATCACGTCGTGACCGGCCTGTTCGAGCGCATTGGCGCGGGCCAGCAGCGACATCACATGGAACGGCGCGATGTCCTGGCTGCGGCGGCTGTAGCCCGACGCGGGCGAAAGCAAGGGGTCCATTGCGAAGATCATAGACCAGCATGACCTAGGACACATGACGCCCGGCGACGGGCTCTTCCACACTCGGGCGCTGGGATGGCATTGCGTTCATCCAACGGACCCCAATCTGATGAAGCCTGTCCTGACCTTGTTGATCGCCAGCCTGATGACCACATCCGCCTCCTCTTTCGCCGCTCTCCCGTCGCCGCCGGACGTCGCCAGGCACCCGCATGTGGTCAAGACGCCGTTTGGCGCCACCCGCAACGACGACTACTATTGGCTGCGCGACGACAAGCGCGAAGACAAGGCGATGCTGGCCTATCTCAACGCCGAGAACGCCTATACCGACCAGGTGATGGCGCCGCTCAAGCCGTTGGAAGACACGCTCTACAACGAGATCGTCGGGCGCATCAAGCAGGACGATGCCAGCGTGCCGTATCGCGAACGCGGCTATTGGTATTACACCCGCTTCGAAGCGGGCAAGGATTACCCGATCCAGGCGCGCCGCAAGGGCAGCATGGAGGCGCCGGAAGAAATCCTGCTGGACGTCAACCAGATGGCCCAGGGCAAGGGCTATTTCAGCGTGGGTGAGGCCGAGGTCAGTCAGGACAACCGCCTGCTTGCCTGGGCCGACGATGCCGTCGGCCGCCGCCAGTACACGATTCGCTTCAAGAATCTGGACACCGGCGAGATCTATCCGGACACGGTGGAAGGCGTGGCCCCGAACGTGGTCTGGGCCGACGACAACAAGACCGTGTTCTACGTCGAAAACGACCCGGAAACGCTGCTGACCGTGCGCGTCAAGAAACACGTCCTGGGCACTGCGTCCAAGGACGACGTGCTGGTGTACGAAGAGAAGGACGACAGCTTCTACATGGGCGTGGGGCGTACCCGCGACGACAAATACATCACCATCGGCGTGGAAAGCACGGTGTCGTCCGAGACGCGTTATGCGCTGGCCGCCAAGCCGGACACCTTCAAGGTGCTGGCCAAGCGCGAGCGCGACGTGGAGTATCACGCCGAACATTTCGACGGGCGTTGGGTGATCCGCACCAACGCCGATGGCGCCGAAAACTTCAAGCTGGTGACTGCGCCCACCGATGCCACCACGCGCAAGCAGTGGACCGACTGGGTCGCGCACGATGACAAGGTCTACATCGAAAACTTCGAGCTGTTCGATGGATTCACTGCCATCGAAGAGCGCTCCGGTGGCCTGGAGCGCGTGCGACTTCAATTCAACAGTCCGCACATGGATGTGCGGGCTCCTGCGGGGGAACCGCAATACGTCAAGGCGGATGAGCCGGCGTATTCGATGGGCTTGTCGGTCAACCCCGAGCCGGACACCGTGTGGCTGCGTTACAGCTACACATCGCTGACCACGCCGGCCACCACCTACGAACTCAACACCACCACCGGCGAGCGCAAGGTGCTCAAGCAGCAACCGGTGATCGGCTACGACGCGAGCAAGTATGTGACCGAACGCGTCTGGGTCACGGCCCGCGACGGCGTCAAGGTGCCGGTGTCGCTGGTGTACAAGAAAGGCTTCAAGAAGGACGGCACTGCTGCGTTGTTCCAGTACGCGTACGGCAGCTACGGCATGTCGATGGACCCGTCCTTCAATCTGCCGGCGATCAGCCTGCTGGACCGCGGTGTGGTGTACGCCATCGCGCATATCCGCGGCGGCCAGGAAATGGGGCGCAAGTGGTACGACGACGGCAAGCTCCTGCACAAGAAAAATACCTTCAACGATTTCGTCGACGTCACCCGCGGGCTGGTCGCGCAGGGCTACGCCGCCAAGGACCGTGTGGCGGCATCCGGCGGCAGCGCTGGTGGCCTGTTGATGGGGGCGGTCGCGAACATGGCGCCGCAGGACTATCGCGTGCTGGTGGCGCAGGTGCCATTCGTCGATGTGGTCACCACCATGCTGGATGCCAGCATTCCGTTGACCACCAACGAATACGACGAGTGGGGCAACCCGGAAACCAAGGATTACTACGACTACATGCTGTCGTATTCGCCCTACGACAACGTGCGCAAGCAGGCGTACCCGGCGATGTTCGTCGGTACCGGTCTGTGGGATTCGCAGGTGCAGTACTGGGAGCCGGCCAAGTGGGTGGCCAGGTTGCGCGACGACAACACCGGCAAGGCTCCGATCGTGTTCCGCACCAATATGGAAGCCGGTCACGGCGGCAAGTCCGGCCGTTTCCGCCGTTACCGCGAACTCGCCGAGTCGTATGCGTTTGTGCTGGATCAGCTCGGGGTCAAGTAGTCGAGGGGCGGGGATTGGGGAG
>NZ_JPLE01000118.1 GCF_001010415.1 Xanthomonas pisi DSM 18956
ACGCAGGAGCAGCATGATGCGGTGGTGGATAAGGAAACGCGCAAGAAGAGCACCTTCTCCAACGAAAAGACCACCACCCACGACGAGTGGCACGACAGTCTTGCGGTGGGTTCATCGCTCAGCGGCAAGTCCGTCAACATGGTGGCCGGCAACGACCTTGCGGTGGTGGGTTCGACCGTGCTCGCGCAGGACGACGTGCGTCTGGCCGCTGGTCACGATGTCAGCATCGAATCCGCGCAGGACACCAGCAGCGAAGCACACAGTGTCCGCCAGAAAAAGTCCGGCCTGACCGGCAGCTCTGGTGGTGGCGTGGCCAGCGTCGGCTACTCGAAGTCCAGCAGCGACAGCCAGGAGTCCACACGCTCGGTCACCCAGGTGGCATCGTCGGTCGGCTCGACCGATGGCAACCTCGTCATCAGCGCGGGCAACCAGCTGACCATCGCCGCCTCCGACATCGGTGCCGGCAAGGATCTGACGCTGGCGGCCAAGGACATCGCCCTGCTGGCGCGCCAGGACACGGTCGATCACCAGGCCAGCCAGTCGAGCAAGTCCAGCGGGTTCTCGGTTGGGGTGACCTACGACCCGGGCGCGTCGTACCGCAGCGCCCGCGATTCGACCACCAAGAACATGGTCGACACCGGCTCGACCATGAGCAAGATCAGCCGCGATGCCGAAGGTGCGGCGGCCGGCACCATGGCCGCGATCACCCCGGTGGTGATCCAGGCCAGCAGCCACCGCTCCAATGCCTCGCAGAACGAAAGCACCAGCGATGCGCGCGTCAGCCAACTGGCCGCCGGTGGCAACCTCACCTTGCTGGCCAGCGATGGCTCGATCACCAGCCAGGGCACGCAAATGTCCGCGGAGGGCAATGCGCTGCTGCTCGCCAGCAAGGACATCGTGTTCGATGTCGCGCACAACACCCAGTCCAGCGGCAATGCCAGCACCGGCAAGGGCTGGGGTTTCAACAATGCCGCAGGTTTGCCGTATGGCAACTACAACCAGCAGGGCACTGGCAATGGCCAGACCGACACCATCACCGGCACCCAGCTGTCGGTCGGCGGCAATGCCAGCCTGACCACCACGCAGGGCGACATCACGCTGACCGCGAGCAATGTCGCGGCGCAAGGCAATGTCAGCATGCGTGCCGCAGGCGATCTGACCATCCAGAGCGGCCAGGACATCCTGGGCAATACCAATCAGTCCACCAGCAAGGGCATCGGCACGGTGGTCATCTCCGACACCGAGCGTTTTGCCGGCTACAACAAGAAGAACCACTTCGACGACAACGCCCAGGTCACGCAGGTAGCCAGCAACGTCGGCAGCCTGGGCGGCAATGTCAGCCTGACGGCAGGTGGCACGTACACGCAGTCCGCGAGCAACGTGGTTGCCGCCAAGGACGTGGACATCACCGCGGCCTCGATCCAGCTGCTGACCGCCAACCAGAGCAGCTCGGCCTCGCAGCAGGACGACGACCTGAAGATCGGCGCGTTCGCGCGTATCAAATCCCCGCTGATCGATCTGATCAACAATGTGGACGATGCGCGCAAGTCCGATGGGCGCTTGGGCGCGATGCAGGGGCTGGCGGCAGCGGCGAATGCGTATCAATCGGCTAGTGCGATCAGCAGCATGGCCGGCGGTGTGGGTAGCGGCTCTTTACTCAGCGTCGAAGCAGGCGTGGGTTTCGCCACCAACGAGAGCAGCTTCAACAGCAGCAGCCAGATCTCGCAGGGCTCCACCATCACCGGCGGTGGCAATGTCAGCCTGAAAACCACCGAAGGCGACCTGCGCATCGTGCAGGGCAACCTCAAGGCCGGCGACACGCTGAGCCTGGATTCGGCACGCGATCTGGTGCTGGAAGCGGGCAACTCCAGCAATACCGAACAAAGCAAGGGCAGCAATGCGGGATTTGAGGTCGGCGTCGGCGCATCGGTCGGCGCGCAGACCGGCGTGTATGCCTACGTGCAGGCCAGCGCAGGTAGCCACAAGTCGAACGTGGATGGCAGCACCTGGCAGAACACACAACTGGCCGGGCAGAACATCGTGCTCACGTCGGAAGGCGACACCACTTTGCGCGGCGCGGTGGTCAAAGGCGGCCGCATCGATGTGCAAGCCGGTGGCGACCTGACCATCGAGTCGCTGCAAGACACGCTGGATATCCAGTCCAAGGAAAGCAGCGTCGGTGGCCGGGTGCAGGTCTCAGCGGGTACCGCCTGGGATGCCAGCGGGTACGCAAGCGGCGCCAAGGCCAATGGCAACTACCTCGGTGTCGTCGAGCAGTCTGGCCTGTTTGCAGGCAATGGCGGTTACCACGTCACCGCCGGCAATGTGAACCTGATCGGTGGTGCGATCGCCAGCACCAACGCCAACAACAGCGAGTTTACGGCCGATACGTTGACATTCACCGATCTGAAGAATCGGATGGACTACAGCACCGTGTCGGCGGCGATCAGCGGTGGTATCGGAAGTACGGGTGAAGGCGCCAAAGATGCCGACGGGAATCCCACCCATCCGAGCGTCGGCGATCAATTCAAGAATATTGGGCACAACATCGTCAACGGCAACTACGGCGAGGCCAACTACAGCAGCTTCAACCCCGGCATCCCGGTCATGCAGAGCGGCAGCGACACCACACTGACACGTGCCACCCTGACCGAAGGCAACATCAAGATCGGTGGCAAGACCACCACAGCCGCAGAACTCGGTATCAACACCGATGCCAGTGCGGCACATGAAGCAGTAGCGGCCCTGCCGGACGTGCGCAAGATCCTGGGTGAGCAGCAGGCGATGGCGGCGGCGACCGGGACGGTGATGACTACCGCCAAGCAGATTGGCGATGACATCGCAGCAGCAGCAGAACGTAAGGCCGATGCAATCGAAGCGACGTACATCGAAGGCCTCGATACGCAGGAAAAGCGAGACGCCTTCAACGCGTTGACAGCCGATCAGCGCCGTGACGCATTCATGCAGAGCAACCCGGAGTACGGCGCCGCTTCCGAAGCGAAGCAGCACTGGGGCGTCGGTGGCGACTACAGCCGTGCACTGCAAGCGGTGACCACCGTTGTGGTGGGCGGTGTGTCAGGCCAAGGCGCCGGCCAGGTCGCCAGCAACGCATTGGCACCCTACGCGGCGCAGCTGATCGGCCGAACCTTCGACCCAAACCACGGCAGCAACCCTAACGCCGCATTGCAATTGGTGTCGCATGCGGTACTTGGTGCGGTGCTTGCCGAAGTCAACGGCGCGTCCGCGGGCAGCGGCGCGATGGCAGGGGCCAGTGGCGAGCTGGCTGCAAAGTACCTGAGCCAAACGTTCTACGGCGATGATCCGCGTGCCATTGACCCGGTAACGGGGAAGTTCAATCCGAACCTGCTGCCGGAACAGGATAAGCAGATGCTGGTGGCCCTGTCGCAGGCGGTTGGGGCCATCGCTGGCGGAATCACCGGCGGAAGTATGCTAAGCGCAAGCATTGGCGCTCAAATAGCAGGCAACGCAGCAACAAACAATGCCATGCTAAGCGTGGACGAAGTTGCTCGCATTAAAGAAATGGCGAACGGCGATCCGGAAGCCGAAAAGCGACTATTAGCGGCCGCTTGCTCCAGAAAGAAGTGCGCTAATGGCCTGAACAGCAACGACCCGTATTATGCGATTTGGTCTGCTTTGCAGACTGAAGGAGACAAGCCAGAATATCAGGACGAGAAAGATTGGCTAAGTTGGCAGTCTCAGACCGTAAAGTATTACTCAGGCTCTTTCGCGGACACTGTAAATGGAGCACAAGTAGTAAGTGTTCCGCTTTTTACCTACACTTATTTTGACGCGCTTGCAGACTGGTCTTCTAAGAATAATGTAGGAACTCGCACCCTAGGTGCGACGTCCCCCCAATTTTG
>NZ_JPLE01000119.1 GCF_001010415.1 Xanthomonas pisi DSM 18956
CCCGATCGGCAGACACCGCATAAGTAGATCTTCCGGGCATCGTTCCCAAGTCAGGAGGTTCCATGCGCACATCGAAGTTCACCGAGACACAGATCATCGCCACGCTCAAGCAGGCCGACGCAGGCGTTCCAGTCAAAGACATCTGTCGCCAAGTCGGCATCAGCACGGCGACCTATTACCAGTGGAAGAGCAAGTACGGCGGCTTGGAGGCGTCCGAGCTGCTGCGGGTCAAGGAGCTCGAGTCCGAGAACGCCAAGCTCAAGCGGATGTACGCCGAGTTGGCGCTCGACAACGCGGCAATGAAGGACCTGATCGCAAAAAAACTCTAGGGCCGGCGCGTAAGCGCGAGGCGGTGCGGTTCCTTATCGAGGTCCACGCGCGGCCGTTGCGCCGGTCCTGTGCATGCGTCGGGCTGTCGCGTGCCGCCTGGTACGCACCGCCTCTGGACTGGACGGTGCGCGATGCCGAGCTGATTGCCGAGATC
>NZ_JPLE01000012.1 GCF_001010415.1 Xanthomonas pisi DSM 18956
GACGGGTTTACGGCGTGTCCTGCAAGCGGTGAGGGCACCGTGCGCTCAACTAGCCAGGCTTTTGACCTAAACATTCCGCTGCATTTAGAGACGCCAACAAACCGTGGCGAGCGCCCCGCCTGACGGCCGCGCAGTAGCGTTGTCAGCCGCTCTTAAGCGACGCTAGCACTGTGCCGCCAACGATCGCCGCCATTGCCTGATCGATCAACGGCGCTGTTGTAACGGACCTGACGCAGCCGGATCAGACGCAGTGGTTTCCGTCTGCGGCGTATCATCAACCTCTCCCCGCACCGCATTTCCCGAAGTGCTGTCGATCAGGATCACCGGCACCTGCGAGCGGCGACGTTGCTCCACGCGGTGCGGCAGCGGGCCGAGCGCGTCGCGCAATGCGCTCAGCGCAGGGTCCACACCGCGCAGCGGGTACCACAGGCCGATCAGGCTGAAGTGGCGGCTGTAGCGCAGGGTCTGCGTGCTGCCCACCCACAGCGGTTGTGCATTGGGTTGCAGGCGCGCGGCTGCAGGCCACAGGCGCAACACATGCACGTGCCCCGGTGCGGCATGACGCACCATCAGCAAGGCTTCGACCTGGGTATCCAGCGTGGCCGGCAGGATCGGAACTTCGTCCGGGCGGCCACTCACATCCAGCAGATGCAGTGCCTGCTCCCAGCCAGCCTGCGGTTGTGTCCGCCAGCCGCGCGCTTCGAGCTGGCGTTGCAGCGGCGCGAGCGGGCCGGCAACCTGCACGTCCAGCGGCCAGCGTTGGTCGTCGTCGAATTCATTGCGGCGTGCCGGCAGCAGCCGCCATTGCCCCTCCCACCAGTCGCTGGCGGGCAGGTCCATCAGCAGCGGCGGCGGCGGTTCGAACTTGGCCAGCTTGGCATCCAGATTGCGCGGCGCAAAGAAGATCGCGCAGCCCACGAACACGCCGTAGAAGATCCACGACACCGGCTTGACCCAGAACGCGCGGGTGGCGCGGCGCCGATAGGCGATGCCCAGCACCAGCAGCCAGAAGATGCCGAACAACATGCCGCCGACCACGTCGCTGAGCCAATGTGCGCCCAGGTACAGGCGCGCGAAGCCGATCAGCGACACGATGGCGCCACTGACCAGATACGGCCAGACGCGGCGGCGGCCAGGCAGTTCGCGTGCGATCAGCAGCGCGAAAAACCCGAACCCGATCGTGGCCATGGTGACCGCGACCGACGGAAATCCGAAGCCGCTGCTGGCCGCCGGCGGGCGCACCACCTGGACGGTCGCGCCCAGCAGTTGCGTCAGCGCCAGGCCAAACGCCAGTGCGATTACCCAGTGCGTCACCGCCATCCAGCGCCGACGCCAGGCCAGGTAGCCCATCGCTGCGGCGATCGCCGGCAACAACACCTGCCAGTCGCCCAGCGAGGCCAGCGCCACCATCGGGTAGTCGGCCAGCGGGTTGCGCAAGGCAAGCATCAGGTCGTGCACGGCCAGGTCCACGCGCAGGGGTTCGCCATGCGCCAGCACCACCATCAGCAATACGAACCAGCCCCAGCCCAGCAGCAACAGCATCAGCGCCATCATCGCCAGCGGGACCGACTCGCGCCGGCGTGGGTCGAACACGCTGACCGACCAGTTGCCCAGCACCGGATGCCGATGCGACCACTCCAGCAGCCGCGCCAGCAGGGCATCCAGATGGCCTGCCGACCAGCGGTACGAATACAGCACCATGGCCCAGGCCAGGCCGATCACCGCAGCCAGCAAGGCGACCACCACGAACAGGCGCCCGGCCACTGCGGCCACTGCGTCGTACGCGGTGCCCAGCACCCAGCCCGGCACCAGAAACAGCAGCGCCCACGACACGCAGGCCAATCCGCTGGCAACCAGGTAGCGCTTGAACGGCATGTGCGACATGCCGGCGATGGCCGGCACGAACGGCCGCACCGCGCCGACGTAGCGCGCGATCAGGATGCTCTTGAAGGCATTGCGCCGGAACAGCAGCTCGCCGCGTTCCAGCAACTGTGGATAGCGGCGGAACGGCCAATATGTGTGCAACTGGTGACCCCAGCGATGGCCTACCCAGAAACTCAGCGCATCGCCGACGAACGCGCCCAGGGTGGCGCAGGCCACCGCATACGGCCCGTTGATCTGGCCGAGCCCGATCAGCACGCCGATGGCGAACAGCAACGGCAGCGCGGGCACGATGGCGCCGAGCACGATCACCGCATCACAGAATGCGATGGCAAAGATCACCACGCCAGCCAAGGTGGGGTGGTGTCCGATCCACTCCAGCGTGGCGTCGATCCATGAGTTCATTCCCGAATTATAGGTGGGCATGGCGACGACTGACTTGCGCCACGCTCACATCGGGCGGTTGGCTTCACCTGCGGTTGCAACCAGGCGGCCACGCGCGCCGATGGCATCGGCGTGCACATCAATGGCGGTACGGCGATGCCGGCCGCCCGCCTACAATGGGGGATGAGTCACGAGCCCGCCGGCGATCTGCCGCTGAAGTCCGATACGTTCGGGCGCATTTTGTTGATCCGCGACGCCGGCCGGCTGTTCGTGCGGCGCGACCTGAGCGTGGCGCCCTGGGGCCTGCGGGGTGTGGCGTGGTGGCTGGCGCGTCGCGAAGCGCTGGCGCTGCGGCAGCTGGATGGCCTGCCGCACACGCCACGTTTGCTGCAATGGGACGGGCGCCATCTGGACCGCAGCTATCTGGCCGGCGATGCCATGTACCAGCGCCCGCCGCGCGGCGACCTGGCGTATTTCAGGAAGGCGCGCCGGCTGTTGCAGCAGCTGCATCGGTGCGGCGTGGCGCACAACGATCTGGCCAAGGAAGCCAACTGGCTGGTGCAGGACGATGGCAGCCCGGCGCTGATCGATTTCCAGCTGGCGGTGCGCGGCCATCCACGCGCACGCTGGATGCGTCTGCTTGCACGCGAGGACCTGCGTCATCTGCTCAAGCACAAGCGCATGTATTGCCCGGCCGCGATCACGCCGGTGGAACGGCGCGTGCTCAAGCGCAGGTCATGGGTGCGCGAGCTGTGGTTCGCCACCGGCAAACCGGTCTACCGCTTCGTGACCCGCCGCCTGCTGCACTGGGAAGACAACGAAGGGCAGGGGCCGAAGCCGTGAGGGGCGGGGATTGGGGAGTCGGGATTGGGGATTCGTAACAGCGCATGGCCACGGCTGTAAGCCGTCCAACCGGACTGGTGAGGGCAATGCTTTCCCGAATCCCGAATCCCGACTGCATTGGGATCAACCATGCGGCGACTGGGGATTCGTAAACGCGTATGGCGATGCCAGATGATGCGTCGGCGTGCGTCGGAGACACGCTAAGCTTTTGCAAATCCCGAATCTCGATTCCCGAATCCCAATCCAATGACCTTGAGCGGCAAGACCCTGTTCATCACCGGTGCCTCTCGCGGGATCGGGCTGGCGATCGCGCTGCGGGCGGCGCGCGACGGAGCCAATGTGGTCATTGCCGCGAAATCGGCGGTAGCCAATCCCAAGCTGCCAGGCACCATCCACAGCGCGGCCGAAGCGGTGACGGCGGCAGGCGGGCAGGCGCTGGCGCTCAAGTGCGATATCCGCGACGAGGAGCAGGTGCGTGCGGCCGTGGCCGCCACGGTCGAGACCTTCGGCGGTATCGATATCCTGGTCAACAACGCCAGCGCGATCTGGTTGCGTGGCACGCTGGACACGCCGATGAAGCGCTTCGACCTGATGCAGCAGGTCAATGCGCGCGGCAGTTTTCTGTGCGCGCAAGCCTGCCTGCCGCATCTGTTGAAGGCGCCCAATCCGCACATTCTCAGCCTTGCCCCGCCGCCATCGTTGAACCCGGCCTGGTGGGGGGCGCATACCGGTTACACGCTGGCCAAGATGGGGATGAGTCTGGTGACACTGGGGCTGGCCGCCGAATTCGGCCCGCAGGGCGTGGCGATCAATGCGTTGTGGCCGCGTACGGTGATTGCCACCGATGCGATCAACATGCTGCCGGGCGTGGACGCCGCTGGCTGTCGTCGCCCGCAAATCGTGGCCGACGCCGCGCATGCGGTGCTGACCCGCGCTGCGGCTGGATTCCATGGCCAGTTCCTGATCGACGATGAGGTGCTGGCGCAGGCCGGCGTCACCGATCTGCGCGGGTATGCAGTCGATCCGGGCCGCGCCCTGCTGGCAGATCTGTTTCTTGAGTGAATTGACTGGAGTGATCGGCCGGTCTGCAGTTCCCGCATCGCCAGCGCCGTCGTGTGCGGTGATCGTCTTGACCTACAACTGGCCGCAGGCGCTGCGCCGGGTTTTGGCGAACCTGGCGCGGCAATCGCAGCTGCCCGACGAGGTGATCGTCGTGGACGACGGATCGGGCGCAGACACCGCAGCGCTGCTGGTCGAACTGGCGGCAGCCTTCCCGGTGCCGCTGCGGCACCTCTGGCAGCAAGACCTCGGCTTCCGCGCGGCGCGATGCCGCAATCTCGGCATTGCCGCGACCGGCGCGGACTATGTGATCCTGATCGACGGCGACATGCTGGTGCACCCACAGTTCGTCGCCGACCATCTTGCGCTGGCGCGTCGGGGTCGATTCCAGCAGGGCGGAAGGATCAAGCTGACCGAGCGTGCCACCGCCGCGGTGCTCGCGGGTCGGCGGCTGCCGGGCTTCACGCCGTGGGCGCCGGCAGATTTTGCGGCGTTCGATGCCATGCCGCGTCTGTACGCGTTCCGCCAGCCGTGGTTGGCGCGCTGGAAGGCGGCGCGCCCGGGCGGTCGGGTGATGAGTTGCAACATGAGCTTCTGGCGCGAGGATCTGCTGCGGGTGAACGGGTTCGACGAAGCCATGCAGGGATATGGCGCGGAGGATCGCGAACTGGCGGTGCGGCTGGTCAACGCCGGCCTTGCCAAGCATCCGCTGAAGTGGGCAGCGCTTGCCTTCCATCTGGAGCACGGATCGCGTGCGCAACAGGATGTCGACGACGCATCGCTTCCGAACAACCAGCGCTTGCTGGAGTGTCAGCGACGCGGCACGGTGCGCTGCGTGCAGGGCCTGGATGCGCATCTGCCGGGCAGCCACTGAATCGTCGCCAGGCATGCGGCTTGGCGGTATCGCTGAGGCGCCGGGTGCAAGCAAACACACGGCGCGTTGACGGATCGGTTTGCTACGCTCCTGGTTGGACTGAAAGCGTTTTCAAAAGGGACGTGTCGCAGGCTCTTCACCATCGGTCTGGCCTGCGCGGCCCATACGCCCCGAAAGCTGCCACACAACGCGCTGTGATGCGCCGACGATTGACGCTGCAATCGTGCAGCCATCACCGGTGGGTCTGGCTGGCGCTGCTCCACTGCATTGCCGTGCCGGCGTCAGCTTCTGCGACGTGCAGACATCCGCGGTCCCGCTGATCGGCGGCTCGCTCGCCACGTCCGAATCGATCGCGCACGACAACAACCTCACGACCCACCAACCCATGGAAAGCCACATGATTGTTCCGTTTCGCCACGCGCCACTGACTGCCGCGCTCGCTGTGGCCACGCTGCTGGCCGGTTGCCAGAAGCAGGCGCCTGCCAACGTCGATGCCGGCGGCGCCGACAAGATCAATGCCTACATCGCCTGCTTCAATGGCGTCGAGCAGCCGGTGCATGAGAGTTACCAGCAATATATCGGGTGGATGCAGGACCCCGAGGCTGGTCCGACCGGCAAGGAAAGCGGCATCCATGCACCGGGCACGGTGCTGTCGCATCATGTGGACGACTGTGGCGCGCCGATGACTGCGGCCTTGGCGCAAACACCGGCCAACCCCGAGCTCGATCCGGTGGCAAAGACCTATCAGGAACGTTTCACCACGCTCAACGAGCGTATCGGCGAAGCGGTGCGCTACTACGATCGCGAGGACTATCTGCGCGACGACGGCAAGGGCATGCAGGCGCTGCACGCACCACTGATGCAGGCTTACAGCGCGTTCTTCGAAGCCGGCGAAGCGATGAACGCGGCGCTGGAACATAACGAAGATACCCGGCGCCAGGCGCAGATCGATGCGATTGAAAAAGAAGAAGGGCGTACGGCCTCCTGGTACCACCTGAAGATCATCGGCGAGGGCAAGCAGCTGGTGCAGGTGCTCGACAACGATGCGCCGGATCTTGCCGCAGCGCAGGCTCAGCTGACGCGTTACCAGAGCATTCTGGAAGAAGCGCAAAAAGCCAAGGTCGGCCAGGGCGATGCGATGTGGGGTCACATGGAAACCTCCGCCGACAAACTCGCGCGCGAATCCGGGCGCCTGGTCGAGCGTATCCGCACCAAGACGCCGTTGAACAAGAGCGAGCAGATGCTGATTGAAAGCGGTTCGATCCCGCCGGGCGGCACGCGTCAGGCAGTACTGGCCGGTTACAACGATCTGATCGACATGAGCAATCGCATGTCGAGGTGACAGCAGCTTATAAAACGACTGTGCTCACCGCCAGGCGGGCGCGGTCGGTGCTGATGTATCACTCGTACACTCCGGCTCTGAGCGCGCCCTGTCACTGTCAGCCCCGTCGGCAAGAGCCAGCAAGCATTCCAAAGACCGCCGAAGATGCTCCTCCAACAACGTTGAGCCTTCATCGGCACGCCCCGCAACATACGCCTCTGCAAGTGCCTCATGATCACGCAACCATCGCTGGGTTTCGGTTGCCAGTGACGTGTATTGGGACGCTTGTAGGACGCAGATCTTTCGCAGGTCGTCGACGATTGCCAGTTGTCGGGGCCGTCCGGCCGCAGCGTAGAGCGCACGGTGGAAATCCCAATCTCCCTGGTGCCAACCGGGCCTACCGGCTTCCAGAGACGTCCGCCGGAGCAGATACACCACGTCTGCTTTTGCCTGGTCATCGGCCTTCTGCACGGCGCGCTGTATGAGGTCGCATTCGAGCATGATCCGCAGGTCGAATACCTCCATCAGGTCCGTGGCCGACAGGGTAATGATTCGCGCGCCTTTTCCGGGGACGACCTCGACCAGTTTGTCGGCGGCAAGAACCAGCAGAGCATCGCGGATCGGAATGCGGCTGACGGCATATTCCTTGGCGAGACGCGATTGTGACAAGAACGCCCCGGGAGCGTATTTCCCATCCAAAATGGCAACGCGCAGTTGGTTCGTAATATCCATTGTCGCGCCCTTATCCGTGGTGTATACATGTATACACCATTCATGATCTTGGGGAAAGCCAATGGCGCATCGATACACGTCGTCCGTCATCTGGACGGGAAACCGGGGCGCGGGCACGGTCAGCTATCGCGGTTACGATCGCACGTGGGACGTGGCCGTCCCGGGCAAATCCGTCATTCACTGCTCCAATGATCCGTTGCTTGGTGGTGATCCCGCCAAAATGAATCCCGAGGACCTTCTGCTCTCGGCGCTTTCGGCCTGCCACATGCTTTGGTATCTGCACTACGCATCGGATGCGAACATCATAGTGACCGGCTATGCGGATACCCCGCTCGGCATCGGCGAAGTTGAGAGCAGTGGTGCGGGTCGCTTCACGTCGGCAACCTTGCGTCCGCGTATAGCCATTCGTGCGGGAACCGACATCGAACTTGCGACAGCAATTCATTACAAGATCCACGACGTGTGCTTCATCGCTAGATCCGTCAATTTTCCGATCACCTACGAACCAGAATTTGTGCCCGAAATTTAAATGGGCAACGAGCGTGATTGATGCTTATTGTGTACCTGCATCACTGCTGCATGGGTAGCGGCTGCGCTGCTTTTCAATCAGAACAATCTCTATCGAAAAAACTGCATTTGCGCCGGCCATTTTGCGCTGGAATCCCGTAACACGCCCGATGTCCTTAGCATGAACATCAGCACCTTACGCCGGCTGCGCCCCAGCGCATCCACCAGTTGCCCGCTTTCTTCGATGTAGCGGGTGAGCTTGAGGATGCGGAACAGCCGCAGGATGCGCAGTACGCTGTCGATCATGATCACCATCACGCTGGCCAGGATCGCCACCACCAGCATCAGGTCGTAGTGCGCGATGGGCGCGTGTCGTGGCGATAGATGATGTCGAACCACTGCCGGCGCCAGCCGTCGGCGGTGGCGGGAGTGAGTTGAGGATCGGAGAATGGGCGCATGCGCGCATTGTGCCGCAGGCCGGCGAATGCGCGAGAATGCGGGTTCTCCCTCCGCTTCTGCGACCCACCATCATGAGCACCGCTGCCGATTCGCCCCTGTCCCTTGCGCACTACTACCTGCCGGTGTATCGCCCGCGCCAGGTGGTGCTGGAGCGCGGGCAGGGCAGTCGTGTATGGGATGACGCGGGGCGCGAGTATCTGGATTTGTCCTCCGGCATCGCGGTGAGCGGGCTGGGCCATAACGACCCGGATCTGGTTGCCGCGCTCACCGAGCAGGCGGGCAAGCTGTGGCATACCAGCAACATCTTCTACAGCGAGCCGCCGCTGCGGCTCGCCGAGGAGCTGGTCGGCGCGTCGCGTTTTGCCGAGAACGTCTTCTTGTGCAACTCCGGCACCGAGGCCAACGAGGCGGCCATCAAGCTGGTGCGCAAGTGGGCCAGCAACCAGGGCCGCCCGGCCGACAAGCGCGTCATCGTGACGTTCCGTGGCAGCTTCCACGGCCGCACGCTGGCGTCGGTCACCGCCACCGCGCAGCCGAAGTACCAGGAAGGCTATGAGCCGTTGCCAGGCGGATTCCGCTATGTGGATTTCAACGACGTCGCGGCGCTGGAAGCGGCGATGGCCAGTGGCGACGTGGCCGCGGTGATGGTGGAACCGATCCAGGGCGAGGGCGGGGTGATGCCGGCGGCGCCGGGCTTCCTGGCGCAGGTGCGCGCGCTGTGCGATCGGCACGATGCCTTGCTGGTGCTGGACGAGATTCAATGCGGCATGGGCCGCACGGGCACCTTGTTCGCGCATTGGCAGGAGCAGGTGACGCCGGACATCGTGACGCTGGCCAAGGCGCTGGGCGGTGGTTTCCCGATCGGCGCAATGCTGGCTGGCCCCAAAGTGGCGCAGACCATGCAGTTCGGCGCGCACGGCACCACCTTCGGTGGCAATCCGCTGGCTGCCGCCGTGGCGCGCGTGGCGTTGCGCAAGCTGGCTTCGCCGCAGATTGCCGAAAATGTGGAGCGGCAGTCGGCGGCATTGCGTGCGGGCCTGGAGGCGCTCAATGCCGAGTTCGGCCTGTTCGCACAGGTGCGCGGGCGCGGCTTGATGCTCGGTGCGGTGCTGGCACCGGCGCATGCCGGGCAGGCCGGGGCGCTGCTGGATCTGGCGGCCAAGCATGGGTTGTTGGTGCTGCAGGCCGGCCCGGATGTGCTGCGCTTCGTGCCGGCACTCAATCTGACCGACGCCGAGCTGGCCGACGGTCTGGCGCGCCTGCGCCTGGCGATTGCCGAGTACGCCGCGCAGCGGTGAGTGGTTGCTTGGTCTGTTGCGTGGTGGTGGCTGGTAGGGCGCTGTAGGGCGCTGGTTGGTGAGGGTATGCAAGGCGCGTGCGCGCTTGTTGTTTGTGGATTGCGTAAGGCAGGGGCAGGGGAGCTGCCCTGCGTCGCAACACCGTCCCCTCACCCCAACCCCCGCTCCGCGCCCCGGCCCGCGCTAGCAGCGCGGGCGCTCCAAGGCAGGCGCGCCAGTGGCGCGCAACCGTGCCATCTCGCCCCGAGGGGCGAAGGGCTTGAGCGGCAGCTCCACCACTTTTCCTTCTCCCGCCGTGCGGGAGAAGGTGGCGCGCAGCGCCGGATGAGGGTGCGCGCGAAGCCCTATGCAGTGTGAGCGACACGAAGCTTCGCCCGTACCCTCACCCCAACCTCCGCTCCGCACCCCAGCCCGCGTTTGCAACGCTGGCGCTCCAAGGCACGCGCGTCAGTGGCGCGCAAACCGTGCCTTCTCGCCCCGACGGGAGAGGGGCTCTAAGAAGCAGCTCGACTGATTGTCCTTCTCCCGCCCGGCGGGAGAAGGTGGCGCGCAGCGCCGGATGAGGGTGTGCGCGAAGCCTCATCCGGATTCCCGACTTCTAATTCCCGACTTCTAATTACTGACTCCTAATTCCCGACGCCCAATTCCCAATCCCGAATCCCGAATCTCACCCCAACCCATACCGCTTCAACACCCGCCGCAAGGCGCGCGCATCGCGCACGGTATCGGCATGCAGTCCGGCGACACGGGCGCCGCGGACGTTGACGAACAGGTCATCGACGAACAAGGTACGTGCCGGGTCCGCATCCAGCTGCGCAAGCGCGCGCTGATAGACCTCCGGCTGCGGTTTTCTGCCGCCCAGCGCACCGCTGCACAGCACGCGGCCCTGCAATAGCGGAAACAGCGATGGCACGATCCGCGCGATCGCCTCCGTCATCAGCGCGCCGTTGTTGGTGAGTACCGCCACTGCGGTGGTCGTCGATACCGCCAGCACGTGCGCCACCACGGCGGGGTCGGCTCGGCAGGCTGCCACGCGCGCCGCAATCCAGGTGGCGCGGTCGATCGGATGCCCCAGCCCGTCGCTCAACTGGGTCAGGTAGGCCTGCGTGTCGAGCGCGCCGGCATCGTAGGCGCGCTCCAGTCCCTGCTCGAACAGCACCTGCTGCACCCGCTGCGGCGGGCAGGCCGCAGCACTGGCCAATGCGGCCAGCCGGCGCGGGCGCGAATAGCTGGCCAAGACGCCGTCGAAATCCAGCAGCAGCAAGGACGGAGGGGCAGACGGCATGGGCGTGCTCGCGAGGTGGGCACCGCAGCGTTGTCGATCAGCCGCTGCATCGCAAGCGTACGGGATCTGCTATGCCCGGATAAGCGCAGACGGGTAGGCGCGCCATGCGCGCGCTCATACGCCCGCGCATGGCGCGTGCGAACGCCCGATCGCCAACACCCGGCGCCTGCACGAGCACGCGACTCGGGCAGTTGCGCTGCGTATTCAAACTTTCCAGTACGGAAAGGCCCTACCCGCATGCGCAGACCCTACCCTCCGCACCGCATCTACGGCGCAACCGCGCTGGGTATGGTCGATCCATGCCGCATCCGCGGTGTCAGCCGGTCTTGGGGAGCGGGCCCGGTCACTCAGCACGTCACACCATCCAGGGGGTCGATTGCATGCGCAAGCGCTTGAACACCGATCAACTGGCGGCGTCGGTCGCCGCCATTCTCACCACTGCCACGCGTGGTCGCACGCTGGCTTCGATGACCTTGGTGCTGGCTGGTGCACACAGCCTGCCCGTCCTGGCACAGGAAGCGCGCACGCTGGACGCGGTCAGCGTGGTCGGCACCGGCTCCACGCGCACCACCGCCTCCATTTCGATGGACGAGATCCAGGCGCAGGTGCCGGGCGTGGCACCGCAACAACTGCTGGCCAGCCTGCCCGGGGTCAATGTGCAGACCACCGATCCGTTCGGGCTGTACGAGTTCGGCGACTCGATGACCATCCGCGGCTTTTCCGCCAACCAGATCGGCGTGACCCTGGACGGCATTCCGATCGAAACCTTCGACACCCGCGAAGGTGGGCCCATCACCCGCTACGTCTCCAGCGAAAACCTGCTCGATGTGACGGTGTCCGCCGGCTCGGGCGATGTCACCCAGCCCTCCTATCACGCGCTCGGCGGTGCGATCCGCTACACCAGTCTTCCGCCCAAGGGCGGCGATACCTGGAGCGGCAATCTCACCCAGACCGTCGGCTCGGACGATCTGGTACGCAGCTTTGTGCGTCTGGATACGCCGGATTGGTGGGACGGCGGGCCCAGTGCATACATCTCCGCATCGCGCACGCAGGGCGGGGTGTGGGACATGGAACCGGCCACGCAGAAAAGCGACCACTTCGAAGCCAAGGTGCGGCAGGCCTGGGATGCCGGCAGCCTGACGTTGGGCTGGATCTACAACAACCGCAAGGATTACGACGTGCAGTCGTACAACTCCGACGGCTCGGTGTCGTGGGACCTGCACGAGCGCATCACCGGCAATCCGGAAGTGGATGCCGAGCATTACAGCGAATGGCAGAACGGCCGCCGCGATTCGCTACTGAGCCTGCATGGCGATTTCATGTTCAACGACGCCATCGGCATCACCTTCACCGGTTACTACGAAAACAAGCACGGCTACGGCGTCGGCGGCACGCCACCGAGCACCGCCACCGGGTTGTACAACGATGCGATTGCCGGCACGCCGGGGCGCACCGATATCGCCATCAACGACCCGCAGATCGTCGATGCCACTGGCAATGTGACCCGGGTCGGTGCGATGACGCGGCGCGAAGAAATCATGGGCGGCGATCGCTACGGCGTGACCACCGCAGTGGCGTGGGAGACCGAGCACAACAAGCTCGAAGTCGGTGCGTGGTACGAGAGCTACGACTTCGATCAGGTGCGTCCGTTGTACAACCTGGACCCGGCCACCGGCGCCTTGCTCAAGAACGCCTTGCCGATCGTCATCTACTACGACAACCACTTCTCCACCGAGGTGAAGCAGCTCTACGTCAAGGACACGCTGCGCCTGCTGGACGATCGGCTGACGATGGAGTTCGGCGCCAAGGGGCTGGATGTCAAACGCGACTACAACGGCATCGCCAATCTGGACGACTTCAACGTCGGCGTGCGCCGCGATGTGACCATCAAGAACAGCGACTGGTTCCAGCCGCAGGTGGGTGCGAGCTTCCAGCTGGCCGAAGGCGTGCAGGTGTTCGCCAACTACGCGGAGAACTTCAGTTCCGCGCCGCGTCTGGCGCTGACCTCCGGCGCTTTCAATCCGGACATCGCGCCGGAAGAATCCACCAACATCGATATCGGCATCCGCGCCGAATCCACGCAGTGGAGCGGTTATCTGGCCGCCTACAAGATCGATTATTCCAATCGCATCATCGCGCTGACCGACCCGGACCCGCTGGTGGTGGCGCCCACCGTCTACGCCAACGTCGGCGACGTGCAGACCTATGGTGCGGAACTGTCCGGCATGTGGAAGCCGGCGCCGGGCTGGCGGCTGGGCGCATCGCTGACCTGGAACAAGTCCGAGTTCCAGGACAACTACTTCGGCCCGGTCAGCGGCGCTCTGGTGCAGGTGAAAGGCAACGACGTACCGGATGCGCCCAAGCTGATGTTCAGCGTCAACGGCGGTTGGGAAGGCGAGCACTTCTTCGCCAACCTCGACACCAAATACACCGGCAAGCGCTACGGCGACACGCTCAATACCGACCAGGTGGATGCCACCTTCATCGTCAATGGCAGCGTCGGTTACCAGGGCAGCGATGCCGGCTTTCTTGCCGGTGGCCGCCTGCAACTGTCGGCCTACAACCTGTTCGACAAGGACGATGCGATCGGTGCGGTGTTTCCCAACGAAAGTTCCGGTTCGTACCAGCTGATCGCACCGCGCCAGCTGTTCGCAAGCCTGTCTTACCGATTCTGAGTGATCGACGCGGCCGGCATTGCGGCCGGCCGCGCGATGGTCCATGACATGTAGGGGATGTGCGTTGATGCAAGGCAATCACACTGGGGCGATGACACGGCGACAATTGCTGGCGCGCATCGGCATGACCGCTGGCGGCGCCATGATGTATCAGGCCATGAGCAGCCTGGGCATGGCGGCCGAGTCGCAATTTTCAGGGCCATTGCAGCTGGATGGCGACCCGAAGGGCGCATCGGTGCTGATTCTGGGCGCGGGCCTGGCCGGAATGACCGCCGCCTTCGAATTGCGCAAGGCCGGCTATCGCGTGCAGCTGCTGGAATACAACGCTCGCCCCGGTGGTCGTAACTGGACGCTGCGCGGCGGCGATCGCTATACGGAACTTGGCGGCGCCACGCAGCACTGCCAGTTCGACGATGGGTTGTATCTCAACCCGGGACCGTGGCGGATTCCGCACCACCACAAGGCGGTGTTGAGTTACTGCAAACAGTTCGGCGTGGCGTTGGAAGCCTTCAACCAGGTCAACTACAACGCGTTGCTGCATAGCCAGAGCGGTTTCGATGGCAAACCGCAGCGGTTCCGCGCGATCGACGCCGATTACAAGGGCCATGTCTCCGAATTGCTGGCCAAGTGCACGCAGCAGCACGCGCTGGATACGGCAGTGAGCCGCGAGGACCAGGAGGTGCTGCTGGAATCGCTGCGCACCTGGGGCGCGCTCGATCGCAGCTTCGGCTACGTCAAAGGCAAGGATAGCAGCGAGCGACGTGGCTTTGCGCGCTACCCCGGTGGCGGCTTGTCGGGCAAGCCGGAGTTCTCCGAACCTTTCAGCGTGCAGGATGTGCTGCGTTCGCGGCTATGGACCACGTTGGCGGCCGGCAACAACTACGAAATGCAGACCACCATGTTTCAGCCGGTGGGCGGCATGGACCAGATCGGCAAGGCGTTCGCGCGCCAGCTCGGCGATGCCATCACCTACAACGCCAAGGTCACCACGATCGATCAGGACGGCAGCGGCGTGCGCGTGTCCTGGCAGGACGCCACACGCGGTGGGGAAGTGCGCGTGGCCAGTGCCGACTGGTGCATCTGCACGATTCCGTTGTCGGTGCTCAGCCGGATTCCCACCACCGCCAGCGACGCGATGACCACCGCGATCGGCAGCGTGCCGTATGCCGCGTCGGTCAAGGTGGGCCTGCAATTCAAACGGCGCTTCTGGGAAGAGGACGAGGCCATCTACGGCGGCATCAGCTACACCGATCTGCCGATCACCCTGATCAGCTATCCCAGCACCGGTTATCACAGCTCCGGCAAGGGCGTGCTGCTGGGAGCGTATGTGTGGGGGCTGGATGCCTATCAATTCACCTCCATGTCTCCCGAGCAGCGGGTGCGCAAGGCGGTCGAATACGGAACGCAATTGCACCGGCAATATCCGCGCGAATTCGACAACGGGATTGCGGTCGGTTGGCATCGCGTGCCGTTCACCCATGGCTGCTTCGGCATGTGGAGCGAACAGGCGCGTGCCGAGCACTACGAGCCGCTTTGCCAGATCGACGGCCGCCTGGCGCTGGCGGGCGAGCATGTGTCCTATATCCCGGCCTGGCAGGAGGGCGCGATCCTGTCGGCGCACGATGTCGTCGGCCGCCTGCATCGCAAGGTCATTGCCGGGGGAGGTCGCGCATGAATCTGTTGCCACGCGTGTTTGTTGCGGTCGTTGCAGTGGTCATCGGCGCTGCGCTGCTTCCTCCCGGTCTGCGCGATGCGCAGGCGCAAAGTTCCGACGCCACCGCGCTGTATCCACAAAAGGGGTTCGCCACCGCTTCCGGCGAGCATGTCTATCGTGCGGTCTGTCAGGGCTGCCACATGCCCACCGGCAGCGGTGCGCAGGGCGCCGGCGAATACCCGGCACTTGCGGGCAATCCCAAGCTGGCGGCCGCGCCCTACGTCGCCATGATGGTGCTCGACGGGCACGCCGGCATGCCGGGATTTGGCGACATGCTCACCGATCGTCAGGTGGCCGACGTGGTGAGCTATGTGCGCACCCATTTCGGCAACGACCATGCCGAGCGCGTCACCGCCGACGACGTCAAGTTGCTGCGCCACTGAATTCTTTCTTCCAAGGAGTTGCCATGTTCCGTCCCATCGCCACCGCCCTCGTTGCCACCGCCGTGTTGTCTGCAGGCCTGAGCGCCGCAACTGCTGCCGAGGTGATTCGCCACAAGATTCCCAACAGCGATTTCCCCATTGCCGCGGCAGTGGAGATTCCGGCCGGCAAGGCCACCGTGTATGTCAGCGGCAAAGTGCCGGCGGTGGTGGACACCAGTGCGCCAAAGGACTCTGCGGCCGCTTACGGAGACACCAAGGCGCAGACGGTGAGCGTGTTGAAGCAGATCCAGGACCAGCTGAAATCGCTGGGTCTGGGCATGGGCGATGTGGTGAAGATGCAGGTATTTCTGGTCGGCGACCCGGCGCTGGGCGGCAAGATGGATTTCAACGGGTTCATGGAAGGCTACCGCCAGTTCTTCGGTACCAAGGAACAGCCCAATCTGCCGGCGCGCTCGGCCTTCCAGATCGCTGCGCTGGGCAATCCGCTGTATCGCGTCGAGATCGAAGTGGTTGCCGTGCGTCCTTGAAGTCGCGTCGTTGCCTTGCTGGAGAGTGCCATGAATACTGCCGTATCGCGTCGCAGATTCCTGCGTGATTCCGCCCTGTTTGCCGGTGCCGCCGGGACCGGCGCATTGCCGCTGCTTGCCGGCGCCGCCGAACGCACCGCCGCCGTCGTGCCACCGGCGGCCAGTGCGCTGTCGCCGGTGATGATCGGCTCCAACGAGTTCCCGGATGGCCCGTCTGCGGCCGCGGTCAGGGCCATTGCGCAGATCGCGCCGCAAGGCGGGCGCTATCTGCGGCAGGTCCAGATGGAACTGATGACCACGCTGGCGGCCGAGCTCAAGCTGCCGCTCGATCATCTGATGGCCTATGCCGGTTCCACCGAGCCGCTCGACTACACGATGCTGGCCTTCACCTCGCCAGGCGCCGCGCTGGTGACGGCCGACCCGACCTACGAATCGGGGTGGCGCGCTGCCGCGCGCAATGGCGCCAACGTGATCAAGGTGCCGCTGCGCAAGGATTTTTCGCACGACGTGCAGGCGATGTGCGCAGCCGACGCCAAGGCCGGCGTGATCTACATCTGCAACCCCAACAATCCCACCGGCTCGGTCACCGCCCGCAAGGATCTTGACTACGCACTGGCGCACAAGCCCAAGGGCAGCGTGCTGGTGGTGGACGAGGCCTATATCCACTTCGCGCGCAGCACCAGCAGCGTGGTGGACATGGTGGCTGCCGGCGAGGACGTGGTGGTGTTGCGCACCTTCTCCAAGCTCTACGGCATGGCCGGGATCCGGCTTGGCTACGCGGCCGCGCGCCCGGAGCTGCTGGCCAAGCTGATGTTCTACAGCGTCAACAGCCTGCCGGTGACGGCGGCCGCTGCGGGTCTGGCCAGTTTGCGCGACCCGGATCTGGTGCCGCAGCGCCGCGCGCGCACCGCGGCCACGCGGCAGGACGTCATCGAGTTCCTCGTCAAGCAGGGCTATGCGTGCACGGCATCGGAAAGCAACTGCTTCATGGTCGATGTGAAGCGGCCCGCGGCCGGCTTCAAGGACGACATGGCGACCTTTGGCGTGTTCATCGGGCGTAGCTGGCCGGTGTGGCCAACCTGGTCGCGGATCACGGTAGGGACCGAGGCGGAGATGGCACGCTTCAAGCAGGCGTTCGTGCAGGTGATGGCCGGCAAGCGTGGCCCGCTGCCTGTGCCGCAGGCCGTCGCCGATGTGCACGATCCACTGCGGGACTTCTTCCGCCATGCGTAGCGTCGTGGATGCCACTGGCGCGCGGTGATCGTGCCGGCGCAGTTGCTTGTGCGGCGGCGCAGCACGGCATTGGCGATGGCAAGGGGGTACTCTGACGGCACCGACGCCGGCGCGAGCGTCGGTCGCTTGCACGCACCGCGCTTTACCTACTGCAGGAGGACTGCCTTGAAGCTGTTTTCGACGATTGCCGTGCTTGGCGTGATGGCGATGGCGCCCTCGGCCTGGGCACGGACCTGCACGGTGACCATCACCGGCAACGACCAGATGAAGTTCGACCAGAGCGCCATCACGATTGCGCCCGACTGCACCGAGGTGGACGTCACGCTCAAGCATGCGGGCAAGATGGCCGCCACGGTGATGGGACATAACTGGGTGCTGACCAAATCCGCCGATTTCCAGGCGGTGGCCAACGCCGGTATGCGCTCGACCATTGCCGACAGCTACCTGCCCAAGGCCGATGCACGGGTGATCGCGCATACCAAGGTGGTCGGTGGCGGCGAAAGCACCACGGTCAGCTTCGCAACCAGCAAGCTCGCCAAGGGCGGTGCCTATACGTTCTTCTGCTCGTTCCCCGGGCATTGGGCGATGATGAAAGGCACGCTGAGTTTTGGCTGATGGCGGGGCGCTTGGAGCCTGTCTCCAGTGCCCTCGGACGCGTTGACGCATCTGCATCGATCCCGACGATGGCAAGCGCATCGCCACGCACGAGCGTGTTGTCCATTCCCGATGACAGGCGTGCGCATCGGCTGCGCATGCTGCGCACGCCGCTCAATGCGGCGGCGCATCGGTTGCCTGCTGCGTGTCCTCGCCGCGCAAGACACCGCGCTGCAGCGCCTGCGCCAGTGCACTTTCGCGGCTGCGCGCGTCGAGCTTGCGATACAGATTCTTGAGATGGAATTTGACCGTGTTTTCCGACAGGTGCAGGTGGCGGGCGATCTGTTTGTTGGAGTAACCGCGCGCCAGTTGCGCCAGCACCTCCAGCTCGCGCTCGCTGAACATATCGCTGGCGGGATCCTCATCACCACTGAGGCGCTCAAGCAGCGCCTGGATGGTCAGTGCGCGGGTGGTGCCGCCGACGGTGTGCGGGTCGTGCTGGCGCAGCGACCGCAGCATCGCCTTGGCGGGCAGGCCGAGTTCGACGATCGCCTGCCAGCTCTGCGTCAGCGCCACGTGGTCCAACGCGCTGTACAAGTGCGGCAGGGCGGCGAGCAGCTCGCCGCGCTGCTGCAGCACCAGCGCGATGCGGGCGCGGGTGCGCGCAAGATGGCAGGCGTTATCGTTGCCCAGGCAGGCGTGCTCGATCTGGCCGAGAATGCTCAGCGCCGCATTGCTGCGCCCGGCCAGGCGATGCCAACGCGCCAACGCAAAGCCCATCGCCGCGCGATCGCGCCAGCGATGCGCCGAGCGCAGGGTATGCGCCAGCCCGGACTCGCCGCCGGTGCGCGCGATCACCACATCGATGGCGGCGTTGCCGGGATGCTCCAGCAGCAGCATCAGTCGCCAGGCCGACGCCAGCTCTGACAGCCGCGTCAGCTTGCGCCCATGCGCGATCTGCTCGACATGCTCAAGCAACACCAGCGCGCTGCGGCCGCTGTGATCACGCACGCGTTCCAGCCCCAGCGCGGTGTCGTAGGCTGCCGCCAGCACGTCCACTCCGCCATCGTGTTGCTCAAGCAGTTCCAGCGCCGGATGCAGCAGGTCGGCGGCATCGTCGTGGCGACCGCGCTCGTAGTGCATCTGCGCGAGCAGGCAGTTGCCGGCAGCTTCCAGCACGCGGTCCAGTTGCGGCGTGCGTGCGCACCAGTGCAGCGCTTGCCGGTAACAGGCTTCGGCATCGCCGAGCCGCCCGCGGTAGAAAAAGCTCTGGCCAAGCGAGAGCAATGCCTGGCTGGCGCCGAGATCGCTGCCGCCGCGCTGCATCGCATCGCGCGCAGCCAGCGCATAGCGCTCGGCCACTGCAAACCCGCCCTGCGCCAGCGCGGTCGTTGCACAGATGCACAGCAAGGTGCCGCGACCCAGATGATCGTCTTCGTCCAAGGCGTTCGCCTGCGCGGCGATCTGGGTCAGGCCATGCGGATTGCCGCAGATTTCGTCCAGGCGGTCGCGCAACAACGCCACCACCACGGTGTAGTCGCGCTGCAGCGGCTCGCGCACGGCGGCGGGGAAATCGCGGAAGCGCTCCAGCAACAGGCGTGCATGACTGAACTCACCCAGTTTCAGGTGCAGGTACGCCTGGGTGAGATTCAGTGCCGGCGTGTCGCGGATGCTGCGATGGTCGAAATGGCGCAGCAAGGCGCGTACCGCATGCATGCCGTGGGTCAGCAGTAACTGCCAGGTGCCGGCGCGCGCGATGTAGCTGGCGGCCAGGTCGCCGCAGTCGCCACGCGCGGCATGGCGCACCGCGTCGGCCAGATGCTGGTGCTCGCCGAACCAGCGCGCCGCGCGCTGATGCAGGTGCACGGCCTGGCCCGGATGGTCGCGATCAAGCAATTGCTGCAGGAAGTCGGCAAACAACGGGTGATAGCGGAACCATTCGCGCTCGCCATCCAGCGGTACCAGCAGGCCGTGGAAATGCTCCAGCCGCGCCAGCAGCCGGCCGCTGTCGTCACGTTGGCGCACCGCGTCGGCCAGCGCGGCGTTGACGCGCTCAAGCAGGCTGGTGCGCAAGAGCAGATCGCGCGTGTCGGCATCCAGGTCGTTGACCACCTGTTCGGCCAGATACGCCGCAATCTGCGTGCTGCGCCCGGAAAAACGTGCGGTCAGTTCCTGCTGACGTTGCGTGTCGCCCTCCAGCCATAGTCGCGCCAGATGCAGCGCGACCGGCCAGCCTTCGGTGTAACCCAGCAGTTCGTCCACCACCGGTGCGGGGATGTGCGGTCCCAGCAGCGCCCGCGCCTCGTCGTTGTCCAGTGCCAACTGCGCGCTGCCAAGGCGGCCGAGTTGCGCCTGCAGATCCAGCCGCGCCAACGGCAACGCCGGCACGCGGCGCGTGGCCAGCAACAGATGCAGGCGCCCACCGCTGTGTTCGACCAGGCGCAAGACCAGCTCATCGACCGGGCCATTGCCGGGCCGGTCGTAGTCGTCGAGGATCACGCTGATCCGCCGCGGTGCGCTGCGCAAGGCGCGGATCAACGCGGTGGCCGCATCGCGTGGGTCCTGGTCGCGGTTGTGCATCACCCCGGCGCACAGCGCCGGATCGGCGCCGGCACCCTGCAGCGCCAACGCGAGATGGCCGAGAAAACGCGCCGGATCGGCGTCTTCTTCGTCCAGCGACAGCCACGCCACCGCATCGTCGTGGGCGCGTCGACGCGCATGCCATTGCGCAAGCAGGGTGGTCTTGCCAAACCCCGGTGGGGCCAGCAGCAGCGTGAGCGGGCGCAGTTGCGCCTGATCCAGCGCCGTCAGCAATGCCTCGCGCACCACCGCACCCGGGCGCGGCAATGGCGGCTCCAGCTTGCCGGCAAGCAGCCAATCGGGAAGAGCATGGTCGCGCGACGGTGACGGGCGCGGGGTGAGCAACGCAACAGGCTTGAGCATGAGGCGAGGGCGGCCGTGGCAGGCGTCAGCGGCGCGTCGGCTCGACACGCTGCACAACATCGGTGAAACAGCGGCGACGGCCGGCATGTCACCGCGATGGCGACAACGACGGATCGGCTGCTTCGAGGGTCCCCACCCATGCCCATCCGTGAGCACCTTTCAGAAAGGTATGACAGCCGCAAGACAAAAGCAAAGCGCGTGGCCCTCAGTGAGCGCCATTGCAGCGAGAAATCCTGTGTGTTGTGCGCAGGGTCCAGGAACGCGCGGGCCTGCCGGCGTCTTCACCCCCATGCAGGATGCACGTACCGCAAGCGGGGATGCCCGCTGCCAGGCAACCTCGCCGATGTTCTGCCCTGCACTCACGCGCCGTCGGCAACGGCGACGCGCCAGCGCAGACCCGGTCGCCCAGGTACGGCTGCCTCGCCGATGGATGCAAACCCATGCCAGGCAGCAAGCGCGCCAGGCCCGCGACCGCGCGCAATCAATGCGCGCGAGACGCCCTGCGTTGCTGCAGGTTTCGGCCGGAACCTCAGCGGGCCACGTCCGCAAACGCCTCGCGCGCGGCGGCAAGCGTGGCGTCGATCACCGCAGCGTCGTGCGCGCTGGACATGAAGCCCGCTTCGTATGCCGACGGTGCCAGGTACACGCCCCGCTGCAGCATCGCGTGGAAGAAGCGATTGAAGCTGGTGGTGTCGCAGGCGGTGGCCTGCGCGTAGCTGTCGACGATTTCATCGGTGAAGAACAGCCCGAACATGCCGCCGACCCGATTGGTGGTGACGGCGATGCCGGCGGCGCGCGCGGCATCTTCCAGTCCCTCGCACAAGACGCCGGTAGACTCGCTCAGACGTGCGTGGAAGCCTGGTTCCTGCACCAGCTCCAGCATCGCCAGGCCGGCCGCCATCGCCACCGGATTGCCCGACAAGGTACCGGCCTGGTAGATCGGCCCGGAGGGCGCGATCTGCTCCATCAGCTCGCGCCGGCCGCCATACGCGCCCACCGGCATGCCGCCACCGATGATCTTGCCGAAGGTGGTCAGGTCCGGCGTCACCCCGTACAGCGCCTGCGCGCCACCCAGCGCGACGCGGAACCCGGTCATCACCTCGTCGAAGATCAGCAGCGCGCCATGCCGCGTGCACAGCGTGCGCAGATGCTGCAGGTAGCCGGCCAGCGGCGGTATGCAATTGGCGTTGCCCACCACCGGCTCGATGATCACCGCCGCCACGTCGGCGCCGATCTCGTCGAACAGCGCGGTGGCGCCTTCGAAGTCGTTGAAGCTGAGCGTGGCGGTCAGCTCGCTCAGGCCCGCCGGCACACCCGGCGAGGTGGGCACGCCCAACGTCAGCATGCCGCTGCCGGCCTTGACCAGGAACGAGTCGCCGTGGCCGTGATAGCAGCCTTCGAACTTGACGATGCGATTGCGCCCGGTGGCGCCGCGCGCCAGGCGCACCGCCGACAGCGTGGCCTCGGTGCCGGAGTTGACCATGCGCACCATCTCGCACGACGGCACCAGCCGGGTGATGGTGTCGGCCATGGTGACCTCGGCGGCGCAGGGCGCACCGAACGACAGCCCATCGCGGATGGCGCGTTCCACCGCCTCGCGCACGGCGGGGTGGTTGTGGCCGGCGATCATCGGGCCCCATGAGCCCACGTAGTCGATGTAGCGGTTGTCGTCGACGTCGTACAGATACGGGCCGTCGGCGCGCGCCACGAAGAACGGCTCGCCGCCGACCGACTTGAACGCCCGCACGGGGGAATTGACGCCCCCGGGCAACAGGGTCTGCGCCTGGGCGAACAGGGCGTGGGAGCGGGTGTGATTCATGCGCGCAGATCCTTGATGACTATCGATGGGGGCATCGATGCCCGGCAGCGGGCATCGCGTCCGCCATTGTCAGGCCTGCGGGCTCGCGCGCCTACCCGACAGTGGCCCGCCTACCCGTCGGAGCCGCCGGGTAGGGGAACTTGGCTGCCTATGATCGAACGCGACGGTATCGACAGTTTGGGTATGAGCTGATGGCGTGCGGTCATTGGCGCCCGGCTGCCGATGTTCAGAAAGTGTGATTCCGGTGGCCGTTGGCCCCGTTCATTGAGCCGCGTTGCCGGCAGTGTCCATCTTGGGGAGAAAGCATGAACCGTAGTATCCAGAAGCGTGCCTTGGCGTTGGCGCTGGTTGTGGCCATCGGCAGTGCACACGCGCAGTCGACCACCGGCAGCATCGTCGGCAGCGTGGGGCAGGGCAATGGCACCAGCGTGGTGGTGGAAAACAACAGCGGCCTCAGTCGCGAAGTGCCGGTGGATGCGCGCGGCCGTTACAGCGCCGGCAACCTGCCGTTGGGCACCTACAAGGTGACGGTCAAGCGCGACGGCGCGGTGGTGGAAACCCGCGAGAACGTCAGCATCACCGTCGGCGCCAACACCGATGTGTCGTTTGCTGCCGCCAGCGCCGCGGGGAGCGGCTTGCAGACCCTGGACAGCGTCACCGTCAATGCCGCCAGCCTGGCCACCATCGACGTCAGCAGCGTGGACACCCGCACCGTAGTCACCTCCGAACAGCTGGCGCAGCTGCCGCTGGGCCGCACCGCCGAGGCGATCGCGCTGCTGGCACCGGGCGTGGTGGTCAACAGCGGCGGCTTCGACAACGGACCGCTCGGCGGCTCGCTGCCCAGCTTCGGTGGCTCGGCCGCCAGCGAAAACGCCTACTACCTCAATGGCTTCAACACCACCACCATCAGCAACAACCTGGGCGGCCTGACCCTGCCATACGGCGCCATCGACCAGCAGGAAATCTTCACCGGCGGTTACGGCGCGCAGTTTGGCCGCTCCAATGGCGGTGTGATCAACCAGATCGGCAAGCGCGGCACCAACGAGTGGAAGTTTGGCGCCGCCGTCATCTGGGAGCCCAACGGCCTGCGCGCCAACCAGCGCGATATCTACTGGCGCCCGGACAGCCAAGGCAGCACCGTCAACAATGCCGCCTACCGTTATGCGCGCGCGGCCAACGGCCTGTACCAACCGGCCAGCGAGGCCGAAGCCAACCAGACCACCTACAGCGCCTATGTCGGCGGGCCGATCATCCAGGACAAGCTGTTCTTCTTCCTGGCCGCAGAGCAGGTCGATTCGGACGGCGTACGCGTGGGCACCAATCGCGACACCGACAACGGTCGCACCGGCGGCCTCACCGATTACGACTACAAGCAGAAGCGCTGGTACGCCAAGGTGGACTGGAACATCACCGACAATCACCTGATCGAGGTGACCGGCGCCAGCGACAAGGCCGAAACCAATGGCTCGATCTACCGCTACAACTATGTCGACCGCCAGCGCGGCAGCTATTTCACCGACGAATCCACCTGGAAAACCGGCCCCACGCTGTTCACCGGCAAGTACACCGGCTACCTCGGCGACAACCTCACGGTGACCGCGCTGTACGGCAAGATGACAACGCCCGACGAGCTGACTCCGTTCAACTACAACGCGGCCAATGGCCCGGTCATCAACAGCGCCGCGCTGCAGAATCCGGCCTACACCGGCGGCACGCCGCGTATCGGCAACCAGCTGGTGACGTCGGTCAGTTCGCCCGACCGCGAATACAAGAAAGACAACCAGCGCCTGAATCTGGAATGGCGCATCGGCCATCACACGCTCAACTTCGGTATCGACAACCAGAAGTCCGAAGGCATCGACGTCGGCTCGGTGCTGTCCGGCCCGGGCTTTGCGTGGACCTACGGCCAGACCAACGATCCCAACGGGCTGGCGACCGGCGGATTGGTCAGCCAGTCCGCCAACGAAGCTGGCGGCATCGGCGCACCGAGCCCGGGTCTGGTCGATCCGGTGAACGGCTCCAGCGGCTATTACGTGGTGCGCAACATCAACACCAGCCTGTATTCGTACGAGGCGAAACAGCGCGCCTACTACATCGAAGACAAGTGGCAGGTCACCGACAACCTGCTGCTCAGCCTTGGCTTGCGCAAGGACGAGTTCACCAACTACACCCCGTTCGGCGACCCGTACATCGAAGTCGACAATGCATGGGCGCCGCGGCTGGGTTTCAGCTGGGACGTCAATGGCGATTCCAGCCTGAAGGTGTTCGGTAACCTCGGGCGCTATTACCTCGGCCTGCCGCTGTCGGCGGTGAGCCTGTTCACCCCGGCCACCACCACCGACACTTACTTCACCTACAGCGGCATCAATGCAGACGGCACGCCGGTGCTGGCGCAGCAACTGGGCTCCGCGGTATCGGCCAACTCGCGTTTCGGCCGCATTGCCGATGTACGCACCGCCGTGGCCAAGGACATCGAAGGCGAGAACCAGGACGAGGTCATCCTCGGCTTCACCAAGCAGCTGGACAGCGGCTGGGTGCTGGGCGTGCGCGGCACGCATCGTCGGCTCAATGCCGGCATCGACGATCAGAACTACGACGTTTCCAACACCGCGTTGATCAATGCGGCGGCTGCGCAGGGTGTCACCATCGACTTCTCGCAGGTGGCCGGCGCATCGCTGATCAATCCGGGCCAGACCAACACCTGGGGCGTGATCGGCACCGATGGCCAGTTCCACGAAGTGTCGGTGAGCCGCGAGGCGGCGGGGTTCCCGAAGTTCAAGCGCAACTACTCGGCGGTGGAATTCAATCTGGAGCGTCCGTTCGACGGCCAGTGGTACGCCAAGGTCAACTACGTCTGGTCGCATAGCTACGGCACCACCGAAGGCCAGGTGCGTTCGGACCTGTGGCGCACCGGCGGCGCGCTGGGCAGCTACCAGGGCCAGGCCTCGGTCTCGACCACGCAAAGCTGGGACCATGCGGCGTTGATGGAGCACTTCAACGGCGATCAATCCAACGACCACCGTCATCAGCTCAAGCTGTTCGGCTTCTACCAGTTCAACCCGCAATGGGGCGCCTCGGCCAACTTCAGCCTGATCTCCGGTGCGCCGCATAACTGCCTGGGTAACTACTACGGCACCGAGTACAGTGGCCGCGATCCGGCCGGTTACGGCGGCAGTGCGATCACCGGTGGGCCGTACCACTACTGCTACAACCCGGAAACCGGCACCGGCAGTGCATCGCCTCCGGGCTCGCAGGGCCGCCTGGGCTGGATCGCCCAGCTCGACATGGGCGTGACCTACAAGCCGGCGTTCGCCGCCGGCAAGCTGGCGCTGCGCTTGGATGTGTTCAACATCACCAACGAACAGACTGCGACCAACATCTACCCGTTCTCGCAGTTGCCCGACAACACCACCAACCCGCTCTGGGACCAGGTCGTGGCCTATCAGGCGCCGCGCTCGGGCCGGGTGACGTTGAGCTACGATTTCTAATCACGTCATTCGATAACCGCAGTCCCGGCAGCGACGCGTGATGGCACGCGTCGCTGTTTTTTTGGGGGGGGATGGCGCTCAAATCGACATCATTCTGATGAGTGCGAACACGCCGCCTGAGCGATGACTTGGCTGAGCGCATTGCCCTGCATCACGGATATCTGCCCAAGACGATTGACCAACTGTCTGGTGACATCGCGCACTCGATGTCTTCGCGTTTACTGCAGGGCCCTTGCCAGCCCACCATTAGCTTGAGCCTGCAAGCCAAAACGCTTGCCGTACTAAGACCCAAACCCTGCGCGATACGCCTGCAAGGCTGCAACCGGATCCGGTGCCGCATACACGCCGCTGACCACGGCAATCAAGTCGGCGCCCGCGGTCACCAACTCAGGCACCTGCGCCGGCGCAATGCCGCCGATCGCCACGCGCGGCAACTTCAGTTCGGCAGCCTGCTGCAGCAACGCAGGCGTCGCGCGCCGGTTGGTCTGCTTGGTGGTGGTGGGGAAAAACGCACCGAAGGCCACGTAACTGGCGCCCGCTACGGCTGCGCGGCGCGCGCGTTCGATCTCGTCGTAGCACGACACCCCGATGATGGCCTGCTCGCCCAGCAGCGCACGTGCTGCCGCCACCTCACCATCGTCTTCGCCCAGATGCACGCCTTGTGCACCGACCTGCGCGGCCAAGTGCGCATCGTCGTTGATGATCAATGGCACACCCTGCGCTGCGCAGGCCTCGCGCAAGGCAGTGGCCTGGCGCAGCCGCAGCGCCGCATCGGCCTGCTTGTTGCGGTATTGCAGCCAGCTGATCCACGGCAGCAACGGCACAGTACGCAGCAGCAGGCGCTGCGTGTTGGGCTCATCGGGCGTAATCAGGTAAACGCCGCGGACGTTAAGGCGGTTGGGCATGGCAGCGCTTCCGAAAGCGGTGGATGGGATGGGACAATGCAGGCCCCACCGTTGCGTGACCGCGATTATCCAATGAGCGACACATCCACCACCACCTACCGCACCTGGATGTGCGTCGTCTGCGGATTTCTCTACCACGAGGCCGACGGCATCCCCGAAGAAGGCATCGCCCCCGGCACCGCCTGGCAAGACGTGCCCGACACCTGGACCTGCCCGGACTGCGGCGTGACCAAGGACGACTTCGAGATGGTGGAGATCGACTGAGTGCCGTAAAGGGCCGCCGTCAAGCAGTTACGTGCTGCGACGGCACTGCGGTTATCAGGGGGAGCTTGCGCCTTCTGACCCTGAGAACCGAAAAACGATCTCTACCTGGACAGCCTGACAGCTGGCGAGCCGTTGCCGTCCGCCCGGTCAATGCGCCCGCGCGCGCTGACTGTTCAGCTCCACCAGATGCTCGTGCAGCTTTGCAGCATCCTGGGCGCTGGGATTGAGCAGCAGATAGCGCGACAGGTCGTGCCGCGCACCGTTGCGGTGGCCCAGGTGCAGATACGCCATGCCGCGGTCGCGCAGCGCTTCGGGCTGGTCGGGCACCAGTTTCAGGATGCGGTCGGCGCTGCGTGCGGCACGGTCCCAGTGTTCGGCATCGGCGTAGACGCCGTGCAGATTGCGCAGGATGCGGATCAGGATCGCCCGGTGCGGGGCGGGGTCGAGGATCTGCGCCAGGGCGCGGTCGTCGGGAATTTCGCCGCCCAGATGCGGACGCGCGCGTTCGCGCAATTCGTCCACGCCCAGCGGGCGGCCGCCATTGAACGGGTCCATCACCAGCACGCCGTCGTCCACCGGCAGCCGCACCAGGAAATGGCCAGGAAACGACACCCCGGCCAGCGGGATGCCCAGGCGCCGTGCGACTTCGATCTGCACCATCGCCAGCGAGATCGGGTTACCCAGCCGGCGCTCGAACACCTGGTTGAGATAGCTGTTGCGCGGGTCGTAGTACTCGTCGTGATTGCCCGAATAGCCCAGCTCATCGAACAGGTAGCGATTGACCGCCGCCATCTTCAATGGCCACAGATCGATCGCATCCACCTCGCGGCGCAGGTGCTCGACGTGGCTCTGCACGAGCGTGTCGTACAACTCGGCGTCCAGCTGCGGATACTCGTCGCGCGCGATCAGCAGCGCGGTGGACATCAACGGCACCGCATCGTCGTCCAGGCTGGCGAGCGCGGTCCAATGGGGAAGTGGGAGCATGTCGACCATGCCGACAGAGTGTCGGCAAGCGGCGCGGGGTTCAAGTCCGGTACTTCCTGACAGGAGACACCGCATCGCTGTGAATCACTTCAGCTTGGGAATATCCGGGCTGAAAACAAGCTCGGTCCCGTCCTGCAGGTTGAGCTTGGCCGCCTGGCCGGCATTGAGCTCCAGCACATAGCGGGCCGGCGCCCTGCTGGGGTAGGGCGGACAGGCATCGCCGGCCGAACACGGCGGCACGTCGCGCTGCTGGGACACCAACCGGCGCTGGTCGTCGAAATACAGGATATCCAGCGCGATCTTGGTGTTCTTCATCCAGTACGCCATCGGTTCCTGGCGGTCGTGGATGAACAGCATGCCGCGATCCTCGTCCATGGCATCGCGGAACATCAGCCCCTTGGTGCGGTCGGCAGCGTTCTGCGCCAGCTCCACCTGATAGCGCGTGCCGGCCAGTTCCACCCACGGACCGCTGCTGGCGCAGCCGCCGAGCAGGATCAGACATGCAAGAACGAGGAAGCGGACAGGGCGCATGCGGCATACCGACGGGGCGAGGGATGGCGCACCTTCTGTCATGCACCGGCGCGCGTCAAGCCGGTGCATCGCCGCGCGCGTGTCTCGCGCAGGCGTCCAGGTCGAGTCGATGACCGATCTGCGGCCCGGCTGCTGGCCGCTTGCGGCCCAAGGGCACGAGGCATGCCGCCGAATGCACTCTGCTGCGCCGCTAGCTGGCAGCGGTGAGTCGAGTCAGAGCACGCGCGGCGGTTCGCCGCCGACGATCACCACATCGGCCGGGCGACGCGCGAACAGACCAACGCAGACCACGCCGGGAATCTGGTTCAAGCTGCGCTCCAGCGCGACCGGGTCGGTGATCTGCAGGTGATGCACGTCCAGCACCACGTTGCCGTTGTCGGTGACCACACCATCGCGCCACACCGGCTGGCCGCCGGTCAGCGCCAGGATCTGGCGGGCGACCAGGCTGCGCGCCATCGGAATCACTTCCACCGGCAGCGGAAATTTGCCCAGCACCGGCACCTGCTTGCTCGGGTCCACGATGCAGATGAAGCGCTCGCTGGCTTCGGCAATGATCTTCTCGCGCGTCAACGCTGCGCCGCCGCCCTTGATCAGGCAGCGGTTCGGGTCGCACTCGTCGGCGCCGTCCACGTACAGCGACAGGTTGCCGGTGTGGTTGAGGTCCAGCACCTCGATACCATGCTGGCGCAGGCGCGCGGTGCTCTGCTCGGAGCTGGACACCGCCCCCTTGATGCGATGGCCGATGCGACCCAGCGCATCGATGAAGTAGGCCACCGTCGACCCGGTGCCGACACCGACGATCATGCCGTCTTCCACGTAATCGATCGCCTTCTCGGCGGCCAGGCGTTTTGCTTCGGACATTTGGGGCTCGGGATTAGTGATTCGGGATTGGGGATTGGTAAGAGCAGGTCACGTGGGGCGGCGATGGGCGAATCCCCATTGCCGAATCCCCAATCACGGCTACTCCATCGCCAGCAACACTTTCCACTGCGCGGCGGTCACCGGCAGGATCGACAACCGGTTGCCGCGGGCAATCAGCGGGAAGCCTTCGCCCAGCGCATCGGCGTGCTGCTTGATCTCATCGAGCGAAATCGTGCGTTTGAGTTTGCGGTCGAACGCGACGTCCACCAGCATCCAGCGCGGATCTTCGCGGTTGGCCTTGGGGTCGTGGTAATCGGACTTGGGGTCGAACTGGGTGTCGTCCGGGTACGCCGCGCTCGCCACCTTGGCCAGGCCGACGATGCCGGGTACCTTGCAGTTGGAGTGATAGAAAAACACGCCATCGCCGACCTGCATGCCATCGCGCATGAAATTGCGCGCCTGATAGTTGCGCACGCCGTTCCACGGCTCGGTGCCGACACGCTCCAGATCATCGATGGAAAACGTGTCCGGCTCGGACTTCATCAACCAGTAGCGCTTGCGGGCAGTCATACAGAGAGGCTGTCGTCTTTCAGGAAGGTGGCGTGTTCGGTGCAGATGGCATCCACCGTCACGTCCCAGGATTCGGTCGGCAAGGCAGGTACCTGTTGCGCGGCGAAGCCGACGCCGACCAGCCAGGGTGGCGGCGCCTGGCGATGCCGGAACGCGAAGCTGCGATCATACCAGCCACCCCCCATGCCCAGCCGCCGACACGCGACGTCGAAACCGGTGAGCGGCGTGACCACCAGCGCCATGTCTTCAGGGGCAAGCGTATCGGCACGCTCCACGTTCGGCTCGGGAATGCCGTAGCGATTGCTGACCAGGCCCTGGCCCGGTCGCCATCGCGCAAAGCGCAACACGCTCCCGTCCAGCACCGGCAGGCAATAACGCACGCCGGCCGGCAGGCTCAGTTGCCAGCGATGCAACGCGATCTCGCCATCCATCGCCCAATACCCGGCTACCGCGCCGGTCTGCGGCGCAAACGGCAGCGCCAGCAAGCGTTCCGCCAATGCATCGGCGGCGGCCAGACGCTGCGCGGCCGGCAGGCTGCGCCGCTGTGCGCGCAACTGCTGGCGCAACGCCTCTCGGTCCTCGGTCATCGATGTCTCGCAGCGGTGAGGGAGGCATATTGTCGGTGGCAGGCGTCCACCTGCCTAGCACTGCGGCCGGAGTGGCGCGCCGGTGGTCCACCGCGTCTTCGGTGAGCTGCGCCTTGCGGATGTGTGCTCTTGCCGATCAATCTCATCGGATGTCGCGTGATTGCATGGCTTGCGCGAGGTCATGCGCCGGCGCTGATGCAACGGTCGCGCGATCGGCACGTCGGCCATGCTTGCAGGCGCGCGTGGGCGCGATGGGTTCGACCGCTGCGCGCGGCAAGGGTCGGGCTTGGTCACTCGAGGAGCAGGCGGTGCGCATACGCCAGCTGGCTTGACCAGCGATCGCCTGGACGAAGACAGGTGAGGCGCGGCCACGACCAGACGCACGATGCACGGCGCCTGCACCGCACTGGGTGTCGATTCGCTGACGTTGGGCTCGGGTTCGTGCATCTCCGATGCCAGCAGGTATCGATGGCGGCGGGGAGGGTCGCACCGTTACGATGCCAATCGGCGTGCGCGCACGGCAACGCGTCTGTGCGCGAGTGCTGAGGGCGTGCAAGCGCACAACGCATCACGTCAAGCTCAGGCCTCAGTCGCAAGCGATGGGTGCGCAAGAGACAAGCAACGGACGCACAAAAAGAACCAGATGCACCAAAAGAAACGACGCCCGAAGGCGCCGTTTCAGATTTGCATTCTCCGCCATGACGATGCGGGCGAAACGACCTTGAACCCGGGGTTCAAGTGGGGACGTTGTGAGGCCATCGGGCTTCCCGCTACAAGGCGGACTTGCACACCCGGCTTCGTCGCGCCCCCGTGGTCGTAATTAAGGGACAAGGCGAATGTTTTGCACGCTGTCGTTTACAGCAGAGAACGCAGGCGAATTATAGACCTCTGTTGCGCGATGGCTAGCCCATTCGTCGGCGCGCGCCCTGCAAAGTTCATCTTTGCGACGGCAGTGCGACGTACGCCTCAACGTGGCGTGTCGGCAACGCTGTCCAGACGCCGATTCAAGGTGTCGAGCGTATTGGCCAATTCGCGATCGTAGAGCGCCTGCTGATCGCGCAGCTGCTGCAGCTCGTGCGCAAGATTGAGTGCGGCCAGCACGGCGACGCGATCCACTGCGGCCATCCGGTTGCTGCCGCGGATCTCACGCATGCGCAGATCCAGCAACCGCGCTGCGGCGGTGAGGCTCTCGCGCTCGTCGGCAGTGACGCCAACCGTGTATTCACGATCCAGAATACGCACGCTGACCGGCTCGGTGGTGCTCACGTGTGCTGCTCCAATGACTTCAACCGCACGATCATCGCTTCCACCCGCGAGCGTGCCTGCTCGTTCTTGGTCAGCAGCTGCGAACGTTCGCCGATCAGCTGTTCCTGTTGATGGCGCAGGCTGCGGTTTTCGTCGGTCAGCCGTTGAGTCCGCTCCACCAGCGCTTCCACGCGGGCGGCAAGTGCGCGGATCTGGGCGAGGGCGGCGGCGTTGTCCATGCGCTCACGATAGGGGCGCGCGCGCGCGGCGGTCAAGCGCCGAGTGAGGGCGTGCTCGCACGCCGTCAGGCCAAGCCCGCCAAGGCCTCGGTCCGGGTCGCGCCAGCCTGGAACATCGTGCGTGGAACGCTGCATGGAACGTCGCGGTAGCGGCCGACGCGGGGTGCCTTGATACACTGGGAAGTCTGATCGCCCGCACGCGCGGGTGCCTTTTGCCCTTAGCCTGGATGACTCGATGGACCTGCCTGACGTAACCGCTGTGCAAACTGAAAGTCGTCAGCTCGCGCTGGCGTCCTCTGCGGCGGAGTTGCATGGCGGGTTATGCGGATGGCTGTCCGGCGGTGGCGCCGACAGCGGCGACTGGCTGGCGCGCATCCTGGCCGACACCGCGCAGGTGGCGCCCAAGCAGGGCGGCGCGCTGGATCAGCTGCGCCAGGCCACGGTGGCGCAGCTGGAAGATCGCGATTTCGCGTTCGAGCTGCTGCTGGTCGAAGACGGCGCCCCGCTGCCGGCGCGCACCGATGCCTTGTTCGACTGGTGCCGCGCGTTTCTGGGCGGCTTCGGGCTGGCCGCGCAACAGCGCCCGGCGCTGAGCGAAGAGGGCGAGGAGGCGTTGCAGGATCTGGCGCGTCTGGCGCAGGCCTCCAGCGACGACTTCGATGCCGGCGAAGAAGACGACACCGCGCTGGCCGAGATCGAAGAGTTCGTGCGCGTGGCCGTGCTGTTGCTGCACGGCGACTGCGTGATGGGGCCGCGGTTCCGTCAACGCCTGAACTGATCGGCTGCACCGCCATGAAAAAGCTCACCGGGATCGGCGCGGCCGAATACGCGCGCCGGCGCAAGCAGCTCATGCAGATGGCCGGCGAGCAGGCCATCCTGATCCTGCCGGCCGCGCCGGAACGCATCCGCAGCCACGACACCCATTACCCGTACCGGCAGGATTCGGACTTCTGGTATCTGAGCGGGTTTCCCGAGCCGGAAGCGGTGCTGGTGCTGGTGCCCGGCCGCAAGCATGGCGAAGCGATCCTGTTCTGCCGCGAGCGCGACGCCGAGCGCGAAGCCTGGGATGGCCCGCGCGAGGGCCAGGAAGGGGCGGTGGAACGCTACGGCATGGACGATGCGTACCCCATCGACGATGTCGACGACATCCTGCCAGGCCTGCTGGAAGGCCGCAGCCGGGTCTATTACCACTTCGGGCGCGATGTCGATTTCGATCTCAAGCTGATCGGCTGGCTCAAGCGGGTGCGCGAGCAGGTGCGTCATGGCGCGCAGCCGCCGCACGAATTCCTTGAGCTGGGACATCTGCTGCACGAGCAGCGGCTGTTCAAATCGCGCGACGAAATCGCCTTGATGCAGCAGGCCGCCGATATCAGCGTGCGCGCGCATCGTGCGGCGATGCGGCTGGCGCGTCCGGGCGTGCACGAATACGAGCTGCAGGCCGAGGTGGAGCGCGTGTTCCGCGCTGCCGATGCGTGGCCGGCGTACGGCAGCATCGTCGGCACCGGCAGCAATGCCTGTGTGCTGCATTACCGCGCCAACAACGCGCGCAGCCGCGACGGCGACCTGGTGCTGATCGATGCCGGCGCCGAGTACCGCGGCTATGCGGCCGACATCACCCGCACCTTTCCGGTCAATGGCCGCTTCACGCCCGCGCAGCGCGCATTGCACGACGTGGTCGGTGCCGCGCAGGCGGCCGCGCTCGCACAGGCACGCCCCGGCGTGGCATACGAAGCCGGCCATCTGGCTGCGGTGGAAACCCTGACCGAGGGGCTGCTGCGCCTGGGCCTGCTGAAGGGCAAGCTGGAGCGCAACATCGCCGAGGAGCAGTACAAGCGCTTCTATCGGCACAAGACCGGGCACTGGCTGGGCCTGGACGTCCATGACGTTGGCGATTACCGGTTGGCCGGCGATTCGCGGCTGCTGGAGCCCGGGATGGTGTTCACCATCGAACCGGGGCTCTATGTGTCGGCCGACGATGCCAGCGTGGATGCCAAGTGGCGCGGCATCGGCATCCGCACCGAAGACGATGTGCTGATCACCGGCGATGGCCATCGCGTGATCACCGATGCGCTGGCGCGCAGCGCCGATGCAATCGAAGCGGAGATGGCCGGCATCGGCGGGTAAGTGTTGGCGGATGGCTCGGCAGGACGCCGGCCGCCTTGCCGTTGGCGCCTTCACAACGCCGCAGGGCGCCTGGCCTGGAGAGGCATCTCCCCAGGCGGGTGATCGACGGCGCAATCGCACGTGCGACTCGAGAGGCGCGATGGATGCAATCGTCCGCCCGGCGTGCATCCAACGCACCTCGGGCTCGGTGGAGGCGACCGTTGCCGGGCGCGCCGCAGGCACGACGCGCCGGTGGTTTCATCAGCCCAGCTGCGGCGTCTGCGTGCGCTCCGGCCGTTGCAGCGCCTCGCCAGGTGCGGCGATCTGCCGCGCGCGCTCGAATGATTGTTCCTCGGGCATGGCCAGCGCCTGCTCGGTTTTCATGTGCGCGCGCAGATGTGCCGGGTTGGCGGGGTCGCCCTGCACCACGAACACGTTTTCGCCGCCGTGCACCCCGGTCTTGTTCGCTTCGCTCATCAGCACGTGATCCACGCGAGACAGCCCGCCTTCCTTCGCCAGTGGCAGCAAGGCAGCGGTCAGTCGCGCGCTGGTCTGGTCTGGAGCGCGCCCGTGCGCGGCGTCGATCGCATGCACGCCGCGTTCGATCTGCTGATACATCGGGTGGTCCGGGTGCGAGGTCTGGCGTGGATCGTTCATGGCGATGCTCCGTGCTGTGCAATGCACATCTTAAGGTGCGGCAAAGACCGGGCGGGTCAGGTTTTCCGGTGCGTCATCGGTGCACACCACCTCGTCTTCGATGCGGATGCCGCCGTAAGGCTTGAACTGCCCTACGCGCTGCCAGTCGACACTGGCGGCGTGGCCGTTCTTTTTGACCTCGTCCAGCAGCATGTCGATGAAGTACACGCCGGGCTCGATGGTCACCACCATGCCGGGTTCCAGGACGCGGGTCAGGCGCAGATACGGGTGGCCGGCGGGGCGCTCGATACGCCCGCCGCGGTCGCTGGCGGCGAAGCCGGCCACATCGTGCACCTGCAAGCCGATCAGGTGGCCCAGGCCGTGCGGGAAGAACGCGGCGCTGACGCCGGTGGCCAATGCAGCCTCCGGTGACACAGTGAGGATGCCGAATTCCTTGAGGATGCCCATCAGCGCCAGATGCGCGTCCACATGCAGCTGCTTGTAATCCACCCCGGCGCGCACGCTCTGGCCCATGCGCACCTGGGCGGCATCCACCGCATCGATCAGGGCCTGGAATTCGCTGCCGGTGTCGGCGGCGTAGGTGCGGGTGATGTCGCTTGCATAACCGTGTGCCGACGCGCCGGCATCGATCAGGAAGCTGCGCAGCGGTTGCGGGGCGTGCTGGCCCAGCTCGGTGTAGTGCAGCACCGCACCGTGTTCGTTGAGCGCGATGATGTTGCCGTACGGCAGCTCGTTGGCATCCTGGCCCACTGCCGCGCAGTAGGCCATGTGGATGCCGAATTCGCTCTGGCCAGCGCGAAACGCGGCTTCGGCGGCGCGGTGGCCGCGGACGGCCAGTTGCTGGGCGATGCGCATCAGCGCCAGTTCGTACGGCGTCTTGAAGGCGCGTCGATAGTCCAGGTAATCGATGACCGGCTGCGGGTTGTTCGGCACGTAGGCGCCCAAGGCGCTGCGCGCCTCGCCCAGGATGGCGCAGCGTTCGCTGCGCGTGGGCAGCAGCTTCAATGCCTCGTCCGGAGTGCGGATGATGTGGATGTCGCAGTGCTCCACCCACCAGCCGCTGGGGGCGTCGGGCACCACGTGCCAGTAGTCGAACGGCTGATAGAAGATCACCGTCGGGCGCTGGCCCGGTGTGTAGATCAGCCAGCTGTTGGGGATGCGCGTCAGCGGCACCCAGGTCTTGAACTGCGGGTTGACCGCGTACGGGTAATCGCGGTCGTCGAACACCTGGTAATGCGTGGTGCCGCTGGGCACCACCAGGTGATCGAAACCGCCGCGCTGCAACGCTTCATCGGCGCGCGCGCTGAGCGTCCGCAGGTGGTCGGAATACAGGCGGCTCATGGAAGGCTGGGTCATGCGGAACTCGGTCGGCGGTGCAGGGCAGGCCGCAAGTTTGCCGCAAACCCTGTGAATCGGTCAGCCGACCATGTGTTCTTCGGCGATCCACGCACGCAGGCGCAGGCGATGCGGCTCGGACATGCTCAGGAAGCGAAAGCCTGCCCAGGCCTGCCCCGGCGCATGCGCGGCTTCGGACCACAGCAGATGCACGCCGACATCGATTTCGGTGGCGCGTCCGATGCGTTCGGGCAGGCTGAAACGCAGCTGATACAGCGCGTCCTCGTGCAGTGGAACCGAGGCCAGCAGCAGCATGCCGGTTTCGGAGACATTGCCGACCCGGCCGATCTGCGCTTCGCTGAGCATGTCGACCACCGGCACCAGGTCGCTGGGCTGGCGGCGCGGAGCGCGGCGGGTGTCCTGGATCATGCGGATGCCTCATCGGGGGAGTGGCCGGCCAGGCTGCGCAGCGTGCGCACGGTGGCATGCCAGGCGCGATCGATCAGCCGCGACTTTTCTTCCACCAGCAAGCGGGCCTGGCCGCTGGCCATCAGCCGCGCCAGGCCATCGAGTGATTGCTCGCCGAGTTTTTGCCCGCGCTGATTGACGAATAACGCGTTGCCGGTCATCGGGCTGTACCAGGACAGGCGTTGCCGGCGCAGATCGCCTTGTTGATTGATCACGAATTCGAACCAGGTGCCGAAGGGCAGGCTGCGCAGTTGCACGTAGCAGGCTTCCTCGTCAGGCGTCCGTGGCGTGGTGGACGGCTTGCGCGTGACGGTGTCGCCCTGATCGCCCAGGCGGGCACGCGCCTTGAGTTTGGCGGTGAGTTCGGTGCGCGAGGTGAGTTCGTCCTCGCCACCGGGCGTGGACAGGCGCCGCGCGATCGCAGCCGCTTCATCGTGGTGATAGCCGACCTGCAGCAGCGCCGTTTCGACATCGGTCCCCAGCGCGATGTCGGTCGGCAGGCCCTTGCTGCGGCAGGTGACCTCGGCGATGCGTGCGGTCAGGGCCTGGCGCTCGTTCCATTCGGGTGATTGTTCGCCCTGCCGCAGCAAGGTGAGCGTAAGCACGTCCGACCACGCCTGGCGCAGCAGCGATTGCACGAAGCGCGGCGGCGCGCTGTCTTGGCAGAGTTGCTCGATGCGCGCCTGCGCCTGCTGTTTGGCCGATTCCAGCCGTTCCTTGCCGCGTGCGGCATCCACATGCCTGCGTTCGGCCACCTCGGCCTTGCGCGCCAGGTTGCGCAGATGGGTCTGGATGTCGTCGTTGGCGGCGGCGAACACCGCCTCGTCGCCCTGGTAGTCGTTGACGATCCTGTCGACCGCGCTGCCCAGCTTGTGCAACAGCTGCGGGTCGATATCGTCTTCGCCCAGCCATACCGCGCCGGACTCGGCCACGGTGTTGAGCAACTCGCGCACCGGGTGCTGGTCGCGCACGAAGAAATGCGTGTCGGCCAAGGCGGCGCGCACCACCGGCACCTGCAGCTTGGCGAGCAGTGCCTGCGCCGGCGTGTGCTCGCGCACTTCGCGCTGCATCTGCGCGTAGAGCAGGCCGAGCAGATCGAAGGTGTCGTTGTCCTGCGGCGATAGCGCGGCCTGTGCACCGTGCTCGGCGCGCAGCAGCTCCAGGACCTGACGCTGCACCGCATCGATGCCGGCGGCCTGCGGCGTTGCAGCCGCCTGTGCGCTCAGCGCGCCCTGCAGGCTGGCCAGCGCCTCGCCGAGCGCTGCCTTGGGCACGCTGACCGGCGCCGGGCCAGCGGGCTGCGCATGCGCTTGCGCCGCCGCCTGCGCCAGGCTGCCCGGCGCGCCGCCCGGCTGTGCACGAGCGCCGCCCGCCGCCTGCGACTGGCGGGCCGAGGACATCAAGCCGCCCAGCGCGTGGGCCACATCGTCCAGTGCGGGTGAGGCCGCTTGCGCGGCTGCCGATGCGATGGGCGCAATCGCGGAAGTGCCGTGCGCATCGAGCAGCGCGCTCTGCCATGCGGTTGGTGTGGAATGGCCATTCCAGGCCGTGGCCGGGCGCGGGCTGCGTTGCGCGGCGCCGGGCGTGCCCGAGGGGGCAGCCCCGCTGGGCGCAGCTGCGCTGCCCGGCAAGCTGCGACGTGTCTGTACCTGCGTGGGTCTGACCAGATACGGGTGGTAGATCAGCCCGGGCAGGATGCCTTCCTGCGCCAGCGTGCCGTTGGCGCGCTCGTACATGTCGCCCAGTCGATCCATCACCTGGTGTTCGAACACCTTGTACAGCGCCAGCTGACCCTCCAGGTTGAGGCCCAGGGTCTGGCCGCACTCGCGCACGATCCGGCACAGCGCGTAGGGGCCAAGCGGCAGGGCATCCAGCTCGAACTCCGGCACCGCGCCGATCACCGCCAGCCGCTGCGCCAGCAATTGCAGCGCATCGGCCCGGCGTGAGGTTTCGCGCCGGGCGATGTCGCTGAGCACGATACCGCGGTCGATATCGGTGTCTTCCACCAGGGTCAGCATCTGCGGCTGAGCCGCCATCTCGGCCGGCGGTGTCAGGCTGGGGCGATCGCGCAGCGTCGCCAGATCCTGCGCCAGATGCTGCAGGAACAGCTGCGGGAACTGGTCGATGTGATCGCGCAGCCTGCGCATCTGCGCGTATGTGTCGGCCTGGATCTGGCTGTTGCGCGCATGTTCGGCCTGATGCAGCAGCGCGCGCTCCAGCTCGACGATGGTCAATCGCAGCGGGCCACCGAGCGCCTGCACGCAGTGCGCATGCAGCATGCCCAGCAGGCGGCGGCCACGCGCGGACACCGGTGCCGCGGCGATCGGGCCGCTGAGTGTGGGCTGCAGGGAAGAGGCGGGCGTGGACATCCGGGAGGGCGGGCTCGATGCGAAGCGTGAGCTATGTAGCATGTTTTCCCATCGCCCAGCGACCCTGTGGGCGCTGGCACGCGATGCGTCGATGTCCTGCGCGTGTGCATCGGCAGGTGAGTGCGTCCACCGCCAGAACCTCGCCAGCCGTCGCGTCGGCGTGTGGTCGACAGCGCCCGCGGGGCGGTGTGCGGTCAGCTCAGGAACAGTTCGACCACATCGTTGGTGAAGCGGCGGCCCAGCTCGGTGGGTACCACGCGCCCGTGCTGCTCGATCAGCCAACCCTGCGCCACGGCACGCGCCACCGGCGCAGCGATGACTGCGGCAGCCAGGCCGGTCGATGCCTCGAAATCGCTCAGGCGAAAGCCTTCGTGCAGCCGCAGCAGATTGAGCATGTATTCGAATGGCAAGCGCTGCCGCGGTACGATCTCATCGCCGCCGATGGATGCGGTGGTGCCGGCACTGGCCAGATAGCTCTGTGGGTGCTTGTGCTTCCAGCGACGCAGCACGTGTTGCTCGGCACCGGAACTGATCTTGCCGTGCGCACCGGCACCGATGCCCAGGTAATCGCCGAAGCGCCAGTAGTTGAGGTTGTGCGCGCACTGCCGCCCGGGTTTGGCATACGCGCTGACTTCGTACTGCGCGTAGCCGGCGTCGGCAAGCATCGCCTGGCAATGTTCCTGGATATCCCAGGCCGCATCGTCGTCGGGAATGCCTGTGGGCGGCCGCGCGAAGAACACCGTGTTCGGCTCCAGCGTGAGCTGGTAATGCGACATGTGGGTGGGCTGTAGCGCGAAGGCGCGCTCAAGATCGTGCTCGGCCTGCAGCAGCGTCTGCTCGGGCAGCGCATACATCAGGTCGATATTGAAATTGTCGTAGCCGGCATCCTGCGCCAGCTTGATCGCACGCTCGGCATCGGCGCTGTCATGGATACGGCCCAGCCGCTGCAATGCCGCATCGTCGAAGGTCTGCACCCCGAAGCTCAGGCGGTTCACGCCGGCCGCCCGGTAATGCTCGAAGCGGCCGTGCTCGGCCGTGCCCGGATTGGTTTCCAGGGTGATTTCCAGGTTCGGCGCAAACCGCAGCCGCGCGGCGGCGGCCTGCAAAAAGCGGTCGATCGCCTCGGCCGGAAACAGGCTAGGCGTACCGCCACCGAAGAACACCGAATGCACCACTCGCCCCCACACCAGCGGCAGGTCCGCATCCAGGTCGCGGATCAATGCATCCACATAGTCCTCGAACGGCAGCACGCCCTTGGCCGCATGCGAGTTGAAATCGCAGTACGGGCATTTGCGCACGCACCAGGGCAGGTGCACGTAGAGCGAGAGCGGGGGCGGGATCAGGTCGGGCACTGCGTGAGATCGTCCGTTACAGCGCCAGCGCGTGCAGCTTGTGCTGCAGCGTGGCCAGCGCCACTGCGCGGTGGCTCAGGCGGTTCTTCAGCTCGCTGTCCATTTCCGCCGCGGTCAGGCCGTACACCGGGTCCAGAAACACCGGGTTGTAGCCAAAGCCGCCATCGCCGCGCGGTTGCGTGGTGATCACGCCTTCCCAGCTGCCTTCGGCGATCAACGGTTGCGGATCTTCCGGGTGACGCAGCAACACGATCACTGCATAAAAGCGCGCGCTGCGACGTTCGGCGGGCACCTCGCGCATGGCGTCGAGCAGCTTGGCGTTATTGGCCTGCGCATTGGTCGGGCTGCCGGCGTAGCGCGCGCTGTACAAGCCGGGCGCACCGCCAAGCGCATCGACGATCAGGCCGGAGTCGTCGGCCAGCGCCGGCAGGCCGGTGACGGCGCTGGCATGGCGTGCCTTGATCAAGGCGTTCTCGACGAAGGTCAGGCCGGTTTCCGGCACATCTTCGACACCCAGCTCTCCCTGCGCCACGATGCGCAGCGGCAGGTCGGCCAGCATGGCGCGCAGTTCTTCCAGCTTGCCGGCGTTGCCGCTGGCCAGGACCAGTTGTTTCATTGCTTGGGCTCCAGCAGATCCCACTTGGTGCCGTACAGATCGCGAAACACCACGACCGTGCCGTACGGCTCTTCGCGCGGGGTTTCCAGGAATTCCACGCCAAACGCCTGCATCGCCGCGTGGTCGCGCCAGAAGTCGTCGGTGTAGAGGAAATGATCGACACGCCCGCCGGTCTGGTCGCCGATGCGCGCCTGCTGCGCGGCATCGCCTGGCTGCGCGAGCAGCAACGCCGCCTCCTGCGCGCTGCCCGGGCCGATCACCACCCAGCGCTTGCAGTCGCCAAGTGCGCGGTCTTCCAGCACCTGAAAGCCCAGCGCGCCGGTGTACCAGGCAATGGCCGCGTCGTAATCGGCGACCAGCAGCGTGGTCAGGGCAATGCGCCGGCTCATCCGGCCAGCGCAGCGCGTTGCAAGGCAAACAGTTCGCCCATGCCCTTTTCGGCCAGGGCGAGCAGCGCATTGAGTTCGTCGCGACGGAACGCGTGGCCTTCGGCAGTGCCCTGCAGCTCGATGAAACCGCCGCCATCGTTCATCACCACATTCATGTCGGTGTCGCAGTCGCTGTCTTCGGGGTAATCCAGATCCAGTACCGGCTCGCCGCGATAGATGCCCACCGACACCGCGGCCACCGCGCCGATCAGCGGATGCTTCTTGATGTCGCCACGCTTGAGCAGCAGGTTCACCGCATCGGCCAGCGCCACGTAGGCGCCGGTGATCGCCGCGGTGCGGGTGCCGCCGTCGGCCTGCAGCACGTCGCAGTCCAGGGTGATGGTGCGCTCGCCCAGCGCATTGCGATCCACGCAGGCGCGCAATGCGCGGCCGATCAGACGCTGGATTTCCAGCGTGCGTCCGCCCTGCTTGCCGCGTGCGGCTTCGCGGTCGGAGCGGGTGTGGGTGGAGCGCGGCAACATGCCGTATTCGGCGGTGACCCAGCCTTCGCCCTTGCCGCGCAGGAAGTTCGGCACGCGGTTTTCCACGCTGGCGGTGCACAGCACGCGGGTGTCGCCGAAGCTCACCAGCACCGAGCCTTCGGCATGGCGGGTGAAGGAGCGTTCGATGCGCACCGGGCGCAGCTGATCGGCCGTGCGGCCGCTGGGACGGGAAAAGGTCATGCGATGAGTCCGGAAGTCGGGAGGTTGGTCTTGGCGCCAATGCACGGCGGGCAGCAGCCGGCCGGTGTGGGCGGCTAGGGTACCATTCGCGCTTTGACGGTACGGGATTGACGATGATCCGAAGCATGACCGCGTTTGCCGGCGGCGAACGCATCACGCCCTGGGGCACGCTGGGTTGCGAGCTGCGCTCGGTCAACCACCGCTTTCTGGAAGTGGGCGTGCGCCTGCCCGAAGAACTGCGTGCGCTGGAGCCGTTGCTGCGCGAGCGCGTGGCAGCCAAGAACAGCCGCGGCAAGCTGGACCTGAGCTTGCGCCTGCGTGCGCCGGACAACGCGCAGACGCTGGCGGTCAACGAATCGCTGCTGCACGAGCTGGGTGCGCTGGCCACGCGGCTGGACGGGCTGTTTCCCAAGTTGCAGGTGGGCTTTACCGATCTGCTGCAGCTGCCGGGCGTCCTGCAGGTGCAGGACGTGGATGCGCCTGCGCTGCAGGCACAGGCGATGGCCTTGCTCGATGAAGTGGTCGACAGTTTTGTGGCTGCGCGCGAGCGCGAAGGCGGCAAGCTGGCCGAGGCGATCAGCGAACGTGTGGACGCGATCGAACGCATCGCCGCCGAGGTGCGCATCTTGATCCCGGTGATTCGCGAGGGGCAGCGCGTCAAGCTGGCCGCGCGCCTGGCCGATCTGCCGCATCCGGTGGACCCTGGCCGCGCCGAACAGGAACTGGTGCTGTGGTTGCAGAAGCTCGATGTGGACGAGGAACTGGACCGCCTGTCCAGCCACATCGCCGAAATCCGCCGCGTGCTCAAGCAGCGCGAGCCGGTCGGCCGTCGCCTGGACTTCCTGCTGCAGGAATTCAACCGCGAAGCCAATACCCTGGGTTCCAAGTCGGTGGACAGCCGCACGTCCAATGCCGCGGTGGATCTGAAGGTGCTGATTGACCAGATCCGCGAGCAGGTGCAGAACATCGAATAGCCGGGATTTGGCATTGGGGATTCGGGATTGGCTGACGGCAACTGGCATGCGTCGGCGTGCTGCGGCCAATCCCGGTAGCATATCGACCCCGGTGGCACCGGCCCGCAACCCGTTTGCGAATCCCGACTCCCCAATCACGAATCCCTGACCTATGCGCGGCACCCTCTATATCGTTGCGGCCCCCTCGGGCGCCGGCAAGAGCAGCATCGTCAACGCCACCCTGGCGCGCGACCCGAAGATCGCCTTGTCGATCTCGTTCACCTCGCGCGCGCCACGGCCGGGCGAGCGGCATGCCGAGCACTACCATTTCGTGTCGGCCGACGAGTTCCAGGGCATGATCGAGGCGGGCGACTTCTTCGAATACGCGCTGGTGCATGGCGACTGGAAGGGCACGGCGCGGCAGTCGGTGGAGCCGCAACTGGCGGCCGGTCACGACGTGCTGCTGGAAATCGACTGGCAGGGCGCACGTCAGGTGCGCCAGAAGGTGCCCGACGCAGTCAGCGTCTTCATCCTGCCGCCGTCGCGCCAGGCGCTGGACGAGCGCATGCGCAAGCGCGGCCAGGACAGCGAGGACGTGATGGCGCAGCGCCTGGCTGCCGCGCGCGAAGAGATGCTGCATTTCGAAGAGTTCGATTACGTCATCATCAACGAGACCTTCGACACCGCGGTCTCGGAGATGTGCGCCATCTTCACCGCCAGCCGGCTGCGTCGGCAGGCGCAGCAGCAGCGGCATGCCGGCCTGATCCAGGCGCTGCTGGACTGAGTTGCTGGTGTGCAGGGACGGAGCGGCGATTGACGATGCCAGCGCAGCGACGACGCTGCAGCTGGAAAATCCGCGTTCGGCCAGCGCGTCGCCGCGGCCGACAGGCAGACGGCCGGGCCAGGCGTGCGGGGCCGTTCTGCGCACCAGGGCAGCGCTGCGGCTTGATCGACCTGGTCCAAGTGACTGATTCCAAAGCGAACCGAATGGCCGCCGGTTGCCCGCCCAGCCGCGCAGGCGTACACTCCGCCCCCTTTCCCTCATTCGATGCGCGGCCGTTGCTGGTCGCCGGGAGCCCGCATGGCCCGCATTACCGTAGAAGATTGCCTGGAAGTCGTGAACAACCGTTTCGAGCTGGTCATGATGGCCTCCAAGCGCGCCCGTCAGCTCGCCAACGGCGTGCAGCCGTTGATCGAAAACGCAGACGCCAGCGACAAGCCCACCGTGATGGCGCTGCGCGAGATCGCCGCCCGCCGGATCGACAACGCGCTGATCGATGAAGTCGAGAAGGCCGAACGTGAGCGTGCCGAGCGCGAAGCGCTGGAATGGGCCGCTGCCGAAGTCGTCGCCGACGAAGACATGTCCAAGAACGACGACTGATCGTCACCGGCCGCCACGGTGGCCGACGATCTCCGGACAGCCCGCCTTGTGCGGGCTGTCTGCGTTTTGAGGGATGGCGCGAGCGACGGGATGACTGCGACAGGGTGAGACGCCTCCGGAGCTCGCGCTGCGCTGCGGCGTGCATGCCGCGCGCCGCGTGTTGCGTCCGACCGCTGCCTGCGACGGTGCCCTGGCCGCTCTTATCGACGTCGATGCAGCGCAGCTAACCGATCCGCGCGCTGGTCGTCAGACCGACGCCAACCACGCCCGTGCTTGTCGCTCGCGCGCCGCAGGCGTCGGCAGTCATCGTGGGCCGACGTCTTGCATCGTGTGGCGCAGCTGCCGGTCCAGCGCCTGCATGGCCTGGTACCCGCGCCGCTTTGCGGCATGCAAGCGTGCGATGTCTTCCGGCGTCGCTGCGGTGCTCGCGCCCAGGCCGCTCATCGCCGACATCGCTGCCGGCAGATCGGCAAAACCGCCGCTGGCCACGGCGGCCAGCATCGCGCTGCCCAGCAGCACCGGTTCGGCGGTGGCCGCGACCTGCATAGGTACGCCGCAGGCATCGGCCATCAACTGGCGGACCAGGCGGCTGTGGCTGGCGCCGCCGCTCATGATCACGCTGTCGAACGTCACTGCCTGCGCGCGCAGCGCATCGATGATGTCGGCCAGCCCGTAACCCAGGCCGCAGATGCCGGCCACGTACAGCGCTTCCAGACCTTGCAGGTCGTGGTCGATGGTCAGCCCGGCGACCATCGCGCGGGCGTTGGGGTCGGCATCGGGCGAGCGGTTGCCCAGATACTCCGGCAGCACGTGCAGCCCGCGCGCCAGCACGGCCGCCTGGGAGGCACTGCCAACGCGTGCCAGCACGCGCTCTTCCAGCCACTGCAACACATCGCGGCCTGCAGCGGTCGCCTGTGCGTTGGCGTCGGCATAGCCCGGATGCGAGCGCACTAAGGTGTCGATTGCGATGCCGGCGGCGGATTGGCCACCTTCATTGAGCCACAGCCCCGGGACCAGCGCGGAACCGTAAGGCCCCCACACGCCCGGCGTGAAGCATGGCGTCTGGGTGCTGGCCAACACGCAGGCCGAAGTGCCGAAGATATAGGCCAGGCGCGCGGTGAGCGGCATCGGCTGGCCATCTGCGGCCGGGCTCGCGAGCGTGCCGATGGCGCCGGCGTGGGCATCGATCAACGCCGCGCCCACTGCGGTGCCCGCGCGCAGGCCCAGCTCGTCGGCAGCGCGCGCTGTCAGCCCCCGGCCCAGTGCCGTGCCCGGCGGCACCACGGTGCTGCCGATTCGCGCGGCCGCATCGTCCAGCAGGTCGGCCAGGCCGATGCGTTCGAAGTAACGCCGGCTCCAGCCTCCTTCGTGCTGCACGTAGGTCCACTTGCAGGTCACCGTGCACAGCGAACGCGCGGTGCTGCCGGTGGCGCGCCAGCTCAGCCAGTCGGCCAGGTCGAAGAAGTGCGCCGCGCGCGCGTAGCTGTCCGGCAGGTGCTGTTTGAGCCACAGCAGCTTGGGAGTCTGCATTTCCGGCGAAATCTGCCCGCCGACGTAGCGCAGCACCGGCTCGTCGGTGGCATTGATGGACGCGGCCTGGGCGATGGCGCGGTGGTCCATCCACACGATCACATCGCGCTCGGCCTGGCCGCTGGGACTGATGCACACCGGCCCGCCGTCGGCGGCCACCGCCACCAGCGAGCAGGTGGCATCGAAGCCGATGCCGGCCACCCGCGCGGCGTCCACGCCTGCTTGCGCCAGCGCGGCGCGGATCGCCTGCACGCAGGCCTGCCAGATGTCTGCCGAGGATTGCTCGACCATCTCGCCGGGCAGGTACCAGGTCTGGATGGCGTGGCGCGCGGTGCCGAGCAACTGTCCGTGCGCGTCGAATAGCCCGGCGCGGGCGCTGCCGGTGCCCACGTCCACGCCGATGTAGATCGCCTCGTTGGTCGCTTGCATGATTTACCAGCAGGTATAGCCGCCGTCGGCCAGCACGATACTGCCGGTCATCAGGCTGGCGGCAGGGGAGGCCAGGAACAGCGCCACCGAGGCGATTTCTTCCACTTCGCCCAGCCGCCCCATCGGCGTGCCGCCGATCCAGGCGTCGTACATCGCCGGATCTTCCTTGACGAAGGCATTGAGTGGCGTGGCGATGTAGGTCGGCGCGACTGCATTGACGCGCACACCGCGCGCGCCCCACTCGGCGGCCAGCGATTTGGTCAGGTGATGCACCGCCGCCTTGGACGCGTTGTAGTAGGCCTGCGCCTGCGGTTTGTTGACGATGAAGCCGGACATCGAGCCGACATTGACGATCACGCCATCGCCGCTGTCCAGCATGTGCTTGCCGAACGCGCGGCAGCACCAGAACGTGCCGTTGAGATTGACGTCGATGACGTTGAGCCAGTGCTCGTCGGTGACCGTTTCGGCCGGGGTCTGGCTACGGGCGATGCCGGCGTTGTTGACCAGGATGTCGACCTTGCCGAACTGGGCGTTCAACGCATCGGCCACGCTGGTGACGCGTGCCGAATCGGTGACGTCCATCTGCACGACCTGCGCATCCAGTCCCTTGCTGCGCAGCGTGGCCAGGCCTTGCTCGGCCACATCGCCATCGTGATCTGCGATGACCACCTTGGCACCGGCTTCGGCCAGCGCCTGGCAGATCGCCAGGCCGATCGCGCGGCCGCCGCCGGTGACGACCGCCACGCGGCCATCGAGTTTGAACTTGTCCAGATACATCGGCATATCTCCTGCTGGTCTTGATCGTGGGGGAGTGGCGAAAACAGGGGGAGGAAGAACGAGGAAGTGGCGCGCTCAGCGCATGGCCTGTTGCTGCGCGTCGAAGCGGTGCAGATGCTCCGGGTCCGGGATCAGGGTCACCGTCTCGCCGACGTGCACACGCAGATCGCCGGTGCAGCGCGCATCGACCGTGCCCACGCCGGGGATCTCCACGTACACGAAGGTGTCGCTGCCCAGGTGCTCGGCCTGGATCACGCTGCCCTGCCAGGCATCGCCGGTGCCGGGTGCGGAGCTGCCGCGCCGCACGTCGATATGTTCCGGGCGTACCCCCAGCGTGACTGCGCCGTGGCGCGCGGCCACCTCGCCCTGCAGCAGATTCATGCGCGGCGAGCCGATGAAACCGGCCACGAACACGTTGGCAGGGCGCTCGTACAACTCCAGCGGCGTGCCCACCTGCTCAATGCGTCCGGCCTGCAGCACCACGATCTGGTCGGCCATGGTCATCGCTTCGACCTGGTCGTGGGTGACATACACCGCGGTGGTCTTGAGTTGCTTCTGCAGGCGGGTGACTTCCAGCCGCATCTGCACGCGCAGGGCGGCATCCAGATTGGACAGCGGCTCGTCGAACAAAAACCCCTTGGGCTCGCGCACGATGGCCCGGCCGATCGCCACGCGCTGGCGCTGGCCACCGGACAACTGCCCGGGCTTGCGGTCGAGATAATCGCTGAGATTGAGCACGCTGGCGGCCTGCGCCACACGCCGCTCGATCTCGGCGCTGGGCACGCGCGCCATCTTCAGGCCGAAGGCGATGTTCTTGCGCACGCTCATGTGCGGATACAGCGCATACGACTGGAACACCATCGACAAGCCACGCTTGGCCGGCGCCAGTGCGGTGACGTCCTGGCCGTCGATCAGGATGCGCCCGCCGCTGACGTCTTCCAGCCCGGCGATCAAGCGCAATAACGTGGTCTTGCCGCAACCGGACGGACCGACGAAGACCACGAACTTGCCATCGTCGATCTCCAGATCCGCGCCGTGGATGACCTGTGTGTCGTCGAAGGATTTGCTGACACCTTGCAGCGTGATGCGTCCCATGAACCACCTATCAAAGTTGAGTGAGCTACTTCACCGCGCCGAAGGTGAGCCCGCGCACGAGCTGCTTCTGGCAGAACCAGCCCAGCACCAGGATCGGCGCGATGGCCATGGTCGAGGCGGCCGACAACTTGGCCCAGAACAGGCCTTCCGGGCTGGAGTACGAGGCGATGAACGCGGTCAACGGCGAGGCCTGCGACGAGGACAGGTTCAGCGACCAGAACGCCTCGTTCCAGGCCAGGATCACGTTGAGCAGCAGCGAAGACGCGATGCCGGGAACGGCCATCGGCGCCAGGATGTAGAGGATCTCCTTGCCGATGGTGGCGCCATCCATGCGCGCCGCTTCCAGGATGTCCCTGGGGATGTCCTTGAAGTAGTTGAACAGCATCCAGACCATGATCGGCAGGTTGCTCAGGCACAGCACGATGATCAGGCCCAGCTGCGTATCCAACAGCCCGGAATCGCGGTAGAGCAGATAGATCGGCACCAGGACGCCCACCGGCGGCAGCATCTTGGTGGACAACATCCACAACAGGATGCCGCGCGTGCGCCTGGTGGGCGAGAACGCCATCGACCACGCGGCAGGGATGGCGATGGCCAGCGCGATCAGGGTCGAGCCCAGCGACACCGCCACCGAATTCCAGGCATGCGCGAAGTAGTCGCTGCGTCCCTGCACGGCGACATAGTTTTCCAGCGTCCAATGGAAGAACACGAAGCTGGGCGGGCTGGAGAACGCATCGACCTCGGTCTTGAAGCTGGTCAGCAGCATCCACAGGATGGGGAAGAAGATCACGCCGCCGACCGCCCATGCGGCGACCGTGGTGAGGAGGATCTGCAGCGTGGGAGTGCGACGGGCCATCTCAGGTCTCCAGGTTCTTGCCGACGATGCGCACCAGGAAGATGGCCGCGATATTGGCCAGCACCACGGCGATCAATCCGCCTGCCGACGCGGCGCCGACGTCGTATTGCAGCAGCGCCTGCGAATAGATCAGGTAGGCCAGATTGGTGGTCTGCAGGCCGGGCCCGCCGCCGGTGGTGACGTAGATCTCCACGAACACGGTGAGCAGGAAGATGGTTTCGATCAGCACCACGATGGTCAGCGGGCGCGCCAGATGCGGCAGGGTCAGATGGAAGAAGCGGTCCAACGCGCCGGCGCCGTCCATCAGCGCCGCTTCCTGCTGTTCTTCATCCAGTGACTGCAACGCGGTCAGCAGGATCAGCACCGCAAACGGCAACCATTGCCAGGCCACGATGACGATGATGGAGAACATCGGGTACTGGGTGAACCAGTCGATCGGGGTCAGCCCGACACGCTGCCAAAGCCACGCCAGCAGCCCGGACACCGGATGCATCAGCAGGTTCTTCCAGATCAGCGCGCTCACCGTCGGCATCACGAAGAACGGCGCGATCAGCATCAGGCGCACGATGCGGCGGCCCACGAACACCTGGTCCAGCAGCAGCGCGATCAGCACCCCGAACACCGCCGTGATCGCCAGCACCGACCCGACCAGCAACAAGGTATTGCCCAGCGATGACAGGAAGGCCGGGTTGCCCAGGAAGTAGCGGTAGTTGCCCAGCCCGACGAAGGTCTTTTCCGGCGTGAGCAGGTTGTAGTTCAACGTGGAAAACCACACCGTCATCGCCAGCGGCACGATCATCCAGGCCAGCAACAGCACGATCGACGGCGCGATCAGGAACCGTGCGAGTTTTTGCGTTTGATGCGTGGCCATCGGCAAGGTCCAAAGGTGGAGGCAGGCAGCGCGCCTGCGATGCATGGCAGCAGGCCGATGCGTCGACGCAGGGGCTGGCGTCGAACGCGCGGCCGGGTCGGGCGTCAGAAGTTCAGGCTGACCTGCAGACCGAAGATGGTGGCGTTATCGCCGTCCAGTCCGCCCGGATGACGGATGTACTGCACGCTGGGCATCACTTCGATCCCGCGGCTGACGGCAATGTTGTAATTGAGCTCGATGGGGTATTCGTAGCGCTGCACGCCGATGGCCGCCGCGCCCGCGGGCAGGCGCTGGTTGTAGCGGGTCTGCGCCGCACGCAGGCGATCGCTGAGTGCATTGCGGCCGATGGCCATGCCGACGCGGTCGTTGGGGCGCGCCGCGGACAGTCCTTTCCAGAACCCGCCGATGGCCAGCACCTGGCCCACCGTGCTGACCTCGTCGTCGGCGTCGATGATGCTGGCGAACAGCCGCAAGCCGCCTCCGGCGCCATTGCTGGTGACCTGTTGTTCGAAATTGGCGTAGAACGCGCGGTCGGTGTCCTGCAGTGCGGCCGGATCGGTGCCCAGGCTGGTCGGCACGCCCGAGCGGGTGTAGACGCGCGGTTGATCGTTGCTGTTGCGGGTCGCGCCGATGCGGTAGTCGCCATCGATCCCGTTGCCGTAGTCGGGCTTGTACTCCACTTCGGCCACCAGCAGGGTGCCGTGGTCGTCGCCGGAGGTGCCGAGCTTGAGGCCTTGGTCGGTGGATCGGTTCTGCGGGTTGGCATCGTAGCCGCCCACCCGGAAAAACCAGCGTTTGTCCGGGCTGAAGGTGACCACGCCGCCCCAGGCACTGAGCGGGTCGCCATACCAGTTGTTGCTGATGTAGTTGGACGAGCCACCGCTGCAGAAGGTCAGGTGCTGGTAGTTGCAGTTCAGCGCGAAGAAGTCGGCGCTGGGATACAGGCGGCCGCCCTTCAGCGTCAGCTTGTCCTCGAACAGGCGCTGGGTCAGCGAGAACTGGGTCAGGCGTGTGACATCGCCGCGTCCGAAGATCTGCTGCGACTGCAGGAGCGTGGGGATGCCTGCGGTGTTGTTGATCAACTCGCCGTTGCGATTGGTGATCTCCAGTTTGAAATCGGCGCCGGACCAGCCCCACAGCCGTTCCAGATCGAAGTAGCCACCCAAAAAGAATTGATCGGCATAGGCGGTGCGCTCGCGCAGCCCGCCGGAGGTGTTGTACGCGGTCTGGCTGAAGTGCGCCAGTTTGAACTGGATGCCGTCATCGGCCAGCCGGCTGCGCAGGCCGCCCCAGTCGCCGCCGATATGCTTGTCCGGATCGAATGCCTGGGCGCTGGCCTGGGTGCAGGCCATACCGGCGAGCAGCATCGTCAGCGCAGGTGTGGTGTGCCTGATCTTCATCGATTGCCTCGTGGGAAGGTGCGGCGCCGTGACGCCGGAGCATGTCTGTGGCCAGGAGCGGGCCGGGCGGGGAGCCCGATCCATCGCAGCGGCTCAGCGCTTGGGGTAGCCGGCCCGCTGCATTTCGCGCTCGGTGGCGGCCTGCGCGTTCTTCAACGCGTCATCCACGCTGATCGAGCCGGTGAGCGCGGCGGAAAACTGCTGGCCCACGGTGGTGCCGATCGCCTGGAATTCGGGGATGGCCGCGTACTGCACGCCGACATAGGGCACCGGCTTGACCGTGGGGTGATGCGTGTCGGCGCCCTGGATGGCAGCCAGGGTCTGCTTGGCGAAGGGGGCCGCCTTGAGGTACTCGGCAGTGGTGTACAGCGACTGGCGCGTGCCCGGCGGAACATTGCCCCAGCCTTCCTTGCCGGCCACCAGCTCGGTGTAGTGCTTGCTGGTGGCCCAGGCGATGAATGCCTGCGCCTTGTCGGCTTTTTTCGAACTGGCCGGGATGGCCAGATTCCAGGCCCACAGCCAGCCGGTGGTCTTGCCCTTGCCCGCATCCGGCGCCGCGGCAAAACCGACCTTGTCCGAGACCTTGGATTCGCCGGGATTGCTGATGAACGATGCGGCCACCGTGGCATCGACCCACATCGCGCACTTGCCTGCGGTGAACAGCGCAAGGTTCTCGTTGAAGCCGTTGGATGCGGCACCCGGCGGGCCGGCCTGCTTCATGACATCCACATAGGTCTGCAGTGCGGCCTTCCATTCCGGCTGGTCGAACTGCGGTTTCCAGTGTTCGTCGAACCAGCGCGCACCGAAGGCATTGCCCATCGCGCTGATCAAGGCCATGTTCTCGCCCCAGCCGGCCTTGCCGCGCAGGCAGATGCCGTAGATGCCGGCCTGCTTGTCGGTCATCTTGCGGGCGGCGTCGGCCACGAAGCTCCACGAGGGCTGCGCCGGCATGCTCAGGCCGGCTTTTTGCAGCAGGTCGGTGCGGTACATCAGCATCGAGCCTTCGGCGTAGAACGGCGCGGCATACAACTGCCCCTCGTGACTGACCGCGTCGCGGATCTGCGGGATCAGATCGTCCACCTGATAGTCCGCATCGAACGTCAGCGGCTTGAGCCAGCCGCGCTCGGCCCAGATCGGCACCTCGTAGGTGCCAATGGTCAGCACATCGAACTGGCCGCCCTTGGTGGCGATGTCGGTGGTGACGCGCTGGCGCAGCACGTTCTCTTCCAGCGTGACCCACTCGAGCTTGATCTGCGGATGGCTGGCGGTGAAATCCGAGGTGAGCTTCTGCATGCGGATCATGTCGCCGTTGTTGACCGTGGCGATCACCAGGGTGTCCGGCTTGGACGCGGCGCCGCCGTCGTGCGTGCCGCCGCCGCATGCCGCCAGTGTGGCGCTCAGTGCCGCGCAGATCAGGGTCTTGATCGAAGTGTTCATACCGATGCCTCAGCTTGAGGTTGGTTGAGCAAATGCCCGTGTGGTGCGCATATGCCCACGACCTCGTCGTGCTGTAAAGCACTTTCGATCGTGCAGCGCAGCATCGCCGCGCACGCCAACGCGCCCGCGCATGCCGGGAATTTCAGCAATGAACTGCCATCAGCCCGCTGCGATTGCGCCGCTCAGCTGGCGAGCAAGGCCTTGGCGGTGTGCTCGTCGGTGATCAGGCCGTTGAGGATGCGGCCCTTCAGCGCGGCCTTGATCGGGCCCACCTTGGCGTTGCCCACGGCCACGCCGATCGACAGGCTGGTCGCCGGCACCGGATGCGGCACGCTGGTCAAACGCAGGTTGGTGCCTGCATCGATGATGTCGCCGGCTGCGGTGAGCGCCCAGCCGATCACTTCGCCCACTGCGCCCAGCCGGATCAGGTCCAGCAGTTCGGTGCGGCTGATGAAGCCATCCACATGCAGGGGCGCGGTCTGATCGAGCTGGCCGACACCGACCAGGCGCAGATCGGCCTTTGCGGCGATCGCACGGACCCTGCGTACCGCCTCGATTCCCAACAGCGTTTCGCGCTCTTCCTGCGACGAAAGAAACACAGGCAGCGGCATCGGGTAGTGCTGCGCGCCGGTCAGGTCGGCCAGGCGGGCCACTGCATCGAACGGGCTGGCCGAGCCGTCCGGGGAAATGTTGCCGACCAGCGAAACCAGCTGATGATTGCGCGTCTGCATCGCGGGGATGCGCTCCACGGCCGCGCGCATGGCACGGCCGGTGCCGATGCCGATGATGCTCGGGGTGTCGCTGCGCAGGGTGGATTCCAGCAGCGCCGCGGCACGTTCGGCGACACCGGTGACCAGGTGCGGGTCGGCCGGGTCGGTGGGTGCGACCTCGCAATAGCGCATGCCGAAACGGTCCTGCAGCTGCGCGGCCAGATCCATGCAGGCGGCGATCGGATGTTCCAGCCGGAAGGTGATCAACCGCTGGCTCAGGCACAACGACACCAGGCGCTGCGCTGTTGCGCGGGAGACCTTGAGCTTGCGCGCGATCTCGTCCTGGGTGTTGCCGGCGATGTAGTACAGCCAGCCTGCCCTGGCTGCGGCATCGAGTCGGCTGGTGTCGTTGTCGGGGTTGGCCATCGTCACATCTGTCTGCGTGGAAGTCTCAGCCTAACGTAGTGCCCAGGCGCTGGGTGCCGATGGCGCCCAGTGCTGCTGCTGCGGCCGGCATGTCTGCGAACAGCTGCGATGCGCCTGCGGCAGCGAGCGACGCGGCGGCGGCCGCGCTTGCGCGGTGATGGCCGCCGCCGGTGAAGCCCCAGACCTGCATCCCGGCCGCGCAGGCGGCCTGCACGCCGCTGGGGCTGTCTTCGATCACCAGGCAGGACGCGGGCTCGACGTGCATGCGTGCGGCGGCAAGCAGGAACAGATCCGGCGCAGGCTTGCCGCGGGCGACCTGTTCGGCGGTGTAGATGTGTGCGCCAAAATGACCGGCCAGGCCGGTGACCTGCAAGCACAGGCGCACCCGTTCCAGATAGCTGGACGAGGCAACGCAGCGCGGTATCCGCAGTGCGTCCAGCAGCGCGGCCACGCCCGCCATCGGCTGCAGTTCGGTGGCAAAGCGCGCCAGCAACGCGGCATTGAGGTCGCGCTCGAAGGTGTCGGGCAGCGTGCGCTCCAGCGTCTGCACATGCGCGCGCACGCTGCCCAGGCTGCGCCCGAGGAAGTGCTGCTGGACACCGTCGCTGTCGATGTCCACGCCGTGTTGCTGCAGTGCCTGGGCCAGGACCGCGCACGCCAACGGCTCGCTGTCGACCAGCACGCCGTCGCAGTCGAAGATCAGCAGGTCGGGGGGAGCGAGCATGGGCGGGGTCCCTGGAATGGCGCGGACTCGAGTGTAGCAGCCGGGCAAATGCCGCTTGGCTGGGCAAAGTTGCAGGCTGCGCGTCCAGGGTCGCTGCGGCTGGCGCGGCGCGGCGGCGCAGCGGCCGATCCCAGCCCGCCAGCCTGTCCGCAGTGCATGCCGCGTTGCCGCAAACCGGCCACTGGCATAGTCTTCGCGCATGAACCCAGGCCCCACTGCCCAGGCGACCGTGGCGACGTCCCCGTCTTCCGACCCGGCCATCCCCGACTACGTCCTGCACCTCGAGCGCGCTGCCAGCTACCTTCCCAAGGAGCAGCTGCCGATCCTGCGCCGTGCCTGGGAAGTGGGTGCCACTGCGCATGCCGGCCAGACCCGCAAGTCGGGCGAGCCCTACATCACCCATCCGGTGGCCGTGGCCGGCGTGCTCGCCGAGCTGGGCCTGGACATGGAATCGCTGATCGCGGCGATCCTGCACGACACCATCGAAGACACGCCGCTGACGCGCGAAGAGCTGGCGTCCGAATTCGGCGAAGCGGTGGCCGAGCTGGTCGATGGCGTCACCAAGCTGGACAAGCTCAAGTTCCGCGACCGCCAGGAAGCGGCGGCCGAAAGCTTCCGCAAGATGTTGCTGGCGATGTCGCGCGACCTGCGCGTGATCATGATCAAGCTGGCCGACCGCCTGCACAACATGCGCACGCTCGGCGCGCAGAGCACCGAGGCGCGGGGCCGCATCGCGCGCGAAACCCTGGAGATCTACGCACCCATCGCCCAGCGCCTGGGCATGAGCCTGATCAAATCCGAGCTGCAGAACCTGGGCTTCCGCGCGCTGTATCCGTGGCGCCACGCCATCATCGAAAAACATATCCGCAGCCAGCCGGTGGTGCGGCGCGAATCGATGGCGCAGGTGGAAGTGCAGCTGTCGCAGCGACTGGCCAAGGAAGGGCTGGAACATCGTCTGGTCAGCCGCATCAAGACCCCCTGGAGCATCTATTCCAAGATGCACGAAGAGAACAAATCCTTCGACCAGGTGATGGACGTGTTCGGCTTCCGGCTGGTGGTGCGCACGGTGGCCGATTGCTATCACGCGCTGGGCGCGGTGCATGCCACCTTCAAGCCGCTGGACGGGCGCTTCCGCGATTTCATCGCCATTCCCAAGGCCAACGGCTATCAGTCGCTGCACACCGTGCTGTTCGGCCCCTACGGCTCGCCGATCGAAGTGCAGATCCGTACCGAGGAGATGGACCTGATCGCCGAACGCGGCGTGGCCGCGCATTGGACCTACAAGGTGGGCTCGGCCTCGCCCAACAGTGCGCAGAGCCGCGCGCACGACTGGATCGTGGAGCTGATCGACTCGCAGCGCGCCGCCGGCTCGTCGCTGGAGTTCCTGGACAACGTCAAGGTGGATCTGTTCCCGGACGAGGTCTATCTGTTCACGCCCAAGGGCAAGATCCTGGCGCTGCCGCGCAATTCCACCGCGCTGGATTTCGCCTACGCGGTGCACACCGATGTGGGCAACCGCGCGGTGGCCTCGCGGGTGGACAAGAAACTGGTGCCCTTGCGCACCAAGCTGGTCAGCGGGCAGGCGGTGGAGATCATCACCGCGCGCTCGGCCACGCCCAAGCCGCAGTGGCTGGAATTTGTGGTCAGCAGCAAGGCGCGCACCGCGATCCGCCACCAGCTCAAGCAGCTCGAACACGAAGATGCCGTGCAACTTGGTCATCGCATGCTCGACCGCGCGCTGGAGGCGATGGACAGCTCGCTGGAGCGCCTGCCCAAGGGCCGGCTGGATGCCTTCCTCAACGAGCACCGTTATCCGCGGCTGGAAGCGCTGCTGGCCGATGTGGCGCTGGGCAACTGGATGCCCACCCAGGCTGCGCAGGCCTTGATGGCATATGCGGAACTGCGCGGTGGCGGGCATTCCAAGCACTCGCACGAGAAGATCCTGATCGACGGCAGCGAGCGCGGCGTGATCAGTTTCGCCAACTGTTGTCAGCCGATTCCCGGCGATGAAATCATGGGTTACCACACCGCCGGCAAGGGCATCGTGGTGCACCGTCTGGATTGCCCCAACCTGGCCGAGCTGCGCAAATCGCCCGAACGCTGGGTGCCGATCGATTGGGACTCCAATGTCACCGGCGACTACGACACCGCGCTGGTGGTGGAAGTGGAAAACCGCACCGGCGTGCTGGCGCAGTTGGCTGCGGCGATCGCGCAAAGCAAATCCAATATCGAACGCGTGGATTACCTGGACCGCGACTTCAATGCGGCCGTGTTGCGCTTCAACATCCAGGTGCGCGACCGCCGCCACCTGGCCGAAGTGATGCGCCGGTTGCGGCGCCTGCATGTGGTGCAGAGCGTGGGGCGGCAGTAGAAGCGGCGAACAAACCGTAGCGAGCAGTCGTCGGGTGGCTGTGGACGGCGCGCTCGAAGCCGGCGTGTACGCGTGGTCCATGCCGCACCGGGCCCGGCTGCACCCGCCCCGCGGTGCGCACAGTCGTGCTGCCAGCTGCTCGAGATCCGGTCCTTGCGTTGGGGTTGGCTGCGCTGCCGTGCGTCTGTGACAGCGCACGCGCCTTGCCCGGCTCAGGCGATCAAACGACCCAGCGCAGGGTTGTCGTTGTCCTGCTTCCACACCAGGTGCAGCTCCACCGGCGTGGCAGGGGTGTCCTCGCGCAGCGGCAGGTACACGATGCCGGCGTAGCGCAGGCCGCTGGCGCCTTCGGGCACCAGCGCCATGCCCATGCCGCCGCGTACCAGCGCCAGCACCGAGTGGATCTGGCTGACGTACTGCACCGAGCGCGGCGCGATGCCGCGCGCACCGAACAATTGCGCCAGCAGATCGTAGAAATAACGCGCCTCGTCCGGTGCGTAATTGACCAGCGGCTGGCCGTGGAAATCCTGCAGACGCAGGCTGTCGCGGTGCGCCAGCGGCGAGTCTTCCGGCAACGCGGCGATCAGCGGTTCGCGTGCCACGCAGCGGCTGTGCAGGCCCTGGCGTTGGATCGGCGGGCGCAGCAGGCCGATATCCAGCCGGCCTGCATCCAGTGCGTCCAGTTGCGCCAGGCTGACCATCTCCTTGAGTTGCAGATCCACATCCGGCGCTTGCCTGCGCCACCGCGCGATCGCCTCGGGCAGGAAGCGGTAACTGGCACCGGCGGTGAACCCCACCGACACGTTGCCGGCATCGCCGGTGCCGATCCGGCGTGCGCGCAGGCCGGCGTTTTCGGCCATGCGCAGGATCGCGCGCGCTTCGGCAAGCAAACTGCGCCCGGCCTGGGTCAGCCGAACATGCCGGCTGTTGCGCTCCAGCAGCGCGGTGCCGACGCTGTGCTCCAGCAACTGGATCTGCCGGCTGAGCGGCGGCTGGGTCATGTTCAGGCGCTCGGCCGCGCGACGGAAGTGCAGTTCGTCGGCGACGGCGACAAAGCAACGCAGTTGCTGCAGATCGAACATGTGGACGGGCCTCGCGTGGCAGAACAGGTGAATTGGATGCTGCACCCGCAACATCCCTGCGCCGCCAGCGCCAATGAATAGGCGCTGGCGTGCCGACAACCACGTTGGCGGGCGCAACCGGCCATAATTACGCAGCGTCGAAAAAGCGTTGCAAAGCAGCCATTTGCGGCGCACTACATCGATTTATGATGCGATTGATTCAACTTATATATCAAACAATACGTCCTTTGGTTTGGACCGGCAACGATCTGCGTTTCTAGGATCAACCGCATCCCCCGCCCAGGAGCGTTTGTCCGATGAGCAGCAGATACACCCCTTCCGAAATGGCCCAAGCGCTTGGCGCCGGGCTGTTGTCGTTTCCGGTGACCCATTTCGATGCCGACCTGGCCTTCGACGAACCCGCCTACCGCCGCAATCTGGACTGGCTGTCCTCGCACCCGGCCGCCGGGCTGTTTGCCGCCGGCGGCACCGGCGAGCTGTTTTCGCTGACGCTGGATGAAGTGAATCGCGCCGTGCGAGCAGCGGTGACCCAGACCGCCGGCCGCATGCCGGTCATCGCACCGGCCGGTTACGGCACCGCGATCGCGATGGAGATGGCGCAGGCCGCCGAGCGCAACGATGCCGACGGCATCCTGCTGTTTCCGCCATACCTCACCGAGTGCGATGCCGATGGCGTGGCCGACCATGTCGAGCGCGTCTGCAAGGCGACCAGCCTGGGCGTGATCGTCTACGGCCGCGCCAACGCCAAGCTCGACGATGTGACGCTGGCGCGGGTGGCCGAGCGTTGCCCCAACCTGGTGGGCTACAAGGACGGCATCGGCGATGTGGATCGCATGACCCGCATCTACGCACGCCTGGGCGACCGATTGCTGTACGTGGGCGGACTGCCCACCGCCGAAACCTTCGCGCTGCCGTATCTGGAAATGGGCGTGACCACGTATTCGTCGGTCATCTTCAATTTCCTGCCCGAGTGGGCGCTGGCGTTCTATGCAGCGGTGCGTGCGCGCGACCACGTCACCATCTACCGCGAGCTCAATGACTTCGTGTTGCCGTACACCGTGCTGCGCAATCGCCGCGCCGGTTATGCGGTGTCGATCGTCAAGGCCGGCATGCGCGCGGTCGGCCGCCCGGCCGGTCCGGTCCGCACGCCGCTGGCCGACCTCAACGAGGACGAATTCGCCCAGCTCAAGCAACTGATCGGAGGACGCCGCTGATGCACGCCATCAAGGGCCAATCGCTGATCGGGCAGCGCGACGTGCACGGCGCGGGGGCGGAATTTCATGCGGTGGACGCGGCCAGCGGCGTGGCATTGCAGCCGGCGTTCGGCTCGGTGAGCGCACAGGATCTGGAGCAGGCCTGTGCGTTGGCGCAGGCGGCGTTCGATCGTTATCGCGAAACGACGCTGGACGCGCGCGCGGTCTTCCTGGAAACCATCGCCGAGCAGATCCTGGCGCTGGGCGATGCCTTGATCGAACGCGCCATGCACGAAAGCGGCTTGCCGCGTCCACGCCTGGAAGGCGAGCGGGGGCGCACGGTGGGGCAGCTGCGCCTGTTCGCCAACGTGGTGCGCGAAGGAAGCTGGCTGCAGGCGCGGATCGACCCGGCGCTGCCGCAGCGCACCCCATTGCCGCGTGCGGACCTGCGTCAACGGCATATCGCGCTGGGGCCGGTGGCGGTGTTCGGTGCCAGCAATTTCCCGCTGGCATTCTCGGTGGCCGGTGGCGATACCGCCTCGGCACTGGCGGCCGGCTGCCCGGTGGTGGTCAAGGCGCACAGCGCGCATCCGGGCACTTCGGAATTGGTGGGCCGTGCGATCCAGGCGGCGGTGGCGCAATGCGGCCTGCCCGAAGGCGTGTTCTCGCTGCTGTTCGACGCCGGCATCGAGATCGGTGCACGACTGGTGGCCGATGCACGCATCAAGGCGGTGGGTTTCACCGGCTCGCGGGCCGGCGGCATGGCGCTGGTCAAGATTGCCGCCGCACGCCGCGAGCCGATTCCGGTGTATGCGGAGATGAGCGCGATCAATCCGGTGTATCTGTTGCCGCAGGCGCTGCAGGCACGCGCGTCGGATCTGGGCAAAGCGTTCGTCGGCTCGCTGACCCTGGGCAGCGGGCAGTTCTGCACCAATCCCGGCTTGCTGCTGGCGATCGATTCGCCGGCGCTGGATGCATTTGTCGCCTCCGCAACGCAAACGCTGCAGGCCGTGTCGCCGGCAGCGATGCTCACCGCAGGCATTGGTCAGGCCTACGCGCAAGGCGTGCAGCGTCTGGCCGCGCACCCGCAGGTCAGCACGCTGGCACGCGGCGCTGCGGCGGACGCCGGGCGCTGCCCGGCGGCGTTGTTCGGTACCGACGCCGATGCCTTCCTGGCCGATGAGGCGCTGCAGGCCGAAGTCTTCGGCGCGTCGTCGCTGCTGGTGCGTTGCAGGGACATCGAGCAGCTGCGTGCGCTGAGCGAGCACCTGGAAGGCCAGCTCACCGCCACCTTGCACATGGAGGCGGGCGATACCGAACTGGCCGCCGCATTGCTGCCGGTGCTGGAGCGCAAGGCCGGGCGCATCCTGGTCAACGACTGGCCCACCGGCGTGGAGGTCTGCCACGCGATGGTGCACGGCGGCCCGTTCCCGGCCACCTCCGACAGCCGCAGCACTTCGGTCGGCACGCTGGCGATCGATCGCTTCCTGCGCCCGGTCTGTTACCAGGATCTGCCGGCGGCGCTGCTACCTGCTGCGGTGGCGCACGACAACCCGCTCGGACTATGGCGACGTGTCGATGGCGCGCTGGGACACGACTGACAGCTGCCGCAGCAACGATGCCTGAGGCGTGCCGGAGGAGGGTCCGGTACGCCATCTGCAGGCGCAACGTGGAGTACCGAAGCGCAGTGCGCTTCCATCGTCATAGGTGAGGAACGATGATGGCTATCGATTCAAAAACAGTCGGTTCAACGACGGTTCCGCGCAGGCGCTACCTGATCTTGCTGATGCTGTTCGTGGTGACCACGATCAACTATGCCGATCGCGCCACCTTGTCCATCGCCGGCTCCGCGGTCCAGGATGCGCTGGGCATCGATGCGCTGCAGATGGGCTTCATTTTTTCTGCGTTCGGTTGGGCGTATGTGGCCGGGCAGATTCCCGGCGGCTGGTTGCTCGACCGCTTTGGCTCGCGGCGCGTATACGGCCTGTCGTTGCTGATCTGGTCGTTGTTCACCGCGCTGCAGGGCTTTATCGACTGGGTGCCGGTGACCTGGGCGGTCACCACGTTGTTCGTGCTGCGCTTTCTGGTCGGCATTGCCGAAGCGCCGTCGTTCCCGGGCAATAGCCGCATCGTGGCGGCCTGGTTTCCCACTGCAGAGCGCGGCCTGGCTGCGTCGATCTTCAATTCCGCGCAGTACTTCGCCACGGTGGCGTTCGCGCCGTTGATGGGCTGGCTGGTGCACGCCTGGGGCTGGGAGCATGTGTTTTTGGTGATGGGCGCGGCGGGCGTGTTGCTGGCGCTGGTGTGGCGCAAGACCATCTATGCCCCGCGCGAACATCCGCGCCTGAGCGCGCAGGAGCTGGACTACATCCAGCGCAACGGCGCGCTGGTGGACATGGAGCAGGGCAACACGCCCGGTCGCCAGCCCAAGGGCACGCAATGGCATTACGCCAAGCAGTTGTTGTGCAACCGCATGTTGCTGGGCGTGTACATCGGCCAGTACTGCATCACCACGCTGACGTATTTCTTCCTGACCTGGTTTCCGGTGTACCTGGTCAAGGAGCGCGGCATGTCGATCCTGGAAGCGGGCTTTGTGGCGTCGTTGCCGGCGGTGTGCGGGTTCATCGGCGGCGTGCTGGGTGGCTATGTGTCCGACCGCATGGTGCGGCGGGGCTACTCGCTCACCGTCTCGCGCAAGACGCCCATTGTGATCGGCATGCTGATGTCGGTGACGATGATCGGCTGCAACTACGTGCAGGCCGAATGGATGGTGGTCGGGCTGATGGCGCTGGCCTTCTTCGGCAAGGGCATCGGCGCACTCGGCTGGGCGGTGGTGGCCGACACCTCGCCCAAGGAAATCGCCGGCCTGTCCGGTGGCCTGTTCAATACCTTCGGCAATATCGCCGGCATCACCACGCCGATCGTCATCGGCTACATCGTGTCCACCACCGGCACCTTCGAGTGGGCCTTGGTCTTCGTCGGGTTCAACGCATTACTGGCGGTGGTGTCCTACCTGGTGATCGTGGGCGAAATCAAGCGCGTGCAACTCAAGGCGCCGCCCGGCGGCCCGTCGCTGCCGCTGCCCGCACTGCGTTGACCGTCTTCGGAGAATCCTCATGAATATCCAACCATCACCTGCAGGCATCGGCACCACGCCGCGCATCACCGACATCCGCGTGGTGCCCGTCGCCGGGCAGGACAGCATGCTGCTGAATCTCAGTGGCGCGCATGCGCCGTACTTCACCCGCAACGTGCTGGTGCTGCGCGATTCGTCCGGGCGCACCGGCGTGGGCGAAGTGCCTGGCGGTGCGGCCATCGCCGGCTTGCTGCAGGAGGCTGCGCCGCTCATTCGCGACCGCTCCATCGCCGAGTATCAGCGCATCCTCAATCAGGTGCGCACTGCCTTTGCCGACCGCGACAGCGCCGGCCGTGGCCTGCAGACCTTCGATCTGCGTATCACCATCCATGCGGTGACGGCCATCGAATCAGCGTTGCTGGATCTGCTCGGGCAATTCCTCGATCAGCCTGTCGCCGCCTTGCTCGGCGAAGGCCAGCAACGCAGCGCCGTGGATGTGCTGGGCTATCTGTTTTTCATCGGCGACCGGCGCAAGACGGCGTTCGACTATCGCGACGGCAGCGGTGCCCGCGATGACTGGGAGGCGGTGCGCGACCAGGAAGCCTTGACGCCGGCAGCGGTGGTGCGCCTGGCCGAAGCGGCCTACGAAAGATACGGCTTCCGCGATTTCAAGCTCAAGGGCGGCGTGCTGCGCGGCGAAGACGAAATCGAAGCCATTGTCGCGTTGCACGCGCGCTTTCCGCAGGCGCGCATCACCCTCGACCCCAATGGCGCGTGGTCGCTGGATCAGGCCATCGCCCTGTGCCGCGACATGCACGGGGTGATGGCCTATGCCGAAGACCCGTGCGGTGCGCAGGATGGGTATTCCGGGCGCGAGATCATGGCCGAATTCCGTCGCGCCACCGGCTTGCCGACCGCCACCAACATGATCGCCACCGACTGGCGGCAGATGGGCCACGCCATCCAGTTGCAGTCGGTGGATATCCCGCTGGCCGACCCGCATTTCTGGACGTTGCAGGGCTCGGTACGCGTGGCGCAACTGTGCCGCGACTGGGGCCTGACCTGGGGCTCGCATTCCAACAACCATTTCGATATTTCGCTGGCGATGTTCACCCATGTCGCAGCCGCGGCGCCTGGGCAGGTGACCGCGATCGACACACACTGGATCTGGCAGGACGGCCAACGCCTGACCCACGACCCATTGCAGATCGTCGGCGGCCAGATCCAGGTGCCGGCAAAGCCGGGCCTGGGTGTGGAGCTGGACATGGACGCGCTGGAGGCCGCGCATCGCACCTATCAAAGCCTGAGCCTGGGCGCGCGCGACGATGCCGCCGCCATGCAGGCGCTGATCCCCAACTGGACCTTCGACAACAAGCGGCCCTGTCTGGTGCGCTGAAGCGCCCTCATGCCTGCCGCCGGAGCGCCGGCAGCAGCGCATGACCGCCAGTTCACCGCAGGTGGAGAACCGAGCAATGAAAAGCATGATGGCAATCAGCGGCGCTGCGCTGCTGGCGGTCGGCGCGGCCGGGCGTGCGCGTGCGCAACAACCCGATGAGGGGTTCTGGAATGGCGCAACGGCCGAAGTCACCGCACTCAACTTCTATTACAACCGTGATTTCCGCAGCGGCGACGGGCAGGGCAAGCGTGCCGAGTGGGCGCAGGGGTTCGTGGTCGATGCCCGTAGCGGCTATACCCGCGGGCCGGTCGGCGCGGGCCTGGATCTGCTGGGTATCGGTGATTTCAAGCTCGATGGCGTGCGCGCCGAAGGCGGCACCGGCCTGTTGCCCAACAACGACGACGGCACTGCGCAACATGCGCTGATGCGGGTGGCACCCACGCTCAAACTGCGCGCCTCGCAAACCGAAGTGAAGTGGGGCAGCTTCATTCCCAACGAGCCGCTGGTGCGCGCCAGCATCACCCGAATCATGCCGGAAACATTCCAGGGCGTGACGCTGGAATCCAAGGACGTGCCCAAGCTCGATCTGCTGCTCGCGCGCTTCACCAGCGCCTGGTATCGCGATGGCGATTCGCGCGTCCCCATCACCTTGACCAACAAGAATCGCCGTTTTCTAGGCACGCCGGATTCGGATGCGTTGAATCTGCTCTCGGCAACCTACAGCGTCGTGCCCGGCACGCAACTGCGCTATCAGGGCGCGGTGATGGAAGACATCTACCGGCAGCAGCTCTATAACCTGATCCAGACGCACACCTTCGGCAAGGACCAGTTGCGTGTGGATCTGCGGTATTTCCGTACCGACGACATCGGCCAGTCGCGTGCCGGACCGATCGACAACCGCATGTTCAGCAGCATGCTGTCCTGGCGCACGGGCGGGCACGAATTCGGTGCCGGCTATCAACGCCTGTCCGGCCCCAGCGCCATGCCCTGGCCGGGCGGCACCGACGGCAATGTCTTCAACTGGACCTTCATCAACGACTTTCTCGAACGCGGCGAGCGCAGCTGGCAGCTGCGTTACAGCATCGATGGCAAGAGCATCGGCATCCCCGGCCTCAGCGTCATGGCGCGCTACATCAGCGGCGACCATGCGCAGCCGGCCACCTATGCCGGCGAAGGCCGCGAATGGGCCCGCGATATCTTGACCACCTATCAATTCCAGAGCGAGCGCTTCAAGCATTTGAGCGTCATCTGGTTCAACGGCACCTTCCGCTCCAATTACCAGCGCAATGTCGATGAAAACCGCCTGATCCTGCAGTACCGCCGTCAGTTCGACAGCCCCGACCGGTAATGCACTCCACCCCACGTCTGCAAGGTAGCCCCACGATGTCCGCAACCCAGCAACCCACCCGTTGGCTCAGCATCCGCGCCCATGCGCGCGACAACGTCGCCATCGTCGTCAACGATGACGGCGCGCCGGCCGGTGCCACCTTTCCGGATGGGCTCACCGCCATCGAGCACATTCCGCAGGGCCACAAGATGGCGCTGCGCGACCTGGCCGCCGGCGCGCCGGTGATCCGCCTGGGCGCGGTGATCGGCACTGCCAATGCCGACATCGCACGCGGCGCCTGGGTGAGCGAGCAATTGCTGGCGATGCCCGAAGCGCCCGATCTGGCCGCTCTGGATCTGTCGCTGCAGCCGGCGCCCGCACCCGAGCCCCTGGATGGCTATACCTTCCAGGGCTATCGCAACCGCGACGGCAGTGTCGGCACGCGCAACATCCTGGGCATCATGACCAGCGTGCAGTGCGTGGTGGGCGTGCTCGGCCATGCGGTGGAGCGCATCCGCACCGAGCTGCTGCCCAAGTATCCCAATGTCGACGATGTGGTGGCGGTCAATCACGTCTACGGTTGCGGCGTGGCGATCACCGCGCCGGAGGCCATCATCCCCATCCGCACGCTGCGCAATATCGCGCGCAGCCCCAACTTCGGCGGGCAGGCGCTGATCGTGGGCCTGGGCTGCGAGAAACTCGCGCCCGAGCGCCTGCTGCCGGACGATGCCAGCGCCGACGACAGCGGCGTCTACCGCCTGCAGGAAGCCAGCCTGGGCTTTGCCGACATGGTCGGTTCGATCATGGCCATGGCCGAAGAACGCCTGCGCCATCTGGACCTGCGTCGCCGCGAAACCGTGCCGGCCAGCGAGCTGGTGGTGGGCATGCAATGCGGCGGCAGCGATGCGTTTTCCGGCGTCACCGCCAACCCGGGCCTGGGCGTGGCCGCCGACCTGCTGGTGCGCGCCGGTGCCACGGTGATGTTTTCGGAAAACACCGAAGTGCGCGATGGCATCCACCTGCTGGTGCCGCGCGCGGCCAATGCCGATGTCGCCAGGGCGCTGGTACGCGAAATGGCCTGGTACGACGCCTACCTGGCGCGCGGCCAGGCCGACCGCAGCGCCAACACCACCCCGGGCAACAAGAAAGGCGGGCTGGCCAACATCGTGGAGAAGGCGATGGGTTCGATCGCCAAGTCCGGCTCCTCGGCGATCAACGGCGTGGTGCCGCCCGGCGAGCGGGTCAAGGGGCGCGGGCTGCAGTATTGCGCCACCCCGGCCAGCGATTTCGTCTGCGGCACCTTGCAGGTTGCGGCGGGCATGAACCTGCACGTGTTCACCACCGGGCGCGGAACGCCCTACGGCCTGGGCATGGTGCCGGTGATCAAGGTGGCCACCCGCAGCGACTTGGCGCAGCGCTGGTCGGACCTGATGGACATCGATGCCGGCGGCGTGGCGACCGGCGCCAAGACGCTGGAGCAATTGGGCTGGGAGTTGTTCCGGCGCTATCTGGACGTGGCCAGCGGCCAGCGCACCTGGACCGAGCAACACCGCCTGCACAACGATCTGGCCTTGTTCAATCCGGCGCCGATTACCTAGTCCTGCCGGTTTTTGCGCAGTTGCCGGCCGCTAGGTGGACGTCTCTCGGTGTCGTGATCGCCCCCGCGTCGTAGCGATCCTGTGCCACAGGTCGCAACCCCGGAGCATCGCGGCGCCGCAGCGCTGCCGCGCCACAGCGCAACGCACCACAGCGCAACGCACCTGGCGTGGCTTCGCCCGGACCCTCACCCCAACCCCTCTCCCACAGGAGAGGGGCTAAAGCGGTAGCCGCGGTGTTCTTCCCTTCTCCCATCGGGAGAAGGTGGCGCGTAGCGCCGGATGAGGGTACGAGCGCAGCCTCATGCTCCGTCGCGCAGCCTCCAGCAGCGCACACGCACAGCCTCACCAGCGCCATCGCGCGCAGGCGAAAGCAGGCAGACACCAACCCACTGCAAGATGCCCAGCCCGCCGGGCAACACGCCGCTACGCCAGCGGCCAACACCTGCGCGCCGTCACCGCCTACACCCCATTCGCCCGTCAATGGCAGGCGCCGATACAATGCGCGTTCGTTTTCAGTGTTGACGGAGTCGCCATGTCCCAGATCATCCATACCGACCAGGCGCCTGCCGCCATCGGCCCTTACTCACAGGCAGTGCGCGCCGGCAACACGGTGTATTTCTCCGGCCAGATCCCGCTGGATCCGGCCACCGGCGAGATCGTGCCGGGCGATATCGGTGCGCAGGCGCGGCGCGCCTTCGACAACCTCAAGGCCGTGGCCGAAGCCGCCGGTGGCTCGCTCGACAAGATCGTGCGTCTGGGCCTGTACCTGACCGACCTGGGGCAGTTCGCCGCCGTCAATGCGGTGATGCAGGAGTATTTCCAGGCCCCGTTCCCGGCCCGTTCCACCATCGAAGTCTCCGGCCTGCCGAAGGGCGCCGGTTTCGAAGTCGATGCGGTGATGGTGCTCGAGTGATGGTGCTCGGTTGATCCGGCGCGACTGATCCGACCCGCCGTGCCACGCGCGCGCGTCGCCACGCCGAGCCTGGCCGTCGCCGGTCAGGCCCCGCTGTCCAGCCTGCCCGGCGTCGGCCCGAAAGTGGCCGACAAGTTCGCCGCGCGCGGCATCCTGAGCGTGCAGGACCTGTGGCTGCATCTGCCGCTGCGGTATGAAGACCGCACCCGGCTGACCACCATTGCGCAGCTGCGAAGCGGCGTGCCGGCGCAGATTGAAGGGCAGGTGGAGGCGGTGGAGCGTGGTTTTCGCTTTCGCCCGGTGCTGCGCGTGGCCATCTCGGACGATTCGCACGGCAGCGTGGTGCTGCGGTTCTTCCATTTTCGCGCCGCGCAGGTCGCGCAGTTTGCGGTCGGCACGCGCGTGCGTGTGTTCGGCACGCCCAAGCCCGGCCAGAACGGTTGGGAAATCGTCCATCCCAGTTACCGCGTGCTCGCGGTGGACGAAGACGCACAACTGGGCGACAGCCTGGATCCGGTGTATCCGGTGCTCGAAGGCGTCGGCCCGGCCACGCTGCGCAAGCTGATCGGCCAGGCGCTCGAGCGGTTGCCGCCGGAGGCCGCGCTGGAATTGCTGCCGCCGCACTGGCTGCAGGACGAACGCTTGCCCTCGCTGCGCAGCGCCTTGCTGACCATGCACCGCCCGCCGGTGAACACCGATCCGCAACAACTGCTCGCTGGCGGGCACCCGGCTCAACAGCGGCTGGCGCTGGAAGAACTGCTTGCGCACCAGCTCAGCCTGCGCCGCCAGCGCATCGCCCTGCAGCGCTTCCATGCGCCCGTGTTGCCCGGCAACGGCACCCTGGTGCAGCGGTTGCGCGCCGCCTTGCCGTTCCGGCTCACCGGCGCGCAGCAGCGCGTGTTCGAACAGATCGCGCACGACCTGGCGCAGCCTTCGCCGATGCTGCGGCTGGTGCAGGGCGATGTCGGCAGCGGCAAGACCGTGGTCGCGGCCCTGGCGGCGATGCTGGCAGTGGAGCAGGGCAAGCAGGTCGCCCTGGCCGCGCCCACCGAGCTGCTGGCCGAGCAACACCTCACCAACCTGCGCGGCTGGCTGGAGCCGCTGGGCGTGCGCATCGTCTGGCTGGCCGGCAAGGTTACCGGCAAGGCACGTGCGGCGGCGATGGCCGAGGTCGCCTCCGGCCAGGCCCAGGTGGTGGTCGGCACGCATGCCTTGATGCAGGAGGCGGTGGTGTTCCACGACCTGGCGCTGGCCATCATCGACGAGCAGCACCGCTTCGGCGTGCATCAGCGCCTGGCGCTGCGTGACAAGGGCGCAGCTGCCGGCAGCGTGCCGCATCAGTTGGTGATGACCGCCACGCCGATCCCGCGCACCCTGGCGATGTCGACCTACGCGGATCTGGATGTCTCGGCCATCGACGAGCTGCCGCCCGGCCGCACGCCGGTGCAGACCATTGTCCTGAGCGCCGAACGGCGCCCCGATCTTGTCGAGCGCATCCGCGCCGCCTGCGCCGAAGGGCGCCAGGCGTATTGGGTGTGCACGCTCATCGAAGAAAGCGAAGACCCGGGCAAGGCAGCGCCAGCCGGCCCGCCGCGCATCGAGGCGCAGGCCGCCGAAGTCACCTTCGAGGCCTTGTCGTCGCAGCTGCCCGGCGTACGCGTCGCGCTCGTGCACGGCCGCATGAAACCGGCCGAAAAACAAAAGGCCATGCTCGATTTCAAGCAGGGCCGCAGCGATCTGCTGGTCGCCACCACCGTGATCGAAGTCGGCGTGGACGTGCCCAACGCCTCGTTGATGATCATCGAAAACGCCGAGCGCCTGGGTCTGGCGCAGTTGCACCAGTTGCGTGGCCGGGTCGGCCGCGGCGCGGCGGCGTCCAGTTGCGTGCTGCTGTATCAGGCCCCGCTGTCGATGATGGCGCGACAACGCCTGGAAACCATGCGCCAGACCAACGATGGTTTCGTGATCGCGGAAAAGGATCTGGAGCTGCGCGGTCCGGGCGAACTGCTGGGTACGCGCCAGACCGGTCTGGCCAGTTTCCGCATCGCCGATCTGGCCCGCGATGCCGGCCTGCTGCCGCGCGTGCAGGTGCTGGCCGAGCGCCTGCTGGCCGACGCGCCGGAGATCGCCGACCGCGTGGTCGCGCGCTGGATCGGCAGCGCGGTGCGCTATGCCGCCGCGTGAGCGGCGGGGATTGGGGATTGGGGAATCGGGAATCGGGAATCGTAAAAGCGAGGCTGCTGCGTCCTGGGCGTCCTGGTGATTCGCTTGGCTGGCCGATCCTTGCGAAGATGCCGGATCGAATCCCGAATGCTCACTCTCCAATCCCATGACCAAAAAGATACCGCTGCTGATCGATACCGACCCGGGCGTGGATGACGCGCTGGCCTTGCTGATGGCCTTCAACGACACCCGGCACGATGTCGTAGGACTGACCATCGCGGCAGGCAACGTGGGGCTGGAGCACACCGTGCGCAACGCCTTGAAGGTCTGCGAGATCGCCGGCCGCGCGGATGTGCCGGTGTACGCCGGTTGCCCGCAGCCGCTGTTGCACCCCTCGGTCGATGCCGCGCACGTGCACGGCATCGATGGCTTTGGCGATGTCGGCCTGCCGGCGGCCAAGCGCAGCGCCGAGGCCGAGCATGCGGCGCTCGCCATCCTGCGTCTGTCGCACGACTACGCCGGCGAGCTGTTGCTGGTGGCTCTGGGTCCACTGACCAACCTGGCCCTGGCGCTCACCCTGGACCCGACCCTGCCGCAGCGCGTCGGCCGGCTGGTGGTGATGGGCGGGGCGCTGACCGGGCACGGCAACATCACGCCTGCCGCCGAATTCAACATCGGCTTCGACCCGGAGGCGGCGCATATCGTGTTCCGCGGCTTCCCGCAGTTCGATGTGGCCGATTGGGAAGCCACCATCGCGCACGGCCTGCTGCACCGCGATGTCGAGCAATGGCTAGCCGCCGATAGCGCCCGCGCCCGCTTCTACGAAGAAATCTCGCGCAAGACCCGCCTGTGGTCCGAAGACAGCCGCGGCGAGTACTGGTACGCCGCCGACGCCCTGGCGATGGCGTTCGCGCTGCACCCGGACGGCGCCCAGCGCCTGGAACAGCGTCCGGTCCATATCGAACTGTCCGGCACGCACACCCGTGGCATGACCCTGGTGGACTGGAACCGGCAGGGCAGTGCGCCCGATAACGCCAATCTGCTGCTGGAGTACGACCGCCAGCGGTTCTACGGCCTGGTCGGGGCGGCATTGGCGGCCGGCTAGGGCGACCTTGCGCCGGGCGCGCGGAGGCCGCTATAATACCCGGCTTATCCAGGCAGCCCGGCGCCAAGTCCATGAAAGATAACGTGCATCCCAACTACAAAGACGTCGTCTTTCACGACGTGACGTCCGACTTCAAGATTCTGACCCGTTCCACCATGGGCTCGAAAGAGACCGTGAAGTGGGAAGACGGCCAGGAATATCCGCTGATCAAGGTGGAAATTTCCTCGGCGTCGCACCCGTTCTATACCGGCAAGCACAAGGTGATCGACACCGGCGGCCGTATCGACAAGTTCCAGAAGCGCTACGCGCGCTGAACTTGCAGGACGGGCTGTACCGACAACGGCCGCGCATTGCGCGGCCGTTGTTTTTTTAGGGTGTCCGCACTTCGTTTGCGCGCTCCCGACCGGTGCGTCTACGACTTCTGTCCAAGCGACGGCCAAAATGCTGCTGTGCGATAATGACGTGATCCGAGGCGATGCCTTGGACTTCCATCACGTGCCTGCCCATGTGGGATCAGGCGCCTTCCACTGAAGGAGCGTACACAGTGTCCGATCTTGATCAGGTCACGCTCAACGCCGGCGACAAGTCGGTCGTTCTGCCGGTTCTCAAGCCCACCTTGGGCAATGACTGCGTCGATATTTCCAAGCTGACCAAAGAAACCGGTCTGTTCACCTACGACTCGGGCTTCACCGCCACCGCCAGCTGCAAGTCGGCCATCACCTACATCGATGGCGACAACGGCGTGTTGTTGTACCGCGGCTATCCGATCGAACAGCTCGCCGAGAAGTCCAGCTTCCTGGAAGTTTCGTATCTGCTGATGAACGGCGAACTGCCGACGGCGGACGAATTCAAGAAGTTCGACCACGAAGTGACGCATCACACGATGATGCATGAGTCGCTGAAGAACTTTCTGGGCGGTTTCCGCCACGATGCGCACCCGATGGCCATGCTGGCCGGTTCGGTCGCCTCGCTGTCGGCGTTCTACCACGACACCCTGGACCTCAACGATCCGGAGCAGCGCCGTCAGGCCGCCATCCGTCTGATCGCCAAGGTGCCGACCCTGGCCGCTGCCGCGTACCGCTATTCGATCGGCTGGCCGATCCGCTATCCGCGCAACAACCTGAACTACGTCGACCGCTTCCTGCACATGATGTTCGAAGTGCCGAGCGAGCCGCTGGAGATCAACCCTGTTGTCGCCAAGGCACTGGATCTGCTGTTCATCCTGCACGCCGATCACGAGCAGAACGCCTCGACCTCGACCGTGCGTCTGGTCGGTTCGACCGGTGCCAACCCGTATGCCTCGGTCGCTGCCGGCATCACCGCGCTGTGGGGCCCGGCACATGGCGGCGCCAACGAAGCGGTGCTGAAGATGCTCGAAGAGATCGGCACTGCCGATAACGTCGAGTCGGCCGTGGCCAAGGCCAAGGACAAGAACTCCTCGTTCCGTCTGATGGGCTTCGGTCACCGCGTCTACAAGAACTTCGACCCGCGCGCCAAGATCATCCGCGAGATGACCCACAAGGTGCTGGGCGAGCTGGGCGTCAACGACCCGCTGCTGGAAGTTGCGCTGAAGCTGGAAGAAGCCGCGTTGAAGGACGACTACTTCGTGCAGCGCAAGCTGTACCCGAACGTGGACTTCTACTCGGGCCTGATCTACAAGGCGCTGAATATTCCGGTGGAAATGTTCACCGTGATGTTCGCCATCGCGCGCACCGCCGGTTGGGTGTCGCATTGGCTGGAGCAGCAGGTCGACCCGGAAATGAAGATCGGCCGTCCGCGCCAGATCTACACCGGTTACGACAAGCGCGACTACACCGACAGCGCCAAGCGTTGATCGGCTCAAGATCGTCTGCGTAAACGAACGCCCCGCACTGCGGGGCGTTTTCGTTGTTGCCTGGGGCGCTTGCCGGAAGAGGTGTGCTTGTCGGCGGCGGCTGACAACCCATGCCAGGCGGCCGTCAGCTGGGTGTGGAAGGCTGCATCAAGCCAATGCGACCTGCGAACCTTGGGGGACTGGCCCACCCCACCTTCAAGTGAGCGCGATCGTCTGGCTGTCCTAGAGCTCGGCCGGTGCCTGGATCTTGGCAACCAACGCCTGGTCGGCGGCATCGTACATGGATGCAGCCCCATCCAGGTCGAGCATGTAGAAGTGCCCGCCATTGGTGAGGAAATGCCAGGCGAGCACTTGGTTGCCGTTGTGCCTGTGGCTAGGGTCGCCGGCGGTAATGCGGTCCAGTGTGTGTCCGCTTTCCTCGCACAGGCGATCGATCAACTTTATATAGCGCGGTTGGTGCGTGCGCGCCAGATCGATCCGCGCCTGGCGTTCTGCGGGGGGAACAGTGCTGGCAAGACGTTCTATTTCCTGCTTCAACCGGTCCGGTGGCAATGCAAGTAACCGTGGGTGATGGCGCAGCCATGCCGAATTCAACTCGATCAGGTTTTCCTCGCGCTCCAGATCGTAGAAAGCGTTGTCGCGCTGACTTAAAGCGCTGCGCACGGAGCTGCCCTCGCCATACGGGTCCTGCATGAAGAGTTCCAGGTCCTGCTCTCCAAGGCGCATGAAGTCGGCGTGGTTTTCGGCGTACAAAGCTGCATGCCTTGGGGCGTGCATCGCCTCCAGGCCGCGCGCGACAAATTGCATGACCTTGGAGCTAGGGTTGGAATTCAACAGGAACTGCGCAAAGCCGCCATTGTTGACCTGTGCCAGATAAAAATCGACGTAGTAGCTGTACAAGGCATTTTCGGAGATTTCATCTTCCCGCATGTAGTTGCCCACCAGGGCATTGACCACGTCAATGTTTGACTGGACCAGTGCGTACGGGCTTGCGCTATCAAGACTTTCCTGCAAAACGATGACGGTATCGGATTTCATGCGGGCGCCTTGAGTCTCTGGATGGGCCGAGCCGACATGATTCCACCGCACGGGGGAGTGGCGTCAAGGCGTGCTTGTCTGCCCTGCGCGTGCTTGTCCGCTCATGCCGGCAGGCAAGGGCCACTGTCTGCCGGCATGGTTGCCGGCGCATGGGCGGTCGCGCTGTGCCTGCAACTGTGCAGTTACCGCGTTGCAAGAGGTGATGTGGATTCGTGGGCGGGTGGCAGCTCTGCGAGCAACTGCCGCAGTTGTGCGGCCGAGGCGCGTGGCATCGGCTTCTCGTCCAGCTGCGACAGCGGCGCCTGGCGCAGCGCGTCGTAGGGCAGCACGGTCAGGTCGAAGGTCAGCTCCTCGGCACTGAACAGCCACACCGGGAAGTCGCCGTTGCGCTCGCGGTCCAGCCGCAGACGACGGGTGCGCGCCTCGGCAGGGATGTGGTGTTCTTCCAGAAACCGCTGTACCGCGTCCGGATCGTCGCTATGCAGCTGCAACTGCACCGGTGCGTTGGCATCGGCCGTGCCGTCCAGCACCGGGCCGGCCAGTCGCGGCTGGAACGGGCTCAGGAATTCCAGCGCGCGCAAGGCCGCTTCGCGACGTTGGCGCAACCGCGTTGCGTGGTCGGGCCCGACGAACAGGCGCTGATATTCGCGTAGCGCGTCTTCGATCTCGCGATTGCGCGGCAGCGATGCGTCGTCGTGGATGCCGAGCCGACTGGCCGCCTTGAGCTTGGCCTGATGAAAATCGCGGATGCCGCCCTCGGCCATCAATCTGGCGGCCTCGTGGGCCAACCGATGACGGCGTTCCCGGGTGCGCGTGTCGGCGTGTTGGCGTGCGTGATGCATGACCGGGCTCCCCAGATGAACCTGAGCTCGACTCTACAACAGCCGCATGAAAACGTCGCGAATGCGTCACGCCATGTCGTGGGCGAACTGCGTCTTCATGCCGATCTCGCTCCATCAGGCAATGAGTCGCAAGGGCACCTGCCGGGCCGCGTTGTCCACCCGGTGCCGAGGTGCCGGCTTGCACTGCTGCCTCTATCCAGCTGTGGCGTATCCGCGCGTGCGGCGCAGTCCATGTCCACCGGCGGCGCGGTCGGCAGCGAGTCGTCGCAGGTCGGTCGACCAGTGCTCGGGCTTTCGCGCCTCACGTCGAGGTCGCTCAGAGCGATACGAAGACGATCGGGAGGGGGGGCGTAGAAGGAAATCGCCACCAACGCTAGTCAAGACGTAGGCGCCCAGGCGGGGCAACATCGAACCCGCACGCGCCGCGTCAATCCACTTCAGGTGCCCGAGGCGCCTGGTTCGCGCCGCCGCACCTTGCCTCACCCGCCCAGGGAAAAAGGGAACCGGACCAGCTCCGCTGTCACGATTCCCCAATCCCGATTCCCGATTTCCGACTCCCCGCCCTTAAAAGATATCGAACGCCTTCTCGTCCTGCTGTTCCTGCAGGCCGTAGTCGTAATCCTGCAGGCGATCCAGGTCCTCGTTCTTGACCCACTCGACCGCGCCATTGATGGTGGCCTGGGTCATGCCCTCGGGCGGATCGTTCGCGGCGATCGGCTTGTCCTTCAGTGCGACGCGCATGTAATTGATCCAGATCGGTAGTGCTGCCGTGCCGCCGTACTCGCGATAGCCAAGCGAGCGGAAGTCGTCGCGACCCACCCACGCGGTTGTTACGTAGGGGCCACCGAAGCCCGAGAACCAGGCATCGCGGAAGTCGTTGCTGGAACCGGTCTTGCCGCCCACGTCTTCGCGTCCCAGCACCTTGGCCGCCGTGCCGGTGCCGCGCTGAACCACGTCGCGCATCATCGACACCAGTTGGTAAGCGGTGCGCGCATCGATGGCGCGTGGCGCGATCTTGGTTTCGGCGATTGCCGCCGGTGCGGTTTGTGCTGGCGTCGTCGCCGCCTCGGTTGCCGGAGCCGCAGGCGGCGTGGCCGGCGCCTGGGCGCCGAAGTTGAACCCGTCCACCACCTGGCTCACCGGCGCGGCCGTGCCGCCCTGCAACGCACAGGTGCGGCAGGCCACCGCAGGCACTTCCTTGAACACCACGTTGCCGTCGCGGTCTTTCACTTCATCCACGATCCAGGTGTCCACGCGCGATCCACCATTGGCGAACACCGCGTAGCCGCGTGCCACCGACAGTGGCGTCAGCGACGCGGTGCCCAGCGACATCGACAGGTTGGGCGGCAACTCGGCTTCCTGGAAACCGAACTGGCTGATGTATTTGCGCGCAAAATCGACGCCGATCGCATCCAGCAGGCGCACCGATACCAGGTTGCGCGATTGCACCAGCGCCTCGCGCAGGCGCATCGGGCCACGGAAACCGCCGCCGTCGTTCTGCGGCGACCAGGTCTTGCCGCGGCGATCGCGGAACACCACGGGCGCATCCAGCACGATCGAGGCGGGGTTGAAGCCCTTCTCGAACGCGGCCGCATACACGAACGGCTTGAAGCTGGAGCCCGGCTGGCGGCGTGCCTGGGTAGCGCGATTGAACTTGTTGCCGGCAAAGCTGAAGCCGCCGACCAGGGCGCGCAGTGCGCCACTGTCGGCATCCAGCGACACCAGTGCGGCCTGGCCGCGCGGCAACTGGTCGATGATCCATTCGCCGTCTTTTTCGCCGGCGCGGATGCGGGTCAGGTCGCCGCGCGTCAGTAGCTTGGCCGGGGTCCTGTTGGTCCAGCGACTGGCGCTGGCCGGCAGGGTCAGCTCTGTCTTGTCGCTTTGCACGACGGTCACGCCGCCATCGGCGTTGGTGCGCGCCACGATCACCGCGCGCAGGCCGCCCTGGGTAAACGCGCCGGCCAGATGCTTGGCCAGCGCCGGTGCATCCGCATCGGCGGCGACATCGAAATGCTGCTCCACGCCATGCCAGCCATGGCGGTGGTCGTACAGCCGCAGGCCTTCGGCAACCGCCGCATCGGCGCCGGCCTGCAGCGTGGCATCGATGGTGGTTGTGACGTGGTACCCCTTGTTGAGCACATCGCCGCCGTACTTGGCGATCATCTCCTGGCGCACCAGCTCGGCCACGTACGGGGCGTACACCTCGACCGGCGGCTCGTGCGGCTGGGCATGCATCGGCACCGCCTTGGCGGCATCGGCTTCGGCCTGGGTCACGAAGCCCAGGTCGGCCATGCGCTGCAGCACGTAGTAGTCGCGGCGTTCGCGCGCGCGTTCGGGGTTGCTGATCGGGTTGCCGCTGGACGGGAACTTGGGGATACCGGCCAGCGAGGCCATCTCGTCCAGGCTCAATTCGCTCATCTTCTTGCCGTAGTAGTACTCGGCGGCGGCACCGACGCCGTAGGCGCGGTTGCCGAAGAAGCTCTTGTTGAGATACAGCTCGAAGATCTCGTCCTTGCTCAGCTCACTCTCGATCTTGCGCGCCAGCAGGATCTCGGCGAGCTTGCGGGTGTAGCTGTATTCGGAACTGAGGAAGAACTGCCGCGCCACCTGCTGGGTGATGGTCGAGCCGCCCGGTACGCGCTTGGCGTCGGTACTGGCCAGCAGCCAAACCGCGCGGGCGATGCCCTTGTAGTCCACGCCCCCGTGCTCGTAGAAACGGGCGTCCTCGGTCGCCAGGAAGGCCTGCTTCAGGCGCAGCGGCACGTCCTTCATCTGGATCGGGTAGCGTCGGGTCTCGCCATAGACGGCCATCAGGCGACCGTCGCTGGAATAGACATACATCGGCTCCTGCAGCTCGACCTGCTTAAGCGACTGTACGTCCGGCAACTTCGAGGAAATGGCGTAATACAGGCCGCCGGCAGCAATAGCGCCGAGCAGTGCGAGCACAACGAGCGTGGCCAGGATCCAGCCCAGCCAACGGCGAATACGGGGCATGTAAGAGAGATTCCGATTGCAGATTTCTTGGTCACAGAGTATAGATGACGCCGAGTTTGGCTGGGGCCGAACTCTGGGGATCGCAGAAGACAGCACTGGGGTCACGTTCGCGGGGTCATTGCCTTGCGCGTGAAGGGCTTGTCAACTGTTAAAATTTGATTATTAATACGAGGGCGCAGACATGCGTCCAAGTGCCCGTCGGCAGGGGAGTTACCGTGGGGCTTTTACCCAAGAGTCAGTCGCCACTGATTGGTGTCGACATCAGTTCTACTGCCGTGAAGCTCTTGCAGCTATCGCGCAGCGGGAACCGTTTTCGCGTGGAACATTACGCGGTGGAGCCATTGCCGCCGAATGCGGTCGTGGAAAAGAACATCGTCGAAGTCGAGGCGGTGGGCGAAGCCATTCGCCGCGCCATCAACCGCTCCGGCAGCAAGGCCAAGAACGCGGCTGCGGCCGTGGCCGGGTCTGCGGTGATCACCAAGCTGATCCCGATGCCGGCCGATCTGGACGACAGCGATCTGGAAGCCCAGGTCGAACTGGAAGCCACCAATTACATTCCGTACCCGATCGAGGAAGTGAATCTCGATTTCGAGGTGCTCGGCCCGATGCCCAACAGCCCGGACATGGTCCAGGTGCTGCTGGCTGCCTCGCGCTCGGAGAATGTCGAACTGCGCCAATCGGCGCTGGAACTCGGTGGTCTGACCGCCAAGGTGATGGACGTGGAGGCCTTCGCGGTCGAGAACGCCTTTGCCCTGGTCGCCAGCGAACTGCCGGTGGCCGCCGATGCGGTGGTGGCGCTGGTTGATATCGGTGCCACCATGACCACGCTGAGCGTGCTGCGCTCCGGTCGTAGCCTGTACAGCCGCGAACAGGTATTCGGCGGCAAGCAGCTCACCGACGAAGTGATGCGCCGCTATGGCCTGACCTACGAAGAAGCCGGCCTGGCCAAGCGTCAGGGCGGGTTGCCGGAGAGCTACGAGGTCGAAGTGCTGGAGCCGTTCAAGGAAGCGACGGTGCAGCAGATCAGCCGTTTGCTGCAGTTCTTCTATGCGGGCAGCGAATTCAATCGCGTCGACTGCATCGTGCTGGCCGGCGGTTGCGCGGCGCTGTCGCGCCTGCCGGAGATGGTGGAAGAGCAGCTGGGCGTGACCACCGTGGTGGCCAACCCGCTTGCGCAGATGACGCTGGGTCCGAAGGTCCAGGCCCATGCGCTGGCGCTGGATGCGCCGGCCCTGATGATCGCCACCGGCCTGGCCCTGAGGAGCTTTGACTGATGGCAAGAATCAATCTATTGCCCTGGCGCGCCGAGCGCCGGAAAGCGCGCGAGCGTGAGTTCTATTCGATGCTCGGCTTCGCCGCGCTCGGTGGCGTGCTGCTGTCGGCGCTGATCTGGTTCTACTACGACGCGCAGATCAGCGGCCAGACCGAGCGCAATGCGTTCCTGACCGCCGAGATCGACAAGGTCAAGGCGCAGAACGAAGAGATCAAGGAACTCGACAAGAAGAAGGACCGCCTGCTTGCGCGCAAGAAGGTGATCGAAGAACTGCAGGCCAACCGCTCGCAGATGGTGCATCTGTTCGATTCGCTGGTCCGCACCATTCCCGATGGCGTGGTGCTGACCAACATCAAGCAGGACGGCGACATCCTGACCCTGGAGGGCCGCTCGCAGTCCAATGCGCGCGTCAGTGCCTACATGCGCAACCTCGAAGGTTCTGGCTGGATGACCAATCCGGACCTGTCGATCATCGAAGCCAAGAGCCAGGACAAGGCGGCCGGTCAGCCTGCAGCCTCTTCGATGGAGACCAAGGCACTGCCTTACGTGTTCACGCTGAAGGTCAAGCTGGCCAACCCGAACGAGGCTGACAAGAACGGCGCCGCGCCCGCGGTGGTGGATCCGGCTGCACCGGGCACCGCTGCACCGGCCGCCGCGCCGGCTGGTACGACGCCTGCTGTCCCGGCAGCGGCGCCTGCGCCTGCAACGCCGCCGAGCGCACCTGCGGCTGCACCGCAGGCCGCACCGGCGCCTGCCAACCGGCCGCAGGAGGGGGCGGCGTCATGAGTAAGAAATCATTCAAGCTCAGCGATCTGGACTTCAACAACATCGGTGGTTGGCCGCAGTAGGCACGTATCGTGTTCTGCGTGGTGGTCGGCCTGTTCATCATGGTGCTGGCCTGGTTCCTGCTGATCAGCGGCAAGCGCGATGAGCTGGAGGGGCTGGAAGGCACCGAATCCCAGCTGCGCACCGAGTTCGAGACCCAGCAGGGGCGTGCGGTGAACCTGGAGCCGCTCAAGCAGCAGCTCGCGCAGATGGAGCAGGTGCTGCAGCAGATGCTGCGTCAGCTGCCCAGCAAGACCGAAATGCCGGACCTGATCATCGACATCTCGCAGACCGCGCTGTCCAGCGGCTTGTCGAATGAGTTGTTCCAGCCGGGCCCGGAGTCGCCGAAGGAGTTCTACGCCGAGAAGCCGATCGCCCTGCGCATGGTGGGCAGTTATCACCAGTTCGGTGCCTTCGTCAGCGGTGTGGCCTCGTTGCCGCGTGTGGTGATCCTGACCATGCACGACATCAACCTCAAGCCCAAGGACGCCAAGGCCGGCATCACGCCGCGCGGTGCGCTGGAGCTGTCCGGCACGGTCAAGACCTATCGTTATCTGGACGATGAGGAAATGGCCGAGCAGGAGAAGGCGGCGGCCGATGCTGCGAAGAAGGGCGGCCAATGACCATGAAATTGCTCAAGATCCTGTCCTGCATGGCGCTAATTGCAGTATTGCCGGCATGCACGCGCGGCGTGACCAGTACCCCAGGCGATGCGCCGAATCTGGAAGCCTGGGTGGCCGAGGTGCGTGCGCGTCCTGCGCCGCCGCTGGAGCCGCTGCCGGTGATGCAGCAGTTCGAGACGTTCGAATATTCGGCGCAAGTGATGCGCGACCCGTTCAGCGATGCCTGGGTCAGCGCGGAAGGCAGCAACGGTACCCGTCCGGACCCGAACCGGCGCAAGGAACCGTTGGAAGCCTTTCCGCTCGACGCCCTCGACATGGTGGGGACCATTGGAGGCGGCTCGGGCCTGATCGCACTGGTGATGGCGCCTGACAAGGTGACGTATCGGGTGCGGCCGGGTGTGTATCTGGGACAGAGCGATGGCCGGGTGACCGGGGTCTACGAAGACCGCATCGAGCTGATTGAACTTGTGCCGGACGGTGCGGGTGGATGGCTTGAACGGCCGGCCGCGCTCGCATTGGATGATCAATAAAGTGATAGGGGATAGCACGATGACGTTTTCCAATGCCCAGCGGCTGCGTCCGGTTCGACGCCACGCGATGCTCCAGGCTTGCGCGTTGGGGTTCGCGTTGGCGCTGGCCAGTGGCAGCTCGTTCGCCGCCGCCGCGCTGAACCAGCCTGCGCAGGATCCTGCCAAGGTCGCTCCGGCGAGCCTGGCGGTGTCCAAGATCGATTTCAAACGCGGCGAAGATGGCGCGGGCCGTCTGATCCTGAAGTTCGACGGCCAGGGCGCCAGCCCGGACCTGCGTACCCAGGGCGACAGCGTGCTGGTGGACATCAGCAACGCCACGTTGCCGCCGGAACTGCAGCGCCCTCTCAATGTCACCGACTTTGCGACGCCGGTGCAGCGGGTGGAAGTGAAGCCGTCGGGTTCCGGTTCGCAGCTGGTGCTGTCGACCAAGGGTGCGTTCGACTCGCTGGCCTATCAGACCGGCAACGAGTACGTGGTCGAAATCACCCCGCGCAAGGGCCAGCCGGCCGTTGGTGGCGTGAGTGCGGCATCGGTGACCCAGGCTGCCGCCCAGATCGCCGCGCGCGGCTATAGCGGCCGCCCGGTGACGTTCAACTTCCAGGACGTGCCGGTGCGCACTGTGCTGCAGCTGATCGCCGAGGAGTCGAACCTCAACATCGTCGCTTCCGACACCGTGCAGGGCAACGTCACGCTGCGCCTGATGAACGTGCCGTGGGACCAGGCGCTGGACATCGTGTTGCGGGCCAAGGGTCTGGACAAGCGCCGCGACGGTGGCGTGGTCTGGGTCGCCCCGCAGCCGGAGCTGGCCAAGTTCGAGCAGGACAAGGAAGACGCCCGCATCGCGATCGAAAACCGCGAAGACCTGATCACCGATTACGTGCAGATCAACTACCACAACGCGGCGGTGATCTTTAAGGCGCTGACCGAGGCCAAGGGCATTGGCGGTGGTGGTGGCGGTGGTGGTGGCCAGGGCGGACAAGGCGGTGCAGGGCAGCAGGACAATGGCTTCCTGTCGCCGCGCGGCCGCCTGGTGGCGGACGAGCGCACCAACACCTTGATGATCAGCGATATCCCGAAGAAGGTCGCGCAGATGCGCGAGCTGATCTCGCATATCGATCGCCCGGTGGATCAGGTGCTGATCGAAAGCCGGATCGTCATCGCGACCGATACGTTTGCACGCGATCTTGGTGCACGATTCGGCGTGACGGGGGCGACGGGACGAGGAATTCTGAGCGGCTCTCTCGAAAGCAATGTCAACTATCTCAATACCTCCGCGCAGCGTCAGAATGAGATTGCTAATGGCGGCACTAGCACGACGCTGCCCGCGCATCTGTTCCCGTCCGGTCTGAACGTTGATCTTGGAGCTGGCGGCTTCACGAACAGCGGTGCAGCAGGTCTCGCGTACACCCTGTTGGGTTCGCATTTCAACCTTGATATCGAGTTGTCTGCGATGCAGGAAGAAGGTCGCGGTGAAGTCGTTTCAAATCCACGTATCGTGACCGCCAACCAGCGTGAGGGCGTGATCAAGCAGGGTCGCGAAATCGGCTATGTGACGATCAGCGGCGCGGGCGTCGCGGGCGGTGGGTCGCAGGCCAATGTGCAGTTCAAGGAAGTTTTGCTCGAACTGAAAGTCACGCCGACGATTACCAACGACAATCGCGTCTTTCTTAATATGAACGTCAAGAAGGATGAGGTTGCGCGATTTATTGATCTGCCGCAGTACGGCACCGTGCCGGAAATCAACCGTCGGGAAGTCAATACGGCGGTATTGGTAGGTGACGGCGAGACGGTAGTGATCGGTGGTGTCTACGAGTTCACGGATCGGGAGAGCGTGTCGAAGGTGCCGTTCCTGGGCGACATCCCGTTCCTGGGCAATTTGTTCAAGAAGCGTGGACGCAGCAAGGAAAAGGCCGAGTTGCTGGTCTTTGTCACCCCAAAGGTGTTGCGGGTGGCGAGCGCAGCGCGGTAAACGCACTGCATGAAGAAGAAGGTCGCGAAAGCGGCCTTCTTCGTTTTCAGGGCCTACGTCGTTTTGGAGGCGGCTTGAACGCTGGCAAGCATGGATCCTGGCGCGGTCCACGCCCGGTCGAATGCATCTATCCAGATGTCTTCCCTCAGTTTTGCCCCGCGCAGTTAACCGGTAAATGGTCGCGCCCGCGATGGCTTGGGTAGGAGCATGACCCCGGTCACTCACTGAACCTCCCGCCATCGGCAAATGAACCAATCGCGCTCGAATCGGTCACACTGGGTCTATGAATGCACCGCCGCTACTGCCCCCCGAAGCCGCTGCCGCGCCCGCCGAGGACCGGCTGCATCGTCAATTCACCTCCTTGCGCGAGTCGCTGGCGCAGCGCATCGTCGGTCAGTCGGCGCTGGTCGAGCGGCTGCTGATCGCGTTGCTGGCCGATGGGCATCTGCTGGTCGAAGGTGCGCCCGGGCTGGCCAAGACCACCGCGATCCGGGCGCTGGCCTCGCGACTGGAAGCCGACTTCGCGCGGGTGCAGTTCACCCCGGATCTGCTGCCGGCCGATCTGACCGGCACCGAAATCTGGCGTCCGCAGGACAGCCGATTCGAGTTCATGCCAGGGCCGATCTTCCACCCCATCCTGCTGGCCGACGAAATCAACCGCGCGCCGGCCAAGGTGCAGTCCGCATTGCTGGAGGCCATGGGCGAGCGGCAAGTGACGGTAGGTCGTCATACCTATGCGCTGCCGCAGCTGTTCCTGGTGATGGCGACGCAGAACCCGATCGAGCAGGAAGGCACGTTCCCGTTGCCAGAGGCGCAGCTGGATCGTTTCCTGATGCATGTGCGTATCGGTTACCCGCAGGCCGATGCAGAGGCGGAGATCCTGCGCCTGGCACGCGAGGCGGCACGCGACACGCTTGAAAAGCACGAGACCGTCCCCGACAAGATCCCGCTGGAAGATGTCTTCGCGGCACGACGCGTGGTGCTGGACGTGCATCTGGCACCACAGCTCGAGCGCTATCTGATCGAAATCGTGCTGGCCTCGCGCGACCCGCAACGCTACGACCCGGCATTGGCACGGCGCATCGCCTGGGGTGCGAGCCCGCGCGGCTCGATTGCACTGGAGCGCTGTGCGCGTGCGCGTGCGTGGCTGGCCGGGCGCGACTACGTGACCCCGGACGACATTCGCGCCATCGCGCCGGACGTGCTGCGCCACCGCGTCCTGCCCAGCTACGAAGCCACGGCGGAAGGCTGGGATGGCGAACGCCTGGTGGCCGCGTTGCTGGACAAGATTCCGTTGCCCTGATCGGGCAGCGGGTTGCCGAGGTCTGCCGCCCTCTCGCCCGACTCCGATGTCTTCGATGCCGTCTTCCTCCTCCGCGAATCCTGCCTCGTCCGTTGCCGGCGATGGCCTGCGCCCGAGCCTTGCCGAGTTGATCGCATTGCGCGGCACCGCGCTGCATCGCGGGCAGCCCGGGCGTGGCCGGCATGGGCTGGTGGGGCCGGTGCCGGCCGCCACCCGCGGGCGTGGGATGGAATACGCCGAGTCGCGTGAATACGTGGCCGGCGACGATGCGCGCCATATCGACTGGCGCGTCACCGCACGTACCGGACGCGCCCATACCAAGCTGTTTCAGGCCGAGCGCGAACGCTTGAGCCTGATCGTTGCAGATACCTCGCCTGCGCTCTTCTTCGGAACGCGGGTGCGCTACAAGTCGGTGCAGGCGGCGCGCGCCGGCGCGGTGGCGGCATGGCTGGCGCAGCGGCAGGGCGACCGGATTGCCGCCTTGCGCGGTACCGCCAGCGAGGCGCCGATTGCGCCGCGGTCGGGCCAGCGCGGCGTACTGCCGGTGCTGGACGCATTGGCGCGCTGGTATGCGCAACCTCCGCCTGGCGACACCGGGCTGGAGGTTGCGCTGGACCATGCTGCACGCCTGCTGCGTCCCGGTGCGCGGTTGACGGTGTTGGCCGATCCGCGCAGTGCCAGCAGGATTTCCGCGACGCGTTGGTCCGGTCTGGCGCTGCACCATGAGGTGGTGGTGATCGTGCTGGTCGATCCGCTGGAACTGTCGCCGCCAGCGCGCGCGCTGAGCTTCGATGTGCGCGGCGAGCGCATTGCGGTGGACCTGGCAAGCCAGGCGGCGCGCGCGCGTTGGCAGGCCGAGTTCGTCGCGCCGCTGGAACAGCTGGCAACGCGACTGCAATCGCGCGGCGTGCGCTTGCATCGCCTGTCCACCGACGATGCCAGCGATGCGTGGCTGAGCGGCAGTACGCTCATGCGGGGCGCATGACGATGGCGCCGCAAGCGCTTCCGCTGCGCGATGTCCATCTGCCGCCGTCGCCATCGTGGTGGCCGTTGGCACCGGGGTGGTGGCTGGTGATCGCCGCGGTCGTGCTGGTGCTGGCGGGTGCGTGGTTCTGGTGGTGGCGCCGTCGTCGGCAGCAGCGCCGCTGGTTGGCTGCCTTCGATGCCGAGCTGCAGCGTGCGACAGCGCCCGCGCAGCGCCTGGCGAGCTTGTCGATGCTGTTGCGCCGCGCGGCGCGCACGGTGGATGCGCAGGCCGATCGCTTGCAGGGCGAGGCGTGGTTGCAGTTTCTGGATGGGCGCAAGAGCAAGACGCAGGCGTTTTCTCAGGGGCCGGGACGGGCGTTGCTCGAAGGTGGGTTTCAACGCGCACCTGCGGTGGCCGATCTGGATGCCGTGCAGGCATTGGCGCGGCGACGTTTCCTGCGGTTGATGCGGGGCCAGCGATGAACTGGCTGCAGTGGTCGCAATGGCAGGATGCGCTGGCGCATTGCGCGTGGCCATGGGCGTGGTGGTTGATGCCGCTGCCGCTGCTGATGTGGTTCTGGCCGCAGCGCCGTGCCGACACGGCGGCGCTACGCGTGCCGTATGCCGATCAATTGCATGCGGTTGCCCAGGCACGGCGCGTGCCCGCCTTGCGCATGCCGCGCTGGCTGGCGTGGCTGGGCTGGTTTCTGCTGTGCGCCGCGCTGGCGCGTCCGCAGCAACTGGGCGAGGTGATCCAGCCGCCGCGCGAGGCGCGGCAGATGATGCTGGCGGTGGATCTGTCCGGCAGCATGAGCGAGCCTGACATGGTGCTGGGCGGCCATGTGGTCGACCGCCTTACCGCCGCCAAGGCGGTGTTGTCGGACTTTCTGGATCGGCGCGACGGCGATCGTGTCGGCCTGCTGGTCTTCGGTCAGCGCGCCTATGCGCTGACACCGCTCACTGCGGACCTGACCTCGGTGCGCGACCAGCTGGCCGACAGCGTTGTCGGGTTGGCTGGACGCGAAACCGCCATTGGCGATGCGATCGCGTTGTCGGTCAAGCGGCTGCGCGAGCAGAAGCAGGGCCAGCGCGTGGTGGTGTTGCTCACCGATGGCGTCAATACCGCCGGCGTGCTCAACCCGTTGAAGGCGGCCGAACTGGCCAAGGCGGAGGGCGTGCGTGTGCACACCATCGCCTTCGGCGGCAGCGGCGGTTACTCGTTGTTCGGCGTGCCGATCCCGGCGGGCGGCAACGACGATATCGATGAAGCGGGCTTGCGCAAGATTGCCGAGCAGACCGGCGGGCGGTTCTTCCGCGCCCGCGATACCGAAGAGCTGGCCGGCATCTATGCCGAGCTGGACCGGCTTGAGCCGGTGAAGGCGGTCGGCCCGTCGGTGCAGCCGCGTGTGGAGCGTTACGCCTGGCCATTGGGCGCTGCCATGCTGGTTGCGTTGCTCGCCTACGTGCTGCCGCGGAGATGGCGATGAACGCGCTGCCCGAAGCACTGACCGCCTTGCATCTGCTGCGCCCGGATTGGCTGTGGGCGCTGTTGCTGATCGTGCCGGCAGCGCTGCTGTGGCACCTGCGTCGACGCAGTGCCAACGTGTGGCGTCACAGCGTCGATGCGCATCTGCTGCCGGCCTTGCTGGTGGCCGGCGGCCGGCGGGGATGGTTGGGCTTCGTGGCGGCGGCGCTGACCTACACGCTTGCGGTGATGGCGATGAGCGGGCCGAGCTGGCGACAGACCGAGCGCCCGGTATTTCAATCGAGCATGCCGTTGGTGGTGGTACTGGATCTGTCGTCCAGCAGCAATGCGACCGATCTGCCGCCATCGCGCCTGCTGCAGGCGCGCGCCAAACTGGCCGCGCTGCTGCGCAAGCGCGCCGGCGGCGAGGTTGCCTTGCTCGCCTATGCCGGCGAAAGCTTCACGGTTGCGCCGTTGACCGAAGACGCGGCCAATGTGGCCCTGTTTCTGGATGCGTTGTCGCCATCGGTGATGCCGGTGGACGGCAAACGTGCCGACAGGGCCATCGATGCGGCGGCCCGGCTGCTGCAGCAGGCCGGCTTCAAACAGGGCGATATCCTGCTGGTCAGCGATAGCGCGGACGGCTCGGCGGAAAGCTCCGCGCGCACCGCACGTGCGCGTGGATTCCACGTTTCCGCACTCGGGGTGGGCAGTCCGCGTGGCGCTGCCTACCGCACCGGGAGCGGCGAGATCGCGCAGGCAAAACTGGACGAGGCAAGCCTGCGCGACCTGGCCGGGCAGGGCGGTGGGCGCTACGCGCGCATTGCGCCGGACGACGCCGACCTGCAAGCGCTGGGTGTGCTCGATCCCGCGCAGCAGCCGCTGGCCGACGAAACCGCCGAGGCCAACGGCGGCAAGACCTGGCTCGACGAAGGCTACTGGTTGCTGCTGCCCGTGATGCTGTTGGCGTTGCTGGCGTTCCGGCGCCGCGCCGTCGTGGCGATGGTGGCGCTGATCTGCGTGTTGCCGCTGGCCCAGCCTGCACAGGCGGCCGACGGCACATTGTGGCAACGTGCCGATCAGGTGCAGCAGCAGCGTCTGGATGCCGGCGTGCAGGCGTACCGCAAAGGTGATTTTGCCGCTGCGCAAAAAGCATTCGAAGCGGTGCCGACCGACGAGGGACTGTACAACCTGGGCAATGCGCTGGCGCGACAAGGCCAGTACGACGAGGCGATTGCCGCTTACGATCGTGCGCTCAAGCAACATCCCAGGCAGGCCGATGCGATCGCCAATCGCGCGGCGGTGGATGCAGCGCGCAAGCGGCAGCAGCGCAACGACAAGGATGGTAAAGGCCAGTCAAAGGACCAGGATCAGTCGGGCAAGAACAAGCCTGGTCAGGATGCGTCCGGGCAAGGCCAGCAGAACGCCGAAAACGCCGGCAAGGACGGACAGAGCAAGCCAGGTGAGCAAGGCAAGCAGGACGGCAAGGACCAACCGTCCGACACGCAGGCGCCCCAGGACGGCAAGTCGCAGCAGCAACCGTCCAAGGACGGCAAGGGCGAGCAGGGCAAGCAAGACACGCCACCGCAATCGGCCGATGCCAAGGCGCAGCAGCAGGCCGACGAAGCGCAGCGTCGCAAGATGCAGCAGGCGATGGCGCAGGCTGGCGACAAGGGCGCCGATGCGAAGGGCAAGCCGGAGGACGCCATGGCAAGCGAGACGCCGGAGCAGCGCGAGCAACGCCAGGCGGTGGATGCGTGGCTACGGCGCGTGCCGGACGATCCGGGCAGCCTGCTGCGCACCAAATTCAGGCTGGAATACGAACGCAGACAACGGGACGGACGATGATCGGCACACACCACTTGCGCCGCGGCGCGATCGGCATGCTGGCCTGCATGATGCTGTTCGTCTGCGCACCGGCCGCTGCGGTCACGCGCGCCTGGCTGGACCGTGACAGCGCCAGTGCCGGCGATGTGGTCATGTTGAATATCGAAACCGATCAGCGCGGCGTCGATCCGGATTACACGCCATTGCGCAACGAGTTTGCGCTGGGCGCCAAGAGCGCCAGTCAGCAGATGCAGGTGACCAATGGATCGGTCACGATGCGCGCGTTATTCGGCGTGGTGTTGACGCCGCGCAAGAGTGGCGAGCTGATCGTGCCAGCGATCCGGGTCGGCAACGAGCGTACCGAGCCACTGCGACTGCAGGTGGTGGCCTCTGCGAACGATCCGGCGAGCAATGGCGCTCGCAGTGGCGGCAACGGCAACGCCGGTGCCAGTAGCCCAAGCGAGGCGCAGGGCAATGAAGAGGTATTCGTCCAGACGCAGGTGGACGACCCGCGGCCTTACGTGCAGCAAAGTGTGGGCGTGGTGGTACGGTTGTACTTCGCCAATCAGCTGGCCTCGGGCGAGCTGGATCTGGAAGCGCCCGATGGCGCATCGCTGCAACGCATCGGCGATGACGTCAGTTCGGTCAAGCTGGTCAACGCGCGCCAGTACAACGTGGTGGAGCGACGCTATCTGCTGGTGCCCGAGCGCAGCGGGCGCCTGCTGTTGCCGTCCGCACGCTTCAATGGGCGCTCGGTCGGCGGTTTCTTCGACGATTATTTCGGACGCGGCAACGGCGAGCTGAGTGCGCGCAGCGCCAGCATTCCGCTGCAGGTGCGCGCGCAGCCGGGCAATGCGCCACAACCGTGGCTGCCGCTGCGCAGCCTGCAGTTGCGCTATACGGCCACGCCGCAACGCGCAACCGCAGGGGAAGCGACGCAATTCGTGGTGGAAGCCAGCGCGCGTGGCGCCACCCAGGCGCAGTTTCCCGAATTGCCCACGCCGAGCGTGCCCGATGCGCAGGTGTTTGCCGAGCCACCGCAATACGAAGAACGTTTTGTGGACGGCTCGCCGCAGTTGCGGCTGACCCGTCGCTATTCGATCGTGCCCAACCGCGCCGGCCCGCTGGTGGTGCCCGGCCTGCAGGTGGCCTGGTGGGACGTCGGTGCAGGTGCGGCCAAGACGGCCTCGGTGCCGGATCTGACCCTGGATGTGGCCGCGGGCAGTGGCGCCTTCGCCACGCCTGCGCCTGCACCCGCTGCAAGCCCGTCGAGCACTGCCGCAGCGCCTGCTCCGACCGCTGGCACGCTGAGCCTGCAGCCGCCACCCTCGCAACGGCCATGGGGCTGGATCGCCGCGGCGGTGGGTTTTGCGGTGTTATGGCTCATGACGCTGGTGTGGGTGGTGTTGCGTCGACGCGGTGGCGTGCACGGTGCTCCCAAGTCCAACGGCGGCGATACGCCCGTGCCTGGCAAGCGCGCGACACATGGCGTGGCCGAGTTGCGCCGCGCGCTGGACAGCGGTGGCATGGACGATGTGGCCACCGTGCTGTGCGGCATGGCGGGCGTGGCCGATATCGACAGCGTGCTTGCAGCGCTGGCCGATCCTGCCCAACGCGCCGCAGTGGCGCGCATGCAGCGCGCACGCTGGGGCGGCGATGGCGATGTGGCGGGCGCGCGATCGGCACTGCGCGAAGCCTTTGCCAAGGGACCACGCTGGCGGCACGCGAGCGCTGCAGAACCCGAGGTGCTGGCGCCGTTGTATCCGCCAGCGCCTTGATCGCCTGCGCGGCAACGGCAGCGACTGGCAGGTCACCAAGCGGCGCCTTGTCGTGCTCTTGGATCTGCTGACAACGGACCTGCCATCGCAAGGCGAGCGCGGCCGGCGCTCCAAACTCTCTTTCCACCCATACCCTCCTGTTCTTGGCGCCTCGCCACATCCAGCTGGCGACTGCTCGTCACGTCCTGTTAGCCGCCCTTGGTTGCGGTGATCAGCTGTGTTGCCGAGGGCAAGGCATTGCGGCTGCCATTCGGCGGCAGGGCCCTTGCCCGCTCACCATCGCCGGATACGCCGCAAGTACGTCGCTGTAAGCCCTTTGGCGACATCCATGCCGCCAAAGGTCCCGCGACGGTAAGCGGGCAAGGGTCAGCCGCGTCAGCTGGTGTGCATGGGCGAGCAATGCATCACGTCGCTCTGCGAACCAGGGGCTCGTCGGCGCTACTTCTCTTTTGCGGCAAGGTTTTGAATGCGATCACGCGGCCGCCTGCATCGGCAAGCCAGCCCGACACCTGCTGCGAACAGCGTGTCATGCAACTACCGACCAACATCATGGCGCAGTGTCCTCGCCGCTTGCAGCACCGTGTAGCGGCATGGATGCCGCCACCGAGCCTCCAGGGACGGATTCAACGGCGTGTCCCGGAAGTGGTGAGGGCATCGCGCCCTCGACCAGCTCGGCTTTACAGCATTCACCTGATTCAACGTTCAAGACTTCAGCCGTATTGAAAGTGGTTGGTGGCAAGTCCCAAGCCCCAAGTCGCAGTGCCAGGCACCAATCGCAATGGCAGCCCGCATGGATGCGGGCATCCAACCGCGAGCACTCAGCAAGGCAACCCACCCAGCCGTTGCTGCAGCGAGTGAATCTGCCCCTGCTTCACGCCGAGCCCAGCGCCGGCCGTGTGCGCCTGGCTTGCGCGCGATGCGCGTGTAGGCGTTGCAACGCTGGCAGCAACGGCCCTTGAGTGGCACACCTACCCCTCGGGCAGCTGCAGCGCGGCGTGGCCGCCCCGATGGCGTTTGTTAAGCTCCAGTCTTTGTGTCCAGATCAAGGCCGACCAGATGACTGCATCCCCAACCGCACGCCGCCCGGGCCTGCCCCTGCATTGGAAGATGGGCATTGGCTTCGCCGTGGGCCTGTTGTTGGGTCTGACCGTCTACTACCTGGCCGGCAGCGATGCCGAGTGGGTGCGGTTGGCGACCAAGTACGTGACCACGCCGTTCTCGCAGATCTTCCTCAATCTGATCTTCATGCTGATCGTACCGCTGCTGTTTTCGGCACTGGTGATGGGCATCTCCGAAATGGGCGACATCCGCGCGCTGGGCCGGGTGGGCTGGCGCACGCTGGGCTATACGGTCGTGCTGTCCGGCATTGCGGTGCTGCTCGGTCTGGTGCTGGTCAATGTGCTCAAGCCCGGTGCCGGCGTGGACCCGCAGCTGGCCAATCAGCTGATCCAGGAAAACGCCGACCGCACCCGCGAGATCATTTCCAGCTCCGGCACCCAGCCGCAGGGCATGGACATGCTGCTGTCGATCGTGCCCAACAATGTGATTGCCGCCGCATCCAGCAATGGCGCGATCCTGTCGCTGATGTTCTTCGCGGTGATGTTCGGCGTGGGCATGGTGCTCACCGCCGACGAAAAGGTCGCCACGCTCAAGCGCGGCATCGAGGGCATCTTCGAAATCTCGATGACCCTGATCGGGCTGGTGATCCGGCTGGCGCCGTATGCGGTGGCCTGCTTCATGTTCAACCTGGCCGCGCTGTTCGGGTTCGATCTGTTGATCCGCCTGGGCGCTTACGTGGGCGTGGTGGTGCTGGCGCTGGGCCTGCACATGGTGGTCAGCTACGGGCTGGCGGTGAAGTTTGCCGGGCGCTCGCCGATCGGCTTCTTCAGGCAGACCCAGGAGGCCACGATGATGGCGTTCTCCACCGCCTCCAGTAACGCGACCCTGCCCACCGCCTTGCGCGTGGCCGACGACATGGGCCTGCCGCCGCGCGTGTCGCGTTTCGTGCTCACCGTCGGTGCCACCGCAAACCAGAACGGCACGGCGCTGTTCGAGGGCGTGACGGTGATCTTCCTGGCGCAGTTCTTCAATGTGGACCTGAGCATCGGCCAGCAGTTCATGGTGATGCTGGTCTGCATCCTGGGCGGCATCGGCACCGCTGGCGTACCGTCGGGATCGCTGCCGGTGGTGGCGCTGATCTGCGCAATGGTCGGGGTCAACCCGGTCGGCATCGGCATGATCCTGGGCGTGAACCACTTTTTGGATATGTGCCGGACGGCGCTGAATGTGACCGGCGATCTGGCGCTGACGACCCTGGTCGCCAAGGGCGAAGAGTAGGGATTCGGGATTGGGGATTGGGGATTCGTCACAGCGGGCTGCTGCGATCGTCAGGCACCAGGTGGGGTCTTGCGGTATTGCGGCGGTGTCTGGCACTGGTTGCATCGCTGTCCAGCGGGCGAGGCTGCCGAGGTCGGCTCCGGCTTCGCCAATCCCGAATCCCGAATCCCTACTCCCCAGTCCCGGCTCCCTAACGCGGACTAGGGAGTCGGGACTGGGGATTCGTTGGAGCCGGCGTACTGGGATCGTGAGGCACCAGGTGGAGTCTTGCGGTGTGGCGGCGGTGTCTGGCACTGATTGCATCGCTTCCAGCGGACGAGTCTGCCAAGGTCGGCTCCGGCTTCACCAATCCCGAATCCCGACTCCCCAATCCCGGCTCCCTAACGCGCTCTGTGGGAGAATGAGCGTCTCCGCTTCCAGCGGTGTTCCCCTCCGCTTCCATAGACGCCCATGACCCAGCCCACCCGCCGCCAGCTGGCCAACGCCATCCGTTTTCTTGCCGCAGATGCGGTCGAAGCCGCCAAGTCCGGCCATCCCGGCATGCCCATGGGCATGGCCGATATCGCCGAAGTGCTGTGGAACGATTATTTCCGGCACAACCCGAACAACCCGCAATGGTTCAACCGCGACCGGTTCGTGCTGTCCAACGGCCACGGCTCGATGCTGCAGTACGCGCTGCTGCACCTGTCCGGCTACGACCTGCCGATCGAGCAGCTCAAGCAGTTCCGTCAGTTGCACAGCAAGACCGCCGGCCACCCCGAGCGCAGCGAAACCCCGGGCGTTGAGACCACCACCGGCCCGCTGGGGCAGGGCTTTGCCAACGCCGTGGGCTTCGCACTGGCCGAGAAGTTGCTGGCGCAGCGCTATAACCGGCCTGAGCTGGAAATCGTCGATCACCGTACCTGGGTGTTCATGGGCGACGGCTGCCTGATGGAAGGCATTTCGCACGAAGCCGCCTCGCTGGCCGGGACCTGGGGCCTGGGCAAGCTGGTGGCGTTCTGGGACAACAACCAGATCTCCATCGACGGCAACACCGCCGGCTGGTTCAGCGACAACACCCCGGCGCGTTTCGAGGCCTATGGCTGGCATGTGATCCGCGATGTCGACGGGCATGATGCCGACAAGATCAAGGCGGCGATTGAAGCGGCGCTGGAAAACAGCGACAAGCCGACCCTGATCTGCTGCCGCACCAAGATCGGCTTCGGGGCGCCCACCAAGGCCGGCAAAGAATCCTCGCACGGCGCGCCGCTGGGCAAGGAAGAACTCGAGGGCGCCCGCAAGGCGCTGGAGTGGCCGTACGGCCCGTTCGAAATTCCCGAAGAAATCTACGCCGGCTGGCGCGCAGGTGGCACCGGCACGCTGCGTCAGGCCGAGTGGGAGCAGCTGTTCGACAAGTACGGCAAGCAGTATTCGGCCGAAGCTGCCGAACTGACCCGTCGCTCGCACGCCGAGCTGCCGGCCGACTTCATCGCCCAGGCCGATGCCTACATCGCCAAGGCGCAGGAAGATGGGCAGACCATCGCCTCGCGCAAGGCCTCGCAGCTGGCGATCGAAGCGTTTGCACCGCTGCTGCCCGAGTTGATCGGCGGCTCGGCCGACCTGGCGCATTCCAACCTGACCTTGTGGAAGGCCAGCAAGTCGGTGGCCACCGACGACCCGGATGCCAACTACGTCTACTACGGCGTGCGCGAGTTCGGCATGACCGCCATCGCCAACGGCCTGGCGCTGCATGGCGGCTTCATTCCGTTCGACGCCACCTTCCTGGTGTTCAGCGACTACGCGCGTAACGGCGTGCGCATGAGCGCGTTGAATCCGGCCCATGCCATCCACGTGTACACGCACGACTCGATCGGCCTGGGCGAGGACGGCCCGACCCATCAGCCGGTGGAGCACCTGGCCTCGCTGCGCTACATCCCCAACAACGATGTGTGGCGCCCGGGCGATGCGGTGGAATCGGCGGTGAGCTGGAAGGCCGCCATCACCCGCAAGGACGGCCCGAGCTGCCTGGTGTTCAGCCGCCAGAACCTGCAGCACCAGCCGCGCAGCGCCGAGCAGCTCAAGCTGATCGAGCGCGGTGGCTATGTGCTGGCCGATGCCGAGGGCGGTACGCCGGACGTGATCCTGATCGCCACCGGTTCGGAAGTGGGTCTGGCGGTGGAAGCCAAGAGGACGCTGGATGCGGCCGGTTTGAAGACACGCGTGGTGTCGATGCCGTCCACCGACGTGTTCGATCGCCAGGACGCGGCCTATCGCGAATCGGTGCTGCCGAACGCGGTGCGCAAGCGCGTGGCGGTGGAGGCGGGCGTGACCGGCTTCTGGCGCAAGTACGTCGGCCTGGATGGCGATGTGGTCGGTATGGATACCTTCGGTGCGTCGGCCCCGGCCGATCAGCTGTATGCGTACTTCAAGATCACTGCCGAGCATGTAGTGGCGGCAGCCAAGGCACTGTAAGACCTGGCGTATTGCGTTAAAGAAAAAGCCGGCGAAAGCCGGCTTTTTTGTTGGATCTCGTGAACGATGCGCGGTGCGTCATCGTTCAACGGAAGCGTGGCCTGCTTCAGTGCGCGTCGTTGGCCAGCGCCGAGGCGCGGATCCCGGTCAGCACCTTCAACTGCGCGTCCATCATCGGCGGGTTGGGATCGTGCCCGGTCCGTGGCAGCAGTAGGAACTCTTTAGTCGGGGCGGACAGACCATCGAAATAAGCTTTGCTGATCTGGGCTGGGGTGACCAGATCCTGTTCGCCCTGAATCAGGTAGACCGGCATGGCGAACCGCGGCCCGAGGTTGCGCAGGTCGATCTGCGGGGCCATGCCATCGCCCGCCAGTCCGACGAACTGCAGGAAGGAATAGTCTTCTCCGGCCTCATAGGCTGCACGGTAGTCGGGCGTGTCGTATTCCGCTGCGAAGGTGAACCAGTCTTCCGGTGCCGGGTCGGTACTCAAGGCTTCGTACTTGCGCGTCAGGCGCCTCAGGACTCCGAAGTTGCGCGGGTTGGTCCATGGCGGCGGGCCGATCGTCTCCAGCTTGCCGATCGCGTCCGCATCGCTGGCTGCGCGGGCCAGGCTCAGCGTCCTGGCGTAACTGGCCGCCATATCGTCCTGATAATTGACCAGTTGTGCGGTGCCGACATAGGCGTGGAACAGGTTGGGATTTGCCTTGGCGATGTTGACGGACAGTGCCGAGCCCCACGATCCACCCATCAGGATGAGCTTGGATTTGCCCAGCCGTTGCGTGGCATAGCGCGCGACCGCGCTACCGTCCTGGGTCAGCCGCTGCATCGTCAGCGTCTCGCCGTCGGCAGGTTTGCTTGCCGCGTAGGTCTTGCCGGAGCCGCGTTGATCCCACTGCACGATGGTGAAGTCGCGCGTCCAGCTGCCGAACAGGCGCTGCGCGAACGGCGTGTTGGGGTTGCCCGGCCCGCCATGGACGATCAGCACCACCGGATTGCGGCAGTCCTGACCTTCGATCGTGACCCATTGCTGGATGCCTCCGATCTGGACAAGACCTGCCTCGTGCAGGGCGTTGCCGGGGACACTGCAAGCGTCACTCAACGGGGTTTTTTCTGACTCTGCAGCGCTCACTGCTGGCGTGCACAACAGCAATAGAGCGACCGCTATCCAGCATTTCTTCATGTGATCCCCGTTGCATTGCGTTCCGTCATGACGTTAGCCACCTGTTCAGCAGCTCGCGCTTCGAGTGTCGCGGCTATGGGCGTTCGGCTGCAATGGCTGCGGTCAGACCGGGAGTTGCGCGATGCGCCTTTCAGCCAGGTAGCGCTCGCTTGTGTCAAGCAAATGCTAAAAAGATGTCAATCCAGCTATTTAAAATGTGAATCATTCCCATTAAAATGTTGCGTTGCCGCGGTCTCGTGGCACGTCCTTCCCCCTGTTTACCGCCGCCTCCGGGTGGCGGCTTGCCCTCGACTGTCTGCGCCGGAGCTGTGATGAATCGTCCTACCGTAATGCGTCTTCTTCCCATTGGGCTGCGCCCGCGCGCGCTGTCGCATGCGGTGTTCGCCGCGTTGTGCACAGTGTCGGCAGGCCAGGCCATGGCCGAAACCCCGGCCGGCGAAGCCGAAGTCACCACGCTGGACCGGCTGAACGTGCAGGGCGAGCAGGTCAAGGGCTATACGGTGGAAAAGACCACGGCCGGTACGCGCATGAACCTGTCGCTGCGCGAGATCCCGCAGTCGGTCAGCGTGGTCACGCGCGAGCGCATGGACGACCAGAACCTGCAGAGCATCACCGATGTGCTCAACAACGTCTCCGGCATCTCGGTGGCGCAGAGCGACAGCGAGCGGCTGGAGTTCTACGCGCGCGGCTTCTACATCGACAACTACCAGTTCGACGGCATTCCGGCGTACATGGAGCAGGCCTGGAGCTATGGCGACTCGGCGCTGGACGTCGCGCTGTACGACCGCGTTGAAGTGGTGCGCGGCGCCACCGGCCTGTTGACCGGCTCGGGCAACCCGTCGGCCTCGATCAACCTGGTGCGCAAGCATGCGGTGAGCCGCGACTTCACCGGCACCGTGTCGGTGGGCGGTGGCGACTTCAACAAGACCCGCAGCGTGGCCGATGTCACCGTGCCGCTGAGCCCTGAAGGCACCGTGCGTGCGCGCGTGGTCGGTGTGTATCAGGACGGCGAATCGGACATGGACCGCTACAACCTGCGCAAGAAGATCGGCTCGGCGATCATCGATGCCGACCTGACCGACAGCACCTTGCTGAGCGTGGGTTACGAGTACCAGAAGAAGGAATCGGACGATGTCACCTGGGGCGGCTTCCCGCTGTTCTACAGCGATGGCACCCGCACCAACTACGAGCGTTCGTTCAATCCGGCGGCCGACTGGACGTTCTGGGACACGCGGCTGCAGCGGACTTTCGCCAGCCTGCAACAGAGCTTCGACAACGGTTGGACGCTCAAGGCCAACGTCAGCCATGAGAAGACCGAAGCGGCGAACCACCTGTTCTATCCGTTCTATACGATCTTCGGCTTCGACCGCACCACCGGCGCTGGCGTGGTGCCGTATTCGGGCAACTACCAGACCGAGCGCAAGGCCGATGGCGCCGATATCTACGCGGAAGGCCCGTTCCAGTTGTTCGGTCGCGAGCATCAGCTGGTTGCCGGCGCGAGCTACAACCGCCGCGAGTACGTCAACAACGGCACCTTCGATTTCCCGGCGCCGCTGGACAGCTACCTCGGCTGGAACGGCGCCTACCCTGAGCCCAACTGGAGCCCGCGCACGGTGCAGAGCGACGGCACCATCAAGCAGAAGGCCGCCTACGTGGCCGCACGCTTTTCGCTGGCCGAGCCGCTGACGCTGCTGGTAGGCGCGCGTTATACCGATTGGCAGATCGATGGCCGCAACTTCGATGCGGCGCAGGGGCTTGTGCCGTTCTCCGATAGCCAGACCGAAGTGACGCCGTACGCCGGTCTGGTCTATGACATCAACGAGGTGTGGTCGACCTACGTCAGCTACACCGAAATCTTCAATCCGCAGACCCTGCGAGATGCCAATGGCGGCTACCTCGACCCGCTGAGCGGCAAGGGCTACGAAGCCGGCGTCAAGGCAGCGTGGTTCGACGACCAGCTCAATGCCTCGCTGGCGCTGTTCCGCATCGAGCAGGACAACCTGGGCGTGGCCACCGGCGGCTTCGTGCCGGGCAGCAGCGAGTCTGCATTCGAGGCCGCCAACGGCGTGGTCAGCGAAGGCTTCGATTTCGAGCTTTCCGGTCGTGTGACCGCTGGCTGGAATGCGACCTTCGGTGCCTCGCACTACACCGCCCGCGACGACAGCGGCACGTCGATCAATACGCACCTGCCGCGCACCACCATCAAGCTGTTCAACAGCTACACCCCGCAGGGTGCGTGGAGCGACTTGACCGTGGGTGGCGGCGTCAACTGGCAGAACCGTTCGTACTACGTTGACCCGGTGTACGGCAGGTTCCAGCAGAGTGCCTACGCCTTGGTCAGTGCATTCGCCCGCTACCGTCTGTCGCCGCGGTTCTCGGTGCAGCTCAATGTCGACAACCTGCTCGACAAGCGCTACTACGCGCAGTTCAACGGTGGCTACGGCGCATGGGGCGCATCGCGCAACGGCATGTTGACCTTCAACTACGCGTTCTGATCGAGGACGACGTCAGCTGGCTTGACGTTCGATCCTGCCGAAGTGACACAGGCACCTGCAAGGGTGCCTGTGTCTTTGTGTGTCTGTCGATCTGTCATGCAGTGCGCAGCTGCTTGCCGCGGCGTCCAGGCAATGCCGCACGGCGTGCGACACCGCTGGTCGTGGCCGCTGTCAGCAAGTCCGTGAGCGTGTTACAACACTGAGGCGCGTTCGATCCTTCGACCGAAACGCGGCGCGCCCGCTCAAGGCAGCAACGGCTGCAACTGCGGCGCCATCACTTCTGCCACCCAGTCCATGAAGGCGCGCACGCGCTGCGGCAGATGGCGGCGTTGCGCATAGAGCAACGTGACCGGCATCGGCTCGGGTGCCAGCTCGGCCAGCACTTCGATCAGGGCGCCGCTGTCCAGATGCGGGCGCAACGGGCTGGCCGGTGCCTGGATGATGCCCAGCCCGGCCAACGCGGCAGCCAGGTACGCATCGCCATTGTTCACCGTCACCGGGCCGCGCATCGGCAACACCTGATAGCTCTGCCCGTTGCGATATTCGAAGCCGGGCGAGCGTTGCCCGAGCGTCGGCACGTAATGCACCAGATCGTGTTGCGCCAGATCGTCCAGGCGCGTCGGCATGCCGCGGCGGGCGAGATAATCGGCGCTTGCGCAGCTGACGATGCCGAACGCGCCCAGCGGGCGTGCGACCAGGCTGGTGTCTTCCAGCGTGCCCACGCGCAGCACGCAGTCGAATCCCTCACGCACCACATCCACGCGGCGGTCGGTGCCGCTGATTTCCACTTCCAGCTGTGGGTGTCGTGCCAGAAACGCGGGCAAGGCGGGGATCACGAAGTTGCGCGCGATGCCGGCGGACATGTCCACGCGCAGGCGACCGCGTAGCTGCCCATGCTCGCGCTGAAACATCGCGTGCAACTCGTCCATGTCGTCGAGCAGGTCGCGGCTGCGCTGATAGAACGCCGCGCCGTCGCCGGTGAGTTGTACGCGCCGCGTGGTGCGATGCAGGAGCTGGGTGCCGAGCGACGCCTCGAGCCGCTGCACGGCGGTGGAGACGCTGGCCTTTGGCAAGCCGAGCGTCTCGGCGGCGCGGGTGAAACTGCCCAGCTCGGCAACGCGCAGGAAGGCGCGCAACGATTCCGTGGTGTCCATCGATTGGTCGATTATCTTGAACGGTGCAATCAGCGTGAGCCGGTTTATGCAGCGCGGCAAGCGCAATAGGCTGGACCACACCCACTTATGGAGCGTGCCGATGTCGACCACCACCACACCCATCACCTTGATCACCGGCGGTAGTCGTGGCCTGGGCCGCAATGCCGCGCTTGCGCTCGCTGCCGAAGGCAACGATCTCGTGTTGACCTACCGCAGCCAGGCCGGCGATGCCGCCGCCGTGGTGGCCGAGATCCAGGCGCTGGGCCGTCGCGCGCATGCGTTGCCGCTGGATGTGGCGCAGGCCGATACCTTCCCCGCATTCGTCGCGCAGCTGAAGGACGTGCTGGCCGATTGGGGGCGTTCGCAGTTCGATGCGCTGGTCAACAACGCCGGTACCGGATTGCATGCGGCCATTGCCGACACCACGCCCGCGCAGTTCGATGCGCTGGTCGATATCCATCTCAAGGGGCCGTACTTTCTGACCCAGGCGTTGCTGCCGCTGATCGCCGATGGCGGACGCATCCTCAACGTGTCCAGCGGCCTTGCACGGTTTGCGCTGCCGGGCTCGTCGGCCTACGCGATGATGAAGGGCGGGGTGGAAGTGTTCACCCGCTATCTGGCCAAGGAACTGGGCGCACGCGGCATCCGTGCCAATACGCTGGCGCCGGGCGCCATCGAAACCGACTTCAACGGCGGCAGCGTCCGCGACAACGCGCAGGTCAACGCGATGGTGTCCTCGGTCACCGCATTGGGTCGCCCCGGGCTGCCGGACGATATCGGACCGGTCGTGGCGGCGCTGCTGGCGCCGGGCACCGGTTGGATCAATGCGCAGCGGATCGAGGTATCGGGTGGGATGTTGATCTGATCGGTCAGGCAGTACCGCGGTGCGGCTGGACGGTATCGCCGCTTGCAGGTCGCCGCACGATCGTGGGCACGATGACAGTGCGTGGTTACGCATGCGGCAGGTTGCGGCGTTGCCTTACTGCAGGGGCTGATCGCCATGCAGGATGGGGTAGGGGTTCAACGCCTCGCCCTTCCACCACTGCTTTTCCTGGCCGAGGCGATGGATCTCGAAGTGCAGATGCGGTGCGGCGGGATCGGCATTGCCGGTGCTGCCGACGTAGCCGATGACCTGGCCACGTGTGATGGATTGTTTTTCGGCCAGGCCATCGGCGTAGCGTTGCAGATGCGCGTAGTAATAGCAGTACGTACCGCCGGGCTCGAACTGATAGACGGTCAGGCCGCCTCGGTCGCTGGTGAAGAGCTTTTCCACCGTACCGTCGGCAACTGCCACAACCGGTGTGCCGGTTGGGGCAAGAATGTCGATGGCATCGTGCACGCGGCCTTCGCTGCGCGCATCGGTGAAGGTGTCCTGCAACTGGTTGGCACCGATACCCTGCACCGGAATCAGCAGAGCGCTACCCGGTGCCGCGCCATCGGCAGTTGGCGCCGGTGTCGACGCCACCGGCGTGTCGGTTGGCGCCGCATCGGTTGCTGGCGCTGCGGCAACCGATGGCGTCGCCGCAGGTGTCGGAGCAGGCGCTGCCATGGGTGCGGCACCTGCTGCATTGCTGCCTGCCGCCATTGCTGCAGCGCTGGACGGCTGCTCCACTTTTGCTTCCGGCGCCGTGCGTTCCAGCCACCAATAGCCGCCTGCACCGATCGCCACGCCTGCAACCAGAATCATCAGCAGTTTCATGCTTACTCCTGCATCACCACCGGAACCGACGGGCCGACCACGCTGGCCAGATTGACGACGTCCCAATTGGTCAGACGCACGCAACCATGGGATTCGGTCTTGCCGACATGGCCGGGCTCCGGCGTACCGTGCAGGCCGTAATGCGGTTTGGACAGGTCGATCCACACGCGGCCAACCGGGTTGTTCGGGCCGGACGGCAAGGTCGCCTTTTGATCACCCTTTTTCGCGTCCCAGAACAGTTTGGGGTTGTACTTGAACACCGGGTCGCGCGAGATGCCCAGGATCTTCCAGCGGCCGATCGGCAACGGATCGTGCTTGCTGCCCGACGACACCGGGAACTGCGCATAGACCTTGCCGTCGGCATCGAACAGGCGCAACGTCGAGTCGGATTTATCCACGACCAACTTGGCAGGCTTGGCCAACGGGGCGACGCCGTCGATATTGGGAACCTGGATCGCACTGCCGGCCTTGCTCAGATCCACGCCGGGGTTGAGTTGGCGTAGCAGCGCAGGGTCGGCATGGAAGCGCTCGCCCAGGGATTCATCTACCGAGACGTAACCGAGCGAAGCCAGCTTGGCCTGTTCGGCCGGGCCCTTGGGAATCGCCTGGAACGGGCCGGCAACGTCGGCATCGGTGAGCGTGTACTGCACCAGCGCCGGTGTGCTGTCGGCCTGCAATGCCTGCCAGGTGGCATCGTCCAGTTCGCCGGTCACCCTGATGTTGTGTGCGGCCTGGAATCCGGAGACCGCGCGCTTCTGATTCGAGCCACGTTCGCCGTCGATCTGGCCTGGGGAAAAATGCGCGCGGTCCAGCAGCACCTGCGCATGCAGATCCGAGCGTGGGCCGGTGGCGACGGCCTTTGCGGCGGGCGTTGCGCTTGGCGCAGATGCGGCAGCAGGCGCAGGTTGCTGTGCCTGTGCCAGCGCAGATAACGAAGCGCTCAACGACAGGGCGAGCAAACAGACGCGAGCGTAAGAGCGAGGAGGCATGTGCAGGTCCGCAAAGAGGCAAGCGCGCACAGTGCCGCAGCGGCGTGCGTTTGCTGCGTGAAATGGCTGCACCCGGACTGACTGAGGCGCGATGACGCTGTGGTCCTTGGTCGATGAGGCGATGCGGTTCCGGGTTGCGCGGCCGTCTGCACGACACCGCCGCGTTGCCCGGGGTGTCATGCGGGTTCGCTTGCGAGACCGCGCACCATGGATCGGAAGCCGATCGCCTGCGTCATGTGCAGACAATCGACCGATGACCTATGCGCCCACCTGGTCGCCTGTCGCACTGGCCTGGCGGTCAGTAGGTATAGCCCACTGACAGCAGGTACACCCGCCCGGTCTGCACGTAGGCGCCATCGGCGCCGGGGTCGTAGGCCATGTACCGATCGGATTTGCCCTGGGTTTCGTAGAACGTGGCGGCGTTGAGCAGGTTCTTGGCCGATACGCCCACATCGACGTGGTGCGGCAGGTGATAGGTGGCGCTGAAATCCAGCGACTTGACCGGCTGCAGATAGTAATTGAGCCGGTCGGTGGTCAGCCCCAGCAATTGCAGGCCGGTGTAGTTGTAGCTCAGGTCGGCGCGCAGGTGCGCATCGTCGTAGAACAGATCCAGGTTGTAGATACGCTCCGGCGCACGCGGCAACCAGGTTTTTTCCGGTTGGTCGGCCCGTTTGCTGTCCGCTTCGCTGCGCTGCAAGGTGAGGTTGGCGGTGACGCCAAGGTTGCTCCAGATGCCCGGCAAGTCCAGCAGGCGTTTGCTGCCGGCCAGCTCCAGCCCGTACAGCGTGGCGGTGCCGCCGTTTTGCGGCATGGTCACCGGCACGCCGTTTTCGAAGGTGGTGCCGGTCGGCACCAGGCCGCCGAGTGTGTTGTCGTTGCTGGTCGCCGATTGCGAGGTGTAGATGAAGCCGGTAATGCGCTTGTAGTAGGTCGAGGCGCTGAGCACGCCGCCGTTGTGGTCGTAGAACTCGGCCGACAGATCGGCATTGTCGGCCTTGCTCGGCTGCAGATCGGGATTGGGTTTGGAAATGCCCACCACGCGCTGGGTGTCGTCGATGGAGTACACCGTCTCGCCGGAAATCAGGCCAAAGGCCGGACGGCTGAAACTGCGGCGCAGCGAGGCGCGGTAGACGGTGAGATCGTCGGGCCGATAGTTGATGCTGATACCGGGCAGGACTTGCCCATAGGTGCTGCCGGTGCCGACGAACCCGCCGCTGGTGCCGTCGCCGCTGGATTGCCAGGAATCGGCCGAGTAGCGGGTCAACTCGTAGCGCACGCCGGGCAGGATGCTGACCTGGCCGATGTGCAGTGCGGCCATCGCGTAGCCCGAATAGATCGCTTCGGTGCTGGAGGTGGTGTTGGCGTTGTAGTCATTGGCGGTGTAGATGCCCGCACCGTTGGGGTCGTCGACGTATTTGTAGGGCAGGGCTTGCGCGCGCATCCAGTTGCGGTCCAGCAGTTTGAACGGACCTGCGTAGTGCCCATCGAAGGCGTTGTAGGTGAGGCGGCCGGGGATGGCGCTCAGCGGGGGGCCGCCAGCGGTGGGGAACGCGTAATTGGGGCCGCCAAAATATGGTCCGTTGGTCACGAAGTTGCCGTCCTTGTGGAAGAACGGGTGGTCGTACGCAGCGCGGTCGGAGTGATCGGCAGACAGGCCGACCTTGACGCTATCCAGCACATCGCCATCGACCTGGTAGGTGATATCGGTGTGCGCATTGACGCGGTTGTCGTGACTGCCGGCATCGTGGCCTTGCACTTTCCACAGCAGCGACGAATCCAGGTTGTAGAAGAAGTCCTTCAACGCCGTCGAGCTGGGGCCGATGCTGGGGTAGGTCGGGTCGCTGAGGTCGAAGGCGAAGCTGCCTGGGGTATAGCCATACAGGCTGGCCGAGACATAATCCGGCCGGCTGCGCGTGCCACGCCCGACCGACGCCCCGTAGTCGAAGCGCAGACGGTCCAGCGTGGTCTGGCCGCCAAGCTGCAAGGTCGCCAGCTTCTCGTCGATGTCGTGGGTATTGAAGTAGCCGCCGCGCACCGCCGTGGGTTGGTTGCGATAGGTTTCCAGGCGTGCGCTGGATTGATCCTGCTGCCCGGTGACGCCGTAGCTGCCGTAGATGGCGCGTACATAGAGCGCACTGTTGTCGCCTTGCCAATCGAGCGAGAGGTTGCCGCCATAGCGTTCGATCTGGCTGGTGTACAGGCTGTATTTGTAGCGCGTGCTGATCAGCGGGCCGACAGCGCGTAGATCGGTTGCGTTGGCCAGTGCCGGGTCGGTCGGCACGTATTTGCTGTTGGGCGCCGGTGCCTGCGCCATGTTGTTGTTCTTGCCGTAATAGGCCGATGCGTACAGGCCAAAGGCATGGTCGCTGCCGAATTTCCAGGCGATCTCCTGCTGGAACGTGCCGCCGGTGTCCTTGCCGCCCAGATGCGAGGCCAGCGCGTTGAGCTGCCCTTGCGCGGTGCTCTTGGCATAAAACTCCTGGTCGAAATCGAACGCGTTGGGCGTGCGCATATCGATCGCACCGCCGATGGCGTCACCGGGCATGTCGGGTGTGGGCGACTTGGACACCTGTACCGACTGGATGCCGAACGGCGCCAGCATGTTCAAGGAGATCGCGCGCGTCGACGAATCGGTTTCCGGCATGCCGAAGCCGTTGAGCGTGTATGCGTTATAGCTGGCATCCATGCCGCGGATGCTGACGTAAGCGTTTTCGCCGGTGGTGGCCTGGCCAAGATGCATGTCGCTGTACGACGACAAGCCAGGCATGTGCGCCACGACATCGGCGATGCCGCCGGAGGGGATGGCGTCGATCTGTTGCTTGCTCATCACGCTGTTGACGCTGCTGGACAGGCGTTGCTCGTTGATCGAACCGGGCGTGGCGGCATGCTTGGCCTGCACGTTGACCGAATCCAACGTGGTGGTGGCAAGGTCCGGCGTCTCTGCCAGGACGGGCGCAGACAGCACCAGTGCGATGGCGCAGCTCAGACGATGGAGGGTGCGGGGAGTGTGCATGCGGGGGACTCGCGTAAGTGAAAGGGAGCGCCTGGCCATGACGCGGGCGCTAAGCGTGCAGCGCCGATGCCTTCCATTGCGGCGGGTCTGTGTGTGTCTGTGCGGTGTACGCCAACGCAAGTGGCGCCGATCAGTGACTCAGATCGATGCCCTTGCAATGCGTTGACGGCCGCTGCGGATTGCAGCGCGCAACCGCATCGCCCTCCAGGCGCACCACGTAGCCGGTGCTGGCCGGCTCGTGTGCGGGAAAGTCGGTGCTGAGCAACTGCGCACCACTGGCGAGCATGCTGTCGCGGCGGGCCGTGTCGTGCTGCAGCGCTTCCTTCAGGTCTGCGTCGGTTCGCGTGCGCACCAGGTAGCCGGCTTTCACCAGCTGCGTGATCGTGTCGGCAGGGCCATCGTTGAGTTCGGTGAATGCGGCATCGTCTTGGCCAGGAACGGCATTGGTGAAACAGACCCGGCCACGCAGCGACGGATGTCCCGGCAGATAGCTCGCACCGGCCGTGCGTTGGTCGAGCAAAAACACGACCTTGCTGCGCGTGTCGGCCAGCGACGGCCAGCCATGCGCAAGCACTGCGGCGTTGAGCGTCCGCGCGTTGCCACGCACCTGGTCGGGGCTGAGGTATTCGCCGGGTCGAAAGACCGAGCGCAGTTCGGCATCCAGTGCATCCATGGTGTCTGCATCGAACGGCTCGGGCTGCACGCTGGGAAAGCCCAACTGCACAGGCGCCTGCTTGGTTTCCAGCAGGATGAAGATCGGCACGTGCCCGGGGTGTTGCCTGGACCAGGTCCGCACCTGCTGCAGGCAGGCGATCAGCGGCTGGCAGTTGCTGCGCTGGTCCACATCCTGCACGTGCATGACCTTGAAACCGGGTTTGTCCATCACACCGGCAGGTGCGCTGGCCGGTGCTGGCGGCAGCCCGGCCTTGGCAATCTGCGCGTCGATCGCCGGATGTGCGTAGCGACCACCACGGGCATCGGCGAACACGTCCAGTTCCAGTTGCCTGACGCCATCGTCCAGTTGTTGCGTCAGCGGCGGATGGCGGTAGTCCAGTGCCGCGAACAAGGCCGGATTGAGTTGTTTCAGCAGCGTGGCTTCGCTGGCGGCAAACCCGGTGTGGTAGCTGTTGTGGCTGCCGACGTATTGCAGGTCGGTAAGGCGCGGCGCAGCGGCCAGCGCAAGATTGCTGGTGATCAGTGCGGCAAACAGTGCAGCTTGCAGTAGTTTGCTTCGCTTTGTGTGCGACTGCTTCGCTTCGCAGTGACCGGTTGAATGAAGTAAGGGAGAAACAGCAACAGAACCCATGCGGCGACGTCAGGAAACGAGGAGGTCGTCATCATCCGGGTGCAGCTTGACGCACATCTTTCCGCAGTGTTGCCGTCATGCGTCAGTCGCTTGTAACGCGCAAGCGAATCCAGTGAATCAACAGGTGGATGGTTTCATTTCTGTGTTGTCTGGCGCAGTGCATTGACCAGCACGCGTGCCTGGAGGCGCTCGCCGATCGTCTGCGGTGTGTCCAATGCCATACGCTGCAGACAGGCCGCTTCGTCGGCCGAGTAGGCCGCGCGCGATGTCACCGCACGCATCAGCATCGCCAGCGTGGCGCCCTTGCTGGCGGTGGCACGCTTGAGCCATGTCAGTGCACGTAGCAAGCGTTGTTCGACCGCGGTGAAATCGCTGCCAAGCGGATAATCGGGCAGGCTGCCATCGCGCCGAAATGGCGCCAGTGCCTGTTCGAGTGCATCGGGCGTGTTGCGTTGTGCGCAGGCGGGCAACACGGGGGCAGTGCGCAGCTTGCGTGACTGGGCGGCCTGCGCAAGCAGCGCATCCTGGAAGCGCGCATCGCAGATGCCGGCCATTTCCAGCACGCAGTCCTGATCGGTCTTGTGGCGCAGATCGGCGATGCCGTACTCGGTGATATAGATGTCGCGCAGATGGCGGGGGATCGTGGTGTGGCCGTAATTCCAGCGCACGTTGCTGGCGGCATCTGCGCCGGCATCGCGGGTGGCGCGCAGCATCAAGGTACTGCGCGCCTGCGGCAGGGCATGCGCCATCGCGACAAAGTTGTATTGCCCGCCGACGCCGGAGACCACGCGCCCATCTTCCAGGCCATCGGACACCGCTGCACCGAGCGCGGTGGCCATCATGCAGGAGTTGAAGAAGCGCGCGTCGCGGCGCTGCAGTCGCTCCAGGGTTTCATTGCCGCCGTACAACTGGTTGATCTCGCTGATGCGGCGCATGCCGATGGCAGTGCGGGTGTCGGCATCCAGATCGCGCAGCCATTGATAGAAGTCCGGCGAGCCGAGATAGAACGCGCCATGCAGGAACTCGCCTTCGCTTGCCAGGCGTGCATGATCGTCGGCATCTGCGCTGCCGTCGGCAATGCGCTGCATCAGCGGCAGGTCGTCGTGCACCTTGCGACGGATCACGCCGCTGTCCACCAGTTGCTTGAAGCCTTCGTTGAGCATTTCGCTGCAGCCGTACAGGCCGATCGTAAACGGCTCCAGGCCGCCGCTGGCAAGCACGCTGGGGTGCCGCTCCAGGGTTGGGTCCAGCGCCTGCAGCGCGCGGCGATAGGTCGCGTTGTCGGTATGCCGCAGCACCAGGGCATGACTCAGTGCGTCGGCCAGCGTGCCGATGCCGATCTGCAAGGTGCCGCCATCGCGTACCAGCGTGCTTGCATACAGGCCGATGGCGTAATCGACGGTCGTCACCGGTTGCCGCGGCAGGCCGAACAGACGCGGCGATGGGCCGGGCAGGTCGATGATCAGATCGAAGAAGGTCGCATCCACCGCGGCAGCGCCGCCCATCCATGGCAGCTGCGGGTCCACTTCGGCCACCAGCAGCGGGCGTGGCAGGCCCAATGCCTGCACGGCGTCCAGCGTGTCCTGGGTGATGTCGTTGTTGCACGACAGCGACAGCCGCGTGCCGCCGGATTCGCGCGCGACCTTCTGCACGATCAGATTCGGCGCGCGCTGCGCCACTGCGGCCGCGGCATGCGTGTAGTTCAAGCTGGTGTAATCGGCCTGCGCCTGGGTGGAGTGCAGCAGGCCGCCGGACTGCATGTAGAACTCTTCCACCTGCACATGCGCCGGCAAGGCGTCGCGCAGCATGGCATCGACATACGCAAGGCGCGGAAAGTCCTCGCCGAAGTGACGTGCGATGAATGCCGCTGTAAAGCGCGCCTCGAGCCCCTTGCCCGGTCTGGGCGGATTGAGCGACAACGCGGTGTACAGCGCCAGCGATCGCGCGGGCGTGGCCTGGATCTGCGCATACAGCGCATTCAACAGCCGGTGCGGCTTGCCGATGCCCAGCGGTGCACCACCCGCAACGGGCCGTCGATGCATTGCAGGATGTGCGCGACCGCAGTGTCCAGATCAGTGACGTAGGTAGGCATGCACGAGAGCGTAGCCCAAAGCGCTGTGGTGGCGACACCGACAGCGGTCGGGCGACTCCCGATAGTGCGCAACGAATCGCTTCTGCAGAAATTACAACTGGGTAACAACTGGCTCATGGTGACGTAATCGAGCGCTCGCAGGATGCGCAGCATGATCACCTCACCCACCCCCGCCGGTTTTTGCCCCCGCCATGGATTTGCCAGTGCCAGCCTGGTCGAGGCCACGCACGCGCAGCGCCAGGAGGTGGAACAGTTCATCGCTGCGGTCTATCTGCGTCGCTATGGCGCGCAGCTGCGCAGTTTCCTGCCGCACCTGCTGGCCTATCGCGATACCAATGGTGTGCTGCTGGCGGCGGTAGGGGTGCGGCTTGGCAGCGCCGGTCGCCTGTTCGTGGAGCAGTATCTGGATAGCCCGGCCGAGTCGGCGCTGGCTGGGCGGATGGCGGTGCCGGTCGCGCGCTCGGGCCTGGCCGAGGTCGGCAACTTCGCCGCGATCAGCTCCGGCAGTGCGCGCGCGCTAATCCCGCAAATGACCCATGCGCTGCATCACGCCGGCGTGCGTTGGGTGTTGTTTACCGCAACCCGGACCTTGCGCAATACCTTCGACCGGCTGCAGCTGCAGCCGGTCGCCCTGGCGCCAGCGCTGCAGTCGCGGGTAACGGACGACGGCACCGAGTGGGGCAGCTATTACGCCACCCATCCACAGGTACTGTGCGGCGATGTCGCCGCCGGTCACGCGTTCCTGCTTGCGCGGCAGGCATTGCACCCGCAGGCCGCGCGCTGCGGTGTCGAGACGATGCTTTGCCAGGCCGGAGCAGGCGCATGAGCGCGCGGTTCGCGGCGCTGCTGGGCGCCCTGCATGGCCATGCGCCGCGCGTGCTGACCGCCGCAGGCAGCCTCGATGCGCAGGAACTGGCCGATGCCGTGGTGGGGCTGGCCGCGCGCCTGCAGACGGCGGGCCTGACCTGTGTCGCCAGCCGGCTGGACAACGGCCCGGGCTGGTTGATCCTGGATCTGGCGCTGCGCCTGATCGATGCGGTACACGTGCCGTTGCCGACGTTTTTCTCCGAGGCGCAGGTGCTGCATGCCTTGATGTCCAGCGGCGCGCAATGCGTGGTGACCGAGGCGGCCGCCACCGCGCCGCCAGGCACCCATGGCGTCATGGCGGCGCTGCAGTTCGATGCACTTCGTGCCTGGCGGGTGGAAGCGCTCGCCCAGACCATCGTGCTGCCTGCCGACACCGCTTGCATCACCTATACCTCAGGCACCACCGGGCGCCCGAAGGGCGTGTGTCTGTCGGCCGACAGCCTGTTGACGGTGGCCGGCGCGCTAGTGGATGCATCGGCTGCGATCGCGCCGCGTCGGCACCTGTGCCTGATGCCGTTGTCCACCTTGCTGGAAAACGTCGCCGGGCTCTACGCGACCTTGCTGTCCGGGGCGCAGGTCGCGTTGCCGTCGCTGGCGGAAATCGGCTACAGCGGCGCCAGCGGGCTGGATGTACCGACGCTGCTGCGTTGTCTGCAGCGTTATCAACCGGAGAGCGTGATCCTGGTGCCGCAGTTGTTGTTGGCATTGGTCAGTGCGGCAGAGCAGGGCGTGGCGCTGCCTGCATCGCTGCGCTATATCGCCGTGGGCGGCGGCCATATCGGCCCAAGTCTGCTGGCGCGCGCCGCAGCGTTGGGCCTGCCGGTGTTCGAAGGCTATGGCCTGACCGAATGCGGCTCGGTGGTCTGCCTCAACCGCCCCGGTGCGCTGCGTCCCGGCAGCGTCGGCCAGCCGCTGGCGCACACCCAGGTGCAGATCGTCGATGGCGAAATTCAAGTGAGCGGCGCGCGCGCGTTGGGCTATCTGGGCGAACAGCCGATGCCGTCGGGACCGGTGCGCACGGGCGATCTCGGACGGGTGGACAGCGATGGCTTCGTCCATATCACCGGGCGGCGCAAACATGTCTTCATCACCGCGTTCGGTCGCAACGTCTCGCCCGAGTGGGTGGAAAGCGAGTTGCTGCAGCATCCCTCGCTCGCCCAGGCCGTGGTCTGGGGCGAAGCGCAGGCCGACAACGTTGCGGTGCTGTGGCCGCGTCGGCCCGACAGCGACGATGCGGCCATCGTCCAGGCGCTGGCCGAGGTCAACGCCGGCCTGCCCGACTACGCACGCGTCGCGCGTTTCGTGCGTGCCGATGCGCCCTTCAGCGCACACGAGGGCCTGCTCACGGCCAACGGGCGCCCCCGGCGCGACGCCATCCTGGCGCGCTACCAATCCGACGTCGATCGCAGCTATCGATTGCCGGCCACTGTCTCTCTCGGAGTTTCAGCATGACCTTCTACACATCCCTGCTGGCGCAGACCCAGGCCGAGCGCGAACGCATGACGCAGGTGCCGATCATCCAGTCCGCACTCGTCGGGCAGATTGCGCGCGCCGATTACGTCGCGTTTCTCGCTCAGGCCTACCACCACGTGCGGCATACCGTGCCGCTGCTGATGGCCTGCGGCGCGCGGTTGCCGGCGCGGCTGGAATGGCTACGCGAAGCCATCGGCGAATACATCGAAGAAGAGATGGGCCATCAGGAGTGGATCCTGGACGACCTGGTGGCGTGCGGACAGCCGCGCGAGGCAGCCGTGCTCGCCGGGCCGTCGCTGGCAACCGAACTGATGGTCAGCTACGCCTACGACACCATCCAGCGCGGCAATCCGGTCGGTTTCTTCGGCATGGTGCTGGTGCTGGAAGGCACCAGCGTGGCATTGGCCACGCGCGCGGCCAATCAGATTGCGCAGTCGCTGGAATTGCCGCGCAACGCCTTCAGCTACCTGCTCTCGCATGGCGATCTGGACATCGAGCACGCCGGTTTTTTCGAAGGCCTGATGAACCGCCTCGACGACCCGCTCGATCAGCAAGCGGTCGTGTATGCGGCCAAGCGCTTCTACGTGTTGTATGGCGACCTGTTTCGCACCTTGCGCGCCGATGGCGTGCGTCTGGCGGAGGCGGCGTGATGGATCTTCGGGGCAGGTGCGTGATCCTCACCGGCGCCAGTGGCGGCATCGGCAGCGCCTTGTGCGCGCAGTTGGTGGCGGCAGGCGCGACCGTGGTGGCGGTAGGGCGCACGCCAGCGACCTTGCAGCGGCTTGCCGACGCGCAGCCGGCCGGGCGCGTGCTACCGGTAGCAGCCGACCTCGCCAGCGCAGCGGGCCGTGCGGTGTTGCTGACGCGGGTACACGCGCTGCAACCGGCACCGTCGGTGCTGGTCCTTGCACATGCGCAGGGTCACTTCGGGCTGTTGCAGGAGCAGGATCCGCACAGCCTGGAGGCGCTGGTGCATGTGAACCTCACCGTGCCCATGCTGCTGGTGCAGGCCGTGCTGCCCATCTTCCTGCGCCAGCCGGAGGCGGCGATGGTGGCGGTCGGCTCCACGTTCGGCAGCATCGGGTTTGCCGGTTTCGCCGGATATAGCGCGAGCAAATTCGGCTTGCGCGGGTTGTTCGAAGCCTTGGCCCGCGAACACGCAGATGCGCAGGTGCGCTTTCAGTATCTGGCGCCGCGCGCCACCGCGACCGGCTTCAATCCCGCCGCAGTCGATGCGCTCAACGTGGCCTTGGGTACGGCGGTGGACCGGGCGGAGGACGTCGCTGCAGCGCTGGTGCAGTCCATCGTGCGTGGGGATGCGCGTCGGCAGTTGGGCTGGCCGGAAAAACTGTTTGCCCGGCTCAACGGTCTGCTGCCCGAAGTGGTGGATCGTGCGTTGCGCAAACAACTTCCCCTCATCCGCCGCCATGCGCGGCCCGGCAGCGTGGTTGCCACACAGGAGCTTTCGCATGAATCGCAATGACTGTCGGCTGCGTGTTTTGTCTGCACTGGCGATGTGGGGAATCGCTGGCGCCAGTTGGGCGGCCGGTCCGGCGCCGCAGGTGGCGCAGCTGCAGGATCGTTGGGCGGTGATCGCCTACCAAACTCCAAAATCGGAGCGGGTTGCGGCGCTGGAAGCGCTCGCGCAGCAGGCCGGGCAGGTACGGCATGCCTTGCCGGACGATGCCGATGCCCTGATCTGGGACGGCATCGTGCGCTCCAGTCTGGCCGGCGAAAAGGGCGGGCTGGGCGCATTGGCGCAGGTCAAACTCGCGCGGACGGATTTCGAGGAGGCGATCAAGCGTGCACCGCGTGCGCTCGATGGCGCGGCCTACACCAGTCTGGGAGCGCTGTATTACCAGGTGCCTGGCTGGCCGATCGGATTCGGCGACGACGCCAAGGCGCGCACCTTGCTGTACCAGGGTCTGGCAATCGATCCTGACGGACTCGACAGCAATTATTTCGTCGGGGATTTTCTGCGCGACCAGAAGGACTGGGCCGGTGCCGCAAAGGCCTTCGAGAAAGCCGCTGCCGCACCGCCACGGCCAGGCCGACAACTGGCCGATACCGGCCGCCGCAAGGAGCTGGCCGCCAAACTGGCAGATGTGCGCGCGCAGCTTGCCAAGCACTGAGCCGCCTCACAGACTGGCTCACATGCGCATCTTGTTGGTCGAAGACGATCTTTCGTTGGGCGAAGGCATCCGCACCGCCTTGCGGCGCGCTGCCTATGCGGTGGACTGGGTACATGACGGGGTCAGTGCGTTGATGGCCCTGCAGGAAGACACCCTGGATCTGGTGATCCTGGACCTGGGCTTGCCGCGCATGGATGGGATCGAGGTCATTCGCACCGCCCGCGCCCGTGCGCTGGACACGCCGATCCTGGTGCTCAGCGCCCGCGAGCGCGCCGCCGATCGCGCGCTGGGCCTGGATGTGGGCGCCGACGATTACCTCGGCAAGCCCTTCGACATCAACGAGCTGCTGGCGCGCACGCGGGCGCTGCTGCGACGTGCGGCCGGGCGTGCGCAACCGACCTTGCAGGCTGGCGCGCTGCGGCTGGATCCGGCCGGCATGTCGGTGCGTTGGCAGGGCCGCGATCTGGATCTGACCCGGCGTGAATTTGCCCTGCTGTGGCTGTTGATGGAGCAGCACGGTCGGCCGATCGGACGCGAACGCATCCAGCAACATCTCTACGGATGGGACGAGGACGTCGCCAGCAATGCAGTGGACGTGCATGTGCATCAGCTGCGCCGCAAGCTGTCACCGGCGCTGATCCGTACCGTGCGCGGCATCGGTTACGCGCTCGACGAGCAGGCCGCCCAGGCCGCCGCCGTACCGCCGCAATGAATTCCATCCGTCGCGTTCTGTTGCTGGCCTTGCTCGGCGTTTTGTCGTTGCTGATGTTGGCTGCAGCCGGTTTCAGTTATCGCGCCGGGCTGCAGGAAGCTGGCGAAATGTTCGATGCGCGCCTGGTGCAATCGGTGCGCGTGCTGGTGTCGTTGGTGGACGAGCCCTTGGGCGATCTGCCGCAGGGCGAGCCGATCGTGATCCGTGGATGGCACGGGCAGGCGCAGGGCGTGGGCGAAGCGCTGGCGTTCAAGGACGGCCATGCCTACGAAACCAAACTGGCGTTTCAGGTGCGCAATGCCGGCGGCGCGTTGCTGTTGCGCTCGGACAGTGCGCCGGCGCAACCGTTGGCGCCGCTGCGTGCCGGCTATGCAGACGTGCGACTGCACGATGGGCAGTGGCGTACGTTTACCTTGCACTCGCCGGGCGGGCGCTGGTTTCAGTCGGCCGAACGCGCCGACATCCGCGAAGAGCTTGCCGAAGACATTGCGCTGGGCACCTTGTTGCCGTTGCTGATGGCGTTGCCGTTGATGGCGCTGTTGATCTGGGCCGTGGTGAACTGGGCCACGCGCTCGCTGGTGCGGGTCTCCGACGAGATCGGCGAACGCGACCCGAAGCGTCTGCAGCCGCTGCAGCCGCAGCACATGCCGCGCGAAGTGCATGGCCTGGTACGCGCGGTCAACGGTTTGATGGACCGTGTGCAGGAAGGGTTGGAGCGCGAACGTCGCTTCATCGCCGATGCTGCGCACGAACTGCGCACACCGATCGCGGCGTTGAAGGTGCATGCGGCCAATCTGCGTCTGGCCGCCGACGCGCAGGAACGGGATGAATCGCAACAGCAACTCGACGCCAACGTGCTCCGTATCGAACGCATGGTTGCGCAATTGCTTACCTTGAGCCGGGTCGAAGCAGTCACTGCCTTGCCACGGCGCAGCGTGAGCCTGGACACCTTGGTGCGCAGCGAATCCGAAGACGTGCTGGTGGTTGCGCTACAGCGACAGCAAGAGGTGGAACTGGCACTGCAGCCGGTGCTGGTGCTCGCAGACGAGTCTGCGTTGTCGCTGCTGTTGCGCAACCTGCTGGAAAACGCCGTGCGCTACACCCCGCCGGGTGGCCGCATCCGGATCAGCACAGACGCCGAGCCGGTGCCGACATTGGTCGTGGAAGATTCCGGGCCCGGCATCCCCGACGCTGCGCGCGGACGTGTCTTCGGCCGCTTCCATCGTGAGCTGGGCACCGGTGTAGAGGGCAGCGGCCTGGGTCTTTCGATCGTGCAGGACATTGCCCAGGCGCACGCAGCGCAGGTTCATCTGGACGATGCACCAACACTCGGCGGCTTGCGCGTCAGTGTGCGATTTGTGGGCCCTGCCGCCGACTGAGGTCTGTCGTCATTGCGCCCTGCGTTTGGCCTGGGAATCACGGCCGCTGCCCTTGGGTGTCGCCAAGCGTGCCGAAATAAGCCCCTGCATAGCGATGTCGTGGGCAAGGTGCGGTGCAGCCAGGCGCAGACGCGTGCACCTGCCAACGAGCGTGCCACGAGACTGCAACGGCGGCGCGGCCCGCGCTGGTCGATTCCGCAAGCCGCTCGGCTCGCGCTTGACACGGCGTTCGTTCGCGGCTGTAATCGAAAAAAATTACAGGCGTAATCGTATGCCGATCAGCGATGCGGAAGCGGTGGTGATGCAGGTGCTCTGGGACCGTGCGCCGCGCACGGCGGACGAGGTGGTTGCCGCGTTGGCGCAGACCCATTGGGCCGAGCCAACCGTCAAGACCTTGCTCAATCGCTTGCTCAACAAGGGCGCCATCGCAGCGCAAAAGGAGGGGCGCAAGTACCTGTACACGCCGTTGTTGCAGCGCGATCACTGGGTGCAGCAACAAAGCGAAGGGCTGCTGCAACGTCTGTTCGGTGGGCGGGTTGCGCCGCTGGTGGCGCACTTCAGCGAACGCGGAAAACTCAGTGCCGGCGACGTTGCCGAATTGAAGCGTCTGCTCAAGGAGCTGGACGATGAGCCCTGACGCGCTGATGTGGCTGCGCGCCACGGCGTACACCACGGTCGCCTTGCTGGCGTGCCTGCTGCTGCGCCGTCCGCTGCGCACCTGGCTGGGCGCCACCGCAGCGTATGCAATCTGGGCCAGCGTGCCGCTCGCGCTGCTGGCAGCCGTGCTGCCTGGCCCGCCGGTGGGTGCGGTGGTCGTGCAGGTGCCGGCGCTGACCGCCATCCCGTTGGCAGTGGACAGCAGACCCGGCGCGGCAGGCGTGCAGCAGTGGCTTGTCGCGGTGTGGCTGGCGGGCGCGGTGTTGAGCGCGATCATCGTGTGGTGTGGTCAGCGGAGCTTCTTGCGCAGTCTTGGCCCGCTGCATGCGCTGGACACCACACTGTGGCTGGCCACGCATGATGTCGGTCTGCCTGCGTCGCTGGGAATCATGCGCCCGCGGATCGTGCTGCCGATCGATTTCACCACGCGCTACAGCGCCGACGAGCGTGCCTTGATCCTGGCTCACGAGCGATTGCATCTGCGCCGTGGCGACCTGCACGCCAATCTGCTGGCCACCGTGTTGCTGTGCATCGGCTGGTTCAATCCGCTCCTGCATCTGGCGTGGCGTGCATTCCGGCTGGATCAGGAGCTGGCCTGCGACGCGGCCGTGCTTGCGCGTCATCCGGGCAAGCGTCGCAGCTATGCCGGCGCGATGCTCAAATGCCAGCTGGGCAATCGATGGTCGCCGTTGGCGTGCCACTGGGCGGCAACGCATCCGTTGACGCAACGCATTGCCGCGCTGCGTGCGCCGGCAATGGAGGTGCGGCGTGCACGGTGGAACATGCGCATGGTGGTCTCGCTTGCGGCCGTCGCCAGTCTTGCCTGTTGGGTCATCCAGCCTGCGCCTCTGAGCGCGATCCCGACGCCAGGCAATGCAGTGGATTTCAGCACGATGCAGCCACCCGGTTATCCAGCCGAAGCGATCGCTGCAAATGTTGCAGGCCTTGTCGAGGTGCAGATCGACGTCAGCCCGAGCGGTGCGCCTGACCATGTCCTGATCGTGCACAGCCAGCCGGCCGGAGTGTTCGATCAGGCCGTACTCGAGGCTGCGCGTCACTGGCGCTTCAAGCCCGCGATTGCAGAGGGAAAGCCAGTAGCTTCCCGGGTACGTGTGCCGGTCCGCTTCGAGCTGGATCCACCGGAACAGGCGGGCGCACCCAGCGACGCGAGCGGCGATGAGCGTCTCGCGTCGCAAGCTGGGCGTACCGATGACTGCGTGGCATCCGCAGAATGCGCAAAACAAGGGGCACCGCAATGAAGGGCGGTCTGGCTTGGTGCGGCGTCGTCGCGCTGAGCCTGTGCGGATGCGCAACGCAGCGCATGGTGGAACAGGAGCGCAGTCAGCGCGAGGATTCGGTGGATCAACGCATGCTGCCACCGCAATCGGGTGGCGGTGGTGGTGCCGTCGCCCCGTACACGCTTGCGGAAACGCAGCGGTTTCGCATGCCGCGCGCCTTGCGCAGCGAGGCGCCGGTGTTGCCGGCCGATTCGCCACGTCAGACCTTGCCGCCAACCACGGTATGCGCGCATGTGATTCTTTCCGCCGACGGCGCAGTGCAGCGCGTGGACCCGCTGTCCGATCGCGACGAGTGCGTGGCCGGCCTGCTGGCGGAGAACGCCGACCTGCTGCAGGCCGTGCGCATGACCGTGCAGCACTGGCAATTCGTGCCCGCCGCACTGTGCACGTATGCACCCGGTGCCGCACAGCCGTCGGCGCTGGATGACTGCAGCGGCGCCACGCATGAAGAGCCGGTGCCGGTGACGTTGTCGTTCGCGTTTACCTTCGAAGTGCGGCAGGGCAAGGTGAGCGTACGCACCGGCAAGGTTGCGCAATGACGTGGCGTGATTGCGACGTTTGATTTGCGCGTACGCAGTAACGGCTGTCGCGCAGCAGTGACGACCAACCATTCGTCATGCAGGCACCGGTTTGGCGAAGAGCAACCAACAAAACGACTGCGCTCCCCGCCAGGCGGGCGCGGCCGGTGCTCGGTGCGGCCTGTACCACACCTACACTGCGGTTCCTCCGCGCCGCCCACGCCCACCTGACGACTGCTCGCTACGTTTTGTTAACCGCTCTCGATAAACAGCGCAGCGATCGTCTGCACTGTGCAGACGATAAGGCGCGGATCACCGTGACGGGTGTTGGCTCAATACGCGCGCCTGCCGCATCAACACACCGTCCGCACAGCCGCCTCATCGCTTATCACCGTCTCAGTCCAACACATGCACGCTGTCGGCGATGCGCTGCACTTCGTTCGGGTTATGGCTGACATACAGCATCGGCAGGCGGGTCTCGTCGCGCACGCGCTGCAGGTAAGGGATCAACTCTTCGCGGCGTGCCTGATCCAGCGCGGACAACGGTTCGTCGAACAACAGGATGGCCGGCTGCGACAGCAATGCGCGGCCGATGGCCACGCGTTGCGCCTCGCCACCGGATAGATTGCGCGGGCGGCGTTGCAGCAGCTGGGCGATACCGAGCAGGGCCACCACGTCGTCGAATCCGAATGCCGCACCGCGTGCGTGCCGGCCGTAATGCAGGTTGCGCCGCACATCCAGATGCGGGAACAGCCGCGCGTCCTGAAACACATAACCGATCCTGCGTCGATGCGTCGGCACGTCCACGCCCTGCGCGTGATCGAACAGGCAGCGTCCATCGATACGGATATGCCCGGCATGCGGCCGTTGCAGGCCGGCAATGGCATTGAGCACACTGGTCTTGCCGGCACCGGAAGGGCCCACCAACGCCACTACCCGCGCATCGTCCTGGATGCGGATATGCCGCTGAAAATGGCCGCGTTGCAGGTACAGATCCAGATCCAGCATCAATCGTCCTCGCGCCGATACTGTCTGCGCACCAACCACTCCGACAACAGCAGCGCTCCCAGCGAGATCGCCAGCGCCACGCCGGCCAGGCGCCACACGCCCGATTCCATGCCCGGCACTTGCATCAGTCCATAGATGGCCGACGACAGCGTCTGCGTTTGGCCGGGGATGTTCGACACGAACGTGATCGTCGCGCCGAATTCGCCCAGCGCCTTGGCAAACGCCAGCACCACGCCGGCCACCAGGCCAGGCCAGGCCAGCGGCAGGGTGATGCTGAAAAAGACCCGCCACGGCCCCGCGCCGAGCGTGGCGGCGGCCGCTTCCAGGCGGCGGTCGGTGGCCTCGATCGACAGCCGGATCGCGCGCACCATCAACGGAAACCCCATCACCGCGCAGGCCAATGCCGCCCCGGTCCAGCGAAACGCAAACTGCACGCCGAGATGTGCCAGCAGCCAGCTGCCGATCGGCCCCTGCGTGCCCAGCATCACCAGCAGCGCATAGCCGGTGATCACCGGCGGCATCACCAGTGGCAGATGCAGCAATGCGTCCAGCAGCGCCTTGCCCGGAAAGCGCCGCCGCGCCAGCAGCCAGCCGCAGGCGATGCCCGGCGGCAGGCTGGCGATGGCGGCGACCAGCGCGACCTTCAGGCTCAGGCCGATCGCGGTGACTTCTTCAGCGGTGAACATCGACAGGCGGTGTGCCTCAATCCTTCAGCGAAAAGCCACGACGCACGAAGATCGCCTTGGCCGGCTTGCTGCTCAGCCACTGCACGAACTTGGCGGCCTCGGGCGTGCTGCTGTTCTTCAGGGCCGCCACCGGATACACGATGGCGTCGTGGCTGTCTGCGGGGAATGTGGCGACCACGCGCACCTTGGGCTCGGCGCGTGCGTCCGAGCCGTAGACGATGCCCAGCGGCGCCTCACCACGCGAGACCAGCATCAGTGCCGCGCGTACGCTCTCCGATTCGGCCAGGCGATTGCTCAGGCCATCCCACTGACCCAGCTTGCGCAGCGAGGTGGCGGCATACTTGCCGGCCGGCACGCTGCTGGTCTGGCCTACCGCCAGGCGTCCGGTCTCGCCGAGCGCCTTGGCGATGGCGCCGGGTGTGCGTGGATCCACCCGCACCTTGCTGGCGGCCGGTGCGATCAGCACCAGCGTATTGCCGAGCAGGTTGCGGCGCTGCGCCGGCACGACCAGGCCGCGCTGCTGCAGGTAGTCCATCCATTCCAGATCGGCCGAGAAGAACACGTCCGCCGGTGCGCCTTGTTCGATCTGGCGCGCCAGGGCGGAACTTGCGGCATACGACACCCGCACCGGCGTGCCGGAGGCTTTTTCGTAAGCGGCGGCAGCCTCGTCCATCGACTCCTTCAGGCTGGCGGCGGCGAACACGGTGACCGGCGCTGTCTGCGCAGCGGCCAGGACGGGCAAAGCGAGCATCAACGCACACAGGGCGCGTTGCCAGAAACCGATGGTACGCATGGGGATTTCCAACCGGGGCAAGGCTCCGATCATAGCGGCTGCGCCCAGACGGCGTGGCGAACGCCAACCGGCGCTACCGAGCCACGCCCGCGCGGCTGCCCGCCTGGAGATTGGCCTGCAACGCCGGCCGGATCAGCTTGGGCGCGGCAAGCGTGGCGTCGCGTGCCTGCCGTTGCGCGACGAATGCTTCGACATCCACGCCATCGCGCACATGGATATTGCTGCGCCGTTGCTCGCCGATGCTGGTCTGATGCGCCACTGCCCGGCCACCGGGGCCGTAGTCATGGCAGACGAACACGCGGGTGTCGTCGGCAAGCGCGTATAGGCGCTGGATCGAAGCATACAGTTGCCGCGCATCGCCGCCAGGAAAGTCGCATCGCGCCGTGCCGGCGTCGGGCATGAACAACGAATCGCCAGGAAACAGCGCATCGCCGATCAGGTACGCAATGCTGTCGCTGGTATGCCCGGGCACCGCGATGACGCGCACCTCCAGACCACCAAGCCCGAAGCGTTCGTCATCGGCAAACAGATGATCGAACTGCGAGCCATCGGGGCGGAAGTGCTGCGGCAACCCATAGTGCGGGGCCAGCGTCTGCTGTACTTGAACAATCCCTTCGCCGATCCCGACCTGTGCCTGTGGCCACTGCTGCTTCAACCACTGCGCGGCCGACAAGTGATCGGCATGCGCATGGGTTTCCAGCAGCCAGTGCAGCTGCCAGCCGCGTTGCCGGATCGCATCGGCGATGGCCTGTGCTGCGTGCGTCCCGATGGCGCCGGTATCGGCTGCATAGTCCAGCGCCGGGTCGATCACCGCCGCCGCGCCGGACGCCGCATCGGCGACCACGTAGGTGAAGGTGTTGCTGTCGGGGTGGAAGAACGCAAGAACCTCCGGTTGCATCGTTGCCTCCGCGTCAGGGGGTGCCCAGCGCCGCGTTGAGCACTGCGGCCAGTCGGTCGCCCGCCAGCCGCAACTGCGTCTCGGCAATCGGACGATAGGTGGCGATGTAGCTGGCCGGCAATACGTGCGCGTCGGGATACACGCCCGGGGTAATGGCGATCTTGCACGACGCCTGCGCCCATGCCGCGGCCGGCGGCGGCAGTGCGGGAGAGACCGCCGTGGCGGCCGGCAACGCCAGCAGGCGTTGCAGATAGGCGTCGTCGCCGAGGTGGCGGTCGTTGAGCATGCCGCTATCCCACAACGCATGCAGGTTGCTGCCCTTGCCATCGACCTGCAGCTGGAAATCGTTGCCGCCCTTGTCGTGCGCATACCCGGCGTGCATCGGCTGATGGATATCGCCGACAAAATGCACCACGAACTTCAAGGCTTGGCGTCGTACCTCCAGCGGCTGGCGACGGTCGGCAAGCACCGCGGCCTGGCGCTCGAGTGCGGCGATCACGCAGTTGCCGTCCGGGCAATCGCGCGGCGGCGCATAGTCGCAGTCGTGTTCGCCCAGGTTGACGTAATGCCACGGCCCCGAGCGCTTACCCAGATCCGGATCGTGCTCGCGCAACGCGTCGGCCCAGGTCGCGACACCGTGCAAGGTCGGGTCCGGCTCGCCGGCAAGCAGCTGCGCCACCTGCGTGCGTGCCTGCTGGCTCAATTCGGTTTCGGCAATGCGCGCCACCAGGCGGTGGCCCTGCGGGCCCCAGGCGAAGGCGGTGACCGGCTGGAGGGCCGCAGTCAGCGCCACGGCAAGCACAACGAGAGAGGGGGAGAAGGTCTTCATCCCCCGATTGTACGCAACCGTCCGGGACGGTTTGATGGCTGTCGCTGCCACTTAGAGCGTGTTATG
>NZ_JPLE01000120.1 GCF_001010415.1 Xanthomonas pisi DSM 18956
CGTAAGCTCCCCCGTCAAGCAGGCACTTCAAAAGTAGAGCTTTCGGCGTGCTTGTTGCGGTACTCGACCGGGGTCATTCCGCCGAGCGAATCATGGGATCTTGCTTCGTTGTAGTCGATCATCCACCAGTGGGCGGCTTCGCGCACATCGTCGAGGCAGGCGAAGAAATTCAGGTCGAGCACTTCCTCGCGGAACGTGCGATTGAAGCGCTCAATGAAGGCATTCTGATTTGGCTTTCCCGGCTGGATGTACTGCAGTGCGACGCCATTCGTCTTGAGCCAGCTGGTGAACGCTTCGCCCAGGAACTCGGGGCCGTTGTCCGAGCGCACCACCTGCGGCAAGCCATGATCGCGTTTGATCTGCTCGAACACACGCACAAGCCGTTGCGAGTTGATCGAGGTGTCAACCTCGATGTGCAGCGCCTCGCGATTGAAGTCATCCACCACGTTGAAGGTGCGAAAGCGTCGTCCGCATGCCAGCGCATCGCTCATGAAGTCGACCGACCAGACCGTGTCTGGCAGCCTCGGCACGTAGAGCGGCACCCGCTCACGCTTGGGAAGGCGACGCTTTGCAGCGCGGCGTAGGTTGAGCTTCATGGCCTTGTAAACGCGATAGATGCGTTTGGGATTCCAGCCTGGTTGCTGCTTGCGAAGGTAGTCGCTGCACTTCCAGAAGCCACGACTGGGGTGCGCTTCAACGTAACGCGCGATCTCGGCAATCAGCTCGG
>NZ_JPLE01000121.1 GCF_001010415.1 Xanthomonas pisi DSM 18956
TGAATTGCGGGGAGTCGACAGACCGACCAGACCGTGTCTGGCAGCCTCGGCACGTAGAGCGGCACCCGCTCACGCTTGGGAAGGCGACGCTTTGCAGCGCGACGTAGGTTGAGCTTCATGGCCTAGTAAACGCGATAGATGCGTTTGGGATTCCAGCCTGGTTGCTGCTTGCGAAGGTAGTCGCTGCACTTCCAGAAGCCACGACTGGGGTGCGCTTCAACGTAACGCGTGATCTCGGCAATCAGCTCGG
>NZ_JPLE01000122.1 GCF_001010415.1 Xanthomonas pisi DSM 18956
GGTGCTCGGAATCGGCATGTACCACGCGTACACTCCAGTTCCTCCGCGCCGTCCACGCCCGCCTGACGACTGCTCGCTACGTTTTGTTAGCTGCTCTTAGCTCAACGCGCGGTCGCAGGCGTGGCGCAGAACGAGGTTGGGAGTGCATCCGCCTGTGTGCCCCAGCCTTGGGTCGGGGGCTGTTTGGTCAGCGCGAACGACAGCGTGCCGCCCTGCTGCAGCCGGGTCCAGTCCAGGAACACCTGCCGCTGCGGCGTGCCGTTGAAGCGCACGCCCTCCACGTACTGCAGCGCGCGCCCGTCGGCGCCGGGGGCATCGATGCGCAGGCGTTTGCCGTTGCCCAGGTCCAGCGTGGCGCGCTTGAAGCGGGGCGCGTGCAACACGAACTGCCCGCTACCCGGCACCGCCGGATACACACCCAGCGCGCTGAACAGATACCAGGCCGACATCGTGCCCAGGTCGTCGTTACCGGTGACGCCGTTGGGCGCATTGGTGAACAACTGCTGCGCGGCGCGCACCACGGTGGCGGTCTTCCACGGCTGGCCGATCAGCGTGTACATCCACGGCGCATGCAGGTCCGGTTCGTTGTTGGGGTTGTAGCGGTACTGGTTGTAATAGCTGTACGGGCCGACCACCCAATGCGTGCGTGCGCCGTTGAGCGGGTCCTTGAGCAGGTCGTCGTAGGCGAAGAAGGTGTCCAGCCGCTTGCCTGCCTGCTCGCTGCCGTGCATCGCCTGCAGCATGCCGGGGATGTCCTGCTGCACCAGCCACTGGTATTGCCAGGCGGTGCCTTCGTGGAAGCCGTGTTGCGAGCGCGGGCTGTACTGGTCGTTGGACGGCGCGTACCAGCTGCCATCCTCCAGGCGCGGCCGCGGGAAACCGGCAAAGCCGGTGTCCGCATCGCGCACGTCCGCGTCCCAGACGTTGTGCCAGTTGCCGCCGCGCGCACGTAGCTGCGTGCTGTCGTCGGCATGGCCCAGCGCCTGCGCCATCTGCGCCAGCGCGCAATCGGCCAGCGCGTATTCCAGCGTGGCCGAACCGCCGTGGTGCGGGTCCACGTCCATGCCCTTGGACGCAAACGCGCGGTCGTATTGCACGAAGCCATTGGCAAGATAACTGGCGTTGCCCGAGCGCCCCGAATGCCGCGAGTTGATCGGCGGTTGGCCGAAGGCATTCTGGCGCAGCGCGGCGTAGGCCTGGGCTTCGTTGTCCTGCAGCGCGCCGAAGCGCCACAGGTCGACCATGAAGGGCGTGACCGGATCGCCGGTCATGATGTTGGTGTCGTAGTTGGCGTAGCCCCAGCGCGGCAGCCAGCCGCCCTGCTGATGGATGGCCAGCAGCGAACGGCCGATGTCGCGGGCGCGCTGCGGGCGCAGCAAGGCGAGCAGCTGGTTCTGCGAGCGATAGGTATCCCACAACGAAAAATACTCGTAGTAGGTCCAGCCCTCGGCGCGATGGATCGCATCGTCGTAGCCGCGGTAGCGGCCATCGGCATCGCTGCCGGTCAGCGGCTGCAACAAGGCGTGGTACAGCGCGGTGTAGGCAACTGTGCGGTCGTCCTTGCCGGCACCTTCCAGCTGCAGGCTGACCAGTTCCTTGCGCCAGACCTGCTGCGCGCGCTGGCGCATCTGCTCCAGGCTCAGCAGCGTGCCGCCGAGCATGCCGTCGGCGCGCAGGTTGTTGCGCGCGCCTTCGGCATCCACGTGCGAGATGGCGCTGACCACGGTCACTGCGCGCGCATCCTTGCCCTTGCCCAGCGGGAAGCTGAGCCAGGCGCCGTTGGGCTTGAGTTCGCCACCCATGCCGTGGCGCGCACCGGGTACGCCGCCGTCTTCGCCCCACACCCCGTGCGCGGTGAACGGGCGGTCGAATTCCAGCCGGAACCAGGTGGTGTATTCATGGCCGCCGCAAAAACTTTGCGTGACCAGCTTGCCTTCGACCACGCGGTCGCCAACGATCTGCACCTGGCTGCCGATCACCACGTGGCGGTCGTTGGCCTGGGCCACGTTGATCAGCACATGGCCGGTGTCGGCGCCGGGCGCGAAGGTGTAGCGCTCGGCAGCGGCGCGCGTGAGCGCGCTGGCTTCGGCGTCGATGCCGCCGTAGTCGGTGAGCCGCACCTTGTAGTAGCCGGCTTGGCCGACTTCGCCATCGTGGGTATAGCGGGCGGCGTAGCGCCTCTGGTCGAAGGCCTTGGCGTCGCTGGTATCGAAATCGCCGCCCGGGCCGATGCGGCCGGTGACCGGCAGCACCGAGACCTGACCGCCCTGCTCCCAGCAGCCGGCCCCGGACAGGAACGAATGGCCGAAGCCGCGGATGCTGGGGTCGTCGTAGCGCCAGCCGGCGTAGTGGGCGCCGATCGGGCTGACCTGGATCAGGCCGAAGGGGGCCGAGGCACCGGGAAAGGTATTGCCGTCGTCCTTGCTGCCGATGAAGGTATTGACCTGTGCCGGGTCCTGCGCGGCCAGCGGGCCGGCCAGCGTGACGCCGAGCAGGCACAGGCCGGCGGCGGCGCGGCGCCACCAGGAGCAGGACAGGAACGATGCAGCGGTGGCGCAGGACACGACAGACAACATGCGGGAATCACCTCGGGGGAGAGGGCGACGCGGACGTCGCAGGTGGGAAGCGTGCCTGCCGTGCCAGGGCGCCGGCAGGAACGCGCAACCGCGTTCTAGAAATCGAACACGTATTCTGCCGCGATCTCGCGGCCGACCGGGTTGCACAGGCGGCTGTTGTAGAACGCGTCATCGAGCTTGTACGGGTCCTTGTGGTTGTCGCCGGTGCTGTTGAAGACGTTGTCGACGTACAGGTTGAGCTCCATCGCCGGGGTGATGCGGTAGCCGAGATTGACGTTCCAGGTGATGGCCGGGCCCACGCGGCCGTAGTACTTGCCCGTGCGCTGGCCGAAGGTGGCGGTGCGACGGAAAGCCAACGTCTTTTCAGACACTTGCGGGGGATTGACGCGATTGGATCGATCTAAATTGGATACGGTCCTGTGTCATCGATTGGCAAAGATTAAGCATGACTGACCCGCTACTGCACACGGCGGCGCAGCAAAGTGTGCGGGCTCTGGCAATTTCTCCGGTGTTTTTGTTGCTTCTAATCAGTCTGTTGCGCGCGTTACGTGCTCCAGCTTTGAAGCGTGTCAGCAATGCTGACGGATGCGCTGGCTTGGGGCGGCGATTCGGCTACGGTGCGCGGTTTGTTGAATGCGGTGCGCTTGGGCGTGTTGCGGGTCGGGGGCCGGACCCTCGCCCCAACCCCTCTCCCGGCGGGAGAGGGGCTCGGCCCCTTGGGGACTCGTTCCCTGGAGGGCTCTTTCCCTGGGGCTCGGTTGCTGCGGGTGCGGTTTCCTGAGGGCTTGTTTCCTGCACGGGCTACGCCTCCGGGAGCGGCTCGGTCTGTGGAGGAGCGCGTGGCGTGGCCGCATGCGTCTGCGTCGTCCACAAAAAAGCCCGGCCATCGACCGTAATGCTGTTCACTTAA
>NZ_JPLE01000123.1 GCF_001010415.1 Xanthomonas pisi DSM 18956
GCTTAAGTGAACAGCATTGCGGCCATCGACCGGGCTTGGCGACACGTTGACGACGGCGGGAGGGGCCGGCGCTACGGTGTTGCGGTGACGTCAGATCCAGCGCATGCCTTCGAACGGGTTCCAGCTGGTGCTACCTTTGACCTTGTCCAGGTAGTAGGCGTAATTGGCGACCATGCCGGTCAGCAACGACATCGGCAGCCACAGCACGTTCTGGAACGCGGCGGGCAGGAACGAGGCGACGATGCCCACCAGCAGGCTGATGCCGATCAGGCCCAGGGCCTTGCGCCACAGACCGATGATGAAGAAGTAGATGAAGCCGAAGAAGAAGGCATAGAGATTCATGCCGATCTTGACCTTGTCACCGAAGCTCAGCGTCTTCAGCGCTTCCTTGTAGGCCGGCTCCTTGGGGCCGCCATGACGGTCGAAGAAGTCGAAGCGGAACTGCCACTTGGGGCTGAGCTGGGTGCGATCAAAGGTGTCCATTCCAATCCATGTAGTTGAAAACGGTTACATGATAGGCGATAGCGTATTCAGCAGCACGTGTTTTGCAGCGAACTCGACATAAAGGGCCAGCTAACGCACACGGCCGGCCGACTCCGACACGAGGCCGGCCACGCCAGCCTCCCGTCACGCCAGCCGCTACCGCTGCTGGCTGACGCCGGTGCCGCGGCGCGCGCGGCGGCGGGCGTAGAGCGCATGGTCGGCGCGGTCGACCACCGCGGTCAGCGCTTCGCCTTCCTGGCGCAAGGCCGTGCCCAGCGTGAACTGGATCGGCGCGTCGTCGCCGGCGGCCAGATAGGTGCGCACCAGCTCTTGTAGCTGCTGCTCGCTGGCCTGGTGCAGCAGCACCAGGAATTCGTCGCCGCCCAGCCGCACCAGGTGGTCCTGGCGGCGTAGCGGATCGTTGAGAAACCAGGCCATCTGCACCAGCACTTCATCGCCGCGCTGGTGGCCGTAGGTGTCGTTGACCAGCTTGAACTTGTCCAGGTCCACCACCACGCAGCCCCAGCGCACGCTGGCATCGCGCCTGTCCAGATCGTCCAGGAAGCGGCGATTGAAGCAGTTGGTCAGCGGGTCGGTGAACGACCATTCCAGCAGCTGTTTTTCCTGCTGATACTGGTTGGTGATGTCCTGGGCGTGGGCCAGGACCAGGGTGGCGTCAGCTTCCACGTCGAGCACGTTGTGGTATTTCCAGTGGCGCAGGCTGCCATCGCCGGCCACCAGCTCGATCACGCCCGAATCCTGGCCGTCGAGCACCATGTTTGACAGGTAGCCGCGCACGCCGCCATGCCGCTCCGCGCGGATCAGCTCGAACAGCGTGCGGCCTTCCATCTCTTCCACGCTGCGGCCCAGCGAGCGCGCTGCCGCCGGGTTGACGCTGATCAACCGGCCATCCATGTCATGGGTGCAGATCAGCCCCAGGCTGTACTGGAACATCTTGCGGAACTTGCGCTCGCTGGCCGCCAGCGCGTCCACCGCGCGATGGCGGTCGGTGACGTCCTGGATGGCGCCGACCAGGCGCATGCGGCCGTCGACATGCTCCACCGCGCCGGTGCTGTGCACCCACAGGCGGCGGCCGGTGCTGCTGATCAGCGGCAGCTCCAGATCCCAGGCAGTGCCTTCACGGACGCAGGTTTCTACCGCCTCGGTGATTACCGCCCGTGCTTCCAGCGGGTAGAAGGTGATGGCTTCGGAAAGCGTGGGCTGGTAGCCCGCCGGCAGGTCGTGCATCCGGCAGGTTTCGTCCGACCAGGTCAGCGTGTTGGTGCTCACATCCACTTCCCAGCCGCCGACGCCGGCCACCCGCCCGGTACGCTCCAGAAACGCTTCGCTCTCGCGCAGGCGTTGCTGCAGCCGGGCGTTGATGTCGGCGCGTTCGAGCATCACCCGGCGCTGTTCCAGCCCTTCGGCGGCGACCTTGGCCAGCTGTTGCAGGGCCGCCAGCTGGGCCGGCTCCAGCTGACGCGGGCGCTGGTCGATCACGCAGACCGTGCCCATGCGCAGGCCATCGGACAGCACGATGGGGGCGCCGGCGTAGTAACGGATGCCGGGTGTATCGGTGACCAGGGCGTTGTCGCAAAAGCGCGGGTCGGCCGGGGCGTCGGGCACCTCCATCACCGCATCGTCCTGGATGGCGTGGGCGCAGAACGCCAGCTCGCGCGGGGTTTCGGACACGCCCGGCAAGCCGATATTGGCCTTCCACCATTGCCGATGCTCGTCCACCAGCGACACCAGCGCGATCGGCGTGCCGGCGATGGCCTGCGCGGCCGCCGCCAGCGCATCGAAGAACGGTTCGGAGTCGGTGTCGATCACCTGCAACAGCGCCAGCCGCGCCAGACGCTGCGCTTCGCTGGTGGTGGATGACGCAACGGTATCGCGCTGATTCAAAGGCAAGCTCGCTCGTGCCCGGTAATCCGCGCAGTCTAGCGGACCGGGCATACCTGTTAGCGACGCCCCGCGCGAGGTTCCGTGCGCTATCGCACACAGCGGCGCCGGGCGTGCCGGTGCCGGGTTGCCGGCGCGCTGTCAGGCGTTGGCATCGGCCTGGGTGGCGGCGCCGTCATCGCGCATCTGCAGGGCCAGATACAGGCGCACGCAGTCGTCGGTGTTGCGCAGGTCCACGCCACACAGTTCTGCGATGCGCTGCATGCGGTAATCGAGCGTATTGCGGTGGATGGCCAGTGCCTTGGCGGTGGCGGCCATGCGCATGCCGGCGCCGAACCACACCGACAAGGTCTGCACCAGGTCGCCGCGACGGTCCTGGGCCAGCAGTGCCTGCAGCGGCTTGCGCAATTCCTCGGCCTGCCAGGCCTGGCGCAGGTCGTCCACCAGCACCGGCAGGCGATGGTCGTCGTAGAAGAACGCATCGGCCTGCGGCGCGCGCGCCTTGCCGATGCGCATGGTGGTGCGCGCGATCTGATGCGACAGGGCCAGCCCGTTGGGCTGCGGAAAGTACTGCCCCAGCGCCAGGCGGATCCGCAGCGGGCTGCTGGCGCGCATGCGCTCGAGCAAGGTGTGTGCGCGGCGGCGTTGTTCGCTCACGTCCCAGCGGCCGCGACGGTCCAGTGCGGGCTTGAGCACCACCAGTTCGTTGAGCGCGGTGGCGGCGATCAGGTTGCCGCGTTCGGGCGTGGACAGCAGCGTGTGCAGGCGCTGCAGCTCCACCAGCGTGGCGTCCAGGTCGAGGGTGTCGCTTTCCACTTCGATCACCGCTGCCACGCGCGGCAGGTCGAGTGCGATGCCGAGCCGTTCGGCCCAGCCGGCCAGTGCCGGGGTCGGGCCGTCGGCGCGGATCAGGCCGAGCGTGACTTCCTCGCGCAGGCGCGCATCGCGGGCCAGCAGGCGCAGCAGGCCGGCCTGTTCCAGCATCGCTTCGGCGGCCATGCGCACCAGTTCGGCCTGTTGCCCGATCCGCTGCGGCTCGCCGGTCAGCCCGACGCAGCCGACGATGCGGCCATCGGCGATCAGCGGCAGGTTGACGCCCGGGCGCACCGCGTCCAGTTGCTGCGCCAGCGCCGTATCGATCTCCACCCGGCCCTGCCGGGACAGCACCAGCAGCGCGCCTTCGTGCAGCTGGCCGATGCGCGCCGGCTCGCCGCTGGCAATGATGACGCCGGTGTGGTCCATCACATTGACGTTGCCGTCGAGGATGGTCATCGCGCGGTCGACGATGGACTGCGCCAGGGTGCGGTCGAGGGTGAGCATGGGCGTGGTGGTCTGTGGACGCGAACGAGGGAGATCACGGTGCCATGGTCGGCGCGCGCATGTTCGACACCGGTGTACCTGTATAGGGTGCGGCGGCGGCCGGTGCTTCTACCGCCGTTGCTGACAGCCTGCCGCACACGGTTCGATCCGGATGCGTCAGGCGAAGATGCGGCGCGCTGAAACGCCTGCTGCCGGCGCGCTGCGCATCCCCGTGAGTGAGCAGCCGACGTCCCGGAATCGGTGGCAGTCACGCCTGCAACGCGCCGCGTCGCGCCGTCGCCCTGCAGGCGCCAGGCATGTCCTGCGGGCCGATGCGCTGCAGTGGGACAGGTGGCACGAGGAGGGCCTGCGTGAGGCCGTCAGCGACCTTCTCCGACTGCATGCACCTGCGCCAACGCCCTGCCCACCTGCAGCGCCGCAGCCACACTGCGCGCGGCAATGCGCACGTTGCTGGCGGCTTCGGCCAGCGCCTGCTCCACCGTGCAGGCGCGATGCACCACCGCGAACATCGCATCGATGCCGTGGCCATGCAGCAGCGCGGCGCCGTTGCCCAGGCAACCGGCGATGGCGATCACCGGCTTGCCGTGCCGCTGCGCCACCCGCGCCACGCCAACCGGGGTCTTGCCGTGCAGGCTCTGGCTGTCCAGACGGCCTTCGCCGGTGATGACCAGATCGGCCTGGGCGACCAGCGCATCCAGCCCGAGCACCTGCGCCACGATCTCCACGCCGGGGCGCAGCTGCGCGTCCAGATACGCCACCAGTGCCGCGCCCAGGCCGCCGGCCGCGCCGCCGCCGGGCAGGTCGTGCAGTTGCACGCCGAGGTCGCGCTGCAACAGGTTGGCGTAGTGCTGCAGGTTGCTATCGAGTTCGCGCACCATGCCGGGCGTGGCGCCCTTTTGCGGGCCGAACACCGCCGAAGCGCCGGTCGGGCCGATCAGCGGGTTGTCGACATCGCAGGCCACTTCGAACCGGCAGTCCTGCAGGCGCACGTCGAGGCCTTCGGTGTCGATGCGCGCCAACGCAGCCAATGCGCCGCCGCCCGGGCCGATCGCCTGGCCTTGCGCATCCAGCAACCGTGCGCCTAGCGCTTGCGCCAGGCCGGCGCCGCCGTCGTTGGTGGCGCTGCCGCCGATGCCGATGATGAAGCGCCGCGCACCGGCATCCAGCGCGGCCAGGATCAACTCGCCCACGCCCGCAGTGCTGGTGCGCAGCGGCGCGCGCTGCGCCGGCGGCACCAGCGCCAGGCCGCTGGCAGCGGCCATTTCGATCACCGCAGTGCGGCCGTCGCCGGTCAGGCCGAAGAACGCCTGCACCGGGGTGCCGAGCGGGCCGCTGACGGTGCAATCGATCACCCGCCCGCCGGTGGCCGCCACCAGCGCATCGACGGTGCCTTCGCCGCCATCGGCGACCGGCACCTTGGTGTAGTGCCAATCGGGAAACACCTCGCGGAAGCCGGCCTCGATCTGGGTGGCCACCTCCAGCGCCGACAGGCTTTCCTTGTAGGAGTCGGGGGCGATGACGATCTTCATGGGCACACTCGCTTGATGAGGCGCATCACCGGTTCACCGCGCGCGCCGGCACCCGCAGCACCAGTGCGGCGCCCAGCAGCATGGCCCCTGCCAGCACGTACAGCGCCAGCTCGGTGCTGTGGGTGGTGTCCTTGATCCAGCCCACCAGGTACGGGCTGACGAAGCCGGCGACCTGGCCGGTGGAATTGATCAGCGCCAGCCCGCCGGCCGCGGCGGCGGCGGTGAGAAAGCCGTTGGTCAGCGGCCAGAACAGCGGCAGCCCGCTGACCGCGCCCATCGTGGCCAGGGTCATGCCGAACAGGGCCAGACCCAGGTTGTCGGTGACGCTGGCGGCGATGCACAGCCCGGCCGCCCCCATCAGCAGCGGGAGTACCAGATGCCAGCGGCGCTCGCGGCGGCGGTCGGCCGAGCGGCCCATCAGCACCATGAACACCGCCGCAGCCAGGTAAGGGATGGCGCTCATCAAGCCGATGCGGGTCGGGTCGGTGACGCCGCTGCCCTGGATGATGGAGGGTAGCCAGAAGTTGATCGCATACACCCCGCTCTGGATGCAGAAGTACACCGTGCCCAGCATCCACACCGCCGGGTTGCGCAGCACCGCGCCCAGCGAGGTGGAGGCGCCGGCCGGCTTGCCCGCTTCGTCGGCGGCCAGCGCGCGGGCCAACGCCTGCTTCTGCTGCGGGTCCAGCCAGGTCGCCTGCTGCACGCCGTCGCTGAGCAGGAACCACACGCCGATGCCGAGCAGCACGGTGGGCAGGCCCTGCAGCAGGAACATCCATTGCCAGCCGGCCAGCCCGCCCTGCCCGGCCGAGAAATGGCTGAGGATCCAGCCCGACAACGGCCCGCCCAGCACTCCGGAGATCGGGATGGCCGACATGAAGACGGTCATGACCCGGCCGTGCCGGGCGCGCGGGAACCAGCGCGTCAGGTACAGCACGATGCCGGGGAAGAAGCCGGCTTCGGCCGCGCCGGTGAGCAGGCGCAGGGTGTAGAAGCCAGCCGGCGTGCGCACGAACAGCAGGCAGGTCGACAGCAGGCCCCAGCTGACCATCATGATCGCCACCCAGCGGCGTGCGCCGATGCGCTGCAGGATCAGATTGCTCGGCACCCCGCAGGCCAGATAGCCGATGAAGAAGATGCCCGCGCCCAGCCCATACACGGTCTCGCTCATGCCCAGGTCGCCGAGCATCTGCAGCTTGGCGAAGCCCACGTTGACCCGGTCCAGGTAATTGAACAGGTAGCAGACGAACAGGAACGGGATCAGCCGCCACAGGATCTTGCGGTAGGTCGGGCCCATGCCGTCGGGGGGCGGCAGGGGCCGGGAGGCTTGGGTCATCGCACGCTCCAGCAGTCGGTGGGCCCACCGGCGCGCAGTGCTGGCACCGGCACCACACAGGGGTCGGCGCATTCTAGTTGGAGCTTTTTCCCGGAAGCATCGTCAGGCTGCTGCCTGTCTGCGGGCTGGCAGGCGTAAGTTTTAGTGCAAATGCCCAAATCCGCATCGGGGACGCTCGGCCTGTGCCAGGCTCGGAGCGCCGCAGCGACCATGTGGTGACTGGTGCAGGGCTGGCCGCCCCGATGCAGCGACGGCGACCCGCCACCCAACCACTTGGCTGACAACTGGCGCCGGCGCACTCCGCGCGCCCCAATCAGCCAATCCGGCGAAGAAGCCCGCAGCGGCAATGCGCCTTTACCCCAGCCCTGCACTTACGCCCCACCGCCAGGCCCAACACAGCACCCAGCCCCGCACGACAGACCGCCCCGGCTTTGCGATTCCCGATTCCCGATTCCCGATTCCCGATTCCCGATTCCCGGTTCCCGATTCCCCGCTCCCGGCACCAGCCCCTGCGCTCTACCGATTCCCCACTCCCGATTCCCCATTCCCCGACGCATACCCCTC
>NZ_JPLE01000124.1 GCF_001010415.1 Xanthomonas pisi DSM 18956
GACATCACCGCCAGCGGCGATTCCACCCGCATCCGCCAGATCCTGCTCAATCTGCTCAGCAACGCGATCAAGTTCACCGAGCGCGGCGTGGTCGGCCTGAAATTGACAACGCTCGGTTCCTATCAAGGCCTGCGTTTTGAGGTGGCCGACACGGGGCCGGGCATCAATGCCGATCAGAAGGCACGGCTGTTCCAGCGCTTCGAGCAGGGCGATGGCGCCAAGACCAGCTCGCGCTATGGCGGCAGCGGCCTGGGCTTGGCGATCTGCCAGGAACTGGCTATAGCGATGGGCGGGCACATCGAGGTGATCAGCCGGCTCGGCGCCGGGACGCGGTTCGTGGTGGACCTGCCGCTGCGCTGGGTCATCTCCAACGCTGCGCTCAGCGGTGAAGTGACGCGTGCCAGCGCGTCCATCGCGCCGCAGCGCATCCTGCTAGTGGAGGACGACCCGACCATTGCCGAGGTCATCGTCGGCCTGCTGCGCTCGCAGGGGCACTCGGTGGTACATGCGCCGCACGGTCTGGCCGCATTGACCGAAGCTGCCGACAATACGTTCGACCTGGCGCTGCTGGACCTGGATCTGCCCGGGCTGGACGGGTTCGCACTGGCGCGGCAATTGCGCGTGTTCGGCTACGAGATGCCGCTGATTGCGGTGACCGCGCGTTCGGATGAAGCCGCCGAGCCCACCGCCAAGGAAGCAGGCTTCGACAGTTTCCTGCGCAAGCCGCTGACCGGCGACATGCTGGCCGACACCATCGCCGAGGCGTTGCGCAGCAAGCGCTGACAGGCACGGAGGTCGCGACCTGAGCGAACGCCGGTTGGCTGATATGCAGCGCGTTCGCCGGTAACGGGCTGTTTGAACCGTGATTCAAGGCGGTGATGATTTGGCCAGGGTACGAAGGTCTTTTCGGCACACTGTCAGTCTTGTGCTCGCTGTTCGCGACCACTGCGGCACAGCACGCGTGTTTCAACAGCGCTACCTCGAGCATCCGGGAGATGGGGTGCATGCGCAGCCGTATGCGCAGATTCGGGCTTGCCCGCACCGCGCGTGGCCCGCACTATGCGCCGACTTGTCGTGAAACTGACCCGGTGCGCTCTCTATTCCGCTTGTCCCATTGGCTGCTCGCTGTGCTCTGTGTGTGCCTGTGTCTGGCAGTGCTTCCCGCGCAGGCGCGTACGCCAGCGACACCCGTCCCCATCCAGCTGACGATTGCCGACGGACTTCCGTCCGACACGATCAGTGAATTGGCCGAGGACAAGCAGGGGTATCTGTGGCTTGCCAGCGATGACGGGTTGGCCAGATTCGATGGCCGCAACTACCGCATCTGGCGGATGGAAGACGGCCTGACCAGCAACGTGGTCTGGACCATCTGTGTCGATACCAAGGACCGGGTGTGGATGGGCTTCGAGGATGGCGGCGTTGGCTATCTGGAAGCGAATACGCGCACATTCAAGCGGCTGGAAGATCCAAATTTTCCGGAACTGCGCGACATGATGGTGTGGGCGTTGGCACAGACGCCAAACGGCGAGGTCTGGATCGGCACCGCGAAACAAGGGGTGTATCGGTATCGGCCCGACGGGCGGATGCAGCACTTTTCCGCCAGGCCAGACGATCCCGATAGTCTGCCGTCCGACAACGTCGTCGGTTTCGAAGTTGCGCCTGACGGTTCCTTGTGGATCGGTACCTGGGGCGGACTTGTGCACTGGGATGGCCGACGCATGGAACGCGTGCCGCTCCCGGGGCCATCCCAGGCAGTCAACAGGCTGTACAAGGAGCCCGACGGCAAGGTGCTATGGGTTGCCGATATTGAGGGAAACACAGTTCAGTTCAATACCGTCGGGCGGCCCACGCCGCGCCCCTGGCACAGCGTCACGGCCACGCCGCAGGTCAAAGGCGTTCTGCTGCGCGATCAACTCGGGCGCTATTGGCTGGATACCGATACCGGCCTGGGGATGAGCGCCGACGGCGGCGCGATCGAACGTGTGCCGATCTACAGTTTTTCAGCGCACGGTCTGGTCAACCGGAACTGGATCACGTCCTACCAGGACCGCGAAGGAGGGCTGTGGTTTGCCAGCCTGGAGGGCGGGCTGTGGCATCTGCCCCCGCGTTGGGACACGTTCGCGCTGTTCTCGCATCGAGCGGATGATCCGCAGTCCCTCGCCAATCCCTCGGTTGTTGCGACAGCGCCTTCGATCACCGGCGGAGTCTGGCTGGTCGGCACGCGAGGTGTTCTTGAGCGCTTCGATCCAGTCACCGGCCGAGTGACGCCACATCTGGCCCCGATCGATCCGGAACGCGTTCCCGACACCATCATTGAAAGCAGAAAGGGAATTGTCTGGATCGGTGTGCAGGGGACGTTGATTCGATACGACCCCCAGACCCGTGAGGTCAGGCGTCGGCCGCTGCTCGAGCACATGGAAGAACCCGCAGCCGACCCCGACATCGCGGGCAGACCGGGCAGGATGGCCGAAGATGCGCAGGGTCGCATCTGGGTCGCATTGCTGACGCACGGGGTGCAACTCTGGAGCAGCGAGGGCAAGCTGCTCAGGACGATCGACTATGCCAGTCACGGGTTGAAAGCGCTGAGCGTCCTGGACATGCGTGTCGGACCGGATGGACAAATCTGGCTGAGCAACAATGCCGGTCTCTGGCGCTGGGACCCGCAGGCCGATCAGTTCGTTGCGGTACGCGGCGCGCCGTCCCTGCCCACCTATGTGTTTCGCCAGGGAGATGGCGGCATCGTCTGGGTTGGATTGGCGGGAGAATTGCGGCGTTATCTCTGGGACGGCACGCAGCTCACGCATCTGGATACGGTGGGAAAAGATCAGGAGTTTCCGAGGGTGTCGCCGACCGGCCTGGTGGTCGATGCCGGCGGTGTGGCCTGGGTCTCCAGTCATCGCGGGCTGATTCGGGTCGACCCGGGCAGCAAGCTGGTGCGTGTCTACGACGTGCATGATGGACTCCCGAGCTCGCCCCTGCAGGTGGCGACGCTGGTGCAGGCAAGCACGGGGCAGATCCTGGGTGGTACATCCGACGGCATCGTGGTGTTCGACCCGGCCATGATGCGTCCGAATTTGCGCCGCCCGCAGCTGTTGATCGAACGCGTCAGCCTGCGACGCGGTGAGCGCGAAATGGATGTCACCAACAATGTGCCATTGCAGGTGCAGGACGGCGATCGCGATCTGCATATCGTTGCGCGGATGCCCACGTTTACCAGCCCCGAGTCCACCAGTTATCGCTTCCGCCTCAGCGGTTACGATCCGGACTGGATTGATGTTGGTGCCACCGGCGAGCGCCTGTTTTCGCGCCTGCCCCCG
>NZ_JPLE01000125.1 GCF_001010415.1 Xanthomonas pisi DSM 18956
TCGCCGCTGGCGGTGATGTCCCCAAGCAAGCCGACTTCCAGGCTGAAACGCAGGCCGCGTTCCTGCGCCAGCGGCGCCATCAGCGCTTCGATCTCGGCCACGAGCTGGCGCAGCGAAAATGGCTCCAGATCCAGTTCCAGCCGACCGGATTCGATGCGTGCCAGATCCAGCGCATCGTTGACCAGCCGCAGCAGATGCGCGCCCGCACGCCGGATAGAATCGGTATAGCTGCGCTGTTTGGTATCCAGCGAGGTCTTGAGCAGCAGCTCGCTCATGCCCATCACGCCGGTCATCGGCGTGCGGACCTCATGACCGAGCGTTGCCAAAAAACGCGTCTTGGCGAGGGATGCCTGCTCGGCAACTTCCTGCTTGTGCACAGCCAACTGCCAGGCATTCAAGCGACGTAGACGGCGGCGGTACAACAAAATGGCCGCAACGACTACGCACAAGCTCAGCAGGGCCAGCAGGCTCAAGCCCCACGGCGACAGCCACCAGGGCGGCAATACTCGAAAACGTAAGGTCTGGCTCGCCGACCAGATGCCGTCTGCAGTCCGCCCCTGTACTTCGAGCGTGTAATGACCCGGGGGCAGGCGCGAAAACA
>NZ_JPLE01000126.1 GCF_001010415.1 Xanthomonas pisi DSM 18956
CCAGACCGGCGTAGGAGCGCGCTTGCGCGCAATGAGGCGCTATCGGCAATGCCTCATTGCGCCCTGGTGCGCTCCTACGCCGGTCTGGCCCATGCCGATCGATGCACTCAGCGCGATACCTGCGCGATCCATTCCTGCAGGTTGTAATAGTTGGTGACGCGGGTGATGGCGCCGTCGTGCACATCGAAGAACGCACCGCCCGGCAGCACATAGGTCTGCCCGTTGGCTTCCGGCAGGCCTTCGTCGGTGGTGTGGTAGACCCCGTGCACCACGTACTCGGCACCCACGCGCGTGCCGTCGTCGTTGGCAGTGATCACGATGTCGCGCAGCTGCTCGCGGTAGCTGTCGTTCATGCGTTGCAGAAAGGCCGCGAAGTCCGCGCGGCCGATCTCGCGTGCACCTTGATTGAGATCGTGCGCCACATCGTCGGCCAGGAACGCCAACATGGCATCCCAATCGCCGCGGTTGAAGGCAGCGTAATAGGCCTGGACCAGGCCGATGGCGCGTTGCCGATTGCTCTCGCTCATGCTCGAACCTGCCGCTGGGAAAGCCGCATCATAGAGCGGGTTTGGCGCACGCGCTGGGACGCGGTCAATCGTTCGCCCCATCTCACGCGTCTCCCCATCCTCGACGGCCACGCCGTTGTGCAGCGCACATGACCCAACCGCTGCGGCGCAGGGCCCGACCTGTCGGTGCGAGGCGCCTGAGCACCTCCACCTGCCACCTGCCGGGCAATGCCGGCTCGATGCCACGGATGAAACGCGGCAGCGTCAGGCCCCCTGCACCACCAGATCGCGATGGAAGAAATAGACCTCCTGCAGCAGGAAGCGCCAGCTGGTGTGGAAGCTGCGAAAGCGCGTACTCGGCGTGGACGAGGCCAGCGCATCCACCCCCAGTTCCTGGCATAGCCGCAGCGCGCGCGCCATGTGCAACGGGTCGCTGACGATGATCGCCCGGTGCATGCCGTGCCGTTCCATCAGCGCCCGCGCCTGCAGCAGGTTCTGGCGGGTGGTGCGCGAGCTGGTCTCGATCACGATCGCTTCCGGCGGCACGCCATGGCGCAGCGCGTAGCGCCGTGCCACCTGCGACTCGGCAAAGCGCGCGCCATTGCCGAAGCCGCCGGTGAACAACAACCGCGGCGCATAGCCTTGCCCATACAGATCCAGCGCATGCCGGATCCGCTCTTCGAAGACCGGCGACGGGCGCGCATCGTAGGCGGCCGCGCCCAGCACGATGATCACGTCCGCCGACGCCGCCTGATCGCGGTCGCCCACCCAGACGATCCAGCCGGCTACCGCCACCAGCCAGATCAGCGCCAGCATGCATAACCGCCAGCCCCAGCCCCACAGGCCGAGCCTGCGCGCACGCCTGCTCACGCGGCGGCCCACGGCAGCGCGTCCAGATCGACATTGCCGCCGGACAGGATCAGCCCGACCCTGCGCCCGGCAAACCGCGCCGGCTCGGCCAGCACCGCCGCCAGCGTGATGGCCGAAGACGGCTCCACCACCTGCTTGAGCACCTGCCAGATCAGCCGCATCGCCTGGACCACGGCCGCGTCGTCCACCGTGATCACCTGCGCGCCGCCGGCCTGCAGCAACGCAAAGTTCGGCGCCCCCAGGGTGCCGCGCAGGCCGTCGCAGACCGTGTCGGGCACGAAGTCGACCAGGCGCTGCCCGGCCGCCAGCGAGCGCGCGGTGTCGGCCGCTCCGCTCGGCTCGGCCAGCACCAGCGCGCAGTCCGGCGCAGACCGCAGCGCCAACGCCGCACCGGCTGCCAGCCCGCCGCCGCCGACCGGCGCCAACAGCACATCCAGCCCGCCGCTTTGATGCAGCAACTCCAACGTGGCCGTGCCCTGGCCGGCGATCACGGCCGGATCGGTGTACGGGTGCACCAGGGTCGCGCCACTGGTGGCCTGGACCTGGGCACACATCCGCTCGCGCGCCGCGATGGTCGGCGCACAGCGCCACAGCGTGGCGCCATGCCGGGAAATGTTGGCCAGCTTGGCGGCAACGGCGCCTTCGGGTACCACGACATGACAGCCGATACCGCGCGTACGGGCGGCCAGCGCCAACGCCGCACCGTGGTTACCGGACGAATGGGTGACAACACCGCGCGGCGCCAGATCGTCCGGCAGCGACCAGACCGCATTGCAGGCGCCACGAAACTTGAACGCGCCGCTGCGCTGGAGATGCTCGGCCTTGAAGAACAGCTGCGCACCGCAGAGTGCATCCAGGTAGTGCGAGGTCAGCAACGGTGTCGTCGCGCAGAGCGACGCAATGCGCGCGGCAGCCTGCAGGACATCTGAATGGGCAAGAGGGACCGTGTCGATCATGCCCGCAAGATTAACGTATCGCCCAACTCTTCACGGCCAGCACGCAGCGTCCCTGCGCATGCTGGATCAATGAAGAAGCGCCACATTGCGGCACAGTTAAGGACCGATTCAATGCAGCGGTTCGAAAGTGAGATCATGGTTGCAGGAGGGCACCATCCATGAAATTCCGTCTGATCTTCGCCGCCGGGCTACTGGCACTGAGCGGCTGCGCAACCTACGACTACACCGGAGGTGGATCGGGCGGCTATTACCGTGGCGCGCCCGCCGTGCAGTATCGCTATCCACCGGGGTACTCGCCTTATTACTACGGCAGTCCCTATGGCGCTCCGTATGGGGCCGGCGCAATCGGGTTGTACGATTACCCGGTGTATCCGGTCTATCGCGGCGGTGGCTACTACTACCGGCCGTATGATCGCCGGCCGCAGTACCGCCCACAGCGTCCGAACGGCTCGTTCAACAACGGTCCGCGACCCAGCGGACCGCGTCCGCAACGGCCCACCCCGCCACCCGCGACTGGCGCTCCATCCACACGGCCGCCGGCCCGGAT
>NZ_JPLE01000127.1 GCF_001010415.1 Xanthomonas pisi DSM 18956
GTTTTGTTAGCCACTCTAAGTAAGTGACGCCGAAGGATGCCAACACAGGCATCGCACGACCGGTTGCGCAGACCGGAGGCATCCGCCCGGCGGCAGTGCCGGCGCTTTGGTGGCCGCTCCCATCCGCGCACACGGCGAGGTCCAGACCGTAGTCCACTCCCGTCGGCCGCGCACGTGACCGCCGCACTCCCAGGTGTGCAGTGCAACAAGAGTGGCCACGCAAGGCACGCACATTCTGGCGCCATCGCGCCCAAACCAGCTGAATTCAGCGTTTTGTGCACGGTTGCGCACCTTTGCGCGGCGACAGGTTCGCATCAGGCATTGCCATGCACGGCGAAAGTGCTAGAACTAGAGTCGTCCGATATCGGCCATGCATCGCACGGCGCGTCGGTCGCTCCAGGGCCCGGCTACCGCCGGTGCAGCAAGTCGTTCGTACCAGCCATCCGTCAGGAGCTTGTCATGATCGCTTTGTTCCAGGGTTTAGGCCTGCTATTGCAGGACAACGCACTCCATCGGCGCTCCTTCGACGAACAGGTCGTCTATTGGCGCGACAAGACCGACGCCCAGCTCGACGAAGAGCTCGATCTGCTCAAGGTGGCCAAGAAACAATGGGTGATCGCCTCGATCATCGGCTGGCAGGCGATTTCGCTGGTGCTGCTGGGCGTGATCACCCACCAGCTGTGGCAGAACGATTACCACCTGACCTTCAGCCGCGTGGTGATCATCTTCACTTCGTGGGCATCGATCCTGTTCGTCATGTGGTACATCGCCGATCTGTTCGACCACAGCGCCGGTTTCGAGCGGTGGTTGCGCGCCTTCAACAGCCGAGCGCGGGTGACGCCGGATGCCGATTCGGTCGAGTGCGTTGCCGACGCACTGGACATGACGCGCCGCTACCCGGAAGTGTTGCGCTACAAGCAGGAGGTGACCTCCAAGCGCGAGCTGCGCCACGAGGACATCGTCAACATGCGCGAGATGGGGCGCTTGCGCCGCTACACCGAATTGCTGCGTGATCTGGACCGTTTCGATGGCGCGCCACGGCTGGTGGCCAACGCCTGAAGCATTGCGCACAGATCGCAGACCAGAACGCGCAATTGAACTGCAAAACGGCCGACGGAACTCCATCGGCCGTTTTGCATTTCAATACCGACCAGTGCCATGGTCCTGACGCACGCCAGGTCCTTCGAGTCGCTGTGTCATGGCCCTGCTGCGCCTTTGAAGCAGGAGTTGCATGACGCGTTGGCGCCAGCATGTTCGAACGGCTAGAACTCAATCACACGAACCGGGCCTGCCAACTCATCGGACAGTAACTGCGCCAAGGACACAGCATCCTCCAGAGACTCGTCCGGGCCATGCGCCGCTGTGAGCATGAAGTACGGTGCCGAACCATCTCCCACGCACACGTCATCGATCAGGTCCTCGATGCGGTCGGCATCGACGCCGACCACACCGACGTAGTTGACACCTTCAGCGATCCAGTCGGCGACCAGAGCGGCTAGCCCTGGCCGTTCGCCGTGCAGTGAATGCAGGACGATCTTGCGCGGATTCCGCATTGCGCTTCAGGCCAGG
>NZ_JPLE01000128.1 GCF_001010415.1 Xanthomonas pisi DSM 18956
ATGGCCCGGCAGGATCCCGGTATCCAGCACCGCCACCACCACGCCGGCGCCCTGCGACAGATCCCATGCGCCCGGCGCATTGATGCAACACGCAGATTGCAGCGGTGGCCACCAATGCGGTGGCGATGGGCGAGGGTGCGCAGGTCAGTGCGGCGTCCGGCACCGCCATCGGCCAGGGCGCACGTGCCAGTGCACAAGGCGCCGTTGCACTGGGTCAGGGCTCGGTGGCCGATCGCGCCAACACGGTGTCGGTGGGTAGCGTTGGCGGCGAGCGGCAGGTGGCCAATGTGGCGGCCGGTACGCGTGCCACCGATGCGGTGAACAAGGGCCAGTTGGACAGCGGCGTTGCCGCGGCCAACAGCTACACCGACAGCCGCTACAGCGCGATGGCCGACAGCTTCGAAAGCTATCAGGGCGATATCGAAGACCGTCTGCGTCGGCAGAACCGTCGCCTGGATCGTCAGGGCGCGATGAGCTCGGCGATGTTGAACATGTCGGCCAGCGTGGCCGGTATCGCTTCGCAGAACCGCATCGGTGCCGGTGTCGGTTTCCAGAACGGCGAATCGGCGTTGTCGGTGGGCTACCAGCGTGCGATCAGCCCGCG
>NZ_JPLE01000129.1 GCF_001010415.1 Xanthomonas pisi DSM 18956
TAATAACGGTGCCGATAATAGCAGCGATAGTCCAGATTAGCAGTTGTGATAAAGTATTGTTCATGATAACCTCTTTAAATTCCCTTCCCATATCGGGAAGGGTGATAATTATTTTACGCGAAAGAATAGGCGCGTACCACACAGAGAGTCCCAACGGCCTTCACCATCCCATATCGACCCAACACCAGCGGTGATTGGGCCAGCAGAATTGGCGGCATTGGCCCAGGCGAGACGTTTCAACTTCCAACTGCACCAACGATTCACAGTTCATCTCCAGATTGCAGAACAAGTCCTGCATAGAGGATTGCCAAAGCCAAAGGTGCACCACCACCAGCCTCTCTATTCTCTTTGATTTGAAGAGTATCCTTAAGGA
>NZ_JPLE01000013.1 GCF_001010415.1 Xanthomonas pisi DSM 18956
TCCCGCCGGGAGAAGGTGCCTGTGGGGCGGACGCGGATGCGCCGCAGAGAGTTGCCGGTGCTTGCCATGACATACGCATCGCAACGCTTCTTCGGAAGTGACACACCCGCCCCCTCACTCCAACCACCGCTTCGGCCCAGGCCCGTCCCGCGCTAGCGGCGAGGGCGCAGCAATGCACGCGCGCCAGTGGCGCGCGGGTCGCAGGTTGGCACCCGGTCGGTGAGGGGCAATCACCGCGCGCCTCGCATCCGAGCGGCTGCTACAGTCGGCGCATTCCATGAAAGAGATTCACTAATGGCCCGCGACAATTTCAAGGACCTGCTGGCGCTGATCGCCATCGTTCGCGAAGGCAGCTTTACCCGGGCAGCGGCCAAGCTAGGTGTTTCGCAGTCGGCGCTGAGCCATACCATCCGTGGGCTGGAAGCCACCCTCGGCTTGCGTCTTCTGACGCGGACCACCCGTAGCGTGGCACCGACCGAAGCGGGCGAACGACTGATCCAGACCGTGGCGCCGCGTTTTACGGAAATCGAAGAGGCGTTGTCTGCGCTGAGCGAAATGCGCGATACCCCGGCAGGCACGGTGCGCATCACCGCCACCGACTACGCCGCACGCGTGATCCTGTGGCCGAAGTTGTCCACGCTGCTGCACCAATACCCCGAGATCAAGGTCGAAATCGTGGTCGACAACGGCTTGACCGACATCGTCGCCGATCGTTACGACCTGGGCGTGCGTCTGGGCGACCAGGTCGAAAAGGACATGATCGCCGCACGTATCGCGCCGGACATGCGCATGGCGATCGTCGCTGCGCCTTCCTATCTCGCGCGTCGGCCCATCCCCAAGACACCGCAGGATCTCACCGCGCACAGCTGCATCAATCTACGCATGAAAACTGCCGGCGGCATTTACGCCTGGGAGCTGGAGAAGGACGGGCGCGAAGTCATCGTGCGCGTGCAGGGCCAGCTGACCTTCAACGGCACCTACGAAGCATTGGATGCAGCGGTGGACGGCTTCGGCATCGCCTTCGTGCAGGAAGATCTGGTACGCCCGCATCTCAAGGCCGGGCGCCTGCGCTGGATCATGAAGGATTGGTCGCCGACCTGGCCGGGCCTGCATGCGTTCTACCCCAGCCGCCGGCACTCTTCGCCAGCCTTCAATCTGGTGCTGGATGCCTTGCGCTACAAAGCCTGATGCGAAAGCGTGGTGGTTGAGCGTGCGCGTCAGCCGCGCATCGCATTGCGTGGCTTGCATGGCTCGGCAAGGCGTTGCCGACGTGAGTCGAACGATGGTGCCGCAGGCCAGGGTGTCGTGCCCAAGCTGGAGGGTGCAGATGCAAAGCCTCCACAACAGGATGCCTGCACGGATGCCGGGCGTCCAAACTCGCATGGAGGCACCATCGAACTGCTGCGCCTCCCGCGCCTCTTCACGATCGACCTCCCGCCACGCTCATGAGTGCGCTTCATAAGCCCGTGCGGCGCGGGCGTCTTACTCGCTGCATGCGGACCACGTAACCTGCGCTACCTGCACAGACGCGCACGCGCGTGCCGCGATCACGCGCTGTGTCACGTTCCCAATGCGGCCCAAGCAAGCGCGGGCCGATGCAGTCCGTCGCCTGCCATGGCGCTCCCATCCCGAACAGCGCCCGCCTCTGCGCGCCCTCCCGATGCGCCGTGCGTGTTGTCTCCTACATAAGGCTCCATCCATGCCAGCCAATGCCTTGATCGCCGACACCCCCCAGCCCGATACCGTCGTTGCCACGCGCCAGACCTGGAATGCGGTCGGCTCGATGTCGTTATGCGTTGCGTTGCTGATTGCATCGGAATTCATGCCGGTGAGCCTGCTCACGCCGATCGCAGCGGACCTGCACGCAAGCGCCGGCATGGCCGGCCAGGCGATCTCCATCTCCGGTCTGTTTGCGGTCATTGCCAGCCTGCTGATTACACCGCTGTCGTCGCGCTTGAACCGCCGACATGTGCTGCTGGGCCTGAGTGCGGTGATGTTGCTGTCGTTGTTGCTGATTGCCAGCGCGCACAGCTTTGGCATGCTGATGGCCGCGCGTGCCCTGCTCGGCATCACCATCGGTGGCTTCTGGGCGCTGTCCACCGCCACGGTGATGCGCATCATGCCCGAGCATGCGGTGCCGAAGGCATTGGGCATCGTGTACATCGGCAACGCCGTGGCAACTGCCTTCGCTGCACCGTTGGGCAGTTATCTCGGCGCGGTGATCGGGTGGCGTGGTGTGTTCTGGGGAATGGTGCCGTTGGTGGTGCTGGCCATCGCCTGGCAATGGCGCAGCCTGCCGTCGATGCCGGCGCAAGGCGCCAGCTCGCTGGGCGACATCGCCCACTTGTTGAAGCGTCGTTACGTTGCTCGCGCAATGCTTGCGGTGATGCTCGGCTTTGCTGGCGCATTCTCCGCGTTCACCTACTTCCGCCCATTCCTGGAAACCGTTGCGCAGGTCGATGTGTCGCAGTTGTCATTGCTGTTGCTTGGCCTGGGCCTTGCCGGTTTCGCTGGCACCTACGCGGCAACCGCGCTGGTCGCGAAGCGTCTGTTCCAGCTGCTCACGGTGTTGCCGGCCGCACTGGGCATCGTCACGCTTGGCATGCTGCTGGGCGGCCATCTGCTGTGGGCCGTTGCGATGGCCATGATCGCCTGGGGCATGCTCAACGCAGCCATCCCGGTGGCGTGGTCCACCTGGTTGAGCCGCTGCATCAAGGATGCGCCCGAAAGCGGCGGCGGCCTGATGGTGGCCGCGATCCAGTTGTCCATCATGCTCGGTGGCGCGCTGGGCGGCGTGCTGCTGGATCACCTGTCGATCGGCGCCACCTTCGTCGGCGCAAGCGTATTGCTGCTGGCATCGTCGTTGGTGGCAGGGCGGGGCGATCGCTTGCAGCCGTGAATGATGGCGACTGCACGATGCCGCGCGCATTGCGCCGAATCAGCGCGTACCAGGCAACGATGCCGGAGCCGGTGCCGGCTCTTTCGTGTTGGCTTGATGGCTAGCAGAGCCCGACATCGTAGATAGCACCTCAAGCCGGCAACAACAGCATCAAGGCGTGTTCTGCTTTGGCCGGATCGGCGTGTACTGCACCGAAAGCAGCGTCCAGCCCGAGGGCGCATGCTGGGCAACCGCGCCAATGGCGAGCGTCATGCTGCGCTCGCCCATGCGGTAGCTGATCTGGGTCGTCATGACGGCCACGTCTGCCTGCGTATGCCGCACGATCTCGCCCAGCGTCACTGGCGGTGCAGCCACCTTCTTGTCCGGTGCATAGAACGACAGCACCGCTGCGCGCGTGTCTACCTGGCCCAGCGGACTGATCTCCACGAACTGCGGGCCCAGCACTGCATCCAGGCGTTCCAGATCGAAGGTGTTTTCGGCACTCACGTACTGGCGCAGCGCCTGCTGCGCGGTGGATGGTGTCGCCGCGAGGCTGGTTCCGGCGACAGCACACAGCAAGACGCTCAGGCCAGTTGCGCTTGGCCAACGGGAGGCGAGCATGTGCATCCTTTCGCGCATCGAGGATGCCCAGCATCCCACGCGATGCAGGAGATGCGCATGCGTCGAAAGTCATGAGAGCGCACCATCAAACCTATGCCCGGCGTTCGATGGTGCAGATGCTCGATCGCATCGTCAGGTCAAACGCCGACGGAACAACCCAGATCCTGCCGCAGGGCATCCACGCAGTCGTCGACAAACGTACGCACCTTGGATGAGCCGCGACGGCCTTCCACATAGACCACATGCACCGGTTGCGGTGCGATTTCGAAGGCCTCGAGGATGCAGCTGAGTGTGCCGCTGCGCAGGTGTTGGCGGATCTGGTAAGCGGGCACTTGCGTCAGCCCCCAGCCCTGCACTGCGGCGGCGATGGCGGCGCCGGAGGAGGTCACGCTGAGGCGTGAGCCAACCGCGACCAGCGACTCGCGCCCATCTATGCGAAACGGCCACCTGGGTGCGCGCTCTGACGATGCGGTGGAGATGGTGGCGTGCTGCGCCAGATCGTCCGGATGCTGCGCACTGCCATGTTCTGCCAGATAGCCGGGCGAGGCGCAGACCATGCGACGCACACTGCCCACCGGGATCGCGGTCAGCGATGAATCCGGGAGTGCGCCGATACGCACCGCGACGTCGATGCCCTCCTCCAGCAGCGGTAACACGCGGTCCACCAGAATGGCGCGTGCGGTCACCGCGGGGTGGCGGCCGAGAAAGCGCGTCAACACGGGCATGACATGCAACGTACCGAACATCTGCGGAGCCGTCACCGTCAGCGATCCGCTGGGGAGTGCGTGCAATCCGGCCGCTGTGTTTTCGACATCCTCCAGATCGGCAAGCAGCCGTCGGCAGTCGATGGCGTACTGGTGGCCGGCCTCGGTGAGCCGCATGTTGCGGGTGGTGCGCACCACCAACAGCACGCCGAGGCGTTTTTCCAGCTGCGCGATGGTGCGCGTCACCGTGGCGGTGGAAATGCCAAGGCGACGCGCGACGCCGGCAAAGCTCGCTTGCTCTGCAAGTGCTGCAAACAGCGTCATTTCCTGGATGCGATCCACGGGTGTCTCACGCCTGGCGATCGCTACAGAGTAGCAGTGCGCAGCGCCGGGTCGTCGATACCCGGTGCAGGCAAGGCTGCAGCATTGCGTCAGCCGCAATGATCAATTGAAGGGCATGGCGGTTCTGCTGCCGGCGGACGATGCCTAGCATGTCGGCTACTCCATCCGGTCCCCGATTTGCCATGACGCACTCCGATTCATCCATGCCGCGCAGCGCCGATCTTCCGATTGAACTCGGCCGCCGCCAGATGCTCGTCTCGAGTGTCGGAACGGCGTTTGCACTGGGCGTCTGTGCGGTACGTGCAGGCGAACGCTCCGGGCACACGCAGACCAACCAAGGAACCGCCATGTCCCATGACCAGAGCATCGGTATCAGCTACCGGACCCAACGCGTTGGCGATGTCGAGGTGTTCTATCGCCAGGCCGGGCGCGCGGATGCGCCTGTCCTGCTGTTGCTGCATGGCTTTCCCAGCGCCAGCCACATGTTCCGCGATCTGATGCCGCTGCTGGCGCGTCATTACCGGTTGATTGCGCCGGACCTGCCAGGCTTCGGCAATACCAAGGCGCCGCCACGCAGGCAGTTTGCCTACACCTTCGACCAGCTCTACAAGGTGATCGAAGGCTTTACCGAAGCACTGGGACTGAGTCGCTACGCGCTGTATCTGTTCGATTACGGCGCACCTGTCGGGTTTCGTCTGGCTGCGGCAAACCCGCACAAGGTGAGTGCCATCATCAGCCAGAACGGCAATGCCTATCTGGAAGGTTTCAGCGATCAGTGGGGGCCGTGGCAGACGTATTGGCGCGAGCCGACCGTGGCCAATCGCCAGGCATGCCGTGCCTCGCTGTCGCCGCAGACCATCCGCGACTGGCAATACGGCACCGGTGCCGATCCGCGCAAGCTCTCGCCCGATGGCTACACGCTGGATATCGCATACATGGCGCGACCGGGTGCCGAAGACATCCAGCTCGATCTGATCCTGGACTACCGCAGCAATGTGGCCGCCTATCCGGCATTCCACGCGTATTTCCGCCAGCATCAGCCGCCGTTGCTGGCGGTGTGGGGCAAGCACGATCCGGCCTTCATTCCGGCGGGTGCGCAGGCGTATCGCACGGACCTGCCGATGGCCGAAGTGCATTTGCTGGATGCCGGCCATTTTGCACTGGAAACGCACGCGCCCGAGATCGCGCAGTACATCGAGGATTTCCTGCGGCGGACACTGACCGTATCGGCGTAAACGGTGTGTTTGCACCGGGACTGCGGGCGCGGCGACGGGGCTGCGTCCGCGTGCGGGTGGAGGCTGCATGCGCGTGCTAATTTGCCGCGATCACTCCCCCCAGAGATTGCCAAGATGCTCAGCACGTACCGATGGAGCGGGCTGCTGGTGCTTGCCAGCCTGTTGCCCGTGTCTGCCCTGGCCGGCACGCCCGATGGAGGTTACCGACAGCCGCCGGAGCCGCTATTGAGCGTAATGCGCGCGCCGCTCAATCCATCGCCGCGGCTGGATCCCACCGGCAAGACCCTGCTGCTGGTACAGCGCATGCAGTACCCACCGATCGCACGGGTGGCCGAGCCGTACCTGAAGCTGGCCGGCGTGCGTGTGGAGCCGCGCACGCATAGCCGTCACGACATGTCCAACGGCTACGGCATTCGTGCCTGCCTGCAGGGCTTCAGCCTGGTGGATGTCGCCAGTGGCAGGCAGACCGCCGTGCGCTTGCCGGCCGGCGCCTGTCCGGCGTCGCCGGTGTGGTCGCCGGACGGGCGCCGCTTCGCCTTCAACAACACTGCCGCCGACCGCGTCGAGCTCTGGGTGGGCGAGGTCGCGACCGGCACCGTGCGCAAGATCGAGGGTGTGCAACTCAACCCGGTGCTGGGCGGCGAGATCCAGTGGCTGGGCGGCAGCGACACGCTGCTGTTGAAGACCGTACCGCAAGACCTGGGCGCCGCCCCGCGCAAGGCCGTGGTGCCGCCGGGCCCTGAGGTCAAGGAAACCATTGAGGGCAAAGGCGAGAGCAGCACCTACGAGGCGCGCGACACGCTTTCCAGCCCTGAAGACGAGGCCTTGTTCACCTACTACGCCACCTCACAGCTGCTCACGGTGGATGCGAGCACCGGCAGTCAGCGCAAGCTCAGTTCGCCTGCGGTCTATAGCGTTGTGGATGGTGCGCCCGATGGTCGCCACGTGCTGGTAGAGCGGTTGAAGCAGCCGTATTCCTACGTCACCACCTATGCGCGTTTCGCCCATGACGTGGCGGTGCTGGATCTGTCCAACGGCAATGCGCGCGTGCTGGCCGAGCTGCCGGTTGCCGACCGGGTGCCGGTGCAAGGCGTGCCTGTCGGTCCACGTGCCTATTCCTGGCGTGCCAACCAACCGGCCACACTGGTCTGGGCCGAGGCGCTGGATGGCGGGGATTGGAAAACCGATGTGCCCGCACGCGACAAGTTGATGACGCTGGCGGCACCGTTCACCGCCAAGCCGCGTGAACTGACCCGCGTGCAGCGGCGTTATGCCGGCTTGTCGTGGTTTGCCGCAGGCGGTCGGTCGCTGCTGGACGAGTACGACGAAAACCGCCACTGGCGTCGTACCACCTTGTTGGATGTCGACCGCCCCGGCACTGCCGGACGCGTGTTGTTCGATCTGTCCACCGACGACCTGTACGCCTATTCCGGCGTGCCGCAGCTGCGTGTGCTGGCCAACGGCCAGTCCGTGTTGCGCGAAGAACAGGGCACGGTGTTCCTGAGCGGGCAGGGCGCCTCGCCGGCGGGCGACCGTCCGTTTCTGGATCGCTATACGCTGGCCACCGGCAAGAGCCAGCGGCTGTTCCGCAGCGATGCAAGTGTGGACGAGCTGTTTTTCGGGTTTGCCGGCGACGATGCCTCGCGCCTGCTGACCTGGCACCAGTCGCTGACCGACCCGCCCAATTTATATCTGCGCACGCTGGGCCAACCGCTGCCGACGGCGGCGACGGGTGAGGCGATCCTTGCCTCCACCGCCACGCCGGTCACCCATTTTCCGGATCCAACCCCGCTGGTGCGGCAGATCAAAAAGCGCCTGGTGACCTACAAGCGCAAGGATGGCGTGGAGCTATCGTTCACCCTGTACACGCCGCCCGGCTACACCGAAGGCACGCGCGTACCGGCGATCCTGTACGCCTATCCGCTGGACTATGCCGATCCCTCCAAGGCCGGCCAGGTCAGTGGCGCCAGCGAGCGTGACTTCACTCGCCTGCGCTCCTACCAACTGCTGTTGCTGGCCGGTTACGCGATCATCGACAATGCCGCCTTCCCGATCGTGGGCGACCCCAAGACCGCTTACGACACCTACCTGCAGCAACTGGTTGACGACGCCACTGCTGCGGTGGACAAGGCGGTGGAGCTGGGCGTGGTAGATCGCCAGCGGATCGGTGTCACCGGGCATAGCCATGGCGCGCTGATGACGGCCAACCTGCTCGCACAGACCGATCTGTTCCGCGCCGGCGCTGCCACCAGCGGCAGCTACAACAAGACGCTGACGCCGTTCGGCTTCCAGAACGAGCGCCGCTCGTTCTGGGCCGCACCGGAGGTCTATGCGCAGGCTTCAGCGTTCTTCCACGCCGACAAGATCAACGAGCCGTTGTTGATCGTGCACGGCATGGACGACGCCAACCCCGGCACCGAAACCACACAGGCGCCGCGGTTGTTCCAGGCGATCCGCGGCAACGGCGGCACCGCGCGGTTGGTACTGCTGCCGTTTGAACCGCATTGGTATACCGCGCGCGAATCCACCGAGGACGTGGTTGCCGAAATGCTGGAGTGGTTCGACCGCTACGTGAAAAACGCCCCGCCGCGCGACACCACCGGCAAGCCAAAGCAGTGAGTGGTGCGCCAATGTAGCGTGTTGTTCAAAGCCGGCATTGGCATCAGTGCGGGGTTGGAGCGTTCTTTGCAGGCAGATGCCGTCTGGTAAAGAACGCTCCGGCTCCGCTTGGTAAGTGGCTGCACTGGCAGCCACATCGCTGTGCACGCATCACGCAAACATGCCACGCACCACATCGGCATTGCGTTGCCCATCGGGATTGCCGACCGTGCTGTCAGAGGCAAGGTTCCAGCAACTCAGGTGCGCCAGTGCGTTGACCAACGTGTAGGACAGATGCAGTTGGGTGACCGTGCCATAGAGCGGGAAATCGTCCACGCTTTGCAGATCCAGCTCAAGCTGCGTTTCATCGGGCAATTGCTTCCACCATGTACGCACCAGGTCGTTGTACACCCACAGCACCTCGACCGACTGCTGCGCAGGCACGTTGAACCAAGGATTGGCCAGCACAGTCAACGTCTGCCGCACCAGTAGCGAACCGCCGGATCTTTTGGCCGCCAACAGCCCCTGCTTCAGTGCATCGAATGCGGCAGTGTCGAACACCTGGTTGTGCCGGAACATGCCGTTGGCGTCCACGCATAATTGCTCGTCTGCGTATGCAAGATAGCTGCGGGTTTTGTCGCAGAATGGCTGCAGCCCGAAGAGCGGCGGCAGGTCGTCGGCTACCACCGTCTCGCCCGATTCCGGATCGATGTTGACCCCTTGATCGGAGTTGACGAACACCAGCAGACGCGGAACACCGCGCGCCAGCAGCGGCATGATGCCCAGGTTCTCCAGGTTGCCGCCGTCGGCGAAGCGGTAATTTTGCGTCGGTTGGCTAGCACGGTCATCGACCGGCCAGTACGGATAACGTGGCACCAGGCCACTGATCTCGAGAAACTTCTCTTCAAAATCTTCGGCCGGCGCCATGCTGCTGCAACCGGCGATATCGTTGAGGCTGAATGCACGTGGCGGCACGCTGACGGTGACCTCGTCACCACCGGTGTCGGCAAAATAATCGCTGCCCATTGCAAACGACTCGATCAGGCCTCCCCCGATGACGCCGAGTTGCTCAGGCTGGTTGAAAACGCTGCGCACGCCGAGAAACCAGTTGGCCTCGAACGGCACCAGATCCGAGCCCACACTATCGTTGAGGAAGACCGAGGTATTGAAGATCGGCAGCGGCCGCCCGTCGCGCACGGTGTAGAAGTCGTCCTTGGTCAGCTGCGGATTGCGCACCAGCGGGCCTTCCGCAAGATACTTCGTCGTGCCGGTGAAATAACGCGGATCGACGCCGGTGATATCCGGATTCCACAGGCCGAAATCCTTCAGCACCAGCTTGCCGATCACCGCCTGCCACATATCCGATGGCGCGTAGCGTTTGCTCAGCCGATACTCTGCCAGTTCATCGACGATCGGCAGCGTGCCAAGCCGATACGGCACCTGGCCGAGATTGTTGTCCCCCATCTGACCCAGCACGTCCAGCGTCAGCGTCGACGGATCCAGCATCACCGGCCCCAGGAAGTCGTCGTCGCTGATCGACTCCGGCAGATAGCTGAACAGGACATTGGCCCATGTCCCGCCGGACACCGAGGAGATTGCGGCCACCTTGTCCAGGAGCCCCAGATAGCGCAAACCACGCAGTTGGCCCAGCGCACATGACAGCGCACGACTGCCGCCGCCGGAGAGACAAATACCGACCGCAGTCGACGGCGTCTGGCTTGGACCGGTGCCCAGTGGATCGATTACCACGCTGAATGTCGCCATGTGTTCTCCCCGTGTGGTGCTTCACCGTTTCAAATGCGTCGTCGCAAGCCTGGCTGCTCTTCAGCCGGGCGTTGCGCGATGTGCGCGCGCACGGCGGCATGCCGAGCGTGATCCAGCAAGGGAGAGTCGAACATGAAAAGGCGTAAAGAACCCTGGCTTCAGTCATAGTCCGGCGCGTGACTGGCACTGGTCGACTGCGTTAACCGGGCGCAACAACCGGATGCCATTGGCATTAGCGGCAGGTGGTAACGCGGCAGCCATGCGGCGATCGCTGACCTGGAACGGCGGCAACGCAGGCAGCTTGGGCCGTTGCGTAGCGCTGGAGCATGCCTGGCGATCTGTCCAACGGTGCGGTGTGAGGTGGCGCGCACCTCACACCAGCGCCGAACGTGCCGGACTCAATCTGCCGACAGCGATCCCAGCGTAAAGCCGGACACGGCATTCACCTTGCCGCGCCAGAGCACACCGCGGTTGCTGGGCAGCGGCTGTCCACCGGGCGAGAAGCAACGCGATTCGATCAGGTGAATGAACTGCGGCGGCCTGCTGCTTTGCTGCGCATCGTCCTCGGTGTCGTAGATGCTGGCGTGGCTGGCAAACGCGCGACGGATATCCTCTTTTTCCTCCGCATCGCCGGGATAGGCCGCAGAGAATTCCTGTGCAAATGCCTCGAAATACTGCTTCCCGCTGACAAGCTGGCCGGACACGATGATGCCTTCGACAAACAGCGTGATGCCGAACTGCACGTTCGACGTGTTGACGGTGGCGACCAGCTTCTGCAAATACCAATCCAGGCTCTGGCCGTCGAACGCCAGCTTGACGTCTTCCAGGCTGGGTTGATTGTCGTCTTGCTCTGTCATGTGGCTCTCCTTTGTGGAAGGTCTAACGCGAATGTCGAAATAAGCGTGACGAAGTGCCTGCGCATCGCCCCGCATGCCCAAGAAAGCAAGTGCGTCCTGTCCAGTGAGTGACGCGGTTGGGTCCGCTATCGTCGCCTTGGAGAGCATGCCCAGAGTCTATGACATGTTTTCCTTGTTGGCCCGCTCTGGTTGGAGCCTTGATCCTCGGCGCTAGCTTGTACTGTGGTACCAACGCATCATCGCGCGCACCACTGCTGGCGCCGCAAGCCGGGCAGAAGATCTTTCATGCCGCCCCCCTCACGTCCAAATTGAGTCGACTCCGCAGAGCGAAAGATTGAGCGAACTTATGCGTCACCAGGCTTGCGGATTGGGTGGCTGCAATGGATGCAACGAGTGGCAAACGGATTGGCGAATGCGATCCAGAATTTATCGACATGAGCCACATGCTTGTGGCAGTTGCGGCAACGATAGAAGGTAGAGGCGTAGCCGACGATAAAAGAAAGCATTACAACAAAAATTCCATAATCTCTGCCTGATATAAGTAGGGCAGCCCCAATCGTCAGCGTGAGAATGAAGGTAATGCGAAGCGCTGCAAAAAACTGCCATGCAGCGCTAAAAATCTTCAAGGACTGTTTCATTGTAAATTCAGTTTTAGTCGGGAGGCTAGATTCGCATGGAACTGGAATCAAATGCCATCTGTGAAATTTGCAAAGACGTCCTGCCGTCAATCCATCCTTGCGAGTGGTCCGTGAACGATGGTGCGAAAGGAATGAATGAATTTTCCCGGGAATATCCTTGCTCACATGGGTTTGGCTCAAGCCAATAGCGGATCCTGCTGTGTCCGTGTATTGGGCACAATGAAAAATTGCATAGACAAGCTGTCCAATGAGTCGTCGGGATTAGTGGTCGCAGTTGAATTCTCCAACAATTGTCTTGCCTGCGATCTCCATCACGGTGCTCTTGCCAACTCCCCTGAGTGTCAGGGATGGTAGGAGGCCCGTAGTCCCAGGGTTCCGATAAGTCAAGTCAATTGTTCTGGTTTTTTCTTGGAATTTAATCACTTGATACGAGCCGCTCGGCAGGCTTTTCGGCCCATCTGATCCTGGTGGACGGAACAGAATTTGCTGAATTTCGCCGTAGCCAAGAAACTCAAGGTCATAAGCTGAGCTGCCGCTCGGGACAGTGAACGTGCACATTGTGCTGCTTGCGGTGGCTGGTGTCGCGACCAACAAGAGCGCAGCTGAAATTACCCATGTGGTTTTCATGCTTGATCAGTTGGCCTTATGGAGTGCTTCGCGTTGGATGGGGCCGATGCTGTCTTGAGGGGCTGTGCAATGCTCCAAGGAAAGTGTGCTCAGGCTCTTTGGCAGGACAGCATGAAGGCGTTCAAAGTCGAAATCCTTGGGTTTTCGTCTGGCAACGGAGATGCGTGAGATGGCATCCAGGAGTGCCTGCTTGAAAAGTTGTGGTTGCGACGAGGCTGTCATGAGTTTGACGTCACTCCAATCCAGCTGGCCGATAGAGATGAATGACTTGGTCTTGGGCCTGTAACTCATTTAGCCCCGTGTCGATTCAAAATTGAATACTCCTGCAACATCAATCAGTTCAAAACCAAAATAGAAATTTTCGACAGATGCACCAAAATTCTTGTGTGCAAGTGAATTTGATATATGGCGTTCAATGCTGTTCAGTCGCGGCCACCATGCGCCTTTGGACGTATCGAACGTCCATCCAGCGCCGTCTGCACACTGGACGGTCCAGCTTTGCGAAATGCGCAGGCCGAATTTCATAGGTGCTTGTCCGCCGCTCTGCAGCAGACCATGACGTGCAGAGACGTCATTCCCAGTGGTTCCAGAAGTCTCGGTAGACTCCTGGCTGCGCACAGCATTGCAGTCGCTGGCAAAACGTGATGCGTGTCCATGGTTTAGCGCTTCCCTGGCTAACTAGGTATGACGCTACCACGGAGTTGCTTCGGGAAGACTTGCTCAATGTGTGAAGCCATCACCACCCAGCCACCGCCCCATCCGATCGCGGATCGCTTGCCCCGCTGATCACGCCATCGACCTCGCGCACCAACGCACCTGCGTGCCCCGTCACCGAGGTATAGGCGGGCAGTAGTTCCACGGCATGTCCGGCATCGCGCAGGGCCTGCACCACGGCCGGGTCGAAGCGGTCTTCCAGCTTCAACGTGGTGCTGTCTTCGCCCCAGGTGCGGCCGAGCAGCCAACGCGGTGCGGTGATGGCCTGCTGTAGCGGCATGCCGTAACGGGCGTAACGCGAGAACAGCGCTGCCTGGGTTTGCGGTTGGCCTTCGCCGCCCATGGTGCCGTAGGCCATGACGCGGCCATCGTCGAAGGTGGCCAAGGCGGGGTTGAGGGTGTGGAACGGTTTGCGACCCGGGGCCAGGGCGTTCCAGCCGTCGGCAGCGAGGCGGAAGCTGCAGCCGCGGTTCTGCCAGGTGATGCCGGTGCGTGGCAGCACCAGCCCGGAGCCGAATTCGAAGTAGGTGGACTGGATGCAGCTGACCACGCGGCCATGCGCATCGATGGCGCCGAACCAGACGGTGTCGCCGGCCTGCGATGGTTGCGGCCAGGGCAACGCGGTGGTCATGTCGATGCGAGCGGCCAGCGCATCGAGCGCGGCGCTGTCGTCCAGCAGCGCCTGTGCATCGAGCCACATCCAGGCCGGGTCGCCGATGTGCGCATCGCGGATCAGGAAGGCCTGCTTGGTGGCTTCGATCAATCCGTGCAGATGCGTGTAGGCGCCGGGCTGGTCGGCATGCAGGCGATCGAACAAGGCCAGGATCAGCAGCGAGGCCAAGCCTTGCGTAGGCGGTGCATGGTTGTACAACCGCGCTCCTGTCACCCCCACCGATAGCGGCACGCTGGCCTCGGCGCTGTGTGCGGCCAGGTCGTCGGCGTGCAGCGGGCTGCCGAGCGCGTGCAGATCGGCGGCGATGTCGGCCGCCAGCGCGCCGCGATAGAAGCTGTCCAGCCCATCGCTTGCCAGCCGCTGCAGGGTGCGCGCGAGTTGCGGCTGCTGCAGCACCGCGCCTTCGTGCAGGGGCGCGCCACGCGGCTCGAAGATGCGCGCATACGCGCCGGGCAGGCAGCGCAGTGCATCGCCCTTGCTGGCAGCAACCTGCGCACCGCCCAGGGTGACGGGGACGCCTGTGTCGGCGTGATGGATGGCCTCTTGCAGCAACTGCGGCAAGGGCAGTGCGCCACCGGCCCGTTGCAGCGCCAGCGCCCAGCCGGAAACGGTGCCGGCCACGGTGTTGGCTGCGTCGGGGCCGCGCCAGGGGATCTGCGCGTGACCGCGATAGAAATCCAGCGTGGCCGCCTGCGCGGCGCGGCCGCAGGCATCGATGGCGTGCACGCGGCCATCGGGCTCATGGATCAGCCAGAAGCCATCGCCGCCGATGCCGGTCATGTGCGGATACACCACGGCCAGGCAGGCGGCGGTAGCGACGGCCGCTTCGATGGCGTTGCCGCCGGCACGCAGGATGTCGCGACCGGCCTGCGCGGCCAGATGGTGCGGGGCGACGACCATGCCGCGGCGCGCGCGCAGGGTATGCAGCATCAAGGTGTCTCCTGTGGCGGGTTGAAGGCGAGCAGGCCGTCGCGCTCGAGTTGCGTGGCGAGCGCGAACAGGCGGTCTTCGCGGCCGGGTGCGGCGATCAACTGCACGCCCAGCGGCAGCCGCCCCGGACGCGGCAACGGCGCGGCCAGCACCGGGCAGCCAGCCAGGCCGAGCGGTTGGGTGAAGATGCCGAGATTGGCGCGCGCAGACACGGGCAGGCCATCGATCACGATGGTGTCCTGATCGATGCGTGGCGCAACGCAGGGCGTAGCGGGGGCGATCAGCACATCGACCTCGTCCCACAGCTGTTGCATGGCTGGGCGAAACCACTGCGCGAAGCGGTGTGCATCGGCCACCGCGCTGGCCGACAGCTGCAGGCCGGCGAACAGGCGGTCGCGCGTGGCCGGGTCGAATTGATCGCCGTGCGTGCCCAGCGCTGCGCGATGGCGATGGCCGCCCTCGGCGGCAGTGAGCACGAAGGCCGCGGCGCGGGCGCGTTCTGCTTCCGGCAATTCGACGTGCGTGGCGCTGTTGCAGGCGGTCAGCAATGCGCCGATGCCGGCATCCAGCTCGGGGTCGAGATTGCGTTGAAACCAGCCGCCAAGCCGGGCGATACGCAGGTTGGCGACGTTGCAACTACGCAGCGCATGACCCTGCATGACCTCGTAGACGCGGCGCAGATCGACCACGGAGGTGGCGAACGGGCCGACCACATCCAGCGCATCGACGAACGCAAAGACCCCCTCCAGCGGCAACGCACCGTGGGTTGGGCGCAGGCCGTACACGCCGCACAACGCGGCCGGCACGCGGATGGAACCGTTGGTGTCCGAGCCCAGCGCAAACGGCACCAGCCCGGCCGCGACCGCCGCCGCCGAGCCGCCCGACGAGCCGCCGGCCAGATGCCGGTGATCGTGCGGGTTGGCGGTGGTGCCGTAATGTGCGTTGACGGTGGCAAAGCCGTAGGCGAATTCGTCCATGTTGGCGGTGCCCACCAGCACCGCACCGGCATCGCACAGGCGCTGCACCACCGCCGCATCGCGGCTGGCAGGGACGCACTGGGCGCGGATCACGGCGCCGGCGGTGGTGACCTGGCCGGCGACGTCGAACAGATCCTTGACCACGAACGGCACCCCGGCCAACGCACCGCCATCGCTGCCACCGGCCAGTGCGGCCTGCACGCGCGCAGCATCGGCAGCGGTGCGTGCGGGTAGCAGGCGGGTGATCGCGCACAACCGGTCGTTGGCCTGGTTGATGCGCGTCAGCGTCTGGGTGGCATGCCGTGCGGCCAGCGTGGGCTGGCTGCGGGTGGTGCTGACGATCGCTGCGATCTGGCCGCGCGGGGTGGCCGCGTCCGGCGATGCGGGACGTGGAGCGACGAAGTTGGCGAGTAACTGCGCGTGGCCGCGTAGGACCTCGCTATTGCGATCGATGCCGGCCTGCCACTGCGCTGGGAGTTGCATGGGTCACCTTGGGTTGCTGGGAGTGCGGCGGGTGGATGGTGCGTTGCCGGACCGCGGCGCCTGCGGCTGTGCGGCCGGGCGACGCTGCGGACGCACGATCAAAGCACGCTGCGGCGGGAAAGTGCGGCGGTTTTGTCTCAGCGCGTCCGGCTCGGGCCTGCACACCCATTCGATGGCGGATGCATTGGGCGCAAGCCTGCCCGATAGGTGGGGAATGTCCGGGGTACTGGCGGCATGCCGGTGGGTCACTGCGCTGTGGTCGTGCGAAGGACTGCAGTGCGGCGACGATGGGGCGGACGTCGCGTCGTCGCAGCGTGCCTGGGTCGTGCATGTGAGAGCGATGGTGTCGGCCTCAGTTGCGTTGCGCCAGCAGCGTGCGCTCGTACTGCGCAAGATCGGTTTCCAGCTGCCATTGCAGGCGTGCCTTTTCGCTGGTCCTGCGGAATTGGCTGCAGGCCGCATCGTCGGTGTCGTGCTGCAGCGCTGCCGCACAGTCCGGTACGGCGGCGCCCTCGGCGGTCCACAGGCTGGCGCCGGGCAGAAAGCTGTAGGTCAGGCCGTTGCGTGCCAGCTGCTTGAGGGTCGGGTAGTCGATGGCTTGCTCCTGCATGGCGCGCTGATACTCGTGCGTCATGTCCGCACGCGAGACGCCGGCATCATCGGTGGACAGCACCACCGGCACACCGGCGCGCAGATACATCGCCAGCGGATGCGCGGCGCCCTTGACGCCCAGAATCACATCGTTGCTGGTGAGGTTGATTTCCACCGCGACCTGTCTGCTGTGCATCTGTTGCAGCAGCCCGGCGGCATCGTCTTCGTAGGGCAGATCCACCCCATGGCCGATGCGCCGCGCACCGGCGTCCACGGCCTGGCGGATATGCGAGCGCAGCTGCGCAGGCGGCACCAGCCCCAGGGTCAGCTCGCCGGCATGCAAGGACAGCGGCACCCCCGGATAACGCAGGGCGAAGAAGCGGAACATCGCCATGTGCCGGGTGTAATCGGCCAAGGCCACCGGGTTGTCCTCGGGCGCGACGATGTTCACCGCCACCGCGCGACTGCCCCCAGCCGCGATCAGGGCATGCGCCAACGCCATCTGCCCGAACACCATCGGTTGCGGCAGTACGCGCAGCACATACGGCACGTAGCGGTAGCTCACCCGGCAGCCGGGGCGTGCATCGGCCTGGTCGCAGCGCAGGATCCGGCGCACCTGCGTGTCGGTGGCGGCCAGCTCGCGTTGCGCGGCCTGCACCAGCGGCGGCAAGGCGTCCTGCAGGGCGTGCAGGTTCGCCGCATCGTCATCGTCATTCCACGGCAGCGACTGCATGCGCTGTGCGGCCTGCGCCATCTGCGGCGGGTTGGCGATGATCTCCACATACGGCACGCGGTCGCGTGCGGCCTGCTCGAGTACCGCGGCCACGGTGTCTGCCACCCGCGCACGCACTACCGCATCGAACTTGCCGAAGGTGCTGAAGAACTGGTCATGCCCGGTGGGTTGGGTCACACTGGGCAGGAACTTGCGCATCGACAACGCATCGACCACCCGGCCGTACAAGTCCGCATTGCGCGCGGCCAGGCCGCGTGCGGGCTCCTGGCCCTTGCCGCACGGCGCGGCGCGCAGGCTCAGGTCGTCCAGCTGCACGCAGGCCCCGTCTTCGCCGGCCCAGTGCAGATAGTTTTCCGCATACACCGAGCCGGAAAGGTGGTTATGCAGGTCGCCGCCCTTGGGCATGGCCTGCAGCCAAGCGCGCAATTGCGCAGGTTGCGCGGCCGCGTCCCGAAACAGCTGCGCCACCTGCTGTTGGCGTTGTTGCGCAGGCGCCTGCACCGGGCGTGCGAGCGCAATGCCCGGTAACACGGTGCACAAGGCCAGGATCAGGCAGCGATGAAGAGGTGGCATGCGATGGCTCTGAAAAGATGCGGCGGCGCCGGTTGCGAGGCAGCTTGCCGCGCGCCGCGTCGGGTGGCCAGTGAGGCATGGGCTGAAACCACCGCGGCGCTTCGCTCACTCCAGCGCATAGCGCAGCACGAACAGGCCGGCAATCGCCCAGGTGGCCGGATGCACGGCGCGCCAGCGGCCGCTACCCAGCTTCAGTGCCGCGTAGGTGATGAAGCCGAAGGCCAGGCCGGTGGCGATGGAGTAGGTGAGCGGCATGGCCAGCATGCAGATCGCGGCCGGTAGCGCGTCGCCGACATCGTCCCACCGGATCTGCGTGCACTCGCGCAGCATCACCGATGCCAGGTAGATCAGCGCCGGAGCGGTGGCATACGCCGGCACCATCGCCGCCACTGGCGAGAACAGCAGCGCCAGCACAAACAGCGCGGCCACCACCAGTGCGGTGAGTCCGGTACGCCCGCCTGCCTGCACGCCTGCAGCGCTTTCCACGTACGCGGTGGTGCTGGAGGTGCCGAGCAGCGAGCCGGCCAGGATGGCGGTGCTGTCGGCGAGCAGGGCGCGGTCGAACTGGCGACGGTGCGCCTGCGTGTGCAACAGGCCGGCGCGCTGGGCCACGCCCATCAAGGTGCCGGTGGCATCGAACAGTTCCACCAGCACGAAGACCAGCACCACGTGCACCACGGCGGCCAATGCGCCACTGCTGCCATGGCCTTGCAAGGCGCCGGCAATGTCCAGCTGCAGCAGCGTCGGTGCCAGGCTCGGCGGCAGCGACAGCACGCCCTGGTAGTGCACCAGACCCAGTGCCAGAGCCGCGAGGGTGACCGCCAGGATGCCGAGCAACATCGCTCCGCGCACGCGGCGCACCTCCAGCACGCCGATCAGCAGCAGTCCCGCCAGCGCAAGCAAGGGCTCGGGCCGATGCAGGTCGCCCAGGGTCACCAGCGTCTGCGGATGCGCCACCACCAGCCCGGCCTTCTGCAAGCCGATCAACGCCAGGAACAGGCCGATGCCCGCCGCAATCGCACTGCGCAAGGGGAGCGGGATGCCATCCACCAGCCAGCGCCGCGCGCCGGTGACGCTGAGCAGCAGGAACACGCAGCCGGACACGAACACCAGTCCCAGCGTCTGCTGCCAGCCGTAGCCCAGCGTGCCCACCACCGAGAAGGCGAAAAACGCATTCAAGCCCATGCCCGGCGCCATGCCGATGGGGTAGTTGGCCAGCACGCCCATCAGCAGCGAGCCGAGCGCGGCGGCCAGACAGGTCGCCACGAACACCGCGCCGTGGTCCATGCCGGTGGTGGCCAGAATATCGGGTTGACGAAGACGATGTAGGCCATGGTCAGGAAGGTGGTGGCACCGGCCAGGACCTCCGTGCGCACGCTGCTGCCATTGGCGGCCAGCGCAAATCCGGGCCAGCGCATCAGCGGGCGCTCCGGCAACGGTGGGGGAAGGTGATCACACAAGCGACCATCGGCAGACATCTCATCGGCACAGGGGGAACACGCGATCGTTGCGCAGACGCGCGGGCCGAATATCTTGCACTGTGCGACCGCAGTTGCCACGGACCTTGGGCACGGAATGCGTGGCGAGCGCAATGCCCGTTGCCAGCACGGTGCATGAGCGCCAGCGCCTGGCGCGGCTGCGCCAGCGTTGCCTGGTGCGTGCAGCAACCGCATCGTGCAAGACGGTGCGCGGCCCACGCCCATCCACAGGTTCCCTGCAACGTCGGCGGCTGCTTCGCGCTGCAGCGCGACCGGCATCAGCCACCTGCGCGCCCGCTGTCGTCCTGTCTGCGCAGGCGCAACACACGCGCAGCGCTCAAAGATCCAGCACCAGGCGTGACGAACGGCTGCGCGAGCAGCACAGCGTGATCTGGGTGTTGGCGGCGTGCTCGCCGTCGCTGAGCACGCTGTCGCGGTGATCCGGCGTTCCGGCAAGCACGCCGGTCAGGCAGGCGCCGCACATGCCTTGCTCGCACGACAACGGCACTGCGATACCGGCAGCGAGCAAGGCGCTGGCGATGCTGCAGTCGGCGGGCACCTGCACCACGCGACCACTGGCGGCCAGCTCCACCTCGAAGGGGCTGTCGGCGTCATGCGCAAGGCCGGCATCGGCGGCGGCGAAGTGTTCGCGGTGCAACTGCGCGTCAGTCCATCCCTGCGTCCTGGCAAGCTGGGTGAAGTGGTCCATGAACGCGGCCGGCCCGCACAGATACAGTTGGTCGTGCGCACCTGCCTGGACGAGCGCGTCGGGCACATGCACGCGCGGGCTTTGCCCGCCATCGCTCAGATGCACATGCACCTGCCCATGCGTGAAGCCTTGTTGCAGCCGCTGCACGAAGGCCACGTCGGCATGCCGGCGCGCGTAGTAATGCAGCACGAATGGCTCGCCACGCGCTTCCAGCGCCTCGGCCATCGACAGCAGCGGGGTGATGCCGATGCCGGCGGCCAGCAGCACATGCCGCTCGCCGGGGTGTAGCGGGAACAGATTGCGCGGGCTGGAAATCTGCAGGCGGTCGCCGGCACTGAGCCGCTCGCACAGGTGCCGCGAGCCGCCGCGCGAGGCGTCAGCCAGTTTGACGCAGAGCAGATAGTGGTCGCGCACATGCGGTGCGCTGGCAATCGAATACTGGCGGATCAAGCCATCGGGCAGGTGCAGGTCCACATGCGCGCCGGCCTCGAACGCGGGCAACTCGCTGTCGATCGGCTCCAGCCGGATCGCACGCTGACGGTGGCCTTGCTCGGCCACGGCGGCAACACGCACTTCATGCAGGCTCATGGCGCGCTCCTTGGCGGTCAGCGCAGGAAGAAATCGCTATAGCCCTGGCTGCGCAGACCGCGGCGGTAGGCGATGGAACTGCGGTCGGCCAGGATATGCACCTCCAGCAGCGGGTCCAGCGGCAGGTATTCGGGGCGCTGCGCTTCCACCATGGCGCGGTCTTCCTCGAACACGCGCAGGTTGAACGCGTGCACGTCTTCCACCGGCAGATGGGTGTCGAAGTTGCGCGCGATCGGCACCAGCAGGCGCGTCTTGTGCTTGGACACCGGGCTTGCGGCGTTCATGATCACCAGCCGCTTGCCCGGCACCGGGAAATGGATGGTGAGGGTGGCGGTGAACGGCAAATGCACTTCGAAATGCCGCAGCCACTGGAAGCCGGGGTCCACGTCCGGCAGCGGCATGTCCACCGAATAGTTGGCCACACTGCTGAGGTAGTCGGCGTTGAAGCCGGTCGGCGTCTCGGTGGTGGTATAGGCCGGTACCTCGCGCTTGTCCGGCTGGGCGAAGGTGGCGGTATGCACGAAGGCGAAATGCGCCACGTCGATGAAACCCTCCAGCTGCCGCGCGGCGCTGCCGCCGATGTCGAACGCCGGGCAGACGATCTGCTGGAAGCCGTCCTCGTCCCAGCCCGGCATCGGCGGGATCTGCACTTCGGCCTCGCTCACGCCAGCCGGCTTGGCCAGGCAGACCCAGATCAAGCCGTAGCGCTCGGCCACCGCATAGGTGTGCAGGCGCATCTTGGCCGGAATGTTCTGGTTTGGACTGGCCGGGATGTGATTGCAGCGCCCGCCCGAACCGAAGCGCAGCCCGTGGTAGGCGCAGACCACGCCGCCACCATCGGACGTGCCCATGCTCAGCGGCACGCCGCGGTGCGGGCAGACATCGCGCGCGGCCACCAGTTCCTCGCCTAGCCGGTACAGCACCAGCGGCTCGTCCAGCAGGGTCGCCTTGAACGGCGCCTGCCCGACCTCGCTGCTCAGCGCTACCGCGTGCCAGTGCTGGGCCAGGCGCTGCCAGTCGGCGGCTTCGAAGGTGCAGTGCAGCGGCAGGGCGGGGACGGCGACATCCATGGGGCGGTCTCTGGCGTGAGGCGGGAGCGGTGCCGGATTGACTCTAGGAAGCCGGGGGTGTGTGATCAAACATCGTTTTTCCGCCAACCCATTGCAAAAAATGCAACGCCAACCGAGTCCCGTCCCATGCTGACCTTCTCCCGCTTCACCCGTTACTTCATCGAAGTGGCCCGCTGCGGCAGCATCCGCAAGGCCTCGGAGGTGTTGCACGTGTCGGCCTCGGCGATCGACCGGCAGATCCTCAAGGCCGAGGAAGAGCTGGGCGCGCAGCTGTTCGAACGCCTGCCCGGCCGGCTGCGGCTCACCGCTGCCGGCGAGTTGCTGCTGGTGGATGTGCGCGGCTGGGAGAAGGCCTACGCCCGCACGCTGGAGCGCTTCGACGAGCTCAAGGGGCTGCGCCGCGGGCACGTGGAGATCGCCATGATCGACGCGCTCAGCGAGGGCGTGGTGCCGGCGGCGGTGGCGGCGCTGGTGCAGGAGTACCCCGGCATCACCTTCAACCTGTCCACCGCGCGCAACCAGCGGGTGATGGAAATGGTGACCTCGGCCGACGTGGACATCGGCCTGCTGCTGGACCCGGTGAGCAGCGTGGACCTGGAGGTGCGCGCGTTTGCGGATATCCCGCTGGGGATTGCCATGCCGGTGGGCCACCCGTTGAGCACGCGCACCGAACTGCAGCTGAGCGAGACACTGGAGCACCGATTGCTGCTGCCGGCCGCGCCGCTGATCGTGGGCGAGCACGCCAAGGTGTTGTACCAGCGCCAGCATATCGACGTGAAACGGCTCACCCATTGCAACGACGTACGTACCTTGCGCGGACTGGTGCGCGCCGGCGCCGGCGTGGGGCTGATGTCGTGGCTGGACGCTGCGCCCGACGTGGCCGACGGGCGACTGGCGTTCGTGCCGTTCCGCCAGCACCTGACCAAACCGATGACGCTGGCCTTGTGCGTGGCCCCGCAGCGTCAGCTCTCGCGTTCGGCGCAGCTGGCGATCCAGGCGCTGGCGGCGAAGATCGACGCGATGGCGGTGCCTGTGGTGGGTTGAGCGTGCTGCGCAAGCGGCCCTCACCCCTGCCCCTCTCCCGCAGGCGGGAGAGGGGAAAGGCAGTGCGCTGGTGCAGGCCGATGGGATGCAGGTGTCGCGGACTGCGGGCAGATCCCCTCATGGATATCCCGTCATGGAGGTCCCGCCGTGGAGGTCCAGATTCCCCCGTGGATATCCCTTCTCCCGCTTGCGGGAGAAGGTGCCCGCAGGGCGGATGAGGGCAACGCCCACCCAGTACACTCGCATCTGCTCTTTCAGGCGACACCCGCACCATGCAGTTGATCGATATCGGCGCCAACCTCACCCATGATTCCTTCGATCGCGACCGCGACGCCGTGCTGCAACGCGCACGCGAGGCGGGTGTGGCGGAGTTGGTGATCACCGGCGCAAGCCGCGAGCATTCGCCGTTGGCCCTGCAACTGGCGCAGCAACATCCCGGCTTCCTGTACGCCACCGCCGGCGTGCATCCGCACCACGCCGTGGAATTCACCGCCGAATGCGAAGCTGAAATGCGCACCTTGCAGGCGCATCCGCAGGTGGTGGCGGTGGGCGAATGCGGGCTGGATTACTTCCGCGATTTCGCGCCGCGGCCGGCACAGCACAAGGCGTTCGAGCGCCAGCTGCAACTGGCTGCCGACAATGGCAAGCCGCTGTTCCTGCATCAGCGCGATGCGCACGATGACTTCCTTTCCATCATGCGCAGCTTCGACGGCAAGCTGGGTGCGGCCGTGGTGCATTGCTTCACCGGCACGCGCGAAGAGCTGTTCGCCTATCTGGACCGCGATTACTACATCGGCATCACCGGCTGGCTGTGCGACGAACGCCGCGGCGCGCATCTGCGCGAGCTGGTGCGCAATATCCCCGCCAACCGGTTGATGATCGAAACCGATGCGCCCTACCTGTTGCCGCGCACGCTCAAGCCCATGCCCAAGGACCGCCGCAACGAGCCGATGTTTCTGTCGCATATCGTCGAAGAACTGGCGCGCGACCGCGGCGAAGACGTCGCCGTGACCGCTGCCAACAGCACCGCTGCGGCACGTGCGTTTTTTCGTTTGCCGGCAGCTCAGCGGGGCAGTTGAAGACGCACGCAGGCACCGGCTGCCGCACTGGCGAACCAGCGCATCGCGGAGGGGAGTGCGTTGGCTATCGCTACCATCGCGCGCTGTTGCGTGCATGCACGGCGGTGCCGCAGATGATGATGGCTGCCGTTGGATAACACATTGCCCGCTAGTGCATGCGCGATGCGATAGCGCCGCAGGATGCACGGCAATCTCGCCGGGGAGACCAGGGCACGTAAAGGCAAGGCCGTCGCTTACGCAGCGAGCAGTTCCCAGCCCTGCGCATCGCGTAGCCGCAGGCCTGGTTGCGGTGCATCGACACTGACGCGCAAGCCGTCGGCCCACGGTAGTTGGCGCTGTTGCGGAAACCAGCGCCGGCGCTGGTCCACCACGATCAACAGGCCATGATCGTCGCCCAGCGCGACAAAGCCCTCCACGGCCGGTGCAAACGGCTGTACGCCAAAATGATGGGCCACGCTGCTGGTCACTGCATCGACATGATTGCTGGGCAAGCCGATCTCGCTCAGGCACAGCAACTCTTCGCCGTGGAACTCGCCCTCGCCGGTGGCCACACCCTGCAGCGCATCGCGCGCGATCAGCTCCAGCACCGCACCATCCGGGCCGGCGAAATACACCGATTGCGATTGCCACACTCCGTCCAGGGCGAAGCGCTGGCGGCCCTGCGGGTCGGCGAGCAGCGTGGCGCGTGCGCCGATCCATCGCGCTGCGGCCTCGAAGCGTGAGGGCGCGACATTGAAGGCCAGATGCACACTGCCGACCGGATGTTGCGCCTGCACGCAGTCCAGCGTGGTCCAGCCGATGTGGACGGTGTTGCCGTGCAGCGGCAGCTGCAGCACATCGCGATAGAAGCGCCGGGTCAGTGCCGGATCCAGGCAGGGCAGCAGGAGATGACGGAGATGCATGGCACTCAGATCGATGGAAGAGGCCCGCATTGAACAACCTCAATCGCAGTTGAGGTCAAGCCTGCCACCGGACGTCGGTGCAGGTGGTGCTGCGCCGTGTCAGCTTGGGCGGGCTGCGCGTCGTCGGTCGTGTCGATGGCCGCTCGCAGCGCGATATCTTCCGGTGGCGTGTGTACGTGCGATCACATCGATGGTCTTGGATCGATTGATCTGCCCTGCCATCCTGATCGGGCGTGGCTTTTTCGAACGTGCAGCGTGCAGCGATGCGTTCAGGCAAGAAGGTGACACGGCACGCTGCACCGGGAACGTTGTCCTTCGATCAGGGGCCGACGATGTGCGGCAAACAACACGACCGCGCTCACCGCTGCGCTGGCACGGCCGCTGCTCGGCGCGGCATGGATCGCTCCGACAACGTGCTTCCCGTGCGCCATCCACACCCAGCTGACGCGTGCTCGCCACGGTTTCGCAGCCGCTCTTCGACACTCGCCCACGCTCCCCGCAAGGTGGGCGATGCGGTCAGAACCCACGCATCCAGCACGCCGCCACCGCGCAGCGGTCATGACCGAACCAGCCAGGATTGCGCATGCCAGCTCCCCCAGTGGCGATCACTGGCTCACCTCATCGGCAGTGATCAGTTCCGCCAGCGCCCACAGATGCCGCACCAGCGGAGCGCTGTCCAGCGCGCCCGGCGCAACCGCCAGGGCCAGACGTGCCAGCGGCATGCGGCCTTGGATATCCAGGTAGCGCACCCCGGGCCGCTGCAGTTGCGCGGTGGAGGCGGGCACCACCGAGACACCCAGTTCGGCGGCGACCAGGTTGATGATCGACGACATCTGCGGCGCCTCCTGGGTGATGCGCAAGGTCACGCCCGACTCGCGGCAGGCGGCGAGGATTTCGTCGTACAGGCTGGAGCCGAAGCTGCGCGGAAACAGGATGAACGGCTCGCCCGCCAGCGCCGCCAGCGGCGCGCTGTTGTGGGCGGCCAGCGGATGCGCTGCCGGCACCGCGATCTTCATCGGCTCATCGGCAAAGCGCAGCAGAAGCAGGTCCGGTGGCGTGCTCAAGCCGTAGCGGACGAACGCCGCATCCAGGCGGCCATCGGCCAGGCCCACCAGCAGGCTGGCGGTGTTGGTTTCTTCCAGCAGCAGTTCGACCTGCGGCCACTGCCGTCGGAAATCGCGGATCAGGCGCGGCACCACCGGACTGAAGGCGGCCGAGGCGGTGAAGCCCATGCGCAAGCGGCCGGATTCGCCACGCGCCACACGCCTGGCGGTTTCGGCGGCGCGCTCCACATCGGCCAGCACCCGTCGCACTTCGCCGAGAAAGGCATCGCCGGCTGGCGTCAGCTCCGCACCGCTATGGGTGCGGCGGAACAGCGGCGTGCCCAGCTCGCGCTCCAGTGTCTGGATCTGCTGGCTCAGCGGTGGCTGGCCGATACCGACCCGGGCAGCGGCACGGGTGAAATTGCCTTCCTCGGCAACCGCCAGGAAATAGCGCAGGTGACGCAGTTCCATGGTATCTGTTTCATATATGGCAACTGCCAGCATCATATATTGGACAGGGGGTAGTGACAGGCGAATACTCGCCGTCCCCGGTCTCATCCAGATACCCGTGCCTGCTTCCGACTCCCGCCCCAGCGCCCTGCCGGCCACTGCCGCCGTTCCCGAGATCGCGGCACCTGCCAGCGGCCGCATCCGGCTGGCCTTGTTCCTGGCCGGCTTTGCCACCTTCTCGCTGCTCTACAGCGTGCAGCCGGTATTGCCCGAGTTCGCGCGTGCCTTCGGCGTGGATGCGGCGGTCGCCTCGTTGCCGTTATCGCTGGCCACCGGCGGGCTGGCGGTGGCGATCTTCTGCGCCGGTGCGGTCTCGGAAAACCTGGGGCGGCGCGGCTTGATGTTCGCCTCCATTGCGCTGGCTGCGGTGCTCAACCTGGTCTCGGCGTTCCTCCCGCACTGGGGCGCGCTGGTGGCGGTGCGCACCCTGTCCGGCATCGCGTTGGGCGGCGTTCCTGCGGTGGCGATGGTGTACCTGGGCGAAGAACTGCCGGCCAACAAACTTGGCGCGGCCACCGGCCTGTACGTGGCCGGCAACGCATTCGGCGGCATGAGCGGGCGCATCATGATGAGCGTGCTGACCGACCACACCGATTGGCGCACCGCACTGGCGCTCTTGAGCGGCTTCGACCTGCTGTGTGCCTTCGCATTCGTGTGGCTGCTGCCGCCGTCGCGCCATTTCGTGCGCCGGCATGGGGTCAACCTGCGGTTCCATCTGCGTGCCTGGGCGGGGCATCTGCGCGATCGCAACCTGCCGTGGTTGTTTGCGTTGCCGTTCCTGTTGATGGGCGTGTTCGTCAGCCTCTACAACTACGCCGGGTTTCGCTTGGGCGGGCCGGAATTTGGACTGAGCCAGAGCCAGATCGGCATGATCTTCAGCGCCTACGTGTTCGGCATCGTCAGCTCATCGGTGGCTGGGGCCGCGTCGGATCGCTTCGGCCGTGGGCCGGTGGTCAGTGCCGGCATCGTGCTGTGCGTGCTCGGCGTGGCATTGACGTTGGCGCATGTGCTGGCGCTGGTGGTGGGCGGCATCGTATTGCTGACGATCGGCTTTTTCATCGCACATTCGGCGGCCAGCGCCTGGGTGAGCCGGCTCGGCGGCGCGCACCGCAGTCATGCCGCCTCGCTGTATCTGCTGGCCTATTACGCCGGCTCCAGCGTGATCGGTGCGCTCGGCGGCTGGTTCTGGCAACACGGCGGTTGGGCCGGGCTGGTCGGCATGTGCCTGACCCTGCTGGTGCTGGCGTTTGCCGCCGCGCATGTGTTGCGCCAACGCGCCGATGATGCACGCCCGTACGGCCGGTGTGCGCCGCATCCTGCGCGTGGGCAATGACATGCAGATCGAGCGGCTCGACCATCTGGTGCTCACCGTTGCCGACGTGCAAGCCACCTGCGAGTTTTATGCGCGCGTGCTCGGCATGCAGGTGGTGCGTTTTGGTGAAGGGCGACGTGCGCTGGCCTTCGGCCAACAGAAGATCAACCTGCACGCCGCCGGGCGCGAGTTCGAACCCAAGGCGCGTTTGCCGACGCCCGGGTCGGCAGATCTGTGCCTGATCACCACAACCCCACTGCAGCAGGCGCAGGACCACATCGTCGCCGCCGGTGTCAGCATCGAGCAGGGGCCAATCCAGCGTACCGGCGCAACCGGTGCGTTGCTGTCGATCTATTTCCGCGATCCGGACGGCAACCTGATCGAGGTCAGCAACCTGCTGTAGCGGCCGATTGCCGTGCCATGTGTGCGCTGTGCGACGTGGCAGGTGGCGCGATGCAAGGCACCTTGAAGCGATGGCCGTCGCTCACCCTTCCGAGCTAGCGTGCCCGCTTGCTGCGTGCCGTCTGCGCTGCAGAAGGCGGCGCGGCGATCGCATCGGCCGCACCTTGTGCCAGGGTTTCCAGCAGGCGCCCACGCCGCCGCTCCAGATCGGCCAGCTGGCGCTCGATCTGCTGCAGACGCGTGCGATGCACGTGTGCGGTTTCCGGGCACATCTGCGCGCCTTCCACCAAGCGCATGCAATCGGGAAACCGGAGAATGTCGTCCAGGCTGAAGCCAGTGGCGATCAGCCGCTGGATCTGCCGCACCTGCGCAACGCATGCGGCGGGAAACACCCGGTAGCCATTGGCGCTGCGCGAGGACGTCAGCAGGCCACGCGCGTCGTAGTGACGAATCGAGCGCACGCTGGCGCCGGTCTGCAGTGCCAGTGCGCCAATGCTCAGCGAGGGTTCGGGAAGCGTTGCCATGCGCCAAGCATACGGCGCGAGCACTGCTTGACCCTCACATTGGTGTCAGGCTGGAGGATGGCCGCTCTCATTGTCTGGAGCTCACTCCGATGCCTGTTCGCTTCTTCCCGGTCACTGGCATGCAGCCGATGCGCTACGCGCTGGCTTGCCTGTTGCTGCTTTCTTCAACCTTGGCCGCGGCGGTCACCCCCGCTTCGCGCAGTTATACGGTGACCGCGCCCGATGGCGTCACCCTGGCCGTGCAGGAACACGGCGCCAGCGATGCTCCGGCAATCGTATTCGTGCACGGCCTGCTCGGTAGCCGCATCAATTGGGACGCGCAGCTGGCCGATGCGCGCTTGCAAGACTATCGATTGATCACCTATGACCTGCGTGGGCATGGCTTGTCCGGCAAGCCGACTGCAGCGTCGGCCTATCGGGATGGCATGCGCTGGGCCGACGATCTTGACGCGGTGCTGAAAGCGGCAAAGGCGCGCGACGCGGTGCTGGTCGGTTGGTCGCTGGGCGCAGCCGTCGTCACAAACTACCTCGCACGTCACGGCGATGAAGGGCTTGGCGGCGTGGTGTATGTCGACGGCGTGATCGAATTGCGCGCAGAACAGCTGGGCTCGCATCCGGCGATCTATCGCGATCTGGTCTCCGATGACCTGCGCACGCATCTGCAGGCGGTACACGACTTCCTGCGGCTGTGCTTCGCCACCCAACCGTCTGCGCCCGTATTTGGTACCTTGCTGGCCAACGCGTCGCTGGCCTCCTGGGACATGCAGCGCGCCGTGCAAGGCATGTCGATCGATGTCGCCGGCCTGCAGCGCACGCGCCTGCCGGTGTTGCTGGTGTACGGCGCACGCGATGCGCTGGTGACCGCCGAGCCGACGCTGGCACGTGCACGGCAATTGCAACCGCGTGCGCAGACGCGTCTCTACCCGGATGCAGGGCACGCGCCATTCCTGGAGGACAGCGTGCGCTTCAACCGGGACCTGCTGCAGTTTGTCGATCAGGCACGGGTTGCACACTGAGCGACAGTGACCGCACCCGTGGCCTGCAGCAACAGGAGGGCTGAACCAGCTGCGTGGACACGGCCTGATACTGTACCGCCTTCACGGATGCATCCAGTCCGGCGCGTCGTGCATACAACGGTTTGATCCGCACGCTGCGGCGACCCTGCGTCATGCGACAGTGCGACGCACGTCGCGCACGTCGCACGGTGACGGCCGTCGACGCCGCGCCGCAGCGGGCGAACCGCTTGCCGTTGGCGCAAAGTGATCCCATCGCTTCCGGAATGACCACATGACTGCTGCCCTTGCCCACGACGATCACACGCTGCAGGACTTCATCGAGCGCCACCAGCGCCTGTTCGTGCTCACCGGCGCCGGTTGCAGCACCGACTCGGGCATTCCCGATTACCGCGATCTGCAAGGCGGCTGGAAGCGTCCACAACCGGTGACGTTCCAGGCCTTCATGGGCGAGCTGTCCACGCGCCAGCGCTACTGGGCGCGCAGCCTGGTGGGCTGGCCGCGTTTCGGGCTGGCGCTGCCCAATGCGACCCATCACGCACTGGTCGCGCTGGAAGCGCGCGGCCAGCTGGAACTGCTGCTGACGCAAAACGTGGATCGCCTGCATCAGGCGGCCGGCAGTCAGGCGGTGATCGACCTGCACGGCCGGCTCGATGTGGTGCGTTGCATGGGCTGCGAGCGGCGCATGCCGCGGACCGAGTTCCAGATCCTGCTTGAGCAGGCCAACCCCGGCTGGGCCGCGCTGGACGCGGTGCAGGCGCCCGATGGTGATGCGGATCTGGACGATGTGGCCTTCGATACCTTCGTGGTGCCGCCGTGCCCGGTGTGTGGCGGGGTGCTCAAGCCGGATGTGGTGTTCTTCGGCGAGAACGTGCCGCGCGAGCGCGTGGAGCGTGCCTTCGCGCATTTGCAGGCCGCCGATGCGGTGCTGGTGGTGGGCTCGTCGCTGATGGTGTATTCGGGCTTTCGCTTCGTGCAGGCCGCCGCGCGCAACGGCCTGCCGATCGCCGCGCTCAATTTCGGGCGTACCCGCGCCGACGCGTTGCTCAGCCTGAAGGTGGAGCAGTCGTGCGCGCAGGCGCTGGCCTTCCTGCGGCAGCCGCCGGATCCGCTGCAGGCTGCGCCGGCCAGGTACGACAGTGCGCGCTCTGCATGACGCAGTGATCCATCGCAGCGGTTGTGCGGCGGCGCGTGGCGCAGTGCAATGGGCACCCCCACCCCGCGCCCGGATGTTGCCTTGAGCCAGTTGTTCACCCCCATCGCCTTCGGCCCGCTCGCGCTCGCCAACCGCATCGTGATCGCGCCGATGTGCCAATACTCCGCGCAGGATGGCCGCGCCAGCGATTGGCACCGCATCCACCTGGGCACGCTGTCGCAATCGGGTGCTGGCCTGTTGATCCTGGAGGCCGCCGCAGTGGTGCCGGAAGGGCGCATCAGCTACGCCGATCTGGGCCTGTACGACGACGCCACCGAGCAGGCGCTGGATGCGGTGCTGCAGTCGGTGCGGCGCTGGTCGCCGATGCCGATCGGCATCCAGCTGGCGCATGCCGGCCGCAAGGCGTCGACCGATGTGCCGTGGAAGGGCGGGCAGGCGATCGCCCCCGATCAGGCGCATGGCTGGCAGACCGTGTCTGCCTCGGCGCAGCCGTTCCAGCCGGGCAAGCCCGCACCGCAGGCGCTGGATGAGGCCGGGATCGATGCGGTGGTGGCCGCGTTCGTCACTGCGGCAACCCGCGCCGAACGCCTGGGTCTGGATCTGATCGAGCTGCATGCCGCACATGGCTATCTGATGCATCAGTTCCTGTCGCCGCTGAGCAATCAGCGCAACGATGCATATGGCGGTTCGCTGGAAAACCGCATGCGCTTGACGCTGCGCATCTTCGATGAAGTGCGTGCGGCGGTGTCCGCGCGCATCGCGGTCGGCGTGCGCATCTCGGCCACCGATTGGGTGGAGGGCGGCTGGGATCTGGAGCAGAGCCTCGTCTTGTCCAAGGCGCTGGATGCACGCGGCGCGCATTACATCCATGTCTCCAGCGGGGGGCTCGATCCGCGCCAGCAGATTCCGGTGCAGGCCGGCTATCAGATCCCGTTTGCGCAGGCGATTCGTGCGCAGGTCGCCACGCCGGTGATCGGCGTGGGCCTGATCACCGAGCCGGCCCACGCCGAGGCGATCCTGCAGGACGGCCAGGCCGACGCAATCGCGCTGGCACGCGGCATCCTGTACGACCCGCGCTGGCCGTGGCATGCCGCCGCGGCGCTGGGTGCATCGGTCACGCCGGCCCCGCAGTATCTGCGCTGCGAACCGCGCGATGCACGCGGCGTGTTCGCCAGCTGACGCACGCCACCGACGTCATACCGACACCGACGTCATATCGAAGAGGACGCACACGCATGCCGATAGGATTTCTGGGACTGGGCACGATGGGCCTGCCGATGGCGCACAACCTGCTGCGCGGCGGCTTCGAGATAAGTGTCTGGAACCGTTCGCCAGAACGCGCGCGCAGCCTGCGCGATGCCGGGGCGACGGTGGTGGATGCGCCGGTGGGCGCTGCGTGCGGCCCGCTGTTGTTTTCGATGCTGGCCGACGATGCCGCGGTCCGTCAGACCGTGCTGGACGGCGGCGTGCTGGATGCACTGCCGGCCGGTAGCGTGCACGTCAACATGGCCACCATCTCGGTGGCGCTGGCGCACGAGTTGACCGCACTGCACGCCGAGCGCGGCATCGCCTACGTCGCCGCGCCGGTGCTTGGCCGCGTCGACGTGGCCGAGGCCGGCAAGCTCAATATCCTGGCTGCCGGCGACGCTGCGGCGCTGGCACGGGTGCAGCCGATGTTCGATGTGCTGGGGCAGAAGACCTGGCACATCGGCGATGCCCCGGAGCAGGCCAACGCAGTGAAACTGGCGGCCAATTTCTGCCTGGCCAGCGCCATCGGCGCCATGGCCGAGGCCAGCGCACTGGCGCGCGGGCACGGCGTGGACGCCACGCAGTTCCTGGGCATGCTCACCACCACCTTGTTCGCTGCACCTGCGTACCAGGGCTACGGCAAGCTCATCATGCAGCGCCACTACACACCGGCCGGCTTCACCGCCACGCTGGGACGCAAGGATGTGGATCTGGCCATCCAGGCCGGCGCCGACAAGCAGGTGCCGATGCCGTTGGGCGAACTGTTGCGCGCCAGCCTGGACCAAGCCATCGCGCACGGCGACGGCAACGCCGACTGGGCCGTGCTGGCAGAGGTGTCGGCGCGGCGGGCAGGGCAGGCCTGATCGCGACGCAAGAGTGCGGGTGCGTTGCGCGCTTTCCTCGAAAGCGACATGCGATGCCTCTTGCTCACCCGAACATGCAGCGGACCTTCTAAAATGCCGGCTCGTTACAGCCGCCGCTCCAGGGAGGATGCGATGCGACACCTGCATATCACGCTCGGTTCGACCGAGCGCACACCCCGCGCACCACTCTGCGCCGGTGGCGCACGATGACTGCCGAACCGGTCGTCAACCAGGGTCCGGTGGGTCCGGACCATCCGGAGCACCCGGACCACTATCTGTTTGCACAGATCCGCGAAGCGGTGGGCGTGCTCGATGCCGAGCTGGACAAACCCACCGACGAGGCCAGCGTCCGCATGGCCGCGCGCCTGCTGCCGCTGGCCAAGCAGCACGGCTTCGATCAGGTGGATTACGTGGTGCTCAGCCGGCACGTCGGCGAGGTGGGCGAGAACGTATTCCTGGTACGCGGCGAACTCTCCGACCCCGCGCATCTGCGTGCGCACATCACCACCCAGGAAGCGATGGAGACCTCGGTGGAGACCTCGATGGCGCAACTGGACGAGATCAATCGCCGGCTGATGCTGCGCCTGCCGCCGCGCTGATCCGCATCGGCAGTGGCATGCGTATCGCCTTTGGCGCCGTACGCCACCAGCGCAACGCCCGCCATGCGCTGATCGGCTGATCCGCAGCACGGCGGGTCAAGTGTCGTTGCGCTTCTCTGCGGTGCGTCGGCCTTGTCCGTTGCGCCGCGTCGCACTGTAAAAGTTACCGACGCAAGCACTGCGCCTGCGGTGCCATGCATTGGCTATCATTGCGCCGATGCGCTCCGACTACATTCTCACGCTGTCCTGCCCCGACCGCACCGGTATCGTGTACCGCGTCACCGGCCTGTTGTTCGATCTTGATTGCAACATCCTCGATGCCCAGCAATTCGGCGACGACGAAAGCGGCCGCTTCTTCCTGCGCGTGCATTTCGAAAAACCGCCGTCAACCGATATCGCCAGCCTGGAGCAGCAGTTTTCGGTGTTGGCAGGCGCGTTCCAGATGGAATGGCAGTTGCACGACGCGCGTCGCCGCGCGCGGCTGCTGGTGCTGGTGAGCAAGCAGGGCCACTGTCTCAACGACCTGCTGTTTCGCACCCATAGCCGGCAACTGCCGGTGGATATCGCTGCAGTGGTCTCCAACCACGCCGATTTCGCACCGCTGGCCGCGTCCTACGGCATCGACTTCCATCATCTGCCTGTGAGCGCAGACACGCGCGCCGAACAGGAAGCGCAGCTGCTTGCCCTGGTCGATGACCTGCACATCGATCTGGTGGTGCTGGCGCGCTATATGCAGATCCTCTCGCCAGGCCTGTGTCGCGCGCTGGCCGGGCGCGCGATCAATATCCATCACAGCTTCCTGCCCAGCTTCAAGGGTGCGCAGCCGTACCACCAGGCGCACGCGCGCGGTGTCAAGATCATCGGCGCCACCGCACATTACGTCACCGAAGACCTGGACGAAGGCCCCATCATCGAACAGGACGTCGCCCGTGTGGACCACGCCATGACCCCGCGCGACCTGGTGCGCCTGGGCAGCGACACCGAGTCGCTGGTGCTGGCGCGCGCGGTACGCCGCCATGTCGAACATCGCATCGTGCTCAACGGGCACCGCACTGTGGTGTTTCGCTAAACAGGATTACGAAAAAGGGTGCACGGAGAAGGCGACCTGGGCGAAAACTGGCGCACGCATCCAATGCTTGATCGATGTACTACGCCCAGTGCCGCTGCATAACCCCTGCGCCTGGCCCTTGCTTGAGTCATCCAAGACTAGTTGGAAACTTTCATGGGCACGTTTCATGCCAAGGTTGTTGGCGTCTCGGTCTCCAATGCAAATGGAATATCCCGACAAGCCTATATCGCGAAATTCTGTCGGATTGGTATGCCTGTCGTGCTTAACCGGGAGCCTGCAAACCCTTACGACGCGAATGCCGTCGCTGTCTTCATTACCGCACGGGTGCTGATTTTCTTTTCCGCATCCGTGCAGATCGGCTATCTCCCCGCAGACCTTGCACCTGAAATAGCAAGACACCTGGATCAGGGTGGGAAAGTAGCGGCCGTGGTTTCTAAAATCACTGGCGGATCTGAGAGCAAGCGGTCACTAGGCGTCAATCTTAGGATCACCAAATTTTGAGATACCGCAGGTGGTCGGCGCCTACGCGCCGACCACCAGGTGCGCTCATGTCTTTTTGAGCATCACCTCGCCGCGTTGGCGTTCATCACCGCGTTGCGGTTGGCGTCCAGGTATTGCGCCGGGTCGCGCATGCCGGTGGTGTGGCATTGGCCGGTGGTGTGGCCGCGATTCACGCCGCCTGGCAGCTGCGCATTGACCTGCTCCACGGTGCCGTCTTCCGGGTCGTTCAGGACCAGGTCCGAGGCGGCGTTGCAGTAGTCGTTGGTGTACCAGTTGGTCTTGGCGAACGAGGTGGTGTAGTAGTTGACCTTGGCGCGTGCGTCGGCGGGAATGCCGGCCAGCCAGGCCTTGGCGCCGTCGTAGGTGAGGTCGGTGTTGGTGCCGCAGCCCACCCCGAACCACGAGCCCACCGCAGCCAGCACACCGGACAGATTGGTGCCCTGGTATGGCGTACCCACCGACTGCATCACGCGCCCGCCGCTGGCGTTATCCAGGCCGCTCCAGTAGTACGCATACAGATGCAGCGCGGCCATGCCGCCCTGGCTGTGCGCCACCGTGGAGAACGAGGACCACTGGCTGGCGAACTGTGCGATGCGTTGCGCAAACTGATCGTTGCTGCGGTTTTGCTTGGCATCAAGGAATGTCGAGGCATTGGTGAACTGCGCCTGCGGCCACACGCCGTTGGAGCAATAGCCGTGCACCAGCACCAGTTGCGAGCCTGCTGCCTGCGGCTGTGCCATCGCGGTGGCCAGCGTTGATGGGCGCGGCCCCATGCACATGCTTTCGTCGATCGCCGCGCTGGAGCGCGCGATGCTGGCACGTCGCAATGCGGGCACCTGCAATGGCAGCGCGCCGGCCTGTACCAGCGGAATGTAGTGATCCGGGTCTTCGATGCGCAGCCCGCGCAGCGTGAACGGCGCACGCGCACCGGCACGCGCGATCCAGCGTTCGTCCAGGCTCAGCGGCAGCTGGCCCTGCTGCGGCGTCAGCATGCCGCCGATCCACGCCACCGGCACGTCCTTGCCCTTGGCATCGGTGCCCCAGACCTGGCCAAACACGCGGTAGTGCGATGGTGCCTTGCCGCGCGCGGCGACCGGCAAGGCAATGCTGAGCCGGGTGCCGTCGGCAGCGCGTGCGCTGAGCGCGTTGCCGAGCAGACGCAGGGAGGTATCCAGCACCGGCAACACATGCTCGCTGGTACGCACGAACGGCTGCCCGGCCTGGTCGCGACCGCGCACGATCACCTGTGCAATCCAGGTACCTTCGGCTGTCGGTTGGAACGTGCCGCCATACACGCCATCGCCGGCAGCGCCATCGTCATGCTGTCCGTCATCGGCCATCGGCAGCGTGCGGATGCCGCCTTGCGGGTCGATCACACGCAGGCTCGCTGTCTCGATCTGACCCGCCTGCGCGGCCAGCAAGCTCGCGCCGGCTGCATCGTTGCCGCTGAGCAACGCGTTGAGCGTCAGCGACTGGCCGACCTGCTGCCGACGATGGCGCGGGTACGAGGCCAGCTGCGTGCGCGCATCGCCTTCCATCAGCACATACCCGCGTTGCGCCACCGGCGCCGCCGATTGCAGCGTCAGCGCCCAGTTGCCGTTCTGCGCGGACTCCACCGCGTAACGCATGCCGCTGGTGCCGCTCTCGGCGCTGCCCAGCAGTGTGCGTTGTGCCTGCAGTTGCGGTGCAACCGCAGCGGCACGTGCGCCGGCAACGCGTGGTGCAGTCACCGCCGCCTCCCACGGCTGGTCGCCGGCCAGCACCATGAAACGCAGATGGCCGTTTTCCACCGGCAAGGTGCCTTGCCAGCGTGCGGACTTGCCGGCCGGCGTCAACTCCACCGGCAGCAAGGCGCTCTTGGACAGGATCGCCGACTCGGCCGGATCGGGTGCGCGCATCTGCGCGAACTCCTCCGGTGGGCCAGCCAGTTGTTTGGGTTGCAGCTCGGCCGCGGCAAGCGGCGTGGAGACCAGCGACAGGGTGCACAGCAAGGACAACAGCGACGGCTTCGGCATGGCGACATCTCTCCTTGAACGTTGCAGAAGCGATGCCGCCGCGCATGGCAACGGCATCGGATGCAGCGCCCCCTCGCCGCGATTCGCCGATGGTTATACCGCGCGCTTGTGACAGGTCTGCTGTGCGCTGCAGCACCTCACGCGCGGCAAACAAACTGCCAGGAATAGAAAGTACAGACTGTGATCGAGGTCGTGGACATGTCGAGGTCCACGACGCATTGCTTGCTCCAACTCACAGGTCTGCGGTCGCTATACAGCGCCGAATTCGGCGTGCCTCAGCCCGCCTAAACGTGCGCGGAGCGGGAGCGGTACTGCTCCACCCACGCGACAGTCTGTGCGATGCCGCCGAAGGGATAGAAGTGCATGCGGACCTCGCCGTGCGCATCAGTCAGGCCAGTGGCCAGCCGTTCAACAAAACGATCCGGCCCTGCAGTACCCAACAGCTTGCCGAACGAGATGCCGTATTTGGACAGCATCGATGCGCATGCGCCGACACCGCAGCTGGCGGCATAGCGTGCGAGCACCGCGACGCCCGCAGGACCGGGAACGCCCACACGCACGGGATGCGCAATGCCACGCGCGCGCAGCGCTTCCAGCCACGCCAGCACGATGTCGGCATCGAACGCGAATTGGGTCACGATCAGCGGCGCCATGCCGCGCTCGGCGATGCTGCGACACTTGCGGTCCAGTACCTCCAATCGCTCGCTTGTACTCATGGTCGGATGGCCTTCCGGATGCCCCGCCACGGCGATGGTCCGGATGCCGGAGTCCTCGAAGATCCCGGTATCGATCAGCGACAAGCTGTCCGCAAACGGCCCGAGCGGAGCAGGCGGATCGCCCGCGATCACCAGGCAGCGCTCGACGCCGGCTTCCTGGGCGGCGCGCCTGACGAACGCGTGCAGCTGCTCGCGCGAGGCGATGCGGCGCGCGGACAGGTGCGGCATCGGCTGGAAGCCGAGCGCGCGCACCATCCGTGCCGCGGCCAGCCGCGCGTCGTCGTCCTGGTTGGGCAGGTAGGGGATGGCAATGGTCGAGCCACGCATGATCCGAGGCGCCGCTGTCGCCAGCCCGGCAAGGTCCTTTGCGCTGATCTCCAGCGAATAAGCCTCGGTGATGGTGTCGGCGAGGCTGGGCGTGTCCGGGTCGATCAAGGGTGTTGCCGTCCTGTCGTGGTGATTGGCTGCGCCGCTGCGTCAGCCCTGATCGGGCGGAAAGGACGCCAGGGAGCACGCTGAAACCCCGGCGGCGTCATGACCTGCGGGCCGTCAATCGTCCTGTTGCGCATCGCCGTAGAATTTCACGCCCAGTTGTATGCGATGGCGCCCGCTTTCCACGCGGTGCCGATTGGTGTCGCGCAGCGAATAGACGCAGCCGCAGTATTCCTGCTGGTAGAAGTTCTCGCGCTTGCTGATCTCGACCATGCGCGAGGAACCGCCGCCCTTGCGCCAGTTGTAGTCCCAGTACATCAAGCCGGGATACTTCTCCGCAGCGCGCACGCCGCAGTCGTTGATCTGCTGCATGTTCTTCCAACGCGAGATGCCCAGGGAGCTGGTGATCACCGGAAAGCCGTGCTCATGCGCATACAGCGCGGTGCGTTCAAAGCGCATGTCAAAGCACATGGTGCAACGCACGCCGCGTTCGGGTTCGTTCTCCATCCCGCGGGCCCGCTCGAACCAGTTGTCCCGATCATAGTCGGCATCGACGAAGGGCACGCCGCACTGCTCGGCAAAGCGGATGTTCTCGTCCTTGCGCAGCTCGTACTCCTTGCGCGGATGAATGTTGGGGTTGTAGAAGAAGATGGTGTAGTCGACGCCGGACGCCAGCATGGCTTCCATCACCTCGCCGGAGCACGGCGCGCAGCAGGAATGCAGCAACACCTTGTCGTGGCCGGCAGGCAGTGGGAGTGGCGTGCGGGTTGCGGTGGTATCCATCAGTGGGCTCCGGATGTCGTGGCGATGCCATTGGCAGGCTGGCGGGCCAGTTCGATGAAGGCGCGCAGGTAGTCGATGGCGATATCCGCCTCGCGTGCGCCCAGGAAGATCTGCTTGGGGATGCCGCGCGCGCCCAGCCGCACCGGTACCACCTCCATCCTGGCGGCGTATTCCTCCACCAGCCAGCGCGGCATGGCGGCCACGCCGCGGCCACTGGCCACCATCTGCATCATGATGTCGGTGGTTTCGATGGCCTTGTGGCGCCTGGGCGTGACACCGGCCGGCAGCAGGAACTGGCTGTAGATGTCCAGGCGCTCGAGGTCCACCGGATAGCTGATGAGCACTTCCCGCGTCAGTTGCTGGGGCTTGACGTAGGCAGCCGACGCCAGTGTGTGGCTCCGGGCCACGACCAGCACCTGCTCGTAGTCGAACACCGGCTCGAACCGCAGCCCGGGCTTGTACAGCGGGTCGGGCGTGACCAGCAGATCGATCTCGTAGCCGAACAGCGCGCCGATACCGCCGAACTGGAACTTCTGCTTGACGTCCACATCCACATCCGGCCAGGTGGCCAGATAGGGCGCCACCAGCTTGAGCAGCCACTGGTAGCAGGGATGGCATTCCATGCCGATGCGCAGCGCACCGCGTTCGCCCTGCGCGAACTGGCCCAGGCGCTCTTCGGCAAGATCCAGTTGCGGCAGCACCCGGTTGGCGACCGCCAGCAAATACTGGCCCGCCTGGGTCAGGCGCAGGTTGCGTCCCTCGCGCAGCCACACGTCGGTGCCCAGCTGTTGCTCCAGCTTTTTCATGCTGTGGCTCAGCGCCGACTGGGTCAGGTTCAGCACGCCTGCGGCGGCGGTCAGCGAGCCTTGCTGCTCGACCTGCTGGACGATGGTGAGATGGATGCGCTCAAGCATTCAGATGATCCGAATTCATGGATTGTTGAAATAACACCATTTTACTTCATCGAACGCGAGCCCTAGCATCGGGGCTCGTCGTTCCAGGTCGCCCCGCATGACTGTCACCGTGCCACACCCGCTCCGCGTCGTCGCCGTCTCCGGCGGGCTGCAACGTCCCTCCAAGGCCGTCGCCCTGGCCGAGCATCTGCTGGCCTTGATCGCCGACGCAGTGCCGTGCCAGCCGCATCTGATCGAACTCGGGGCGCTGGCACCGCAGTTCGCCGGTGCGCTCTGGCGCGCGCAGCTGCCGGCAACGGTGGAGCAGGAACTCACTGCCGTGGAGCAGGCTGACGTGGTGGTGGTGACCACGCCGGTCTATCGCGGCTCCTTTACCGGCTTGTTCAAGCATTTCTTCGACTTCATTCATCAGGATGCCTTGATCGACACGCCCATCCTGTTGGCGGCAACCGGCGGCAGTGAACGTCATGCGCTGGTGATCGATCACCAGTTGCGGCCACTTTTCAGCTTCTTCCAGGCGCGCACGTTGCCGCTCGGCGTCTACGCCACCGACCGCGACTTCCTGGACTACCGCGTGCACAACGAGGCACTGGCCGAGCGCGCCAGGCTGGCGGTCCAGCGCGCACTACCGCTGATCGCATTGACGCGGCAGGCAAACGCCATCGCTGCGGAAAAGAACGTAGCCGCAGCCTGAGGGCTGGTCGGCCCCAGGCGTGCCGGCGGGCCGACCAGCCCTTTGCCGGCCACCGGATCAGCAGGCGAGCGCCTGCCGGTCCGGATTCCCGGCTTCCCTCCGGCGGGCATCGCTGCCCGTGCAGGCAAGCCCGCCCGTCTCAACCCGGAAACAAGGCGTCAGGTCGCAATGACTCAGGAATTCACCTTCGGCATCAAGAGCCTCCGCTTCGACGAGGACTATCGTCCCGCGGGCAATACGCGCAACACCACGAACTTTGCCAACCTCGCCAGGGGTGAGCGTCGCCAGGAAAACTTGCGCAACACGCTTGCGATGATCAACAACCGCTTCAACGACCTGGCGCATTGGGATAACCCCAAGCGCGACCGCTACGCGGTGGAACTGGACATCATCTCGGTGCAGATGACGGTTGACGGCAGCGCACGGGGCGATGAATTTCCGTTGATCGAGATCCTGAAGACCAACATCCTCGACGCAACGACCGGCGCGCGCATCGATGGCATCGCAGGCAACAACTTTTCCTCCTACGTCCGCGACTACGATTTCAGCGTCCTGCTGCCCGCCCACAACCAGGACAGGTCCGCATTCGGCATCCCGGACGATTTCGGCAGCCTGCATGGACAGTTGTTCAAGCATTTCGTGAACTCGGAGGCGTATAGCGCGCGTTTCGCCAAGCCGCCTGTCATCTGCATCAGCGTCTCCAGCAGCAGGGTCTATCACCGAACGGGAAACCGGCATCCCATCCTGGGCATCGAATACAGGCAAGACGCATTTTCGTTGACGGATCGGTACTTCGAGAAGATGGGCCTGCAGGTGCGCTATTTCATGCCTCCCAACAGTGTCGCCCCGTTGGCTTTTTACTTTTTCGGCGACCTGCTCGGCGATTACAGCAATCTTGAGCTGATCGGCACCATCAGCACCATGGAGACCTTCCAGAAGATCTACCGGCCGGAAATCTACAACGCCAATTCCGCGGCAGGGGCGATCTACCAGCCAAGCCTGACCCATCAGGATTATTCGGCGACCCAGGTCGTCTACGACCGGCAAGAGCGCAGTCAGCTCGCGGTGACACAGGGGAAATTCACCGAAGAGCACTTCATCAGGCCCTACGGACATCTTCTCGCGCAGTGGGCCTCCCGCCACGCGCTCTGATCAACCAGCACCCAAGACATCGCCCATCATGAACAAGCTGCTCCCCACCTCCACCGCCGGTAGCCTGCCCAAGCCCTCCTGGCTCGCGCAGCCGGAGAAACTCTGGTCTCCCTGGAAGCTGCAGGACGAGGAACTGCTCGAAGGCAAGCAGGATGCATTGCGCCTGTCGCTGCAGGAACAGCAGCACGCCGGCATCGATATCGTCAGCGACGGCGAACAGACCCGCCAGCATTTCGTCACCACCTTCATCGAACACCTCAGCGGCGTGGATTTCGAAAAGCGTGAGACGGTCAGGATTCGCAATCGCTACGATGCCAGCGTGCCGACCGTCGTTGGCGCGGTGAGCCGCCCCAAGCCTGTCTTCGTCGACGATGCAAGGTTCTTGCGCCAGCAAACCCGGCAGCCGATCAAATGGGCGCTGCCCGGTCCCATGACGATGATCGATACCCTGTTCGATGCGCACTATAAAAGCCGCGAAAAGCTGGCATGGGAATTTGCCACGATCCTCAATCAGGAAGCCAGGGAGCTCGAAGCGGCCGGCGTGGATATCATCCAGTTCGATGAGCCGGCCTTCAATGTCTTCTTCGACGAGGTCAACGACTGGGGTGTTGCCGCCCTCGAACGGGCGGTCGAAGGGCTCAAGTGCGAGACCGCCGTCCATATCTGCTATGGCTACGGCATCAAGGCCAATACCGACTGGAAGCAGACCCTGGGGTCGGAGTGGCGTCAGTACGAAGAGTCGTTCCCCAAGCTGCAGGCATCCACGATCGACATCGTCTCGCTGGAGTGTCACAACTCGCACGTGCCGATCGACCTGATCGAACTGGTACGCGGCAAGAAGGTGATGGTCGGAGCCATCGACGTGGCAAGCACTGCGATCGAAACACCGCAAGAGGTGGCCGATACGCTGCGCAAGGCGCTGCGTTTTGTCGATGCCGACAAGCTCTACCCGTCCACCAACTGCGGGATGGCGCCTCTGGCCCGACACATCGCAAGAGGCAAACTCACGGCCCTGAGTGCAGGCGCAGCGATCATTCGTGCAGAACTGCAGGCGCGGTAGTGCGTGGGTGCTTGCGTGGATCGCCGGCCGCAGGAGTGGGACGGCGTGCTCCGCAGGGCCCTCAGCCCGATGAGGCCGCCTCCGCCGCACGACGTTTGAGCATGCGCCAATAGCAGGCGGTGAGCAGCGGCACCAGCAACGAGGTGACGATCACCGCGCTGGCCACCAACGCGGTGGCGGCCGGTGCGGCCGCTGCGAACTGCGGCGCCATCGCTGCGATCAATGCCGGTGTGGCCACCGCCGCACCCGCAGTGCTGGAGGCGGCCAGGCCTGCGATGCCATTGCCGCCGCCGATCAGGCGATCGGCCAGCATCAGCGGTACACCGGTGATGACTACCACCGCCATGCCCAGCAGCACGCCATGCACGCCGGTGATGGCGATCGTGGTCAGGTCCAGCGTGTTGCCGAGTGCGAAGCCGAAGAACGGCACCAGCGTGTGCGTGGCATGCGCAAAGAACACCCGTAGCTCCGCGTCGAGATTCCCAAGCGCAAGTCCCGCCAGCAACGGCAGCACGGCGCCGAGGAACAGGCGCGGCTCGAACGAGGCGACACCGCTGGCGCCCAGGATCAGCATGGTCACCAGGGGGCCGGATTCCAGCGACATCAGTACCACTGCGCCGGCTTCTTCGCGGCTGCCGTAGTGCTGCATCAGCGAGGCATACAGGCCGCCGTTGGTCATGTCCATGGCAGCCACCAACGCCAGCGCCGACAATCCTGCCAGCGGGCCGCTGGGCAGGCCGCCGGGTGGCAGCAGCGATTGACACAGCACCGCCACCAGCCATGCCACGCCGATCTTGGTCAGCACCAGCGTGCCGGACTTGCGCAGGACCTGACCGGTGGCACGTAGCTGGATGGTCGCACCCATGCAAAAGAACCACACCGCCAGAATCGGGATGGTGCCGCTGATCAAGCCGTTGCTGAAGCTTCCCAAGGTGGTTCCGGCGGTCGGCCACAGCGTGTGGCATAGCGCACCCAGTAACAGGGGGACCAGCATCATGCCGCCAGGCAGTCGATCGAGCGTGGCTTTGATGCGCATACAACACCTCGGGACGCGCGGCCAGGCGCATGCGTGGTCTACACGTGCGGCAATCGGCCATTGCCGCAGCATGCGGTGTCACCAGGCGGGGTAACTGCGTGCGGCGCGAACCGATGCGGCCGCGTGCGAACGGGGTGCATGCCAGTCTGCCCAGACACATACGCCGTGCGATGGCCCGGCAGGTGTGTCCCGATCAATCAGGCTTCGATGACGCAATCATTGCTCTGCAACTGCAAGCGCAGCAGGTCGTCTTCGACCACTGCAGGCGGCGCAGCCGGGACGTCACGGCGTTTCATCTTCGAGGATGCGAACACCCGTTCCCGCCGGTATCGGGTGCCATGCGGCAGCGGCTTGCATCGCGTCCAGGCGCACACGCGGCGCATCGGTGGCGAACCACCTGGTCATTCCCGGCGCGTGCACGCCCGCGCTGTCGGTCTGATGCTCGTGTCCCGTGGCGCCATCGCCGGCCAGCCGATCGCGCTAGGTGAGCGCAGCCGACACCGTGCCGATGCTGAACCCCCGTTCGTCACTGCGCCCTGCCCAATTGCCTGCGTTGCATGGCTTGGCTACAGTTGCGGGGTCGAAAGAGTGCAGGCCGGATGGTAGCCCGGTCATCCATCCGATCAGGGTGGCCAGCTCTCCCGCCGAGGGTATCCGCGACACCGAGACCGGCCTTGCCGGAACGAGGTGTGCCCGGTGATCTCTCACGACCCATCATCGGCGCGCCTCCACTGACCCTGGAAGGATATTGCGCATGAATCTCACCTCAAACACCCTCTTGATCACCGGCGGTGCCACCGGCATCGGCCTTGCGCTCGCACGCGCGCTGGTGGAGCAGGGCAACACCGTCATCATCTGTGGGCGCAGCGCCGCTGCGTTACGCCAGGCCAAGGACACGCTGCCAGCGCTGATCACCCAGGTCTGCGATATCGCAGACACGGCAAGTCGCCATGCACTGGTGCACTGGCTGCGCGTACACCATCCGAACTGCAACGTGCTCATCAACAACGCCGGTGTGCAGCGGCATCGCGATTTCACCGGCACCGATGCTGTGGCCGATCTCGACCAGGAAATCGCCATCAACCTGACCGCGCCGATCCATCTGATTGCCGAGCTGCTGCCGTTGCTGCAGCAGCAACAGCATGCGGCCATCATCAACATCACCTCGGGGCTGGCGTTCTCGCCGATGGCCGATGTACCGGTCTACTGTGCCAGCAAGGCGGCGCTGCACTCCTTCACCCTGAGTCTGCGTCACCAGCTGAAGGACAGTACTGTCCGCGTGATCGAGATCGCGCCGCCCATCGTCGATACCGGTCTGGGGGGCGGTACGCGCAGTGCAGGCACCGCCACGCGCAACATGATGTCCGCCGAGCAGTTCGCCCAGGAGGCGATCGCCCAGCTTGAAGCCGGCCAGGACGAGGTGCTGATCGGGATCTCGGCCGACACCCGTCGCTTGGGTGAAGCCTTGTTCGAGCGGATGAATAACCGCTAGTTTGTTGGGCAACGTCGCTGGTGGTGGTTGCATCGTGCAAAACGCCACCAGCGACGTCTTGGCTGCGATAGCGGTCGGTGGGGGCGCCGACGTTCGAGCCCTCAGCAATCGCCCTGTTTGCAGGGATGACGTTCGCTGGCCCGCCATTGCTTCACCAGCTGGCGGCGATTGCGCTGATAGTGCTCCTGCAGATACTCGATCCTGTCGATGGCTTCTGTGCGGAAGATGCGGAAATCGCCGCATGCCTCGCACCATGCGGCGATCTTCCACCGTGCCTCGACCAGACCCAGCATGATCGGCCAGATCGTGCGCTCGGACACCACACCGGTCTTGCTCGTATAGCCGATGCGCAGCTTGCGCTGCGCATGCAGCGCCTTGCGGATCTTGCCAAGGTCGACGATGGATTCTGGCCGCTGTCCCCGGCTGATATACAGCGCACTGTCGTCCAGCGCCAGGCGCATCTCTTGCGAGATCACTCCGTCGATTTTTGCCAGCGCATTGTGCACCGCGTGGGTCATCGCCTCGTCGGCCTGGCGGCTGACCCACTGCGCGCCGGTGACCAGCGCGCGGAGCTCTTCCTCGGTAAAGGCCAGGGGCGGGAGCACAAAGCCCGGTCGCAGGATGTATCCCACGCCTGCCTCTCCCTCGACATCGGCACCCATCGCCTGCAGGGTCGCGATATCGCGCCGGATCGTGCGCAGCGAAACGCCAAGCTCTTGCGCAAGCGTGCTTCCGGACACCGTTCCCCGATGTCGACGCAAGACTTGCAATAGATCGAACAGGCGTTGGCTACGCGACATGTCAGTCCATTCTGACCAGGCCCTTGCCCGGGCGCTTCTGGCCGGATTCAAGTGCGTTCATCAAGCCGATGGCCCCTTCCAGCGGAACGATCTCCCCGATCGGCAAACCGAAGGTTCCGGCGTCCGCCGCATTGGCGAGGTGGGCCAGGATGGCGGCGGAGGGCTTGCAGAACACCAGCTTGAAGCGGCGGTCCACCACGGCGCGGACGAACTTTCCCAGGTCCGGTTCCAGATCCAGCAAGCTGCCGCGCTTGTCGCGCAGCAGCGCCAATCCCGCAGCTGCCTTCATGACGGCGGAGGTGTCGAAGATGACGTCGAAGCGCTCACGGATGTCCTCTGGTCGGGTCACCCTGTAATCGTAGACCTGTTGCAGGCCCAGCGATCTGGCCCGCTCCATCGATCCAGCGCTGCAACTCCCGGACACCGTCGCTCCCAGCAGCTGCGCCAACTGCACAGCCGCTTCGCCCACCGCGCCGGCACAGCCGTTGACGAACACATGCTGGCCTTTCTTCAGCGCAGCCTTGTCGACCAGGCCATTCCACGCGGTGACTCCGGGCGTGCCCAGGCACGCGGCGTTTTCGTAGGAGACGCTGTCGGGTTTCCTGACCAGATTCTCTTCGGTGGTGATCACCGCCTCGGCCAGTGCGCCACATTGCTTGAAACGCGCCAGACCGAACACCGCATCGCCTGGCTTGAAGCGGGCGACGCCTTCGCCCACCGCAAGCACCACGCCCGAGAAATCCATGCCCATCGCACGCGGAAACTGCCGACCGGTCACGATCTTCATGACGCCGTTGCGCATCTTCCAGTCGACCGGATTGACCGCGGCGTACTTCACCTTCACCGCGACCTGGCCCTTTGCAGGCGCAGCAAGAGCGACGTCGGCCAGCTGCATGACGTCCTGGCCGCCATATCGGTTGTATTGAAGACGCTTCATCGGCGCGGTGCTCCGATGGCGGCGCAACGTGCAGGGGCGACCTGGCGGGCGAGATGCACGCCTGGTCGGTCGGCTGGAACGCCGGCATGGGCGGCAGGCCCGGTGCGGCGACCAACGACAGGCCAGGCCGCGCTGGAGAACGCAAACGTGGCTGGACGCGATGGCATCGGTGCCTGTGCGTGCGCGGCGAGCACTGGCGTGATTGCAGGGGCGTTGATGCGGGAGCGGGTGAAGAGGGTCACCAGGACATTCCTCGGATGGGGCGCCCAGTGTAGGAGTCGGTGGTGACAGATTCCGGCACCATGCATTCCAGTGGTTCGCCAATGCGCAACAGCGGTCGCAGGCGCCAGCGCCGCCGGCTCCACTGCATGCCCGCAAGCCCGACTTCCTCATGCGGTTGGCCGGCAAACCCGGGCTCGGCCAGGCCATCGCCTCACGGAAACGTGCGACTGCCATTGCCTTGTGTGCTGCCTGGGTGCCTCTGGCTCCTGAAGGCAGGCGATGGCCCGAGCCCGCCTCCTACCGCTCGTCGGACAGCAGCCGGTGCAGCTTCCATCGCGACCGATCTTATGTATGATGACCATCATGAAAAAGACCTCGTCACGGCCCCGGGCAGCGTCAGGCCGCAAGGCCGACAGCCATGCACGCATCGTCGAAGTCGCTGCGCGCGCGATCCGGCGCACCGGCTACGACGGCACCGGCGTGGCCGACATCATGAAAGAGGCCGGGCTGACCCACGGCGGCTTCTATGCGCACTTCGCATCGCGCGAGGCGCTGCTGGCCGAGGCTGCCGACCATGCCGGGGCGCAGACGGTTGCCATCTCCGCGCAGATCGCGGCCGCCGCGCCGCCGGAGCAGGCGGCGCAGGCGCTGATGCGGGCGTATCTCTCCGATGGGCACGTCGGCAACGTCGAATCCGGCTGTCCGATCGCCGCGCTGGGCTCGGAAATGCACCGGCAGGCACCGGCAGTACGCCAGGCGGCAACCCGTCGCATCAAGGAGATGGTCGATCTGGCTGCCCGCCAGTCGCCGGACTGGGGAACGCCGCAGGCGCATGCGCGGGCACTGGTGACGGTGTGCGCCATGGCCGGCACCTTGATGCTGGCGCGTGCCGTCGACGACCCCGCGTTAGCGGCGGCGATGCGCAAGGCGGCACTCGAACACTTCGACGCAGCCTGAGCAATGCACCCGCGTTCGTCCTTGGTCAAAAATATGATGTTCGTAATATTTTAGACGTACAGACAGCCATCCGCCGCAGCCGCGGCTTTCCACCACCACCCGTGCGACGGCAGCGCCTGCATGGCTTGCTTCCACACATCACCTGAGAACAGCCACCTATGAACCGCAAGATCGCGCTCGTGACCGGAGCCTCCTCCGGCATCGGTGAAGCCACCGCCGCCCACCTGGCCCAGGCCGGCTATACCGTCTATGGCACCAGCCGCCGCGGCGGCCGCTCCACGACGCCCGGCGTGCAGATGCTGTCGCTGGATGTCACCAGCGACGCGTCGGTGGCCGCTGCCATCGACACCCTGCTGCGCAAGGAAGGCCGTCTGGACCTGTTGGTCAACAATGCCGGCTTCAGCGTCGCGCCCGCCGCCGCGGAGGAAAGCTCCATCGCGCAGGCACAGTCGGTGTTCGACACCAACTTCTTCGGCACCGTGCGCATGAGCAATGCGGTGATCGGCCAGATGCGCAAGCAAGGCGGTGGGCGCATCCTCAACATCGGTTCGGTGCTGGGGCTGGTGCCGATTCCGTACACGGCGCTGTATGTGGCCAGCAAGCATGCGGTCGAGGGCTATAGCGAATCGCTCGATCACGAACTGCGCGATTGGGGTATCCGGGTCTCGGTGATCGAGCCGGCGTATACCAGGACGCCGTTCGATGCCAATTCGCTGCAGCCGGACGCGCCACTGGAGATCTACCGTGACCTGCGTACGCATCTGGCCGCGCACGTCGCTGACGTGATGCGCAAGGCCGATGCGCCGAGTGTGGTGGCCGAGGTCGTGGTGAAGGCAGCACAGGATCCGCAACCGAAGGCGCGCTACACCGCCGGCAAGGTGGCCAGGCAGCTGAGCCTGCTGCGTCGCCTGCTGCCCAACCGCATGCTCGGCAAGGCGCTGCGCAAGGAACTCAAGCTGGATCAGGTCGCATCGCCGGCCCGCGCCAGCGGCGCGTCCGCTGCCGGAGCGCGCGCATGATGCGCAGGATCGATCGCACCGATGCCAAGATGGGCGCACGCGCCCGTGGGGGACATGCATGAAAGCCGTCATCGTCGATCAGTACAAGAAACATGGCCCGGTGCGGATCGGCGACATGCCGATGCCGCAGCTGCGCCCCAACGATGTGTTGATCAAGGTCAGCGCAGCAAGTCTCAACCCGCTGGACGCCAAGGTGCGCGATGGCGAATTCAAGATGCTGCTGCCGTTCAAGACGCCGTTCGTGCTGGGCAACGATGTGGCCGGCGTGGTGACGCAGGTCGGCACCGCGGTGCGCGACATCGCGGTCGGCGATGCGGTGTTCGCCAAGATCGAGCCGGGCCGCATCGGTACCCTGGCCGAGTACGTGGCGATCGATGCGGCAGTGGTGGCACCCAAACCGGCCAGCCTGAGCATGGAGCAGGCCGCATCGTTTCCGCTGGTCGGCCTGACCGCCTGGCAGGCACTGGTGGAATCGGCTGCGCTCAAGCCGGGGCAGAAGGTGTTGATCCATGCCGGCTCCGGCGGCGTGGGTACCATCGCGATCCAGCTGGCCAAGCATCTGGGAGCGTATGTGGCCGCCACCACCAGCACTGCCAATGTGGAGTTGGTCAAGTCGTTGGGTGCCGATCTGGTGATCGACTACACGCAGCAGGATTTCCAGGCGCTGGTGCGCGATTACGACGTGGTGCTGCATAGCCTGGATACGCCGACGCTACTCAAGTCGCTGCAGCTGCTCAAGCCCGGCGGGAGCCTGATCTCGCTGTCCGGTCCGCCGACCCCCGCATTCGCGCAGCAGCTGGGCCTGGCGTTTCCGCTCAGGCTGGTGATGCGCCTGCTCAGCCGCAAGGTGCGTGCGCAGGCCAGGCAGCGCCAGGTGTCCTACACGTTTCTTTTCATGCGCGGCGATGGTCCGCAGCTGCGGACGTTGGCAGCGCTGCTCGACAGCGGTGCATTGCGCCCGGTGATCGACACGGTGTATCCGCTCGCGCGCGCGCAAGAAGCGCTGGCGCATGTAGACACCGGTCGCGTCAAAGGCAAGGTCGTGGTGACGTTGTAGCGGCAGCGATTACGTGCTGCTGCAGCATCGGGGGTAGCGATGCGGCCATGGGTTGAAGCGACAACGGGCAGGGCAGGGTGCCCACCCCGTTTGCATCTGTGCTCCCTGCGTGGCTAGCCGGTGCGCCAGGCGAGTCGCGACGTAAATTCGGCCGGAAGGAACTACCAGGCAGGGACCGGCTACACCGCCGGCCTAACCGCCCGGATGTCAGCAAGGTACTCAGACGCGGCAACGCCCAGGTTGACCCAGCGGTCCGGATGGGCCGCCAATGCCCTCCCGGCAGATGCAACAGCCGGGAGGGATCCTGGAAGGTGGCCGCCGCCGCATCAAGAGCGTCTGGCGCCGCCGCCGCGCTGCGAGGCGGCCTCGGATCGCATGAAGCGTCAGGCCTGCAGCCGGGACCGCAAACCACGCACGTCCGCTTGCCAGTCGTCGAAGGCATCGGTGTCCTCCCACAGCTCGCGCAACTCCGAGGTTGGTCCAAGAATGCGATCGATCGCCTGCGCAGCGTCGCTGGCCAGCCGGGCGTCAGGGAGCGGCTTCACCCTTGCGATCCATTCCACGACATCCGGCTCATCCAGCGCCTGCGCTGTCGGGCGTCCCAAGGCTGCAACGATCACCTCGATGGCAGCCAACGCAGTCGTTGCATCGGTCGCATCCACAGCGCTGTCGGCAGCAAGCACTGCTGCAACTGCCTCGCGAACGAGCGACAAGTCGCCAGCCGCGGTGAGGTCACAGACCCAGTCTGCAGCCGTGTCGTTTTCAAAAGAACCGATGCCCCAGCACCCCATGAACGTTCTCCAGGTCGAATGGTTGGCAACAGACGCGTGGTGGCGTCCCGCCTGATGGATGAGCATGCCTCAGCTCACTGCCGCACATAGCGTAGGTGTGTGGCCGCAGGCCCGTCAAAAACCTTGTCGATACGCAATTGTGTCCCGGGCTCGCCAAGGTGTTCGAACAGACGTCGTCCGCCGCCGAAGAGGACCGGTGCCAACGCAATCTCCAGCTCGTCGACAACGCCCAGGGTCAGATACTGCTGGATCACAGCCGCGCCACCGGCAATACGGACATCACGGCTGCCTGCCGATTCGCGAGCCAGTTCCAGCGCACGTTCCGGCCCGTCGTTGATGAAGTGGAAGGTCGTTCCGCCGGGGCGCACCCAGGGCTCGCGTTTCTCGTGGGTCAGTACGTAGACCGGTGTGTGAAACGGGGCCTCCTCTGGCCACGCAACCTCGCCTTGGTCGAACATTCGCTTGCCCATGATGTTGGCGCCGATGCGTGCGAAGGTGCTGCGGACCATGTCGTTGACCGGGCCGGTCGTACCGCCCGATGCAAGCTTGAGGACGTTCTGGCGAAAGGACTGCGATGTGATCAGCCAACCCATCATCGCACCCCATTTGGCTCCCCAGTTATTGTACTCGGGGTCGTCCATGGTCATGCCCTCCGGCGCCATGTAGCCATCAAGGCTCAGGCCGATACTGACGAATACCTTGCTCATGGTTTCACCTCTCAGATGCCTGTGTATCGCCGACCGTCGGACGTCAGCCTGCGCGCGAGGCGACGCCGGCTTGAATGCGTGCTTAGCCCCGCGGTTGGCGGGGATGAATTGCGAACCTCACGCCCTGGCGAGGCGATCGTTGCCACGTGTTCGCGCGCAGCCGTGCCGCACCGATTCGCGCCCGTCCGCCCATGCGGCTGGTCAGGCGCGATGTGCATGCCGCTTGCGATCGGCGATCGCCAACTGCAGTAGCTCGATGACGGGTGCACTGCTGCTCGTCGAAACATCTCGAACCTTGACATGGCGTAGTGTCTTGCCGGTCCCTTGCATGATGCCGTGCGGATCCGCAAGCGAGGTGCCATGATAGAAGCCCAGGTTGACGTAGGCGTCGTGGACCGAGATGTAGGCATAGTGCTCGGTCATCTTCCTGGGGCCAATGCCGAAGCTGATGATTTTGAGTTTTGGCCATGCAAGCTCGACAACCTCGCTGTGCAGCGAAACGATCGTGCGGCGCAACGACTCGCAAACCAGGCGCGGCTCCGGTTTTGCAATGGACAGGATGTCGTCGAACGTTGCGAGTGTCTTGGTGGTCGCCATGCTGCCTGCCGTGGAGTCCGAGGCCCGAGCAGGGCCGCACCGCGAAGCGGATCGGCCTGAATGAAGAATCAAAAGGCCGTGCCATCGACCGTTGGCACAGGAGCGTTGCCGACCGCCACGACCAGCGATGCGTGCGAGCATGCCACAGGCACCGGTGACGCGGTTCCGGCCAGGGAGCGTGCACGCGCGGCGGCCAGGCAATGGACACAGGAGCGCAGGGCGAGGGCGAGCCGGGAAGAGCGTCAGGGATGAAAAGGCAGTCGCGGCCGCTTTGACAAGCGGTGTGGCAGAGCCGGTTGCGAAGGCGCCGGAGGGGTGCCGAAGCGGCACGCCGGCACACGATGCCAGGCACCGCCGACTGAGGCGCGTGCGATCTACGCAATCTGCATGCAGCAAGTGACACCACCGCATCGGCATCACCATGCGCCGCAACGCAAACGCCCCGCAGGGAGCGGGGCGTTTGCGTTGCGGCACGGCAGCGTTGCAGCATGCCCAACGTTGATCTGGAGCGTGCGGCGCAGGCCGCGTGAACTGCCTCAGTAGTTGACCTGCAACTGCAACCGCAGCAGATCGCCTTCTACCACCGGATACGGCGCAGTGGTGACATCGGTGCGCTTCATCTTCGAATACGCAAACACCAGCTCCAGCGCATCCATCGGCTGCCACTCGACGCCGGCTTCCACTTCGTCCAGACGCATGCGCGGCGCATTGGTATCGAACTTGGAGCCGCCGCGGTAGGTCTGCCATTTCAGGTAGGGCAGCAGGGTGCCGTAATTGAAGTCGTGCTTGAACATCGCCTGCACATAACCGCCGCTCAGCGAGCGGGTACGGATACGGCGCTGCGCCACATCCAGCTCCGGGCCGCGGCCCACTGTCCACTCGGCCTGCAGGCCGAATGGCTGCGGGTAGTAAATGACGTGCGCGGCTACGCGCTGGTCGGTATAGCCATTGGGGTCGGTGATGGCCGGGGTGAAACTGCGGCCGCCGATGTTCACCGCCGCAGCGGTCGGCACGAAGCGCCCGCTGTACGCATCGGCGCCCACTTCCAGGTACTGGCCATTGGCGAACTTGAACGGGTAGGTGGCATGCACCACCGCATGCATGCCGTCGTTACGCTCGGCGCGGTTGGCGCCCTGACCGTTGTACACGCCCGCGCCCAAGACACCGTAATCGCCCGAGCCCTTCAAGCCGGATTTGACCAGGTCCTGGAAGCGGGCCTTGGCCACGGTGGGGCTGTAATAGAACACCGCACCGATATCGCGCTCGTCGCGCAGGCCCGAGTTGAGCGCATCGGCGCGATCCAGGGTGAGGCGGTTCTGGCTGGACTGCAGGTTTTCCCAGCCGTAAGGCATCTTCGACTGCCCCACACGCACGCGGTACTCGCGCTTCTTGTCGAAGAAGATGTCGGCGTACGCATCGCGCAGCTGCGCGAAGTTGGAGGTGGTGGAACCGGTCGGCGTGCTCGCAAAATCCGGCTGGAAATACAGCGACACGTGCTCGTTGAGATCGCCGCTCAGCACCAGGCGCGCACGCCGGATGCCCAGGCTCTGGTCGTTGCCGATGAAGCGATCGCCCGGCGCACGCAAGTCCTGCGCATCGCCGCCAATCCCCTGGTTGTAGCGGATCTGGGTGTAGCCACGCAGGCTCAGCTTGTCGTACCACTTCTTGCCGGCATCGGCCGCCTTGGCCGGTGCGGCGGCAGGCGCCGGTGCAGGGGAGGCCTGCGCGATGGCGGTATCGGCGGGCACGGTTGCGCCAGGTGCCGGTGGCAGGGCCTGCGCCGGCGCGGCAGGCATCGCCGAGGCCGGTAGCTTGCCGTTTTCGTCCACCTGCACAAAGGTGCCCAGCTTGTCACGCCCGGGCGCCGGCTCGGCGAAGATCTGCTTGGTCTTGCGGTCGACGTACAACTCCAGCTCGGCAGCCAGCGTGCTGCCGCTGGCGGTCGCGCTGAGGGCGCACAGGACGGTGGCGAGATTGCGTTTTTTCATGGACACGGCTCGGCAAGGGAAACTGGGCGGCGGTGGCGTGGCCAGTCAGGGCGCCCTCGCAGGGGGCGCGTGCGGCCAGGCGCCGGGCACCGTCATGGCGCTCCGCACTGCTGCCGTAGCAGCGATGGGGTGCAGTTATATTTAGGTTTGATGTCATTTTGGTGACATCCGGGTCGGCAACCGACCGGCGACTGTGTCAACCGCGTGTCCGGTAGATGTCAGTCTGGCGACGCCAGCCATGCCGAGAAGGGGGTGGGGACCCGCGACGGCGGGAGCCCGGGCCAGGCTGTCAGCCCTGATGCCTATGTGGCACGGCCGCCCAGCCCGCAGCGGGCGGCAACTGCAAAGCGACGCCATGCCCGGTCGGCACGACCGCCGTGCCCAACCAGTCCCACCGAGTGCGTCACCCGCATCGCACAGGCACTGGCCAAAAAAAAAACGCCATACCCGACGGGCATGGCGTTGGATGTCTTCGCCGCCGGCCGTTCAACGCATCGCTGCGTCTTGCGGCCGGCCCTGGCTCACCCTGCCGGCTGTGCTGCCAGCGCTGCCGCCACGGCGTCGCGCAATGGCGTGGTGGGGCGGCCGATCAAGCGGCTCAGGGTGTGGCTGTCGTCGAACAGGCTGCCGCCGCGCGAGGACGCCGAGCACTGCGCCAGCACCTGCGCAAACCCGGCAGGCACGCCCACCTGCACCAGCGCTGCGGCATAGTCGGCTTCGGGCAGGTCATGGTAAGCAACCGGCTTGCCTGCCTGCCGAGAGACCTCTGCTGCGTACTCGGCCATCGTGAAGGCGGTATCGCCGGCCAGCTCATAGACCTGCCCGGCCTGCGGTGCATCCGAGGCCAGCACCGCGGCTGCGGCCGCTGCATAGTCGGCACGTGTGGCAGCGCTGATCTTGCCCTCGCCTGCACTGCCCATCGCCCCGCCGTGCGCCACTTCGGCCGCGATCGAGCCGGTGTAGTTCTCGGTGTACCAGCCGTTGCGCAGCAGCACATGCGGCACGCCGCTCTCGCGCAGCAACCCCTCGGTGACCACATGCTCGTCGGCCAGCGACAGCGTGCTGGTATCGGCATGCAGGACGCTGGTGTAGGCGAGCAGCTCCACGCCCGCACGCTTGGCCGCGTCGATCACATTGCGATGCTGCTCCACGCGCGCGCCCACCGCGTTGGACGACACCAGCAACACCCGGCCGACGCCCGCAAACGCCAGGTCCAGGCTGTGCGGGTCGGCGTAGTCAGCCTGACGCACCGTGATGTCGCGTTTTGCGAACTCGGCGAGTGACGCAGTATCGCGGGCCGTTGCTACGATGCGGCTGGCAGGCACATGGTTCAGCAGTGCGTCGACGACCAGCGCGCCCAGCTGCCCGCTGGCGCCGGTGACAAGAATCAGGGGGGAGGCATGTGCCATGTTGTGCTCCAATAGGTTTAGAGAAGAGGTTTGGTCTAGTATCTAGACCTTGTGGTCAGCGAGCCTATTGTCAGGACCGCCCGGTCCTTCGCAAGGAGGCAGTTTTACTCCCCCTGGTTACTGTGAGATACCCCAGTGAATGCGATTGCCTTGTTCCCACCGCCGCCCTCCCTGGAAGGCCCCTTCGATGCCACCAAGTGCCCCGTGCGCGATGTGCTCGATCAGATCGGCGACAAGTGGACCTTGCTGATCCTGTTGACGCTGATCCCCGGTCCGTCCCGCTTCAGCGCCATCCAGCGCGCCGTGCCGGACATCTCCAAGCGGATGCTGACCCAGACCCTGCGCAACCTCGAGCGCAACGGCATGATCACCCGCAAGGTCTACGCCACCAAGCCGCCCAGCGTGGAATACGCACTGTCCAAGCTTGGCGTCGCCCTGCTCGGCCCGGTCTCGCAACTGCTCAACTGGGCCGGCGAAAACCATGCCGGCATCCGCGCCGCCCGCGAACGGTTCGATCGTGCGCAGCAGCCGCATGTCGCGCTGGATGCCGACGAGGCCATGGCGCAGGCGTAAGGCGACAGTTGCCGTTGCGCTGACGGCCAGACGGCGCAGCGGGATGGCTGCCGCTGGTCTCTGCCAAGCGCGGTGACTGCCGGCTGCCGCAAAGCGTCAAGTGGCCGGCTGGGATGCGCACCGTGCTGCCAGCGCTCAGCTGCGGTGGCGCATGGCAGGGCCAAGGGCCGACTCATGGTGGCACCTGCGGCCGCAACGGCGCATCAGGGATGACCGGCGCAGGACGACGACGCTCCCGCATGCAGCAGTGTTTCATACGGAGGCGGTCAGCCGCGATTGTGTGAACGCGTACTCACAAAATCCCGCGTCAGCTAAACGCCTGATGGCCTCGATAGCGCTCCGCAGAGCGGCAAACCCTTGCAGCGCAATGGCCACGCTTCCGGCTATCGCAACCATCGCAAACTTCAATCGCAAGCTGGCTCAAGCGCAAACCGCCGCGTCCGATAAGGGCTCACCTTATCTCGCCGAGCCAATCCTCCATGCCCATCTTCGGCAGCCTGTCCTCCGCGTCGCGACGCACCCTGGGCGCTGCCCTGCTCGCGCTGTGGTGCGGCTGGATCGCCGTGGCCTGGACAACCCCGCGCGCGCAGGCCGGTGATCTGGGCAGCGCCTGGGCGCAGGTCCAGGCGAGCCTGCCGGCCGCGCAGCCGGCACCGATGTTGATCGGCGTGGTGGGCGCCTGCGCCTGTACCGATCTCGCGTCCGATCGCGCCTGGGCGGTGCTCAGCGCGGCGGTGCGCGCCCGCGGCGGCCAGGTGCGGCTGCTCGACAGCCCGGCCCTGCATGGCAGCGGTTACGCGGTGTGGCTGCTCGGTGCCGACGGTCAACCGCGCTATGCCGGTCCCGCGGACGGCGGCGCGGTCTGCGGGGCTGCCGGCGCGGCGGCATGGTCGCGCTGGCTGCCTGACGTATTACGCCGCGCGACAAGTACTGCGGTGGCCTCCCCTTGTCCGTGTGCCGTGGAGTCGTTGTCATGATCGAACTGTCCGCCTTGGCGCCGCCGACCTCCAACTACGCCACGCGTCTGGCCATCAAGGCCGACCGGTTGTTCCTGTGGCTGGCGGTGCTGCAGAGCGCAGGCTCGCTGGCATTGGCCTGGAGCCAGGGCCAATGGACCACGTTTCTGGCGGTCACGCTGCCCAGCCTGATGCTGATGGCCTGGCAAGTGCATGCAAACCCCGGCACGCGCCTGACGCGCATCACCAATGCGCTGGTGCTGATGGCCCTGGTCGCTGCCACCATCCAGCAGGCACATGGCCTGGTGGAAATGCACTTCGGCGTCTTCGTGATCCTGGCGTTGTTGCTGTATTACCGCGACTGGCTACCGGTGGTGGTCGCCGCTGGCGCCATCGCCGTGCACCATCTTGCGTTCTCTTGGCTGCAATCGCGCGGGATGCCGGTGCAGGCCTTCACTACCGGTAGCGGCTTCGGCATCGTGCTGTTGCATGCCGGCTACGTGATCGTGGAAACCGTCTTCGTCTGCGTGATGGCCATTCAACTGCGGCGTCAGGTCGATGCGTTGGATCACGAAGCCGAGGCATTGGCGGAACTGGCCGACACCCTGGCCACCGGCGCGACCTTGCCGCCGGCCACCATGCAGCAGCGCTTCCGCAGCGGATCGCTGGCGCAAGCGCTGGTGCGGATGAGCGTGCAGGTGGAAGAACGCATCGCCCAGCAACAACGCCTATTGCTGGAAAACCGCCGCATCCGCCTGGCACTGGATGCCTCGGCGATGGCCGTGGCCATCGTCGACGGGCAGGGCACCGCCATCTACCGCAACCAATCGTTCCAGCACCTGAGCACGCACGTCGACGCCGATGTGCTGGAGACCGCGCTGGCCGATGCGGTGCAGTTGGGGCATGCCACCGGCACCAGCAGGACGCGTGCACTGGCGGCACTGCAGCTGCAGGAAAACATCACGCCTGTGCACGACCACGACGGCAGCTCGCTGGGCGTGGTGGTGGAGTGGCAGGACCGCACCCAGGACCTGCTGCTGGAAGAGCAGCTGGCGACGGTCATCGCACAGGCAACGCGCGGCGAATTGGGAGCGCGCCTGCACGGGCATGCCAACGGCGGCACGCTCGGCCAGCTGGCCGACGGCGTCAACCGCTTTCTTGCCATTACCGACGATAGCCTGCAGGACATGCGCCAGATGCTGGCCGCGATGTCGCGCGGCGATCTGTCGCAACGCATCGATCGACAGTGCGAAGGCGTGTTCGAGCAGATGAAGCGCGATGCCAACGCCACCGCCGATGAGCTGGCGCGCATCATTGCGCAGATCCGCAGCTCGAGTACCGCCATCAACCAGGCCGCCGGCCACATCCTCACCCGCAACGACGCGCTGGAGCAGCAGGTGCAGCGCCAGTCGGCGACCCTGGCCCACACCGCTGCCCAGATGCAGACGGTGCTCGCCACCATGCAGCAACATACCGCGCAGGCAGCGGATGCGGACACGCTCACCGCCGCTGCATCGGAGGCTGCGCGCAGCGGCGGCGACACCATGCAGCAGGCGATGGGCACCATGCAGCAGATGGAGCACGCATCGCGCCGCATCCAGGACATCATCTCGGTGATCGATGGCCTTGCGTTCCAGACCAATATCCTGGCATTGAACGCCGCCGTCGAAGCCGCACGCGCCGGCGACGAAGGCCGTGGTTTTGCCGTGGTGGCCAGCGAAGTGCGCGCGCTGGCGCTACGCTCGTCCACCGCCGCCAGCCAGATCAAGACGCTGATCGGCGAGTCGGTCACGCACATGCAGGCAGGCGTGCAGCAGGTGCGCCATGCCGGCGACGGCATGCAGCACATCGTGGCCACCATCGGACAGGTCAGCAGCACGCTCAGCCAGATCGCCGTCGCCTCGCAACAGGAGTCCGGCAGCATCGCGCAGGTGCATCACACCCTCACCGAGGTGGATACCGACATGCGCGACGGCCTCACGCGCATGCAGGGCGCCAGCGCTGCCGCACGCGCGATGGGCGATCATGCCGCGCAGCTGGAAGATGCGGTGAGTACGTTCGTGGCGGATGAACGCGATGCCAGCGCTGACGCGGTGCAGAGGCTGCGCGTTGCCTGACCAAGCTTGGCGCATCTTCGGCGCGTGATCGCGCCACAGCCAATCCTGCCGGATCGTGGGAGCTGGCACCGGAGATTCAAAGCCGATGGTGCAACCACTGCCTTTGGGCGGCCGGCTCGCGGAAACGGACCAGTGGCAATGGTCGGTGCTGTCAGACCCTGCCGCAACGCGGATGTGCCAGCGCAGGCATGGTGCCGACGTTGGCCGATTACCTGCGCAGCTCTCGTAGCTTGCCAATGAACCAGGACTGGCTCGACACCGGCGCCGCGGTGCCGCAACGCACCTGATACGGCTTGCCCGACATGCTGCTCTTGGTGGCGGCAAGCTCGATGAACGACTCGGTGGAGGTCACCAGCCCCTTCTTCTGCAGGTACTCGTACTTGCGCTGCAAGTGTTCGCTGGCTTTGGGCGCCGCGTACCAGGACCCGTTGCGAGAGAACTCGCAGTTGGATTGCGCAAGGACCTTGAAAAGCTGACCGACCTCACGCGTGGTGGCCGGCGAAACCCCTTGGGCAGATGCAGAGGCATGTGCACCGAGCATGAGGACAGCGAGCATGGGTAGGGCAAGAAAAGCGTTAGCGTTCATCGACCGGATGGTAACGCATGACATCACCCTTCCCGCTAGCTTCCGGATCGCTTGCCGCGATAGCCGCGATAGCTGGGCAAGCGTAATCCGTGAGGCACTTCACCGCGGCCATCAGGCAGTATCGACATCGGCCCCGGCGACAACCCACGGTAGGCGGCGCGGCATGACGCATATCGCGCCATGCAGGCGTCAGATGGCACCACGCCGACGCGCCCAGGCAATGCCGAACACGGAGCCAAGCGACAGCCCCAGGCCGAGGCCCTGAGGCAGGTTGCCCATTGCGGCCCCGAGGGCCGCCCCCAGGCCTGCACCGATGACAATGCTGGTGCCGACCAACCTGGAATAGAGCTTGGTATCTGCTGGCTTCAACATGAGCATTTCTTCGTTGATGGTTGAACCGAGCCACCTGGCGATTGCGTTGCGCAGCCGGGAACTGACGCGCACTACGCGTACTGATCTTAATGTCTTAGGCGCGCGTTGCAACTCCGGAGCCCCGCGCTGCGTAGCGGAAGCGTGACATCACGCCAACAAACAAGGCTGATTTTCTGCCCTTGAGACGTCAATGCATGCGCTGCTCAAACGCCTTCGGACTCGTTATCAAAGCATTGCGTTGCGACCTGGGACAGATCAGCGGCAACGCAACGATGGAGTCATCAGGAAGGATGCTCAACATCCGCCGGCGCGTATCGCAACAGCGTCGAACCCTCGAAGTAATTGCCGTAGTACTCGCTCGCCCTCAACCCCGGGTTCGCCTCAAAATCGATGTAAGGCTTGGAACAATGCGGGCAGCGAAAGGGATTGAGGTAGGCGTAGCTGGTCCCGTCCGGTGCCAACGGCAGTGCGTCTTCCAACGCAGCAAGCGCTTCGGCATCCGGCTCGGACAGCGCTGCGGGGCTGCCAGGCAGATGGCTATCGACAGTGATGGTGTACTTGCCGGACCCCGAGTAGAAGTATCCCGCGTTGCTAAAACCCGCGTGATAGGAGCGGATCAGGAATGAGCGCTTGCAGTGGTCGCATTCACAGGAAAGCACCACATTGCCAGGGGTGACGATTCCATTGAAGTGCAGCCCCCTGGCAAACAGCCCCTTGCCTGCAAGTGCGCAACTGCCGACGCCGGCGCCCGGCAGGAAGAACGGCTGAAACCTGATCCCAGCTGCTTGGCCATTCGCAAACGCATCCGGCTCCAGCTGCTCGGTCTGTGAAATGACGCAGTCTGCCTGGCACCCGAGATTGGGATGCACACGAACGGAGAAGTGGAACCACCCTGTCGCAGCACCGAGCTCATGCCGATGCACCTCTCCCGCCGAGTCGGCAAACTCCAGGGCGCTATTGGCCTTCAACCATGCGGAAGGCGTGATCTCGCAGGGCACATCGCCCTGTGTAACACGGCACAACTCTCGCCCATCGGCGCGAACGATCAGTAACGGAGCGGCTTTCTTCTTGAAGATGGAGAACATGCTTTCCTAGGCGATCATGCTGGAGCGACAGAGTGGAGCGCTGGGCGTGAGCGTGGCAGAGCAGGACCGCTTGCAGTGTCCAGCGCGTCGGCCGACGTGGTGCCGGAGAGCGACGGCGGTGTGAGGTGCCAATGTGCAAGGCTTACCTGCGTGGCGCTGCCGTTGCTTTGGTGATCACAACGGTACCGGCGATGTGGTCGTGCCAGCCCTGCTTTTTCGGATCCAAGCCAACCCAAAGATAGCCGATGAAAAGGCCGATCATGCTGAGGAAGTACGCCAGGTAGCGCAGCACCGCCTTACCTACACTGATTCTTTGCCCGGTACTGGCATCAACGACGACCGCGCCAATCGCCATCTTCCCTGGCGTCTGGCCCGTTGCGACCCATAACCAGATGCACAGGACCGCCGGGAGTATCCAGCTGATCGCCAGGTCTGCCGGCCCGTGGATGAATTTGTCACTCATCCAGTACGACCGTCCATAGACGAGTGTGAGCAGCGGAAAGGTGATCACGCACAGGATGAGGGTGTCGATGAGCGATGCGCCCAGACGAGGCCAGAATCCAACGTAATCCATACCCGCGCGCTCCATACTGTTCCTTGTTCCAACGCTGATGTCTGCACCAGACATGGGAGCGGTTTCGCTCACGCCTTGCCCAGGCAGGTGCGCGCCAACGTACATCATCGCGCGATCAGAATACAAATTCCGACAAGGAGAAACCTGCGATGGCCGTTGCCTGCAACAGCATTCCTGGGAGGATCCCTTTTCCGATGGAGCCCGATCGTAAAGACTGAAGGTTCTGCACAAACAAGGTTGCACAGCCAAAGATGACTCCGGAGGAGATCGCGGTTCTTGCTGTGGATGGACCAGACCCGCTGCTTAGAAAGAGGATGATGCCAACCGTGATCAACAACGCGCCGAGTCGATGCTCAACGATGTAGCCAGAGCTTGCTTGGCGCACTGCCCACTTCTTCAACAAGATATCCGGTTTTGCGATCCAGGTAATTCCGATAAGCGTCGACAGGATGGATGAAATCAATGCGGTTATCTCAAACACGTGTGCGAGTTTCCGATTGTGCGAACAGCGCCGTTGTGCCTCATGCATGGGTTGAGCGCTTAGCGAAAGGACCTGGCTTGAATGAATGCTCAGCTTGCCCTCTGCGCCCGGTGATATGCCACCAGCGCGTTGGCATGACCATGGCCGATCTGGTGCTCCTGCTTGAGATGCGCCACCTGTTCAATGTGCTTCATGTGCTGCAAGGCGTCCAGCACCTTGAACCAGTGTGCCACCGGCTTCCCGTAGGTCTTCTCGATTGAAGGGAAGTAGGAAGCCGGACCCTTGGTCTTCTCATCACCTGTCATACCGCAAGTCTCCACTGATGAACATGGGTTGCCTAACCAACACCGTGAGCCGGTCCGCGAAGCGACCCCGGCTTGGACGAATTGCTGAGCCCCGCCGGTGAGCTCCACCGACTGAGCCAGTAGCCAGCCATCAAGACCGTAGTTTGATTCCCACTTGAATGGGGTGTCAGGCCTTTACCCACATCGGTTCGCCAGGTCGTGCCTGGCCTGCGGTGAGCAGGTGTCTGTGCAATGAGCAGTAGACCTCGTTGTACCACCCATAGTGCGGATCGTTACAGATGGCAGTTGCGACACCCGATGGCAGCTCAGCTTTCTGGACGCTAAGACTGGAGTGAAGATGGGCAATGACCGAGCCGGGCTCTGGCCAGTCGCATGACACGGGCTCACGCTCAACCTTGTTTCCGCGAGCGATCTCCTGCGCCACGACTGCCGCTAGCTCGGGGCAAAGCGGCGTTCTTTGCTGGATCATTTCCTGCTCTGCTCCAAAGAGGCGAATGCCTGAATCAAGTCGGCCGGCCAAGCGGGCTTGGCTTGAATAGATTCTTAGGGCTCATTGACAACCCTCGATGTATTGAATGGACTTTGCAGTGCCTGCATAAAAACTTGTAACCCATGCGCCATCGGTCTCGAAGCGAATGCCATAACGACCGTCATCCGATTGCACCGTCAAGTAGTGTCCTTCCTGGCCAGTGTACGCGTGAGGCTGCTGAATAAGCCTGGTGCCGTATAGCTGTTTTAGTTTCGCTTCGGACGTTCCAACCTCAGCGCCTGACATGGTCGGCACTCCGCCCTCAGATACATCAATGCGTGCCAAGCGACCGTCGATCATCATTAATCCTACGCCTTGAGGCAGGTCGCGACCAGATGCGTAGAAGCATCCTTCCTCTTCTACTTCCGCGGCGACGTGCGTTAACGGTGCCCCAAGCGCCCTAACAAGCGTTCGCTCACTCATGCCGATGCGAGCTTTGCCAATGGAGGTGAACGCCACCCGCTGGGGCTCAGTGGCCAGCACTGGTCCCACGGCACTCAGCAAAGCTGCAAGTGTCATGGCCTTGAACATGAGTTCTACCACCTGAGTTAAGCCACCGCGAGGCCGCATCCGCCTGAAGGAAGTGCTATGCGGACTAGCGAGCAACGGCACGTCGCCACTCCAGCAGTTTTTCGGCCGCAAGGTCGGCACGACTCTCTGTATCAGTAAGCCCCATTTGTCGGTCCGCAATCTGTACAAGGTGTTTGGCGATTAAGGAGGTATCGGCACCCTGCCACAACAGGGTACAGACGTCATCGACGTAGCCGTTGTACTCATCACGCGCTTTGGGGGTGCCTGCCACCCCAATGGGGTCCCAGATGTAGTGCAGCACCTCACTGACAGCCTGGTGCAACGCTTCTTCTTCTCGTCCAAGTTGATCTGTCATAGTCGCCTGAAGCGTGAACTAAGCCGAGCAGCGGAGCAGCTTTGGCTTGAATGAAGTGTTAGACCACATGCTGGTACCTCGCAGCTGCGGTCCCAATGATTGCTGCCAGAACAAGCATGACAATCCATCCGGATCTTTGATGAAATGGCACTGGATTGCAGCCAATCTGCGCTTCTGCAGCCGACGTGTTCACTATCCAGCCGTGGGAGCAAACCGGACAAATGAGCTGGTACTGCTTGGAGATAACCCATCCGAAAAGATGATAGAAGTGTCCGTACTTGTACCTGAGACGCAGCGTAAAGTTCTGATTCTGCTCGCACCTCTGGCAGTGCTCATGCTCTACCAGGTCGAAGGTCAGCACTCGCTCGCCCCATCCCCAAAGAATCATGTGTCTCCCTCAAATTTTTCTGACGTCTAGAATTGAATTACGTCGAGCCGCGAAGCGCGTTCGAATAAATAGCTAACCAGGCTCCGCCAACCACCAGAGCGCCAACCCCACAACGACAGCACCTGACCAAAACAGTATACCGATCACAGCGGCGGTGTCCGAAGTCAGTTGGCGGGGATGCCCGACACCCTGAGCTCGTAGCCGCTTCTTACCCCGCCTGGGAGGTGAGAGCGGTTCAACCTCGTAGTAACCGAAGGAAAGCGCGGGGATAAGGAGCCATCCGGTAGCGTAGCCGAAAGTGTAAAAAATGACCTCGAACAAAAATCGAAAAAACATCTCTGCCGCAAATTCGAGAGGCATACGTTTGGCTGATACCTGAGTTAAGCTGCGCCGCGAAGCGGCGTTGCCTGAGCGAATAATTGTGCGACCGTGCAGAAGGCTGTTAATGCATGGCCTTTGATCCACTGCGCGACCATCGTTAAAGCAAGCATGCCACAAACGAAGTGATCTGGCATGCCAATGGTCGCTGACTGTATGGCTGACGAAGCGAAGAACAATAAAGGTTCTTGACCAAACCTCGCATGCGAAGCGGCAAGCAGGCCATCACAGCCGAGTCAAAGTTCGCGCAGAACAGTCGACCATTGAAGTGCCAAAGATATCAAGGCCAGCAATCACCAAAGACGTCAAGCACCATCGTCTAAAACTGCACTGGTCCAAAGGATGAAGCGGCTTGGGCCTGGCTGATGGTTCGCCATCCTGCTACTCAGTTGTGAACCTGATCTTTGCACCATCAATCAAAGGTTTGAACGGCTCGGTCTGTGAGAGTTTAAGGTCGGCCCAGAAGGTTGCCTCGCGCGCTGAGGCGGGCACGATAGCAAACGGCACATGTACGACAAATTCGAACTGCTTCGGGTCGGTGGCAAGGATAAAACGCTGCAATTCCCGAAGCTGCCGGCATCCCTCCGGCGTCAAACGTAAAGGATGCGTCAGTACCGGGACATCCGGACTGAACAGGCCGCCGGGGTGCGCGGAGCGCGAGACTGTGACTGCAGTCAGACCCATAGCAGCAGTTTTATTGGTGCCGGAAGCCTTCAGTTGAAGCTCGAGGCGCGTCGCGGGAACGTTGAGCTCAAAGCCGACCGGTAAGGAAATGCGTACCAACACTTGCGCCGGGTCTAGTTGGGCTAGCGAACGCGGGCCCATCGACGAGAGACTGAGCGCCGTGGTCAGCGGAATGGACGTGCATCCCGCCAGGGCAATGATCGACGCAAGGCAAAGACCGACAAATGTACGCATAACGTTCCAGCTTGCTATGGCAGGTCTGATCGACACGTCACTGGGAAAGCAAGCCGGATCGGTCAAGTCGACGGGACTGATGCATTCTGGTATTCGTCGTTTCATGCGCGTTTGCGGCTGCTGTCCAGGCTGCAGATACGCCATCATCATGACAGGCAACGAATGCTTGCGTTTCAGTCACATGTCCTGCAGTGCAAACAGCGTCAGTCCCCGTTCGTCACCAGGTCGCGATAGCACGCCTTGAGGTAGCAGACTGATGCTTGATCATCCGAACCGGGTGTTCCGCCTTCGCATGCAGGCTGGCCTGCGCGTCTTCCCGGCATGCGGCCCCACTTCACTCCGCGCGTATGCGTGAGCTGCTTCACCTTCAAGGGCTTGTCCGCGTCCGATAGCAGAGCGTGCGCTTGCTCGTCGTTTCCTTGCGCTTGCCCAGCCCCTTGTAGCCGCTATCCACGCTCACCATGTCTTCCTCGCCATGCAGCAGCGTGTGTGCCTGCGTGATTCCAGTCGCGTTAGCAGCCGTGTAGTCCACCTAATGCACCAAGCCTGACGCATGGTCCATGCAAAGGCAGGCGTTCATCCCGAAACGGCTGCAACGTCTCATCTGATGGTTATCTAGATCCGGGAAGGTACGCTTGAGCACACAGGCAAAACTCAACTTCCGGAGGATTGACTCGGCAGCTGATCACCGGGCTTGGAGTCGCATAAGTTCATTCGCTAGCAAAGTCATATGCTGGGCGTGAGCCGAACCATCAAAGACTTCTGGTGCTTCAAGTGCGGGAGGATCGGCTCCTGCCGCAAGCAAGTACTCGACGATAAGCGAATGCCCAAAGTCACTCGCAACTCGAAGCGGGGTGAAGCTGAACTCGCCTTGCTGATGTAAATCGATGCCGCTTTCGACGAGAAGCTTGGCGGCTTCAATGTCTCCCCAAACACAGATACAGTGAAGCGCGTTGTCCCCAAGCGCATTAACGTCGTTGATTGAGTGGAACGGCACATAGCCGAAGTCGACAGTGCTTTGAACCCTGTCCAGAAGTTCCCTGACCTGTGTCTTCATGGCATAACTCGCCTGAGGCCTGACGAAGCATTGTATGGCATCGAGTCGCTCGTGATGGATCTGCCGGCAGCGTCGAGACAGCCGGTCCGAAACAGGACATCGCTGGCTATGAAGAATTCAGTCATTCGTTTTCTTATCCGGCGCCTAACATCTGAATCAAATGGACGCGCGACGCGCGGTTTGGCCTGAATGAACTGCTGGCCTCACGTGTAGCGCTGTAGTGAGAGATGAAGATCCCGGACGGTTGACCAAGTCCCGGTCTCTAGAGTGCCCGCGGATGTTACTAAAAAACCCTGGAAGCGAGCGAACTCTCAGCTATCTATTCGTGGCTGGCGAGAAGATACGTTTCGGGAAAGCGCTGTTTAAATTTCGGTAGCGCGGTGTAGTCGATCAGGCCAATGGCCTGCTGTCGCGATCCCGCTGTTTGACGCCTAAGTATCTGGGCAAATGCCTTGTCTCCCCAATGCTCCAAGAGTGACCGCACGGAGCAGGCGTGAGCCTCAGCTCCTGCACCCATAATGGTTGAGCGATCCAGATAACCAAGAAATATCGCAAGTCCATTTTTTGTCTGGAATGCAGCCGTGATCCCCTGACGGTAGTCATAATGATCAAATGTCTTGGCTTGCGGACACAGGTCTGAGCAAGCATCCGCCTCGCCAGCGATGATCTCCTGAGTCCATGCACGGCAGGAACTGCCAGATGAGGCAGGCCAAGCGATGGCGGGAGATAAGGCCAGAACGACGGCGATGATGACTTTCATGTTAACTAACACCTGAATTAAGCGAACCTGGGAAGCGCGTTTGGCTTGAATGACTCGTTGGTGGCTCAGCTAAACAAGATGGATCTCGTCTTCTGATAGCTTGTAGAAGCCCCATGGAAGCGCCAAGTAGTGCGTCCTAAAGTAGCTGACATGCAGGTCCCGTGGGACAGCATAAGATGCCACAACCAGAAACGGAAGACGGACCTCCGAATGCACCATTATTTCCCCGCTTGGTACAGGGCCATGGAGATCGAAGCCGGAAATCCTATGTGTGAAAACATAGGCACGCATCTGCTGCTCGATATGCGGCCGAGCGACGTTGGCCGAAATGTATCCGCTAGCGGTCACCAACAGGAGCAATACGATAACCATCAAGCTGTTTTTCTTAAGGCGCGACATCCTGTCTCCTGAGTGCTGGCGTCCGAATAAAGTCGCGACACGAAGCGGCATCGAATTGAATGAATTGTTAGAGCCCGGCAGGCCAGGGCTTCAGCTCCGGGAACACTGTGGAAAACACGCCTGCCCACCGTCCACCCGCCCGTATCCGTTGGAGTCAAACTGAACGACGGGATGGCCGAGTGTAGCTAAGTCTGTGCCGTAGTGGAGGGCGCAGCCAACGTGAAGGGAAGTAGATGTTTGGGCCAAGCCCATCTCGGATCCTGTGGGTCTGACTGCCTGACGAGGCGGTAGAGGCTCAGCGCAGTGTCGCTTTGGTCCGTGACGTGCCCAGACCCCCAAACCAAGTAGCCAATAGTCTGGTCCAAAGCCGCCGTTGCCACCGCCGGCACAGAGTTCGACGAGCTCACTTGGCAAAGGGTAACCAACTGTCGTCTCAACCTCAGCGATCTCTGGTTGTGCTGGTGCGGGATGCTTCACGTGAGCGATGACGCCGAATCAAGCCGACCCACGAGGCAGGTTCTGCTTGAATGAATTGTTGGGGCCGCCAGCCATGGGGCTGGAGCCTTCAACCTTAGACTCTAGCGGAACCCGATGGCGGCAGGCCCGTTCTCGCGACGGATAGCGCCAATGTACTAGGGCGGAAAGTATGGCGTCGTTGTAGCCAATCGGTTGGCCGCGACTGCGGCCGACAGGGTGCCACTCTGCCGAGACAATGACCGGGGACTGCACATGCCCTGTAGGCCCAATGACAAAAGCTACTTGGGCTTTGCCAGGAAACTCATTGTGTAGCCGGGGTGGTAGCCTTGGTGCAACTGTAGCTGTAGGGATAAGCCCGGAAGAGCACCGCGGGGGCGGCGCAGCTGGAGTGCATGCGCCAAGCGCGATGCCGAGAGAAAAAATGACAATGTTATATATTATTCTCATAATGTTTCTAACGGGCGAATCAACTCAGTCCGCAGCTGGCCTAGGTAAAATCGTCGGATTCTTCTGCCATGCTTTTTTTTGGGAGTGAAATGCGTGAGGCTTGAATGATGTATCAGTGATCATCTTCCGCCGTGCTGTAGGAGTAACTGCAAGATCTCCGTGAAGCCTCTTGCGCGCGCTATGCCGACGGGGGTTATTGCTTCACCTTCAACGACATTGGGGTCTGCACCAGCCTCCAGCATTAGCTTGACTATCTCTATACTTTTATCTCTGACGGCCAAGGAGAGTGGCGAACTGAACTCGCCGGGGTAGGTAAGGCATTCAAGCGTCTTGTCATAACCGCTGCCATTGGCATCTGCGCCTCCATCCAGCAGTAACTTGACGCCGTTCCAGTCCCCAAACGCAGTCGCACGGTTGAGGAAGTGATACTCGTACGCTTCCTTGCATTGACCTTCTGCGAAAAGATCGTTGGCAGGTGCGGCATAACTCAAAACGCACAGTGTCGGTACTATGAGGAATGGTGTTATCTTCATTATTCCTGAGGCCTGAGTTGAGTCGATCCGCTAAATGGGTTTGCCTTGGATGAAGTGTTAGTGAAAAATACTATCGAACGTATTCAATAGTGCACATGTATCCGCCGACCTCGGACTCCAGGTTGCTTGATGTGTAAATACTGTATATCCCGCTAGAGGGGAAGATGGGTACCTCGTTGCCGGTAGACCATTCTGTGGTCATGGATGAGGCGGGAATAATGACTTGCTTCTTATTTTGAAAAATCTCGGGATTCATCAAATTCTTTGCATTGTCTGGAGGTCTCGCCACGACCAACAAGTGCCAGGTGCTATCGGAGTGCCGCCTGACTCCAAGCTCTCGACCATGATCTGGCCCCAAGATGAGTGTCAGCATTCCGGATGAATGTAGTTTGCTAGGCGAACAAGCGAGTTGTCGTGAATCCTTGAGCCAGACTGTCTCGTCTTCAGCGAAGCTAGGCATCGCCATGACGAAAAGCAAAAACGCTAAGATCTTTCTCATGGGTCCTGATGCCTGAATCGAGCCGCTCCGCGGTGGAGCGGCTACTGGTCAAGATATTGCAGATTGGTCCAAATTCCGAATTAAGCCGACCCGCGAAGCGGGTCCGGCTCTGGTTGAGCTGTTAGTTCTCACTGTACTCGCCCTCGACGCGCAGTGCCTCGCGTAGCGCGATCGCCGTGGCCGACTTGTAGTCAACAGGGCTGGAGTCAAGTGGATGGTGATCGGCAGCCAGGAACGTAATGCGGGTGTTGACGAAACTAAGGTGATCATATGGCCCGCCTTGGGAGAACAGCTCGGCCACGGCACTCAATGCAGCATCAGCGCATTCTTGCGGAACCGAGCCTGATTCAACTGCCCAGACGATCTCGATCTCTGAATTCGCGATTGGCTCAAAGTGGATATGCACTATTGCAAATCGCCCGCGGTTGCTGTTTTGACCGATTAGCCGCCCGGTTTGCGTAGTGCGATTTCTGATGCGGACGGTTCGCATACTCGGGTGAAGTCTAACGCCTCAACTGATTGACGTCGGTAAGCGGCGTCGGCTTGAGTGAATTGTTAGGCTGCTGCCCAACCGGCCTGATTGCTAAACGTTTCATAGCTGACTGACGTCTTGAAGAATTCGGGAGCTTGCCCTGTCTTCAGCTCGTACGCTTGTCAGCCTCCCGTAAAAT
>NZ_JPLE01000130.1 GCF_001010415.1 Xanthomonas pisi DSM 18956
TCCCGCCAGCGGGAGAAGGGAAAGCCTGGCTGCGCGCGACTGGTCGGTTGCACTGCAACTGATCGCCCACCGGTTCCCTTCCCCCGCTTGCGGGGGAAGGTGCCCGAAGGGCGGATGGGGGCGATATCGCTGCAACACCCGCGCCGACAGCCGCGACAGGAATGTCCCGGTGCCGGAATCCCGGCGCGATTTCGGCACGCCGCTTGCATTGGTGTGGATGCCTCCCTGGCTGACCGCACCCATGAGCGACTCCGTTACCTCGATTCTTTCGCAGATCCGCAGCTACCAGACGCAGATGGGCCAAGGCCCGATGGGTGCGGTGGGCGATGCGGCGCGCGGCAATCAGATCCAGGGACTGGCGGGCGCACAGGGAACGCCGGCCACCCAGGCGCCCAGCTTCAGCGAGACCTTGCGCGGCGCCATCGGTGGCGTCAACGAGGCCCAGCAAAAGGCCGGCGCGCTGGCCAAGGCATTCGAAATGGGCGACCCCAGTGCCGATCTGGCACGGGTCATGGTCGCCTCCCAGCAATCCCAGGTGGCCTTCCGCGCCACCGTGGAAGTCCGCAACCGTCTCGTCCAGGCTTACCAGGACGTCATGAACATGCCGCTGTAAAGGTTGACGACACATGGCTCTCGCGATCAGCAAAGAAAACATGAACCAGAACGCCGAAAAGGCGGGCCAGTGGTTCGACCGTGTCCGCAGCCTGCAGATCACCCGCAAGCTGACGATGATGGCGATGATCGCCCTGGCGGTGGGTGCTGGCCTGGCAGTGTTCTTCTGGTCGCAGAAACCCGGCTACCAGTCGCTGTACACCGGCCTGGACGACAAGGGCAATGCCGAGGCCGCCGACCTGCTGCGCACCGCACAGATCCCCTACAAGATCGACCAGAACACCGGCGCCATCTCGGTACCGCAGGACCGCCTGTACGACGCGCGCCTGAAGCTGGCCGGCTCCGGCCTGACCGGCAAGGAAACCGGCGGCGGCTTCGAATTGATGGAAAAGGACCCCGGCTTCGGGGTCAGCCAGTTCGTGGAGAGCGCCCGCTACCAGCACGCGCTGGAAACCGAACTCTCGCGCACCATCAGTACCCTGCGCCCGGTGCGCGAGGCACGCGTGCATCTGGCCATTCCCAAGCCCAGCGCGTTTACCCGTCAGCGCGATGTGGCCAGCGCCTCGGTGGTGCTGGAGCTGCGCGGCGGCCAGGGCCTGGAGCGCAACCAGGTCGACGCCATCGTCAACCTGGTGGCGTCCAGCATCCCGGACATGACCCCCGAGCGGGTCACCGTGGTCGACCAGAGCGGCCGCATGCTCTCCATCGCCGATCCCAACAGCGATGCCGCCCAGCATGCCGCCCAGTTCGAGCAGGTGCGCCGCCAGGAAAGCTCCTACAACCAGCGCATCCGCGAACTGCTGGAACCGATGACCGGCCCGGGCCGGGTCAATCCGGAAGTCAGCGTGGACATGGACTTCTCGGTGGTCGAAGAAGCCCGCGAACTCTATAACGGCGAGCCGGCCAAGCTGCGCAGCGAGCAGGTCAGCGACACCAGCACCAGCGCCACCGGCCCGCAGGGTCCTCCGGGCGCGACCAGCAACAGCCCCGGCCAGCCGCCGGCTCCGGCCGTCGCCGGTGCGCCAGGCGCGCCGGGCACTCCGGCCGCCGCCAACGGCCAGGCCGCGGCTCCTGCCGCGCCGACCGAGACGTCCAAGAGCGCCACCCGCAATTACGAATTGGACCGGACCTTGCAACACACCCGTCAGCCGGCCGGCCGCATCAAGCGGGTGTCGGTGGCGGTGCTGCTGGACAACGTCCCGCGCCCCGGTGCCAAGGGCAAGATGGTCGAGCAGCCGCTCACCGCCGCCGAGCTCACCCGCATCGAGGGCCTGGTCAAGCAGGCGGTGGGCTTCGACGCGGCACGTGGCGACACGGTGTCGGTGATGAATGCCCCGTTTGTGCGGGAAGCGGTTGCGGGCGAGGAAGGCCCCAAGTGGTGGGAAGACCCGCGCGTGCAGAACGGTCTGCGCCTGCTGGTCGGTGCGGTGGTGGTGCTGGCGCTGCTGTTCGGCGTGGTGCGCCCCACCCTGCGCCAGCTCACCGGCGTGACCGCCATCAAGGAAAAGCAGCGCAATGGCGGCAACGATGGCACTCCGCAGAGCGCCGACGTGCGGATGGTCGACGACGAGGAGTCGCTGCTGCCCCACATGGGCGAGGACACCGCCAGCATCGGGCAGGAACGCAAGACCCCGATCGCCCTGCCGGATGCCTACGAAGAGCGCATGCGCGTCGCACGCGAAGCAGTCAAAGCCGATTCAAAACGTGTCGCACAAGTCGTAAAGGGATGGGTCGCCAGTGAAGCCTGATACACCACCGATGACCGGCGTACAACGCGCTGCCGTGCTGTTGCTGTCGCTTGGGGAAAGCGACGCCGCCGAAGTGCTCAAGCACATGGACCCCAAGGAGGTGCAGAAGATCGGCATCGCCATGGCCACCATGACCGGCATCTCGCGCGACCAGGTCGAAAAGGTCATGGACGAGTTCAACGGCGAACTGGCCGGCAAGACCTCGCTGGGCGTGGGCGCCGACGACTACATCCGCAACGTGCTGATCCAGGCGCTGGGTGCCGACAAGGCCGGCGGCCTGATCGACCGCATCCTGCTGGGCCGCAACACCACCGGCCTGGACACCCTGAAGTGGATGGACCCGCGCGCGGTCGCCGACCTGGTGCGCAACGAACACCCGCAGATCATCGCCATCGTCATGGCGCATCTGGACAGCGACCAGGCGGCCGAATCGCTGAAGAACCTGCCCGAGCGCACCCGCGCCGACGTGCTGCTGCGTATCGCCACCCTGGACGGCATCCCGCCCAACGCGTTGAGCGAGCTCAACGACATCATGGAGCGTCAATTCGCCGGCAACCAGAACCTGAAGTCGTCCAATGTGGGCGGCATCAAGGTGGCGGCCAACATCCTCAACTTCCTGGACACCGGCGCCGACCAAGGCGTGCTGGGCGAGATCAGCAAGATCGACGCCGACCTGGCCACCAAGATCCAGGACCTGATGTTCGTGTTCGACAACCTGGTGGACCTGGACGACCGTGGCCTGCAGACGCTGCTGCGCGAAGTCTCCGGCGAGCGCCTGGGACTGGCGCTGCGCGGCGCCGACACCAAGGTGCGCGAAAAGATCACCCGCAACATGTCCCAGCGTGCTGCCGAAATCCTGATCGAGGACATGGAAGCGCGCGGCCCGGTGCGCCTGGCCGACGTGGAAGCGGCGCAGAAGGAAATCCTCACCATCGTCCGCCGCCTGGCTGACGAAGGCGCCATCAGCCTCGGCGGTGCCGGTGCGGAGGCCATGGTATGAACGACGTGGTCACCCGCTGGCTGGCCCCCGACCTGCACATGGCCCTGGCCGCGCCGGAACCGGAGTTCGACGAACCGGCCATCTATGAGCCGGTGCTGCGTCCGCCGACCCTGGAAGAGATCCAGGCCATCGAAGACGCCGCCCAGCAGGAAGGCTTTGCCCGCGGGCATGCCGAAGGCTTTGCCCAGGGCCAGTCCGAAGTGCGCCGGTTGACCGCGCAGATCGACGGCATCCTGGACAACTTCACCCGTCCGTTGGCGCGGCTGGAAAACGAGGTGGTCGGCGCGCTCGGCGAATTGGCCGTGCGCATCGCCGGCCAGTTGGTCGGGCGTGCTTACCAGGTCGAACCGCAGCTGCTGGCCGACCTGGTCGGCGAGGCCGTGGATGCGGTCGGCGGCGCCGGCCGCGAGGTCGAAGTACGGCTGCACCCGGACGACATCACCGCGCTGCTGCCGCATCTGGCGCCCAGCAGCACCACCCGCGTGGCCCCGGACCTGAGCCTGAGCCGCGGCGACCTGCGCGTGCACGCCGAGAGCGTGCGCGTGGACGGCACCTTGGACGCGCGCCTGCGGGCCGCGCTGGAGACGGTCATGCGCAAATCCGGAGCGGGCCTGTGAGCGCCCTGTTCGGCGCCACCCCGGCCGATTGGCTGGATGCACGCAACCTGCGCCTGGCCACCCGGCTGGGCACGCTTGGCCTGGAGCCCACCGCCGGACGCACCCTGATCCGCGAAGGCATCCTGCGCCGCGCCGTGGGCCTGACCCTGGAGGCGACCGGCTGCGAAGCGCCGATGGGCGCCACCTGCAAGGTCGAAGTCGATGGCGGCTGGGTCGATGCCGAAGTGGTCGGCTTTGCCGGCGAGCGGACCTATCTGATGCCCAGCGCCGAACTGCACGGGCTGCTGCCCAACGCCCGCGTGGTGCCCTCGCGGCGCCGCGGCGGCGTGGAAGTGGGCGAAGGCCTGCTCGGCCGCGTCATCGACAGCGATGGCACCCCGCTGGACGGCAAGGGCCCGATCCGCGGCGAAGGCAGCGTCAGCATGGCCGGCATGTCGATCAACCCGCTGGCGCGCGAACCCATCACCACCTCGCTGGATGTAGGCGTGCGCGCAATCAATGCCATGCTGCCGATCGGCCGGGGTCAGCGCGTAGGCCTGTTCGCCGGCTCCGGTGTCGGTAAATCGACCCTGCTGGGCATGATGACCCGCTTCACCTCGGCCGACGTCATCGTGGTCGGGCTGATCGGCGAACGTGGCCGCGAAGTGCGCGATTTCGTCGAGACCACCCTGGGCGAGGAAGGCCTGCGCCGCGCCGTGGTGGTCGCCGCCCCGGCCGACCGACCGCCGCTGGCGCGCCTGCATGGCGCCTACCGCGCCACTGCCATTGCCGAATGGTTCCGCGACCAGGGCTTGAACGTGTTGTTGCTGATGGACTCGCTGACCCGCTTCGCCCAGGCGCAGCGCGAGATCGGCCTGTCGGTCGGCGAGCCGCCCACCACCCGCGGCTACCCGCCGTCGGTGTTCGCCAAATTGCCGGCGCTGGTGGAACGTGCCGGCAACGGCGCCAAGGGCCGCGGCTCGATCACCGCCTTCTACACCGTGCTGACCGAAGGCGACGACCCGCAGGACCCGATCGCCGACGCCGCCCGCGCCATCCTGGACGGCCATATTCTGTTGTCGCGTCGGGTTGCCGACAGCGGCCTGTATCCGGCCATCGACCTGGAATCCTCGGTCAGCCGCGTGGTGCAGGACATCGCCGACGACACCTGGCGCCTGCGCATCCGCAAGCTCAAGCGCCTGCTCTCTGCCTACACCGCCAACCGCGACCTGATCGCCATCGGTGCCTACCAGCGCGGCAGCGACCCGGCCACCGACGAAGCATTGGCGCGCTGGCCGGAGATCGTCGAATTCCTTGGCCAGGACGTCCACAAGGCCTCGCTGCTGAGCGACAGCCTGTCCGCGCTGCAGCAACTGGTGGAACCCGAGAATTAATCCATGATGCAGTCCAAGCGAATCGATCCCCTGCTGCGGCGGGCACAGGAACAGGAAGACAAGGTCGCCCGCGACCTGGCCGAGCGCCAGCGCGTGTTGGAGACCCATCAGTCGCGCCTGGAAGAACTGCGCCGCTACGCCGAGGAATACGCCAACAGCCACATGGCCGGCACCAGCGCAGTGGCGCTGAGCAACCGCCGCGCCTTTCTGGACCGGCTCGACAGCGCCGTGCTGCAGCAGGCCCAGACCGTGGAAAGCAACATCGCCAAGGTCGAAGCCGAGCGCACCCGCCTGCTGCTGGCCAGCCGCGAAAAGCAGGTGCTGGAGCAGCTGGCCGCCAGCTACCGCGCCCAGGAAAACAAGGTGATCGAACGTCGCGACCAGCGCGAGATGGACGATCTGGGCGCACGCCGCTCGCGCCTGGCGCGGGCCGAAGATACTCACGGAGAATCCGCATGAACCCCCTGTCCGCGTTTGCCGCCGGCCTTGGCGCGCTTGCCAGCACCGGCAAGAAGTCCAGCTACAGCGATCCCTCGTCCGAGCAGGACCCGGCGCAGGACCAGTTCGCGCGCATGCTCAATCCGGCCAACACGCCCAACCACGCCCCACAGCAGGCGCCCGAGCGCGTGCCGGCCAAGCAGCCTGCCGCCAAATCCAGCCAGCCCGACAACAACCGCGCCGACGACGAGCAAGGCGATGATGCGCCAGGCGACGCGACCAAGCGCCCGCGCGCCCAGGAAGGCGATGCCAAGTCCGCGCAGCCTGCCAAGGAACCGGCAGCCAAGGACGGCAGCGCCACCACCGCGACCGGCAAGCGCGCAACCGCCAGCAAGGGCAGCAAGGACGCCCCCACCGATGAAGCCTCGCCCACCGAGGCCGGCTGGCCGCCGGCGGGCCTGGGCGGTTTCGGCATGAGCCTGCTGGCTCAGGCGGTACCGGGCGGCGATGCGCTTGCCGCCGCTGCCGCAGCGCTCGCCGCCAGTGTGGCCAATGCGGCCGGCGCTACGCCGACCGCGACGGCACTGACGACCGACGCCACCGCCCCCACAGCCGCTGCTGCCGCAACCGCCACCACTGCCCTGCCCGCCCTGGGTGCGCTCGCGCCGGCTGCCGCCGCAGGCGCCAAACCCACCTCGACCACTGCGGTGAGCGGCGATGCGCAGGCCGCCGCGCTGATGAGCATGGCGGTCAAGGCACTGGACCCGGCCGACGACACCGCCGCAGCGGATGCGCCGGAGGCACCGGCCTTCGTGTTGCCGACCGCCGCGCCCACGCTCACCCGCCTGCAGGACCCGGCACCGATCTTCGCCGCCTCGCCCACCCCGACCCCGGAGATGGGCAGCGACACCTTCGACGATGCCATCGGCGCCCGCCTGAGCTGGCTGGCCGACCAGAAGATCGGCCACGCACACATCAAGGTCACCCCGAACGAGATGGGCCCGGTCGAAGTGCGGCTGCACCTGGATGGCGACAAGGTCAACGCCAGCTTCACCGCCGCCAACGCCGATACCCGTCAGGCGCTGGAACAGAGCCTGCCGCGCCTGCGCGAAATGCTCGGCCAGAACGGTTTCCAGCTCGGCCAGGCCGATGTGGGCAAGCAACAGCAGCAAGGCCAGACCGGCAACGGCAACCGCGGTGGGCGCGATGGCACCGGTCTCACCCTGGACGACAGCCCGCCCGTCGGAATTCCGTCGGTGGTGTTACGCCAGCGTGGATTGCTGGACGCCTACGCCTGAGCCGCCGCGCCGGGACCGCCCGGCGCGATGCAAAACCCCGGCGCGCGCTGATCTCGCCAATCCCCTCACCCCTGCGCAGCGCAAGGCTTGCGGGGGTTTTCGCGCAGGCGCCAACGTGGCGCCAGGAATCCGTCGCGGTTTTGGCATGCCGATTGCATCCGTTGGGTGAGCATTCCCCTGGAGCAGAACGTGGCAGCGGCCAAGAAACCTGAAAAGACCGAAGAGAAAGAAGAGAAGAAGAAAGGCGGCAAGAAGCCTCTTCTGCTGATCGCCATCGGCGTGGTCGTGCTGGCAGCGGCCGGCGGCGGCGCGTGGTTCTTCCTCGGCCACAAAGGCGATGAGAAAGGCGGCAAGCACGCCGCGCCCAAGGTGGCCGAAGTGCCCAAGCCCGCGCAGTACTTCCCGATGGACCCGGCGATCGTGGTCAACCTGACCGACCCCGGCGACGGCCCGCAGTACCTGCAGGTCGAAGTGCAGCTGGTCACCCGCGACCCGGAAGAACTCAAGCTCATCACCGAAAACGCGCCGGCCATCCGCGCGCACCTGTTGATGCTGCTGTCGCAGACCAAGGCCAGCGACGTGGCCGATCTGGCCGGCAAGCAGAAACTGCAGAAGGCGGCACTGACCGAAGCGCAAAAGGTCATGACCAGCGAAACCGGCAAGAAGTGCATCGAAGAACTGCTGTTCACCAGTTTCGTTACCCAGTAAGGCCTGCCCCATGAGCGTCAGCGATCTGCTTTCCCAGGACGAAATCGATGCCTTGCTGCATGGCGTGGATTCCGGTGCGGTCAACACCGAGCCGGAGCCGCTGCCCGGCGAAGCGCGGCAATACGATCTGTCCAGCCAGGACCGCATCATCCGTGGCCGCATGCCGACCCTGGAGATGGTCAACGAGCGCTTTGCGCGGCTGTGGCGCATCGGTCTGTTCAACCTGATCCGGCGCTCTGCCGACCTGTCGGTGCGTGGCATCGACCTGGTCAAGTTCAACGAGTACATGCACTCGCTGTACGTGCCGACCAACCTCAACCTGATCCGCTTCAAGCCGCTGCGCGGCACCGGCCTGATCGTGTTCGAACCCACCCTGGTGTTTACCGTGGTGGACAACTTCTTCGGTGGCGATGGCCGCTTCCACACCCGCATCGAAGGCCGCGAATTCACCGCCACCGAGATGCGCGTGATCCAGCTGATGCTCAAGCAGACCTTTGCCGATCTGAAGGAAGCCTGGGCGCCGGTGATGGAGGTGGACTTCGAGTACATCAACTCGGAGATCAATCCGCACTTCGCCAACATCGTCACCCCGCGCGAGTACGTGGTGGTGTGCCGCTTCCATGTGGAGCTGGAAGGCGGCGGCGGCGAGATCCACATCACCCTGCCGTATTCGATGCTGGAGCCGATCCGCGAACTGCTCGATGCCGGCATCCAGAGCGACCGCAACGACCGCGACGACTCCTGGAACGTGATGCTGCGCGAGCAGCTCAACACCGCCGAGGTGACGCTGTCGAGCGTACTGGCCAGCAAGCGCATGAGCCTGCGCCAGCTCACCGGCCTGAAGGTCGGCGACATCCTGCCGATCGATCTGCCCGCGCAGGTACCGCTGTGCGTGGAAGACATTCCCATGTTCACCGGCGAATTCGGCGTCTCCAACGGCAACAACGCCGTGAAGATCACCGCCGTCCGCCCGCCCGGCGTGCAAGCCCCGCGTGCCGTTCCATCCCAGGACCCCAGCAAATGATCAACTCCGACATCCTCGACGCCGCGCCCGCCACCTTCGACAACCTGCAGGCCGAGCACGACCAGAACGCCACCGACCTCAACCTGGACGTCATCCTGGACGTGCCGGTGACGCTGTCGCTGGAAGTGGGCCGCGCCCGCATCCCGATCCGCAACCTGCTGCAGCTCAACCAGGGCTCGGTGGTGGAGCTGGAACGCGGCGCCGGCGAACCGCTGGACGTCTACGTCAACGGCACCTTGATCGCGCATGGCGAAGTGGTGGTGATCAACGACCGCTTCGGCATCCGCCTGACCGACGTGGTCAGCCCCAGCGAACGGATCCGGAGGCTGCGGTGATCGGCCTGCTGGCTGCCGCCGCGCCGGTCGCGGCCAAGGCCATCCAGGTCGGCGCGCAGGCGCCGTCCTCGCCCAGCCTGTTTGGCGCGGTCTTTGCATTGCTGTTGGTGCTCGCGCTGATCGTCGGCCTGGGCTGGTTGCTCAAGCGCATGCCCGGCAGCGGTTTTCGCAACAGCGAGGGCCTGCGCGTGGTGACCAGCCTGGCGGTGGGCGCCAAGGAACGCGTGGTGGTGGTGGAGGTCAACGGCCAGCAGTTGCTGCTGGGCGTCACCGCCGGCGGCATCAGCACCCTGCACACCTTGCCCGAACCGCTGCCGCCAACGCCCGCGCCCACCCTGCCCAATTTCAAGCAACTCCCCAATTTCGCCCAGCTGCTCGCTCAGAAGCTGCGCAAGGACCCGTGACATGTTCAGTCGTTGGAATCGCTGGGGGCGCAGCCTGCGCCTGGTCTTGATCCTGCTGGTGATGAGCTGCCCGCTGCTGGCCGCCGCAACGCCGGCCGCATTGCCGTCGATGGCGCAGGCCGCCGCCCCCGCTGCCGCACCGGCGCCGGCGGTGCCGCCCGGCTCCAACCAGTTGCCGAACCTGCCCAACGTGAGCGTCGGCCGCATCGGCGACCAGCCGGTGAGCCTGCCGCTGCAGACCCTGCTGCTGATGACGGCGATCACCCTGCTGCCGTCGATGCTGCTGGTGCTGACCGCCTTTACCCGCATCACCATCGTGCTGGGCCTGCTGCGCCAGGCGCTGGGCACCGGCCAGACCCCGTCCAACCAGGTGCTGCTGGGCCTGGCGATGTTCCTGACCGCGCTGGTGATGATGCCGGTGTGGCAAAAGATGTGGGGCGCCGGCCTGCAGCCGTACCTCAACAACCAGATCGATTTCTCCACCGCCTGGACGCTGACCACCCAGCCGCTGCGCGCCTTCATGCTGGCGCAGATTCGCGAAACGGATCTGATGACCTTCGCGGGCATGGCCGGCGACGGCAAGTACGCCGGTCCGGACGCGGTGCCGTTCCCGGTGTTGGTCGCCTCGTTCGTGACCAGCGAGCTGAAGACGGCGTTCGAGATCGGGTTCCTGATCTTCATTCCGTTCGTGATCATCGATCTGGTGGTGGCGAGCGTGCTGATGTCGATGGGCATGATGATGCTGTCGCCGATGCTGATCTCCGCGCCGTTCAAGATCCTGTTGTTCATCCTGGTGGATGGGTGGGTGCTGGTGGTGGGCACGCTGGCGGCGAGCTTCAACGCGTCGTAGCCGAAGACGATGCCGCCGCTTGGCATCGTCGTTGCTCTGCCGTTGTCTGTGTCTTTGCCGTTGCAGTTGCAGTTGCAGTTGCCGTGGCCGTGGCCGTTGTAGTTGCTTTGGCTATTGCTTCCGGGGCCCCATACCGCAGCGGCA
>NZ_JPLE01000131.1 GCF_001010415.1 Xanthomonas pisi DSM 18956
CCTCACGGGTGCCCACCAGGCCCACCAGACCCTCGTTGGGCGCCATGCTGACCTTGCCGATGGCGCGCTTGTTGAGACCTTCGGTGGCCATCAGGACGAAGCGTTCGGTTTCCGGATCGAGCAGATAGACCGAGCAGAACTGGCTGCCCATGGCCTCCCTGACTCTCAGCACGATGATGCCCAACGCCGCCTTGAGGTCCTTGGCGGCATTCACTTCCTGGACAATCTTGCGCAGCGTGCCGAGCATGCTCAGAGGCTTTCTCCCCGATTTTTCAGTCCCGCACCGGCAGACGCGGCGCAAGTTCTTTGAGTGCGCGACGATAGACCTCGCGCTTGAAGGTGACCACCTGCCCCAGCGGATACCAGTAACTGACCCAGCGCCAGCCATCGAACTCGGGCTTGCCGGTCAGATCCATGCGTACACGGTCCTCGGCGCCGGTCAGGCGCAGCAGGAACCACTTCTGTTTCTGGCCGATGCACAGCGGCTGGCTGTGGGTTCGCACCAGGCGTTGCGGCAGACGATAACGCAACCAGCCACGGGTGCAGGCGAGGATCTTCACATCCTGCTCTTCCAGGCCCACTTCTTCGTTGAGTTCGCGAAGCAACGCCTCTTC
>NZ_JPLE01000132.1 GCF_001010415.1 Xanthomonas pisi DSM 18956
GCGCCGACGGTACGGCCGCCTTCGCGAATCGCGAAGCGCAGGCCTTCGTCCATGGCGACCGGGTTGATCAGGGTCACAACCATCTTCACGTTGTCGCCCGGCATCACCATTTCCACGCCTTCCGGCAGCTGGCAGGCGCCAGTGATGTCGGTGGTACGGAAGTAGAACTGCGGGCGGTAGCCCTTGAAGAACGGGGTGTGACGACCACCCTCATCCTTGGACAGCACGTAGACTTCGGCTTCGAACTCGGTGTGCGGCTTGATCGAACCCGGCTTGCACAGCACCTGGCCGCGCTCGACGTCGTCACGCTTGGTGCCGCGCAGCAGCAGACCGGCGTTGTCGCCTGCCTGACCCTGGTCCAGCAGCTTGCGGAACATTTCCACGCCGGTGACCGTGGTCTTCTGCGTGTCGCGGATACCGACGATTTCGATTTCGTCGCCCACCTTGATGATGCCGCGCTCGATACGACCGGTCACCACGGTGCCGCGGCCGGAGATCGAGAACACGTCTTCGACCGGCATCAGGAACGGGCGATCGACGTCGCGGGTCGGATCCGGAATGAAGCTGTCCAGCGCATCGACCAGCTTCAGGATCGCCGGCACGCCGATGTCGCTCTGATCACCGTCCAGCGCCAGACGCGCCGAACCATGGATGATCGGGGTGTCGTCGCCCGGGAAGTCGTACTTGCTCAGCAGCTCGCGCACTTCCATTTCGACCAGCTCGAGCAGCTCGGCATCGTCGACCATGTCAGCCTTGTTCAGGAACACGACAATGTGCGGCACACCGACCTGACGCGAGAGCAGGATGTGCTCGCGGGTCTGCGGCATCGGGCCGTCAGCCGCCGAACACACCAGAATCGCGCCGTCCATCTGCGCTGCACCGGTGATCATGTTCTTGACGTAGTCGGCGTGGCCGGGGCAGTCAACGTGGGCGTAGTGGCGGTTCGGGGATTCGTATTCGACGTGTGCGGTCGAAATCGTGATGCCGCGCGCCTTCTCTTCCGGCGCTGCGTCGATCGCGTCGTACGCCTTGAACTCGCCACCGAAACGCTCTGCACCGATCTTGGTCAGCGCAGCGGTCAACGTGGTCTTGCCATGGTCAACGTGACCGATGGTGCCGACATTGACGTGCAGCTTGGTGCGCTCGAATTTAGCTTTTGCCATG
>NZ_JPLE01000133.1 GCF_001010415.1 Xanthomonas pisi DSM 18956
AAGCTAGGGCCTGTTAACACTAATGGATTGAGCGATTAGATTATCAGGCATGGAGATCACGCCAGCGCAAGTTTCCCTGATCTAGCACTGCCTGCCGGCGCAGCGCGGCGATGTCAGCATGACCAACCTGCAAGTGGTCAACGCCTTTACGTTGCCGAGCATGGTTGCAAATGGCGCGGCCTTCCCAAGCGCTTTGGCAACTGGCACACGGTGTACACGCGCATGAACCGTTGGGTCAAGGCGGGTGTGCTGGAGCGGATGTTCGCCCAATTGCAGAAGTCCCAGATCGTGCGCATCACAATTGAAGCGTTTCACTGGACTCCATCAGCGTCAGGGCGCATCCCGATGGCACGGGTGCATTAAAAAACGGCCAGCAAGCCATCGACAAGTTGCGCGGTGGATGAAACACTAAGATTCAGATGGTTGCCGCAGATGCTCGAACAGCCATCACCCTCGGATTGACGCCTGGCAACGCGCATGACGCACCGGCAGGCCGCATGTTGTTTGAACACCTGGGGCCAGTGGAGCTGCCGATCCATTTGTTGATGGACCGTGCTTACGAAGGCAACGAACCCGCGAGTTGGCGCTCGAACTTGGCTTCATGCCGGTGGTTCCGCCGAAATCCAATCGGGTCGAGCCTTGGAAATACAATAGGGAGATGTAAAAGCGGCGCAACGAAATGGAGAGACTGTTCCGTCACTTGAAAGGTTGCCGCCGAATTTTCACTCGCTTCGAGAAGCTGGACGTCATGTTCCTCGGTTTCCTCGGCTTCACCCTAGTCGTTGATGAGCTTCGGATTTGTTAACA
>NZ_JPLE01000134.1 GCF_001010415.1 Xanthomonas pisi DSM 18956
GGTCTGTCGTATGTATAACAACGCGTTTGTGGGGCCGGAGCGTAATAATCACGGACATGCAGTTATCCTGAAACTCCGGGAACTCTATCCGACACGTTATATCTACAACGAACAGCATCTTGACCAGGCATATGACGACGATACGCCCCGCCTTGGCTGGCTGACAACCCGTCAGAGCAAACCTGTTCTGACCGAAGGAATGAAAACGCTTCTGAATAATGGAATATCAGGGATCCGCTGGTCAGGCACATTATCGGAAATGAACACCTACGTTTATGACGCGAAAGGCTCCATGAATGCACAGGAAGGCTGCTTTGATGATCAGCTCATGAGCTACATGATTGCCCAGGAGATGCGCGCCAGAATGCCGGTGAGGGTAAAACAGAAAACGGATAAACGCAGAACCACACACTGGATGGCTCACTGATGAAAAATGAAACTAACACCATGGCGACGAAAAACGACAATGGAGCCACGCCGCGTTTTTCTCAGCGCCAGTTACAGGCGCTTTGTTCTGATATTGACAGCCAGCCTAAATGGCGTGATGCCGCAAACAAGGCCTGTGCGTATTACGATGGCGATCAGTTGCCACCGGAAGTTCTTCAGGTTCTGAAAGATCGCGGTCAGCCGATGACTATCCATAACCTCATCGCGCCTACCGTCGATGGCGTTCTGGGAATGGAGGCCAAAACACGGACTGATCTGGTGGTGATGTCAGACGAGCCAGATGATGAAACTGAAAAACTGGCTGAAGCTATTAATGCTGAATTTGCCGATGCATGCCGCCTTGGCAATATGAATAAAGCCCGCTCTGATGCCTATGCGGAACAAATCAAGGCGGGCCTCAGTTGGGTGGAGGTCAGACGAAACAGCGATCCGTTCGGGCCTGAATTTAAGGTGTCTACTGTCAGCCGGAATGAGGTTTTCTGGGACTGGCTGAGCCGGGAGGCTGATTTAAGTGACTGCCGCTGGCTGATGCGTCGCCGCTGGATGGATACCGATGAGGCAAAAGCTACATTCCCGGGAATGGCTCAGGTTATCGATTATGCCATTGATGACTGGCGTGGTTTTGTCGATACCACGGTTACTGAAGGCCAGCCCAGTCCGTTGATGAGTGCATGGGAAGAGTATCAGTCATGGGATCGACAGCAGAACGAATGGCTTCAGCGTGAACGTCGTCGTGGGCTGCTTCAGGTGGTTTATTACCGTACATTCGAGCGTCTTCCGGTGATTGAACTCAGTAATGGACGGGTGGTGGCCTTTGATAAAAATAATCTGATGCAGGCGGTAGCTGTGGCATCCGGGCGGGTTCAGGTGAAAGTCGGGCGGGTAAGCCGTATTCGTGAAGCCTGGTTTGTCGGGCCACACTTTATTGTGGATCGCCCCTGTAGTGCTCCGCAGGGGATGTTTCCGCTGGTTCCTTTCTGGGGATACCGAAAGGATAAAACCGGGGAGCCATACGGGCTAATTTCCCGCGCCATTCCGGCACAGGATGAGGTGAATTTTCGTCGTATCAAGCTGACCTGGTTGCTT
>NZ_JPLE01000135.1 GCF_001010415.1 Xanthomonas pisi DSM 18956
CGATCTGCTGCTGACGCAGGTGCTCGATGCGCTGGCGCTCGAAATCGGTGTAACCGCCGACATACAGCTTGGCGGTGCCGCCGTGCAGGTGCAGCGTATGCGTGGCCACGTTGTCGAGGAACTCGCGGTCGTGCGAAATCAGCAGCAAGGTGCCCGGGTACTTGAGCAACCATTGCTCCAGCCACAGCACCGCGTCCATGTCCAGGTGGTTGGTCGGTT
>NZ_JPLE01000136.1 GCF_001010415.1 Xanthomonas pisi DSM 18956
GTCCAGACCCAGCACGTCGCGCCACACCAGCCGGGTGGACTCCGCAGCGCGGTAGCGCCGCAGCTGCGCCGCCCAGGCCTGCGGCTGCGCCTCCCACCACACCGGGCCTTCGCTCCAGGTCGCCTGGTCGTACAGCGTGTGCAGGCGCGCGTTACCCAGCCGCGCGGCCAGGGCGGGGTCCTGCGCCGTCGGCGGGGCGCACCGGGTTGGCGGGGCCGGGCCGCCCGCCCCCACGCGGCAATGGCTGTCCATCACACCGGGCCCCCGTGCCCGAACG
>NZ_JPLE01000137.1 GCF_001010415.1 Xanthomonas pisi DSM 18956
GCATCGTGGTGATATCGATATAGGGCATAGAAATTCCTTTGACTGCTTCAGGCTTAAAAATCAGGGTATTTATGATGGAATTCGCTAAAATCGCGATCGGCATCACTGAAACAAAATGCCTTGCATGACATTCTGATGATGACTAAATAACTTCATTGATTATTGCAATTTTCTTTCGGTTTGGGGGAGCATATTGCTCCCCTTTTTTCACTGCATTATCATTGCCGCTGTAGCAACGAGAAGCATCACTCCGCACACGCAAGATGTTTCACACTCACACCATACAGTCCATTTTTCGCCATTCCCGTATACAGAAAGCTATTCACTGTCTTCGTGTGAATTCCCATTTCACTGGCAAGGCGACATCATGTACCCCTTTCAATTTTTCCAGATTCAGCTGAATAAAACGGCGTCCCTGATACATACTGCGCATTAAATGGCCCAACTGACTATCACAGATTATTAACCAGGATTCTTTACTACCCAGAATAATCCTGCGATTTTCCGCCCTCATACCCTCTTGACCCAGAATTACCCGGCCCCCTCCCCTCCCTCGTATTAACCTGTTTATTACTTCACTGTCTAATAACCCGCCCTATGC
>NZ_JPLE01000138.1 GCF_001010415.1 Xanthomonas pisi DSM 18956
GTGCGGCTGGCCCGGTAGGGGCAACCGGACCTCAGGGGCCGAAGGGCGACCCGGGGGAGACGCAAATACGGTTCCGTCTGGGGCCGGGAAACATTATTGAGACAAACAGCCATGGCTGGTTCCCGGATACAGATGGCGCACTCATCACCGGACTGACCTTTCTTGACCCCAAAGATGCCACACGGGTTCAGGGTTTTTTTCAGCATTTGCAGGTCAGGTTTGGTGACGGGCCGTGGCAGGATGTCAAGGGGCTGGATGAAGTGGGCAGTGATACAGGCAGAACAGGAGAATGACATGAATATTTTGAGAAAGCTTATGCAGAGTCTGTGCGGTTGCGGAAAGCATGATGACTGTGAAAACGGGCAGTCGCTTACAGCACAACTGCGACTGGGACCGGCAGACATTCTGGAGTCAGATGAGAATGGCATTATTCCGGAGCAGGACAGGGTAATCACACAGGTGGTGATCCTGGATGCAGATAAAAAGCAGATACAGTGTGTGGTAAGACCGCTGCAAATCCTGCGTGCTGACGGGACGTGGGAAAATATTGGCGGGATGAAATAGCCGACAGCTTCACAAAAACCGGAGCCCGGCTCCGGTTTTTGTTGTCATGTATAGGGGGGAAAATTAGAGAGGGAAGCAATAAACATGTTAATACGATGGGGGGAGGGATGCCGTGTAATTCTGGGTCAAGAGTTTTTTATGCCGGAAAATCGAAGGATTAT
>NZ_JPLE01000139.1 GCF_001010415.1 Xanthomonas pisi DSM 18956
CCCCGTTGATCAGACCATCCTTAGCGCCATGTCGAGCAAGTATTCATAGGTCTGCAGTTTACCCCTGGCCGACGTGGCAACCCAGCAGATCATCCAGAAGAACAGCAGGAAAATCCCCACTATTGCTGTTAATGGAGACATCGCTAGAGGATTGCCACCAGCGCGCAGAACCAGGAAGAGCGACGCCGCAACCGGCAGAAGGCCTAGCTTGTCGATGCTTCCGGCCAATAGCGCAATGCGGCCCGCACGGCGTGTATGGCTGTAGCGAGCGTGATCCAGCATGATCTGCAGGGTTGCTGCCGGATACTTCTTCAGCCAACTCACCTCCTGCATAAATTGCTCTAGCTGATGATCAGTGCGCATTGCTTGATCTACTGTCCATCGACGTAGATCACTGACTATCCCATAGATGCTAATTATCATCAGGATGCCTAGCGCTATCAACGCAACCCAGAAGCCAGCCGTTGCTGCCTTCTTTAGCAACTGGGGAGGAACATTGGTAAAGCTTAAGAACGAAGCAACGAGGGTCAGGGCGATTCCTAATGCCATAACGATGGCGGCGCCGCGCACGAGGCGGCTTGGGCTGGCAGTGTCGGCAGGAAACTCTGGTAGCGCGCGCAGGCGTTCTTCTAATGCCTTGAAGGTCAAGGGCACGATCGGTCCCACATCGCTACTTTCCATGACACCTACCATCGTTGGGTGATACGGCAAGATTAAAGGTGTCAGGTCTACACAGCCAGGTAGAAGTGATGGGACGGCGCGAAATTTCCTTCGTAGTGCATCCGGTGCAAGCGTAGCGGGCCTGTGACCTCAAATATCTGATCACACAGATCGTGTGTCGCTACTTTTCGGATCTGCCTTCTGAGCACAGATGGTCTCGGTTGACATCGCGATTGGTGCGTTGCAATCTCCAGCCTAAGGAGCGTCGAAACTCCTCACACAGCGGTACCCACCTCCGTCAAACCGGTGGGTTTTTTGTGCCTGCATCCTGCAGGTACAAGCCGACGCGATGCCTGCGTCGGGAGGGCGGCTAATACAACACCCGCAAGGGAAATACGCCCGCCGGCTGTGTGCGGTTTCGAACCTCCCGACATCCCGTCGCCGTTGGCGGCGGTTCTTGGGTTGTTCCAGGAGGGCGTTGCCATGTCTACCGCACCATCCACGCCGGCATCGGTGCCGGGTTATCTGTTGCCAGCCTCCGCTCACCGCCTGCATTGGTATATGCGTGAGGTGCTACGCCAACTTGCCGCACGCGCAGCTTTTGAGCAGGCGAGCACCCATCCCGCGCATCCGCTGAGTCGCCAGCTCGGTGTGTTACCGCACATCTCGCGCCGCCGGTTCGCACGCAGTGCCGTGGCGCTGCAGCAGCACGCGGCCGCATCCATCACCCGCCACCACCCGGAGGCGCAATGATACGCCGCCGCTCACCCACGGCATCTGCCAGCGCACGGCCCACCCGCACACATGCGCGCCCCACGCCGCCCAAGCGGGTGCAGTGGGTTGTGGTGGAACCCGACCGCACCAAGCTGCCACCGATGCTGCCGCCAGACCCGGACGCCTCCCCGCAAGGCCCCGGCACGCTACGCGCACCCCGCCGCGCCCGCCGCCCGCGCCAATGCACCGTCAGCTACACCCATTACCCCGGCGCCCACGACCACGCCGGCGACCAGCACGTGCCCCACGT
>NZ_JPLE01000014.1 GCF_001010415.1 Xanthomonas pisi DSM 18956
ATCGCGTACACGCCCGCGGCCGAACCCGACCCCCAACCCCAACCCGCGGCCCCACCCATCAACGCGGATCCTGCACCAAGGGTCAGGGGCGCGCTTGCGCGGCAAGCACCGGCCGCGGCGCTGATGGCACAAGCGGCGAGCAGCATGATCCTGCCGGCTCCGCCGGCCGCCCCGGCCGAGAATCGCGAGACCTACCAGACCATCAGCGACAACCCGATCGTGCAGGCCGCAGACACTCCGGTATCCACCTTCAGCATCGATGTCGACACCGGCAGCTACAGCAATGTGCGGCGCTATCTCACCAGTGGCAGCCTGCCGCCGGTCGATGCAGTGCGCGTGGAAGAGATGATCAACTACTTCCGTTACGACGACCCCGCACCCAGCGACGGCCAAGCGTTTGCCGTGCGTACCGAACTGGCGCCCACACCGTGGAATCACGACAGCGTGCTGCTGCGCATCGGCATTACCGGCCGCGATGTCGCCGCGTCCGCCATGCCTGCGGCCAACCTGGTGTTCCTGGTCGATGTCTCCGGCTCGATGGATGCGCCAGATAAACTGCCGCTGTTGCAGTCCTCGCTCAAGCTGTTGACACGCCAGCTGCGCGCGCAGGACCGCATCACCCTGGTGACCTACGCCGGCAACACCGCCGTGGTGCTGCCGCCTACTTCAGGCAATCAACAGGCGCGCATCGTCGAAGCCATCGACAGCCTGCAATCGGGCGGCGGCACCGCCGGTGCCAGCGGCATCGAGCTGGCGTACAAGGCGGCGCAGCAAAGCTATCTGCGTGGCGGCATCAACCGCATCCTGCTGGCCACCGATGGCGACTTCAACGTGGGCGTCACCGACTTCGATACGCTCAAGGGCATGGTGGCCGAGAAGCGCCGTTCCGGCGTGGCGTTGTCCACGCTGGGCTTTGGCACCGGAAACTACAACGACACCTTGATGGAGCAGCTGGCCGACGCCGGCGACGGTGCCTACGCCTATATCGACTCGCCGCTGGAAGCGCGCAAGGTCTTGACCCACGAGCTGGGCGCCACGCTGGAAACCATCGCGCGCGACGTCAAGATCCAGGTCGAATTCAACCCGGCCACCGTGCAGGAATACCGCCTGATCGGCTACGAAAACCGCGCACTGCGGCGCGAAGACTTCAACAACGACCAGGTCGACGCCGGCGACATCGGCGCGGGCCACAGCGTCACCGCGCTGTATGAAATCACGCCCGCACGCGGCGCAGCCGCAGTCGACCCGCTGCGTTATGCCACTGCAGCCGCACGCCCGGCCACGGACAACGGCAACGAACTGGCGCATCTGAAGCTGCGCTACAAGTTGCCGGACGCACACCGCAGCCGTCTGCTGGACACCGTCATCCGCCGCGACCAGCAGGTGGCGCTGGACGCCTCCAGCGACGCGTTCCGGTTTGCGGCAGCGGTGGCTGGTTTCGGCCAACGCCTGCGCGGCGGCACCCAATTGCACGGCTGGGACTATCCACAGCTGCGCGCCCTGGCAGCAGGCAGCATCGGCAAGGACCGCTTCGGCTACCGCGCCGACTTCCTGCGCATGGTGCAGCAGGCCCAGGCGCTGAGCAGCCGACCGGTCGCCACCACCGACTGATGCGCGCAGCGGTTGCCTATACTGCGCGCATGCATCCGGCCGATCTTGCGCGTCTCCCCGACGAGGAGCTCATGCTCCTCGTCGCCAATGGTTTTGTCGAACAGCCGGCCACCGAGCTGTTCAAGCGGCATAACCGCACCTTGTTCAATTTTCTGGCTTGGCAGTGCGAGGGCAATGTCAGCGAGGCCGAAGACCTGGCGCAGAAGACCTGGGTCAAGCTGATGACCCGTTGTAGCGATTACCGCCCGGGGCAAGCGGCCTTCACCAGTTTTCTGTTGCAGATCGCGCGCAATGCGTGGATCGACACCCGCCGTAGCGCCTACGTCGCCACCTCGATGCCATTGGACGACAGCCATCTGCAGCTGCCCGACGAAGACCTGTCCACCGAACAGCTGGCAATGCTGGGGCAGCAGCAGCATCGGGTGCGCAGTGCGGTGATGGCCTTGCCCGACGCGCAACGCGAAGTGATCGTGCTGCGGTTCTTTTCCGGCCTTGCCGTCGAAGACATCGCGCAGGTCGTCGGCGAAGGCTTCGAGACCGTCAAAAGCCGGCTGCGTTATGCCTTTGCCAAATTGCGCCTGAGCCTGGACGCCGCGCAATGAGCACGCTATTGGAGCGCTTTGTTGCTGGCGAAGATGGCATGGCCGCGTTGCTGCGTGCATTGCCCGCTTACGCGCCGCCCGACCGCATGCAGGCGTGGTTCGCGCAGGCCGCCGCTCAGGCCGATAGCGCGCGCCATGCCGCCGGCCCTGGATCGGCCCAGGCAGCAGCGACAGACGCAGCAGACACCTTGCAATTCGAACCACCGGCGACGATGGGTGCCATCTTCGCTGCCGCTGCCGCGCAGGCGGAGCAGGCGCAGGCTCCCCAACGCGCCGCCATCCAGGCACGCCTGGAAGATGGCGACGATGCGGCGCAAGTCCTAGGTGCACCGGTACACGACTCCACACGCGCGTGGTTGCAGCAGCAGTTGCCGGTCCCGGGCACGACAGCGGGTGTCGGCGCGCCCGCATTGCAGCACAACGGTGGCGCCGATGCGTTCGTGGGCGACGCCACTGCGCCGCTGGACGCCCAGCAGATGGCAAACCATTCGTCTTCCAGCGTGACACCGGGTGATGCGTCGCCGGCTCCGGTGCGTGCAGCAACGATGCCCGCCTCGCACGCTGCGCAGACCGGCGATGCAGCACACCCAACCGATGCGAGGCCCGCGCCAGCCGCCCGTCGCGCACGTCGCCAACGCTGGATGCCGGCATTGGCGTTGGCCGCCTCGGTCACCCTGGCGGTCGGCGTCGGCCTGCAATGGCAGGCGACTGCGCCGCCGGCAGCCTCGATGGATGCTGCACCGGCTGTAGCTGCGCCAGCCGACCTGGCCCAGGCAGAAGCAGAACAGCAACCAGGATCGGCTCAGGACAATCAGGCGCCGCTGGGTGAGAGCCGCCCGCTAGCGCCCGCGTCTGCAGCAGCGGCAGTGCCGACAGCCCCCGATAGCGCTCTGCAAGAGCGCATGCGGCAACCGGCGTCTGCGCCGCCGCCAGCGTTTGCGCCACCGCCGCCTCCGATGCCGATGCCAGCGCCTGCGCAGCCTGCGGAGGCGTCGGTCAGCGCTCCTGCCCCTCCGCCGCCGCTCGCAGCACCTCCCGAACCCGCACCCATCGCAGCAGCCCCTGCAGCTGATCTCGCACTGCCCTCGCTCCCTGCACCGGTTGCGCCCTCGGTCAGCGCATCAGTGGCCGAGCGACCGTCTTCGTCCGCACATCGCAACGCTGCTGTGCCGGACGCCGCCAACGCCGTGCAGGCAGCCGCACGCAACCAGGCGAAACCGGCAGCGGTGCCTGCAATTGCCGCCACGCCCCCGGCAAACGACACCAGGCAGCCCTCCGGGCAGTTGGACAGCGGGAAGCCTGCACCTGTCATCCCAGCCGCTGCAACGGCAGCACCAGCGCCTCAGGATGCGCAACTGTCGCGCGCGCCCCCGATCAAACGCGCGCCGTTGCAGAAAGACGCTGCCACGCAACAACGCGTGCAAGAACCCACCGCAGCGCAGCCTCCCAGGTCTGCATCCACAGGGGCTGCGCTGCCAGCCAGCGCTGCAGACGATGCCTCCAGATCAGCCAGGCCGGTGCAGTTGCTTGCGTTGACGACCTCGCCCGAGACCTGGCTCGACCACGCCCTGCCTGCCGGACAACATGGGCCGGTGCAACTGCGCATCTGGGCGGCAGATCCCGAGGCGAACGCGTTCCGGCAGTGGCTGGATCGACTGCGCAAGGCCTACAGCCAGCGCAATGTTCCCTTGCAGCTGGACATCGCCCGCGACCCACGCCTGCCAACAGACCGCGTGCGCATCGAAACGGTGAGCGCAACGCAGCCGGAGTGAGAGCCGCCAACAAGATGTCGCGAGGTATGGCCTGGCGGTGTCGGTGGCGCGGAAAAATCGCCATGGAGAGCCGTCCATGCCGACGCCGAGCACCGGCCGCGCCGGTCTGGCGGTTGCGTCGTCGTGGGGTGCGTGTGGACGGTGCGGAGGAACCGGAATGTATGCGTCGTGCATGCCGCACCGAGCAGCGGCCGCATCCGTTATCGCCGGCGGGACGCCGCCGTACACCTCATTGCGCGCCGAACTCCCCGTCCTCGCGCAACAGGCTGGTCAGCACATGATCGCGCCAGACGCCGTTCAACTGCAGATAGCGCCGCGCGTGTCCTTCGATCTGGAAGCCCAGCCGCGCCAGCACCTGCGCACTGCGCACATTGTCCGGCACGTACTGCGCCATGATCCGATGCAGCCCCAGCGGTCCGAACACGAACGCAATGCCCTGGGTGGCGGCCCACTACATCAGGCCGCGCCCCTGATGGGACGCATCCAGCCCGTAGCCGAGATGGCAGCCCTGAAACGCGCCGCGCTGAATCTGGGTAAAGCCCAGCGTGCCGATCACCTCCTGGCCGGCACACAACACCAGCTGCAGTTCGCGCTCGCCGGGCACCGACGCTCGGTAGGCGATGCATAACCGCCGCCAGCCTTCGGCGGTATAGAACGCAGGCGGCCGCAGCGGCATCGCCTCGATCAGATGGGCGCGGTTGCGTGCGTGGTAGTCGGCGACGGCGGCCGGGTCGACGTTGACCAGGTCGGACAACACCACACCGTCCGCATGGCACACGGGCTTGAAGACGGGCAGGCTCATGGCGCCCCTCTGCAACCGCGATATCGCGCAGCGTATCGGACGATGACAGCGGTGCATCGCACCGTCAAAGCCGCGCTACCGGTAGCGAACCGACCCCCGGCCTGGCGCGTGCAGTCGCGTGAGCGCGAACGCATCGCCTGGATGGCAGTCACTGCACGCGCGGCGCCCGCTACGCTGCATGCATGTCCCGGTTGGATCCGGCAATCGCACAGAGGTTGCACTGCGCGTGCACGCCCTGCCGATGGGGAGCACCGCAGATGCCGGTCCGACCGCTGCGGTGTCGCTCTCCCGGCTGCTCTAGGCGGCGGCAGCCGAGTCAAGCGCCTGCGCCACCTGCGACTCGATGGCATCCAGATTCGGCAGCAGCGCGCTTTGTTCGCCGAGCAGCACACGCATGTGCACGCCGTCCGGCAGCGCGTCTTCCGAGGCGTCGGCCAGCAAGCCGTCGCGCGGCACCGAAATCAGTTGCGGGAACGAAGCCGTCAGCAACGCGAAGTACGGCAGCGCAGGATTGCCGCCCAGCGCCTTCAACACGATCACCTTGTTGTTGACGGCAGTGGGTTCCTCGCCCAAGCCGCTGAGGCGTGCGAACGACAGCAGCGGCACTTTCCAGCCATACCAGTCGATGCGCCCCACGACCCAGCGCGGCATGTCCGGCAGCGCTTCGACTGCCACGCGCGACATCACCTCGGCCACCGTGGCGTTCGGCAGCAGCACGCGCTCGGTGCCGGCCTGAATCAGGACGCCGCGGATTTCGTCATTGTTGGCGTAGCTCATCGCACCATTCCGATCTGAGAGGGAGCGCCCGGCTTACGCCGGCCAACGCTGTGCCAACGCCTGCGCCAACTGCGCAGGATCGCCGGTCAAAATGCCTTGCCGGGCCAGGCGCGCCGCAGCGGCCGGGTCGTAGCAGCCGTCGGCGGACTGACCGGCCAACCAAGCACCCTGCTCGGCCAGTGCCAGCGATGCCTCCACCAGCGCCTCGTTGGCGCCGCTGAGCATCAGCACCGCACTGTCGGTGGCCGGCAGCGCGGCGATCAGCGCCGCAGGATCGCTGTGCGCCACGAACGCCAGCGCACCTGCATGCTGCTGCACGCCAAGTTCGTCGGACAACACGTAGACCTTGCCCGGCACGACCACCTGTCCCGGCTCGCCCAGTTCGACCGGCAACGCGGAGACGCGCCCCATCTGTCGCACCAGGTTGCCGTACTGGCCACCATCGAGGGTCATCCGCACCAGCACCGCACGCGGGAAATTCGGCGGTAGCGCAGCCAGCAGGCGGCGGATCGCATCCGGACCACCGATGCCGGCCATCACCAGCACTGCGCCGGTCACCTCGCCGCTGTGTTCCAGATCCACCAGGGACAAGCCTCCGGTCGACAGCGCCGCCACATCCACGTCGGTGCGCGGGCGCACCACCACGGCAACCTCGTCGACCAGGCCCCAGGTGCTGGAATCGCCCAGCGTCGGGCCCGGCTTGTCGGCAGCAGCTGGGGTCTGCGCGTGATCGACCGCGCGCGCGAACATCGCATCGCCCGGCATGCTTTCGAAGGCATGCGCGGCCGCTTCCAGATGTTGATCCAGTTGCAAATCCGTATGCTGCCGCGGTGCGAGCGTCAGGCCCGGCTCGGGTTGCAGCGAGGGCTCGCTTTCGGTGCCGGGCGGCAACACATCGGCATGGCCGTGCAGCTTGGCGGCCAGATGGCGCACCCAACGCTGCGCTTCCCAACCCTCGCGACGCACCGTGAGTTCGGCCTCGTCGAAGATCACCGTCACGCCCGGCATGTTGAAGGCCGGCTCCAAGGCCTCAAGTGCGTCTTCGATCGCCGGCTCCAGCGCGACCAGCACCGCGACCGGCTCGGCGTCGCGCAGCATCTGCACGTCGACCGCCGACGGTTCGTCTTCCAGCACGACCTGCGCACCGGCCAGGCCGAGCGCTTCGCGCAGGCGCTCGCGCGCCTCGCCCGGCCGACCCAGCAGGGCGACCGGCGTTCCCATTGCGCCATTAGTCTCGGACACGGGCGATCCCCAGCAGGTCATACACGTTTCGCATCAGATCCAACTCTTGGTAAGGCTTGCCCAGGTAGCGCTGCACGCCGATCTCGAAGGCGCGCTGGCGATGCTTCTCGCCGCTGCGCGAGGTGATCATCACGATCGGCACCGACTTGAAGCGCGGGTCGGCGCGCATCGCAGTGGCCAGCTCGTAGCCGTCCATGCGCGGCATTTCGATGTCCAGCAGCATCAGGTCCGGCACGCGCTCTTCCAGCAGTTCCAGTGCCTCCACGCCGTCGCGGGCGGTAGTGACATCCAGGTTGTGGCGTTCCAGCACGCGGCTGGTGACCTTGCGCATGGTCAGCGAGTCGTCGACCACCATCACCAACGGCACCTGGCGCTGCGCTTCGGCCGGGGTTTCCAGGGTCGGACGCGCCGGCTGGCTGAGGTAACGACGCACCAGCGGGGCCACGTCCAGGATCACCACCACGCGGCCATCGCCGGTGATGGTGGCGCCGTAGATACCCGGCACCGACGCGATCTGCAGACCCACCGGCTTGACCACGATTTCGCGGTTGCCCAGCACCTGATCGATCGCCACTGCGGCGCGCAGATCGCCCGCACGCACCAGCAACAACGGCACCTGCGCCTGACCATCCGCGCGCGCAACCGGCTGGCCGACCAGCGAGCCCAGGTCGTGCAGCACGTACTCTTCGCCGGCGTAGTGATACCCGCCCTCGCCCGATTCGTAGCGGGTGCGCGAGATGCGGCCGATACCGCTGACCGAACCCACCGGCACCGCAAACGTGGTTTCGCCGATGCGCACGAACACCGCCTGGGTGACCGCCAGCGTCTGCGGCAGGCGCAGGGTGAAGGTGGCGCCCTGGCCGCGCACCGAGTGGATATCCACCGAGCCGCCGAGCTGACGCACTTCGTTGCGCACCACGTCCATGCCCACACCACGGCCGGACAGCTGACTGACCTGTTCGGAGGTACTGAAGCCGGAGGCGAAGATCAGGCCATCCAGTTCGGCCTCGCTGAGCTCCTGGCCGGGTTCGATCAGGCCGCGCTGCTCGCCGCGGCGACGGATCGCCTCGCGGTCCAGCCCGGCGCCGTCGTCGGCCACTTCCAGCACGATTTCCGAGCCTTCGCGGCGCAGACGGATCGCGATGCTGCCTTCTTCCGGCTTGCCGGCGTCGCGGCGTTGCTCCGGCGTTTCCAGGCCATGTGCGACCGAGTTGCGCAGCATGTGTTCCAACGGCGCGACCATGCGGTCGAGCACGTTGCGATCCAGTTCGCCCTGGGTACCTTCCAGCACCAGATGCACCTGCTTGCCGGTATCGCTGGCTGCCTGGCGCACCACACGGCGCAGGCGCGGCACCAGACCGTCGAACGGCACCATGCGCGCGCGCATCAGGCCGTCCTGCAGTTCGGAGCTGACGCGCGACTGCTGTTGCAGCAGGCCGTCGTACTGCCGCGACAGATCTTCCAGCACGCCCTGCAAGCCGCCCAAGTCGGCCGCCGATTCGTTCAGCGCGCGGCTGAGCTGCTGCAGGGTGGAGAAGCGGTCCAGTTCCAGCGGATCGAAGGTGCGATCGCCCTGGTCCTGTTCGCGCTGATAACGCGCCACGATCTGCGCTTCGGTTTCCAGGTCCAGACGACGGAGCTGGTCGCGCAGACGGGCGTTGGTGCGATCCAGTTCGCCCATGGCGCCGCGGAAGGCGCCCATCTGCTGTTCCAGACGCGAACGGTAGATCGCCACTTCGCCGGCGTGATTGACCAGGCGGTCCAGCAGGTCGGCACGCACGCGCACCTGTTCCTGCTGCGCGCGCGGCATGAGCTCTTCCTCGACCTGGCCGTCGACCGGGACGGGCGCCGACAACGGTGCCGGCTCCACCGACGCCTTGGCGATCGCGCGGACATCGGCGTCGCTGGGCGGGGCAGCGTTGCGGCCACGGGTCCGGGTTTCGAAGGCTTCCACCAGGTCGGTCGGCATCGACACGGCGCGGTGCATGCCGGTGCGGGTCAACAACTGATGCAAACGGTCGAAGCCGCGTTCGAACAGGCGCACGTCATCGCGATCGATGTCGGTACGGTTGGCCGCCACCGCTTCGAGCAGCGATTCGATCGCATGCCCGAGGTCGCCGATGGCGTTGATGCCGGCCATGCGCGCGCCGCCCTTGAGCGTGTGCAGATCGCGCTGCAGTCCGTTGAGGACCTCGCGGTCTTCCGGCACTTCGCGCATGCGGGCGAGCAGACCGTCGCAATGGTCGAGCAGGTCGCGGCCTTCTTCGACAAAGATGTCGACCAGTTCGCCATCGAGCTGATCGAAGTTGAGCGGGCCGATATCGAACGCGGCGCCCACCTCGTTGGTTGCCGCTTCGACCGGCGCGGCGTCTTCCACCGGTGCGCTGAGGGCCGACGCTGCGCTGGCTTCGTGCTCGACATCCGCAGCCTCGGCAGTCGCCGATTCAGCGGCGTCGGTGTGCCCTGCCTGCTCGAGCTGATCGCCCGTTGCAGTCGCGTCGTCGTGCTGCGCGTCGGCGTCGGTAGTCGCGATGTGGTCTTGCAGCTCCGGCACGGTCCCGGACTGCGGATCGCCCGATTCTTCGACCTGATCGGCCGCATGCGCCATTTCGAACGCCTGCACCGACGCGATGGTCTGCTCCGGCACTGCGTCATCGGCATGCACCGTCTCGGCGTGCTCGGCCTCTGCGTGCACTGCATCCACGTGCTCGACGTCCGCCTGCGCTGCGTCGTCGGCAGCGTCGGCAGTCGGCGCCTCGTCGTGCGATTGCTGGTGCGGCTGCGCCTGGTCGATGGCGTCCGGCTGCTCGCTCGATGCGACCAGCGGGTCCGACTGCGACGGTGCGTCATACGCCGCCTGCGCTTCGGAATGCGCCAGCTGCTCGGCGTCCGCTTGGTCTTGCGTTCCGGCGAGCTCGTCCGCTTGCGCGGCGTGCTGCGCCTGTTCGCTCGTCGTTGCATCGGCGTTATGCGCCTGCACCGACTCGGCGTGCTCCGCGGCCTGGTCGGCCGCATGCTCGGCGTGGTGATCCTGCGTGCCGGCGGCGTGCTCGGACGACGCGGCGACGTGGTCGACGTCCCCCTGAGCGAGGTCCTGACCATCCTGATCGGTCGAAACGCTGTCCAGCGCCGCAGTTTCCGGCGTCCAGTCCTCGTCGATCGCGGCAGGCGCCTCGTCGGCGACCGCGGCATCGCTGTGAACCGCTTCCAGTGCCTCGATGGTGTCGACAGTCGCCTGGTCTGCAACCGTGTCGGTATCGGACACCGGTGCAAGCGTCTGCGTTTGGCCCAACGTGGCCTCCGCCTCTGCCAGCTCGTCTACCGCAACGCTGTCGTCCACGTGCGTGGCGTGGTCTGCATGGTCGTGCGCAGACGGCGATGCATCGGCAGCGGCGTCCGTTTCGCTTGCTGCATCTTCGACCGGGTCGGCAGGCTGCGACGGCGCATCCGCCGTCTCGACGTGCTGCAGCTCGGTGGCATCCCAGGCGTCGGCTTCGACCGCCGGCTCATCGATCGAGCTGTCGTGCGCATCGGTGCCCTGCGCTGCGGCTTGGTCATGCTGCGCGGCTTCGCCGTGCAGCGAGTCGGCCTGTTCGGTATGCGTTAGCGGTGCGACGCCGTCGCTGGACGCGGCATCGGCAGATTCGGCGAACGCGCCGTCCTGCTCCAGCGCTGCGACGTGCTCGTCGCTGGCTGCAGGGACGTCCAGCGCATGTCGCAAACTGCCTGCCTCGGCGTCGGCCAGTTCGTCCACCGCAATCGGGGTCTCGGCGTGTGCGTCGGCATCCTGCGGCTGGTCGGTCGGGTGCGTCGGTGCAGCGGTATCGGCTGGCAGTGCGCTGGAGTCCAGGTACTGCGACAGATCCTCCACGCCGGTGAGCTCGACCGTCTGGTTGGCGTCGACCTCGTCGCCGGCAGCGTCGAGCTCGTCCAGCTCGTCCAGGGCCACCTGCGGCGGCCATTGCGCTTCGGGCAGCGTGTCCACCAAGGCGCGCAGGCGCTCGGTCAACGGCGCAAACGACGGAATCAGCGGCGCGTCGGCGCGCAGTGCGGTGACCGTGGTCGCGATCGCTGCAGCGGTGGCGGTGATCGCATCGATGCCTTCCTGCGAAGGCGTTTGCGACGCCGCAAGCAGGCGCTTGACATAGCTTTCGGCCGGCGTGGTCACCAAGGTGATTTCCGGCACATCGGTCATCGCGAACGCGCCACTCATGGTGTGCACGGCGCGCAGCAACTCTTCGGTTGCCAGTTGCGGCTCGACCTGCGTGGCCTGCAACCAGGCGTTGACGGTTTCCAGATGCGTGGCGACTTCGGCTTCCAGGATCTCGCGAAGCACGCTGTCCACCGATGCCGGCGTGCCACCGGCGACAAGCGCCCCGGCGACTGCAGGAATCGCAGCAGGTTCAAGCGCCGCCGGCGTTACCTGTGCGGGCACGTAATAGACCTCTTCGCCGGCGGCCACCCGCTCGGCAACGGCCTGGATCTCCGGCAGATCGGCAGCGATGCGGCCCTGGTCGCGCAGCGCTGCGTTCAATTGCGGCAGCACCTCGTAGGCCAGCTCGACCATCGCCACCACCGCCGGACTGGCCGGGCGCGAGTTGTCGAGCACGCGGTTGAGCATGCTCTCGATCTTCCAGCTGAATTCGCCGAGCACGCTGGCGCCGACCAGACGCCCACTGCCCTTCAGGGTGTGGAAGACGCGGCGGATCGGGCGCAGGTGGTCCGGACTATGGGGCGCAGCGCGCCAGACCGGCAGCAACTGGCCGAGGTTGACCAGTTCTTCGTCGAATTCTTCGAGGAAGACATCGCGGATGTCGTCATCGATATCGCTGTCGCCAAAGCCGCCGAAAATGCCGGCATCGGCGGTATCGGCCATCGCCGGTTCGCTCGCTGCCTGCACCGGCGCTGCATCGCTGGGGGCGGATGCATCCTGCGGACGCGTCACGTCGAATTGCGCGGCGGCCGCGTCGAGCTGCGCCAGGAAGGCGGCCGACGCATCGTCCAGTTCGAACTCGCTGACCGTGGCCTGCTGCACGCGCGGAGTCGTTTGCTCGGCACTGGCGTCGGTCGGGGCCTGCTGTGCGACGTCGGGCGCGGACTCGACAAACGGATCGTCCAGCTCCTGCGGCGGAGCCGGCGGCGGCGAGAACGCATCTTCGATGCTGGTCTGCGCGCGGCGCGCCTGGTTGTCGGCAATGAAATCCAGCGGCGCGTCGACCTGGTCCATATCGCCAGGCAACTCGATCTGCTCGATCTGCAACGGCGTGGTGTCGGCCACGACAGGCGCGGCGGTCTGCTCCTGTTCCAGCGCGCTCAGATCCACGGTGTAGCTGACCTGCGCGGCCTCGCCCGCTGCGTGACCGTCCTGCTCGGCCGAGACCGGGTCGAACGCGGACGTGGCGATCGGTGCAGCCTGTCCGGTGGTTTCCAGCTGCCAATCGCCGGGCGCATGCGTCCCGTCGTCGGACAAGTCCAGCGGCGCAACCGTAAACGGCACGTGCGCCTGGCCGGAGAGGGTTTCTTCTGCAGCCACCGGGTCGAACGAGAACACCGTATCGGTCGCCGCAGCGCCGGTGTCGTGCACCACGCTGGCCGCGAACGGCGTTTCGACCACGGTTTCGTTGGCCCATTCCAGCGGCGCGACAGGCGCCGCATCGTTGGCCGCCGCATCCGGCGTGCCAGCATGCGGGGCAAGCGACACGGCAACCGGTTGCAGCTCGGCAACGCTGCCCGGCTGGTCGGCACCGACCGGCAATTCGGACGGCTGACCCGAAGGCAGCGGCCAATAGCGCAGCGTTTCCAGGCTGTTGCGGGTGATGTCCAGAATCTCCTCGCGGCCGGGACGGCGCTCGCGCAGGGCTTCCAGGTAATACTCCAGGCTGGCCATCGCGTCGGCCAGCGTGTCCAGCTGACGTCCGCTGGGCACGCGCTGCTTGCCGATCAGTTCCAGATCGACATAACGCCGCACGCCTTCCAGGTAATCGGCCGCCTGCGGCAACTCGAGGATGCGCAAGGCACCGCCGACTTCGCCCAGCAGATGCGGCACATCGGCCAGACGCGCGTGATCCCAGTTGGTCTCGATGAAGGCGACGAAGTGTTCGCGCGCCGCACCGAAGTTGGCGATTGCTTCCTGCGCCAGCACATCGACGGTGCGACGCACTTCCGACGAGGTGGCGCTGTTGCTGGCCTCGTTGCCGTCGCCGCTGTCGGCGCCCAGACTGGCGACCTGATCGTCCAGCGACGCATCCACGTACAGCAGCGCGCCGGCGATATCCAGCAGCACGCCTTCGTCCATCTGCACCTGGCCATCGACCACGCGCGCCAGCGCATCGCGCTGCTGCACGACGACGTTGCGTGCCACGCCCAGGCCCATCATGCCCAGGGTGTCGGCCACGCTGCCGAGATCCTTGACCTGGGTCTGCAGCTCGGCGATGTCGCCGCCGGTGCGCAGATGCAGATCCAGCGCGTCCTTGACGCGCAGCAATTCTTCCTTGACCGCACTGCCGACCGTGTCGAGCAGTTCGCGGTTGCGACCGGACAGGCTGCCGCGTGCGTGATCCAGTTCGGCTTCGGTGGCGACGCCGGCCTGCGGGTCGAACGCGAACAGCACGCTCTCGTTGAGGCCGGGCTGGCCACGGGTGGCGCGGATTTCGTTGAGCAGCGGCAGCAGCACGATCGGGATGTCGCGATGGCCGTTCTGCAGACGCTCAAGATAGTCGGGCAGCAGCACGGTGCCGCGCATCAGCATGGCGCAGGCTTCGTCGCGGTCGCTGACCTCACCGGCCTGCACCGCGTTGGCGAGCAGCTCCAGTTCCTCGGCCACCATCGCCGGCGCGTACAGCTCGACCATGCGCAAGGTGCCCTGCACCTGGTGCAGGTAACCGGCGCAGAAGCGCATCCGGCTGGTGTCGGACGGTTCTTCGGCGAAGTACTCGATCTCGTTGCGCGCCTGGCGCAACGTTTCGTCCAGCTCCGGCTTGACCCAGCCCAGCGCGGCGTGGCTCATCGCATCGCGAAGCGCACTCATTGCAGCCCCCTGACAACGGCCGGCTCACCGCTTGCGCGGTTACCGGTCACTTCCTGCATCGACGTAATGCGACTACGCGCCATCTGCTGATCCTTTCCCGTTCCGCGTCGTGGTCACGCCGGCAGCTTGAAGTCGGCGACCGAACGGCGCAGATCGGCAGCGAGCTGAGCCAGGTTGCCGATCGACTCGGCCGTCTGTTCCGCACCCTGCGATGTCTGGCTGGTGATCTGACGGATCACGCCCATGGTCTGTGTGATATCCGTCGCCGCAGCCGACTGCTGGTGTGCGGCGATGGAGATGTTCTTGATGAGGTTGTTCAGTGCGTTGGACACGCGCTCGATTTCGGTCAGCGCGGTGCCGGCATCTTCGGCCAGGCGCGCACCTGACACCACTTCGGAGGTGGTCTGCTCCATCGAGCTGACCGCTTCGTTGGTATCGGCCTGAATCGTCTGCACCAGGCCTTCGATCCGTCGCGTCGCACCGGAGGTACGTTCGGCCAGTCGCTGCACTTCGTCGGCCACCACGGCGAAACCGCGACCGGCCTCGCCTGCCGAGGCCGCCTGCACCGCGGCGTTGAGCGCCAGGATGTTGGTCTGCTCGGAAATGTCGTTGATCAGTTCCACGATCGAGCCGATTTCCTGGGTCGATTCGCCCAGGCGCTTGATGCGCTTGGAGGTTTCCTGGATCTGGTCGCGAATCTGGTCCATGCCCTGAATCGTCTCGCGCACCACGCCGGCGCCTTCGGCGGCGATGACCACCGAGCGCTGCGCCACTTCGGCCGACTCGGTGGAGTTGCGCGAGACCTGTTCGATGCTGGCAGCGATTTCGCTGATGCGCTCGGACGCGGTGGTGATCTGATTGGCCTGCTGGCCGGCGGCTTCGGCCAGCTGCATCGCAGTGGCCTGGGTTTCCTGGGTCGACACGGCCACCTTGGCCGAGGTGTCGTTGATGGTGGTCACCAGGTGGCGCAGCTCGTCCACGGCGTAGTTGATAGCGTCCGCGATGGCGCCGGTCATGTCTTCGGTCACCGAGGCCTTCACGGTCAGATCGCCTTCACCCAGCGAGCTGATTTCGTCCAGCAACCGCATGATCGCCTGCTGGTTGCGGCTGTTGAATTCCACCTGCGCCTGATAACGCACGTCCTGCTCGCGGGTCCGTACGCGCACCGAGCTCCACACGAAACCGACGATGGCCAGCAATGCGATCAGGCCGGAAACCACACCCAGCCAGAAGTTCGGAAACAGGCGCGTATCGCGTACCGAACCGAACGCGGAGAACGCATCGAACAGCTTCTTACTGTCGTCGAGCATCTTGTTGGAGCCGGCGGTCAGCGCGGCGGCCGAGGATTGCGCGGCGAACAGGTTGCGCGAGCTGGCGAGGATGGCGTCGATGTCCTTCTTCATCGTCGTCCACTGCGCCTGCGACTGCTCCAGCGCCGACAATGCGGCCGGGTTGCGCACCGCGGCGATGCCCAGTTCCTCGTTACCTGCGCGCAGGCCTTCCAGCATCTGCGTGAACACCACCGAGTCGCGCGCCAGCGCGTCGCCCGAGGCGGCGGCATTGGCGCCGCCGGCGCGCATTTCCGTGACCCGGCGCGCCATGGTGCCGGCGACCACCACCTGCTGCAGCGTGTTGTAGATCTGCGACGCAGGTGCGCCGCTGACCGTCATCGCGCGCACCACTTCGTTCAACTGCGCCTGCAGCTGCGGCACGCTGCCGGTGAAGCGTTCGGCGTTGCCGGCCAGACCGAGCACTGCCGGTTCGCTGGCGATGATCTGGTCGGCGTTCTTGCTGAGCGGTACCCAGGTCGCCTTGAGCTGGGCCATCGAACTGGCGACCGAGCCTTCCTGGCCGTAGCGGCCATCCAGTTCGCTCACCGTGCTGTCGATGCGGCCCTTGGTCTCCTTGAACGCGGCGAACGCCTTGGGGTCGCCGGAGACCGCTTCGCGGCCCTGGTTGGCCAGCTGCTGCGAGAGCACCTGCAAGTCGGCCGCGCCGGTGCCGGCACCGGCAAGACGACTGCCCTGCCAGGTCGCGACGCCGGTGTTGGCGCCAAACACGATCATCGACAACACCAGCAAGCCAAGCCAGAAGCTGGTGCTGACGCTGCCGAGCTTGTTGGTCTTGCGGGCGTCCGGGGCGGTACTCATGGTTCGACCTCGATCTGTATGACGTGGCGGGGTCGCGGCTTAGGCCGCGGCCTGCCGGAATTCAGGAGTGCGCGACAGCAACGCCAGGGAGAACACACCCCAGTCCTGCGTCTCGTTGCGGAAGGCACGATCGATGAAGTGGGCGTAGCGGCCTTGCGCCAACTCGCCGGGTTCGACCGCCTGGGACTGTTCGAAGCTGCGCTGGCCGTACAGCTCATCGATGGTCAGCGCGACGTCGCCGCCGCTCTGACGCATGATCAGCACACGCTGGCCTTCCTGCAGCACCGTGCGACGGCCCTCCAGGAACTGCTTCAGGTCGATCACCGGAAACAGGTTGCCGCGCAGGTTGCCCACGCCTAGCAACCAGGGCTGCCCGCCGGGCACCGGCGTCACCGGCGGCATCGGCACGATTTCCGCCACTTCGCGGAAATCCGACACCAGTCGCCGGGTCCCGACGCGATAGCCGACGCCACGCCAGATATCGACCGAAAACTGGCGTTCCGGCAGCGGCGTGGCGTGCGCAAGACTACGACGCTCGTAGTCTTCGAGAATATCGAATGGAGAGCGCATCAACGCACCAGTTGTTTGATGCGAGCGATCAGATCGTCTTCGCGCGGCGGCTTGACGATGTAGTCGCTGGCACCTTGTCGCAAACCCCATGCCTTGTCGGTTTCCATCCCCTTGGTGCTGACCAGCAGCACGGGGATGTCCTTGGTGGCCTGGTCGCGTGCGAGTGCACGCGTTGCCTGGAAGCCGCTCATGCCTGGCAGCACCACATCCATCAGCACCAGATCGGGCGCCTGGCTGCGAATCAGCTCAAGTCCCGCTTCGGCGTTGTCGGTGGCGACGACCGTATGGCCAGCTTTTTCCAGCCATTGACTGAAGACTGCCCGATCGGTGGGCGAGTCCTCGATCAATATAATTCGAGCCATGTTGCCTTTCCCCCTGGTCAGGCGTGGACGTACGTGCGAATCGCGCTCAGTAGTTCTTCACGGGTGAACGGCTTGGTCAGATATTGCTCGGAGCCGACGATGCGGCCGCGTGCCTTGTCGAACAGGCCATCCTTGGACGACAACATGATCACCGGCGTCGACTTGAAGAGCTGGTTGCCCTTGATCAACGCGCACGTCTGGTACCCATCCAGGCGCGGCATCATGATGTCGACAAAAATGATCTGAGGTTGCTGGTCCGCAATTTTGGCCAGTGCCTCGAAACCATCGGTCGCTGTCACTACTTCACAACCTTCCCGCTTCAGCAGCGTTTCGGCGGTGCGGCGAATGGTCTTCGAATCGTCGATGACCATCACCTTCAGTCCTGCGAGTTCCCCACCCGCAGCAATGTTTTCACTCATGCAAATATCCCCGGACGCGCAACGCTTCATCCCTTCCGACGTCGCTACGAAACTGCATGTATATCCCAAGACCCGGATCGACTGTCAAGGGCGCATTGCCGGGGCCCCGCCAGGCGGACGTTCCGACCGCGGCTGGGTGCCTCCGGACCGGCAAGTCGCGCATCCGCGAGCTGCCGGGCACGCCATCGCCCGCCGCTTGAAGTTACCATCGGCAGCTTGTTCGAAAGGTTTAGCCCCATGTCGCTCGACGTCGTTGTGGTGATGGATCCCATCGCCTCCATCAAGATCGCCAAAGACACCACCTTCGCCATGCTGCTGGAAGCCCAGCGCCGTGGCCATCGCCTGCATTACGTGCGCCCGGGCGGGCTGAGCCTGCGCGAAGGCCGCGCGGTGGCGCAGGTCGCGCCGCTGAGCGTGCGCGAGGACAAGACCGGCTGGTTCAGCCTGGGCGCCTTCGCCGAACTGGCGTTCGGACCCGGCCAGGTGGTGCTGATGCGCAAGGACCCGCCTGTGGATGCGGAGTTCATCTACGACACCCAGGTGCTGAGCGTCGCGCAGCGCGCCGGCGCGCAGATCGTCAACGACCCGCAGGGCCTGCGTGACTACAACGAGAAGCTCGCCGCGCTGCTGTTTCCGCAGTGCTGCCCGCCGACCCTGGTCAGCCGCGATGCGGCGGCGCTGAAGGCCTTCGTGCTGGAGCATGGCCAGGCCGTGCTGAAGCCGCTGGACGGCATGGGCGGGCGCTCGATCTTCCGCAGCGGCACCGGCGACCCCAACCTCAATGTGATCCTGGAAACGCTGACCGACGGCAACCGCAAGCTGACCCTGGCGCAGCGCTTCATTCCGGACATCACCGCCGGCGACAAGCGCATCCTGCTGGTCGATGGCGAGCCGGTGGACTACTGTCTGGCGCGGATTCCGCAGGGCGATGAATTCCGCGGCAACCTGGCCGCCGGCGGACGCGGCGAGGGCCGCCCGCTGTCCGAGCGCGACCGCTGGATCGCCGCGCAAGTGGGCCCGGAAATGCGCCGGCGCGGCATGCGCTTCGTCGGCCTGGACGTGATCGGCGATTACCTGACCGAGGTCAACGTCACCAGCCCCACCTGCGTGCGCGAGCTGGATGCGCAGTTCGGTTTGAACATCGCCGGGCTGCTGTTCGACGCGATCGAGGCCGGCGCCGCGCAATGAGCACGGCCGCGGCGCAGCCTGCAGCGATGCACGAACGCCAGCGCCTGAGCGCGATGCTGGTGATCTCGCTGGTGCTGCACGCCGCGCTGATCCTGGGCGTGGGTTTCACGGTCAGCGAGGATGCGCCGCTGGTGCCGACACTGGACGTGATCTTCAGCCAGACCAGCACGCCGTTGACGCCGAAACAGGCCGACTTCCTGGCCCAGGCCAACCAGCAGGGCGGCGGCGACCACGACACCGCCCAGCGCCCGCGCGACAGCCAGCCCGGCGTGGTGCCGCAGGACCGCACCGGGCTCGCGCCACAGGCGCAGCGCGCCACCAGCGTGCAGGCACCGGAGCCGACCCAGACCCGCGTGGTCAGCAGCCGTCGCGGCGAGCAGACGATGCCGACGCCGCAACCCAATCCGCAGACCGACCCGCTCACCCCGGCCGACGCACAACGCGTGCAGCGCGACGCGGAAATGGCCCGGCTCGCCGCCGAGGTGCATCTGCGCTCGGAGCAGTACGCCAAGCGCCCCAACCGCAAGTTCGTCTCGGCCAGTACCCGCGAATATGCGTACGCCAACTATCTGCGCGCCTGGGTGGATCGCGCCGAGCGGGTGGGCAATCTGAATTATCCGGACGAGGCGCGTCGGCGCCGGCTGGGCGGCAAGGTCGTGATCAGCGTGGGCGTACGCCGCGACGGGAGCGTGGAAAGCAGCCGCGTGCTGATCTCCAGCGGCGTGCCGGCATTGGACGATGCCGCATTGCGCGTGGTGCAACTGGCCCAGCCGTTCCCGCCCCTGCCCAGGACCAAGGACGACGTGGACATTCTGGAAGTCACCCGCACCTGGCTGTTCCTGCCCGGCGGCGAGCTGCACGACGATCGCTGAAGCTGCGGTCGCAGGCGACTGATCTGCGCCATGCCGTTCGATGCGGTGCGCTTCGGGCACAGCATGGGTCTTCGTCCTCGCGGTTGAGCGGCGAGCACGTTCCGCCCGGCGTCGACCGAGCCGCGCGCGTTCGGCGTTCAAACCGGCCGGGATCGGTCGCAGCCCTCTCAGCCGACCCAACCAAGGCGTCGGTCAGGCCACCTGCGCTGCGGCATGCAAGCGATCGGCTAATGCCACGATCCCGTCCGCGTCCTGCACCCGCTCGCGCCAGGCGGCCGGAATGCCGTCGATGCCGTAGAACGCCCCCGCCAGCTGGCCGCAGATGGCCGCGGTGGTGTCGGCATCGTCGCCCAGGTTGGCTGCGCGCAGCACCGCATCGGCAAAGGTCTCGGTGGTGGCGAAACACCACAGCGCCGCCGACAGCGAATCGACCACATAGCCGGTGCCGCGGATCTGCGCCGCGGGCACCGCCGCGTGATTGCGCGTGGCCAATGCGCGCACTGCCGGCGTGACCAATTCATCGCACTGCGCCTGCAGCACTGCCCGACGCTCGCCGCCCAGCAACGCGGCGCGCAGCTGCAGCGCGAACAGCCGGCAGGCGTCCAGCGCTTCGGCGGCGGCATGCGTGGTGCGCGAACTGTCCACGGCACGCGCGCCCAACTCGTCCGGGCGATGCGCGTAATACATCGCCACCGGCGCCAGCCGCATCAACGCGCCATTCCCGGCCGTGCGCGGGTCGTCGCTGCCGCTGAAGGCCGGGCCGCCATCCAGATAGCGCTCCAGCGCCTGCCGCACGGTGCTGCCGATATCGAAACAGCTGCCGGTGCTGCTGAGGTAGCCGTGCTGGTACCAGTTGCAATAACGATTCATCTGATCGGCAGCATCGAATCCGCTTCGGTACAGCAGGCTGTGCGCCAGGCACAAGGCCATCGAGGTATCGTCGGTCCATTGCCCGGCACGCAAGGCGAACGGACCACCGCCACGCATGTCGTCGATCGGGGCAAAGCTGCCCGGAGCACAGAATTCCAGCGTGGTGCCGAGCGCATCGCCGACGGCCAGGCCCAGCAGACAGCCGCGAAACCGCGCGCGTTCCAGATCGTCGTGCGTCATGGCGCGGCAGCGGCCGCCTTCGCTGCACGTGCGGCCTGTTGCTCGACCAGCGTCAGCGCGACGTTATCGCGCAGATACGCCGGTTCCACACGCTCCGGCGCCACGCCTTCGCCACGCTGCAACGCCGGTACCGCCAACGTGAGCAGGTCGGCGGCGTGCGGCAAGGCGCTGGCATCGACACTGCTCAACTGCGCTGCAAAACGCTGCAGCAGCAGGCCATCGGCGGCAGCCAAGCCGGTGCCCACTCCGGCGAAGCGGTGCGCGGTGTCCGGCACGATCAAGGTGTCGGGCGTGCACACCACTTCCGGCATCAGTTCCAGCACACCATCGCCGCGACGCACGAAGACGCCGGCATACACCTCGCCCATGCGCGCATCGATACAGGCCAGCACATGCGTCGCCTGCGCAGGCGCACGCAACGCCAGTACCTGCAGCGTGGAGACCGCCAGCACCGGCCGATCCAGACCTAACGCAATGCCTTGCGCGATACCGATGGCAAGGCGCACGCCGGTAAACGCGCCGGGCCCGCGCCCGACCGCAATCGCATCGAGCTGGCGCCGCGTGATGCCGGCCTCGGCCAGCAACTGCTCGGCCCACGGCAATGCCAGTTCCGCGTGGCGACGCGGCGCCAGTTCGAAACGCTCGATGACGCGCCCGCCCACGTGCAGTGCGACCGAACAGGCTTCGGTAGAGGTTTCGAATGCGAGAACGTTCATGGCAGGGCCGTGGCAGCAAGAAAGGGGAAGATCAGCCGTCGCCGAACGGCAACGCCAGTACGCCATTGTCGCCCAGCGGCGCGGCGACGCCAAAAAACGCCCGCACTTCGTCAATCTCGCGCGTGCGCGCAAACGGCGGCAGCGACTTCATGAAGGTGCGGCCGTAGCTCTTGTTCACCAATCGCGGATCGCACAGCACCAGCACGCCGCGGTCGGTCTCGCTGCGGATCAGCCGGCCCACGCCCTGCTTGAGCGCGATGACCGCTTGCGGCAATTGCTCGTCGCGGAACGGGTTGCCGCCCTCGCGGCGGATCGCGTCCAGGCGCGCTTCGAACACCGGGTCGTCGGGCGCGGCAAACGGCAGCTTGTCGATCACCACCACGCTCAAGGCATCGCCGACCACGTCCACGCCTTCGCGGAAACTGGCCGACCCCAGCAGCACGCCGTTGCCGGAATCGCGAAAACGCTGCAGCAAGGTTGCGCGCGGCGCTTCGCCCTGCACGAACAGCGGCCACGGCGCACCACGCAGCGCTTCGGCCGCCTCGCGCAGCGCGCGGTGCGAAGCGAACAGCAGGAACGCGCGGCCATTGGAAGCTTCCAGCACCGGGGTCAATGCCGCGATCAAGGCCGTACCGAAACCGCGCGCGGCCGGATCGGGCAGATTCGGCGGCAGGTAGCACAACGCCTGACGTCCCCAGTCGAAGGGGCTGGGCTGCAGCAAGGTCACCGGGTCGTTCAAGCCCAAACGCAGCGCGATGTGGTCGAACTCGCCGCCCACCGCCAGCGTGGCCGAGGTGAACACCCAGGCCGCTTGCGATTTTTCGCGGTGCTCGCGCAGCGGCCCGGACACGTCCAGCGGCGTGCGCTGGCAACGGAATCCACGCGGGCTCAGCTCATACCAGAGCACATCGTTGTCGACGGTTTCTTCCGGCGGATCCTGCGCAAAATCCGCCACCGCCACGTCCTCGCCCAGCCAGCGCGACAACCGGTTCAACGCTTCCTGCGCACGCGCAGTGCAGCCATCGAATCCCGGCGAGGCCTCGCGTAACGGCAACAGCGATTCGCCCAACCGCGCCAATGCCGACAACACCGCATCGAACCCTTCGCGCACCTGCGGTTTGGCCAGTGCGCGCCATTGCGTGCCGCGCGGCGGCAGGCCTTCCATGCCGGCACGCAAGCCGCGCAAGGCGTCGTCCAGGGCAAGGATCGGCTCCTGCAGACTGGCCTGCGCACCGGCGACCAGACGCGCTTCGACCATGCAATCGCGCGCCAACTCCTGCCACGGCCGCATGCCGAAACTTTCGCCGAAGAAATTGGCCGCCAGCTCCGGCAGCTGGTGCGCTTCGTCGATGACAAACGCCTGCGCGCCCGGCAGGATCTCGCCGAAGCCTTCCTGTTTGAGCGCCAGATCGGCCAGCAGCAGATGGTGATTGACCACGACCAAATCGGCGGCCTGCGCACGCTGGCGCGCCTGCACCACGAAGCACTCGCCGTAGAACGGGCACTCGGTGCCCAGGCAGTTGTCGACGGTGGAGGTCACCATCGGCAGCAGCGGCGAATCGTCCGGCAAGGCGTCCATCTCGGCCATGTCGCCGTACTGGGTACGCCCGCTCCAGGCCACGATGCGCTGGAATTGCGACACCTGCTCGGGCGTGGCCAAGCGCGGCTCGCCGCGCGCTTGCTGGGTGCGGTACTTGCACAGGTAATTGGCGCGGCCTTTCAACAACGCGCTGCGCAGCCCAACGCCCAACGCGGCGCGCACGCGCGGCAGATCGCGGTGGAACAGCTGATCCTGCAGCGCGCGCGTGCCGGTGGAGACGATGGTCTTGAGGCCGGACAGCAATGCAGGCACCAGATACGCATAGGTCTTGCCGGTGCCGGTGCCGGCCTCGGCCAGCAGCACGTCGCGCTGCTCGAACGCCTCGGCGATGGCGCCGGTCAGGCGCAACTGCGCATCGCGCGGCGCAAACGCATCGAGCTGACGCGCAAGCGCCCCGCCCTCGCTGAGCGCCTCGATGCTGGCAGTGGCAAGTTGGGACATGAGACCAGGGGGAATGCAGAAGAAGAAGAAGAATCACGACAGCCTAGCGCGTGCGCGGGGATGCTGCCTGGATCGGGCTGCAGTAGCCGGTAAACACATCATCGCGGCAAGGCGGCCGCGGCGCACGTGGGCGGGCGATGTGGCGAGCTCGTGACTGCGCCGCGCCATCCGCGCCCGAGGAGGATGGCCCTCGACAGTGCACCGGCGTTCGATGCAGCAAGTGCGCAGTGGACGTTGCGTCGCCGGTGTGCTCGGGGCGCTGCTGCGTGGTCGCCGCTACGAATGCCCTAGCCATGCCACGCACAGGGGTGGCACCCCGGCCGGCATTGCCAACCTCCTCACCCAGCGGTTGGACTGGCATGCAGTGGCGACTTGCAGACGACAAGGCAGATTGCCCATGCCATGCGCGTGGTCACATCGCCCGGGCACGGCTGGATGCGCGCGGCCATCGACGCATCACACTCGAAGACTTCAGGCCCGCTGCGAAGCGGCCGTGGGCGCCTTGAATCGAGTCGACCTGTCTGCGGACCGCAGGACGCAGCCACACATCCCACTCCCGTATGGCGCCGCCGGGCGAGCCGGTGGCGCTGCTGGCAGCGCAACCGGTAGTGCGCACACTCAGTAGCGTTTCACACCCGGCACGGTGCAACCGGCGATCTGCGCCTTGGCCGAGGCGGCGTTTTCCTTCTCGCCACGCGCCAGCCGCGATTGCTCGATGGTGGCCCAATGGCGACGGCACAGCGGGCCGGTCTTGGAACCCAGTTCCACTGCCTGGTTGGCAAAACGTTCGGCCGCCGGCCAATCGGCCTGCAGCACGGCCACTTCGGCACGCTCCTGCAAGATTGCCGGGTCACCGGACACCAGCTTCAGCGCCTGATCCAGCGCCGCCGCCGCGCCGGGTAAATCGCCGGCCTGGCGCTTGGCCTTGGCGCTGTCGCGCAGGTCGTCCACCTGCGGGTCGCGCAGCGGCTGCACCGACAGCTCGGTGTCGTCGACGCCGGCTTCGCGTTCGATCAGCAACAGCCGTTGCGTTGGCGTGGTTGGGTCCACCGGGGGCGGCGGCGGCGCGGGCGGCGCACTGACGCAAGCGGTGACTGCGGCGAGCACGCCGATCAGGGCAACAAGGCGATGCAATCGGATCATGGGGTCACTCCACTCAATGTGCAGGAGGCGCCGACGCAGGCGCCGGTGCGGGTTCTTCCGGCTTCTTTTCCAATCCGAAGAAGCGCCGCCAGCCGCCGCCGCTGGATTGCTCGGCAGGTGCGGACCCATCGTCGGGCACGCCTTCGATGGAGGGCGCATTGCCGGCGCACGACGCATAGGCCGGCGTGAAGCCGACCACGAACGGGAACTGGCGCGCGCCCGGGCAGCCGGCATCGGTGACGCCCGTGCCGGCCGCGTCCACCCACTGCCAGTCCAGGCCCTTGCCGTTCACCTTCAACGGTGCGCTGGGCAGGCGCGCGAAGATGCTCGACCACACCCGCATCGCGCCGGTGGCGCCGTACAGGCCGGTTTCTTCGTTCTGGTCGTTCCCCATCCAGATCACCGCCAGATGGTCGCCGGTATAGCCGGCATACCAGCTGTCGCGACCGTCGTTGGACGTGCCGGTCTTGCCGGCCGGCGACAGGCGCCCCAGGCCATCGCCCAGCAGCTGCCGCGCGGTACCGCCGCTGACCACCTGCTGCAGGGCGACGCTGATCAGGTTGGCCGCCACCGAATCGCCTTCCTGCGCCGGTGCCGGCGTCTTGTCGTAGCGCTTGAGCAGCTTGCCCTGCGGATCGAGCACGCCACGCACCGCATGCAGCGGCTGGATCTCGCCGCCGGCCGCCAGGAACTGGTACAGCTGCGCCATGCCGTACGGGCTCTGGTCGGTCGCGCCCAGGATCAGCGAGGGGTTCGGGTCGGCCTTGATGCCAGCCAGCACCTGGATCAATTGCGCCACGCGATCGGCGCCGACCTGCATGCCCACCCGCACCGTGGCCTGGTTATACGAATGCGCCAGTGCATCGACCAGCCGCACCGTACCGTGGCTGCGGTTGTCGGAATTGCCCGGCGACCAGGTCTTGCCCCGGCTGAGCTGCACCGTGACCGGGGAGTCGTCGACCCAACTGGACAAGGCCCAGCGGTCCGGCGACGCCAGCGCCAGCAGGTAGACGAACGGCTTGAGCAACGAGCCCACCTGCCGCTGCGCCTCCACCGCACGATTGAAGCCGGGCTTGGCCACATCGCGGCTGCCGACCACCGCCAGCACATCGCCGTTATGCACGTCGGTCAACACCAAGCCGGCCTGCAGCGGCGGACGCTTCTTGTTGTCCAGCCGCTTGATGGTGCCGGTCACCGCGCCTTCGGCATAGGCCTGCGCGGACGGCGACATGCCGGTGAGCACGCTCATGCCGGCACCTTGCAGCACGCCTTCCGGATAGTCGTGCGCCAGCTGCCGCCGCACCAGATCCACATAGGCCGGGAAGCGGTTGGCCGCGACCAGGCCTGGCTCGGTAGGCACGCCCAGCGGCGCAGCCAGCGCACGCTTGTACTCGGCATCGTCGATCAGCTGGTTCTCGTGCAGCTTGCCCAGCACGAAGTTGCGCCGGTCCAGTGCGCGCTCCGGGTTGCGCCGCGGGTCGTAATACGACGGCCCCTTGACCAGCCCGATCAGCAGCGCGATCTGCTCGGTCGTCATCGAGGTGAGCTCGCGCCCGAACCACAGCTCCGCACCCGAGGACACGCCGTGGATGGCCTGCCCGCCGCGCTGGCCCAGATAGACCTGGTTGAGGTAGGCCTCCAGGATGGTGCGCTTGTCGTAGCGCGCTTCCATGATCACCGCGTACAGAATCTCGTTGAACTTGCGCGTGACCGTCTGCTCCTTGCCGATGCCGAGCAGACCGCTGCGCGCCAGCTGCTGGGTCAGGGTGCTGGCGCCCTGACGGACCTGGCCGCCGGAGCGCAGCATGATCCAGGCCGCCCGCACCATGCCGCTCAGATCGATGCCGTGGTGGCTGTTGAAGTCGCGGTCTTCCACCGCCTGCAAGCCGGTCACCAGCAGTTCTGGCACTTCTTCCATGCGCACCAGGCGGCGCTCTTCCTGCTTTTGTCCATACAGCGTGGCGATGCGCGCCGGGTCCAGCCGCGCGCTCTTGAGCGCCTTGCGATCGCCGGCATCGCGCAGGCTGGCCACGCGTCCGCCGGACAGGCTCACCTCGATACGCCGCGCAGGCACGCGCCCGTCCACGTCGTTGTAGCCACGGCTGGCGATGGTGAAGCGGCTGCCTTCCTGCTGATAGGTGCCGGCCAGCTTGGCCTGGCCGTCGTCGCGGTAGGACGCCGCATCGAGTTCGGTCTTCAGCGTGGCCGCATCCAGTGCTTTACCGGGCACCAGTACCAGCGGGCGCCCGTACACACGGGTCGGGATCTGCCAACGCAGCTCGCCGAAGCGCTGGCTGACCTGCTTGTTCAGATACACCGTGTAGGGGATCAGGAAACCGAGCGCCAGCGCGATCGCGGCAAAGCCCCAGACAATCAGCCTGCGTTGCCAGCGGGAGTCTTGCGCGTTGGAGTCGTCCTGAAAGTCGTCGGAATCGTCGTGGTCGTAGCGTCGGGGCACGGGGATGCGAGAATGTAGAGTCGGGCGAGTCTAGCGCAGCGCTGTCGTGGTTGCGGCCCGCTGGCCCCGCCGACTTAAGCGCGGCTAACAAACGCCAGCGCTCGCCTGCGCGCCGGTGCGGCCTGCGCTCGGCGCGACAAGTGCCCCTCGTTACACTGGCGGCCATAGTGGGCCGGCTGCGCCATCGCACCACCTGCTCGCTACGTCCACCCGTCTCTCCGCTGGAGTTTCAACGCAATGTCGATGTCCCTGGCCGATGCGCGCTATCTGTTCAATCGCGTGCTCGGCCTGATCCACCGCAGCGTGGCCAGCATGCGCACACGCGGGTGGCGTGCCACCTGGCAGCGCATTCGGGTGCACACGCAGGCACCGCCGGTCGCGCTCGGCACGCCGTTATGGCTGCCCGACGCCGCGGCGTTTGCCGCCTTTGCCGTGCCGCACAGCACCGCGCCGCGCGTGACGGTGGTGATCCCGGTCTACAACCACATCGCCCATACCCTGGCCTGCCTGCGTGCGCTGGCGGCGCATCCGCCGCAGCTGGAGGTGGAGATCATCGTGGTGGACGACGGCAGCAGCGATGCCACCGCCGTGCAGCTGCCGCAGATTGATGGCCTGCAGTACCACCTGCGCGCCAGCAACGGCGGCTTCATCGCCGCCTGCAACGACGGTATCGCACTGGCACGTGGAGAGTACGTGGTGCTGCTCAACAACGACACCATCCCGCAGCCCGGCTGGCTGGATCGGCTGATCGACACGTTTGCCGCGTATCCGGACGCCGGCCTGGTCGGCGCGCAACTGGTGTACCCGGACGGGCGCCTGCAGGAGTCCGGCGGCGTGGTGTTCGGCGATGGCAGTGCCTGGAGCTACGGCCGCTTCGAATCGGCCGACGACCCGCGCTACGCCTATGTCCGCGCGATGGACTACTGCTCGGGTGCGGCGATTGCGCTGCCGCGAACGCTGTTGCTGACGACCCTGGGCGGGCTGGATCGCCGCTACATGCCCGCCTACTACGAAGACACCGACCTGGCCTTTGCGGTGCGCGCTGCCGGGCATCAGGTCCTGGTGCAGCCGGCCAGCGTGGTGGTGCATGACGAAGGCACCAGCAACGGTACCGACACACGTACCGGAGTGAAGGCCTACCAGGTGCGCAATCAGGCGGTTTTTGCCGAGAAATGGCAGCAGGCACTGGCGATGCAGTTGCCGGTCGGCACGGTGCCCGGCCCGGCGCAACTGCATCGCGCGCAACGCCAGGTGCTGATCCTGGACGAATGCGTGCCGCAACCGGATCGCGATTCCGGATCGCTGCGGCAGTTCAATCTGATCCGGCTGTTGCGCGAAGAAGGCGCGCATGTGGTGTTCGTGCCGACCCGCCGCGAACATGCCGGGCGCCACACCCTGGCGCTGCAGCAACTGGGCGTGGAGGTCTGGTACGCACCGTTCCTGGACGGCATCGGTGGCTGGTTGCGCACGCACGGCCCGCGCTTTGCGGTAGTGCTGCTGGTACGCCATCACGTTGCCCACGCCTGCCTGCCGCTGTTGAAACAGTACGCGCCGCAGGCACGTACCCTGTTCGACACCGTCGACCTGCACTACCTGCGCGAGCGCCGCGGCGCCGAGCTCGCCGGCGACACCAATCTGTTGCGCAGCGCCGAACGTACCCGGGTCCGCGAGCTGGAGATCATGGCGGCCACCGATGTCACCGTGCTGGTGTCTGCCGCCGAACAGGCGCAATTGCGCGCGGATGCGCCGCAGATCCGCACCGCCCTGCTCTCCAACCTGCACGAGGTCGCCGGCAGCGGTCACAGCTTCGAACAACGCCGCGACCTGGTGTTCGTGGGCGGCTTCCGGCATCCGCCGAACGTGGATGCGGTGCAATGGTTCATCAGCGCGATCTTTCCGCAGGTGCGCGCGCAACTGCCCGCTGTGGAATTTCACTGCATCGGTGCCGATCTTCCGGAAGCGCTCAAGCTGCTTGCGGAAGAATGCCCGGGCGTGCGCCTGCACGGCCATGTACCGGATCTGGTGCCGTTCATGGACAGCGCGCGCATTGCGGTCGCCCCACTGCGCTTCGGCGCCGGGGTCAAGGGCAAGATCAACCTGAGCATGGCGCATGGTCAACCGGTGGTCGGCACCACTTGCGCGGTGGAAGGCATGCATCTGCGCGATGGCGAGGATGTCTGCGTGGCCGATGAGGCCGATGCCTTTGCCAATGCCATCGTGCGGCTGTACCAGGACGCGACGCAATGGCAGAAGCTGGCCGATAACGGCCTGCGCAACGTGGCCGAATACTTTTCGCTGGATGCAGCGCGCGCAACGGTGCGCGAGCTGTTTATCGCGGGGTGAAGGGCGCCACTGGTGACTGACTGGCGCGTTGCGGATCGGGCGGATGCATTCGTGGTGCGCTGAAGGATTGCGGGCTGCCCGGATACGGGCGCGCGCAGGGCTTGATGGGAGTGGCCCATCGCGACGACGAAGGCACAGATGGATCGCGATGCTTCGCGCGCGCCCTCATCCGCCCTTCGGGCACCGTCTCCCGAAGGGAGAAGGAATCGACCGTAGGGATTGTCTTGCAACCTGGTCGCCAGCCACCGCAGACGTCTACAGGCCGAATGCCTACAACAACTACAACAACAGCCCGCGCCTCAGCGCTGCTCTGCCACCGCCCTGACCCGACGCGTGAATTCGGCCAGCTCCGGCAAGCCGGGATCCAGTTGATGCGCTTGTTCCTGCGCACGGCGCGCGAACGCCGCATCCTCCTGGCCCAGGCGCTCGCTGCCGACCGCGACCCAGCGCTGCGCAAGACGTCGACGCGCGCCGGCCAGCGCATCGCCATTCGGGGTCAATGCCTGCCAGGCATCCAGGCAACCGCGCGCGGCGCGCAGCCGGTTGTTGCGCAGCTCGTCTTCGAAACAGCGCTGACTGGCCGGCACCACGCGCGCGGCGGCCTGCACCACGCGTGGGTCGCGTGGTGCCAGCGCCTGCGCCGCGCGCACCGCGTCGTATGCGCTGGCACCGGGCGGCGTCATCCATTGCTGACGCGCTTCGGCCTCGGCGACGCGTTGCAGCAGCCCCCGCAAACGGCGCTCGCGCACGCCACGTGACAGACCGGTTTCCGGGCCGCGCTGGGCGTCGCGGGCGCGGGCGATGGCCTGCTCGGCCTGGGCGATGGATGCGGCACCCGGCACCAGCGACTGCGCCTGCTGCAGCGACTGCATCGCCGCGTCGAACTGAAAGTCCGCGGCCTGCCGGCCGGCCTGCGCGGCGTACTCGCTGGCCACCCGTTCCAGCCCGCGATGCGCACCGCCATCCTCCGGCTCGGCCGCCAGCACCGCGTTGAAATCGCGTGCCGCAGGTGCCAGGCGACCACGGCGCAACAATGCCTCGGCGCGTTGCCGGCGCTGATCCAGCACACGGTGATAGTGCCCCTCGGTCGACGGCACGTCGGCGTGCCCGGCGTCGTAGCGCTTGGCCGCGGCCAGCAGGGCCGCCGCCTCGCCGAGCGCGTCGCGCGCCAGCGCATGACACGCCTGCGCCAATAGATCGGTCAAGGCATCTTCGCGCCCTTCCAGCGCGTCGGTGCGGTCGGGCGCCAGGGTCAGGATGCGCTGATACAGCGGCAGCGCGCTGTCGGGCGTGCCATCCAGGCGGCCTTGCTGCTGGGCCGCGGCGGCCTGCGCCAGCAGGGCATCCAGTCCGGCGCGGCGCGCCTGCAACTGCCGCAGCCGCAGCGCGACCGGCGCGATCTGCGCCTGCGGCACCTCCAGTGCGGTGGCCAGTGCCAGCGTGCGCTGCGCTGCGACCGCATCGCCGGCCGCGATCGCGGCACGCGCCTGCACCACGGCAGCCATGCCGGTCCGCGCCAACCCGATGCGCGCCTCGCTGCGATCGTTGTCCAAGGCAAGCGCAGCGGTGAACAGTTCCTGGGCACCGCTGCCGTCGGCGGCACTGAGCTTGCCGCGCGACAGCGCCGCATCGCCACGTTGCAGCAATTGCTGGATGCGGGTGTCCGGCCACAGCAAATCGCCCAGCGGCTTGCGCAGCGCGATGACGCTCAACAGCAGACAGGCGGCCAGCACGAGCACCACGCGCCAGAGCGCACGGCTGCGCAACGGCGCCCAAAGGCGCGGCGACCTGACCCAGCGCGGCAGGGAAAACATGCGGTGGCGTCCATCCTTGGCGCGACCTGACGGGGACGCGTTCACGTGCCTATGGTAGCCGGCTGTGCCGCGAAGACAGTGTGGGTGGGCAGGAGAGGCGGATTCGGGAGTCGGGATGGGTCAAGGCAAGCGCGACTGCAGCCGGCGCGCTGCCCGGACTGGCCCGCGGTACATCCACCAATCCCCAAGGCATCCGCAAGCGGCCCGGGGAGCCTGACAGGCACGCGTTCCCGCAGCACGGCGGCCGCGCAAGCCACGTTCGAAAGCGCAGCACGCGCAGAGGCAGTCGATGCTGCGCCCCGACCAGCGCGACGCCGCCAAAGGAGCGCGACGCCGCCTGATCGCGCTCAGCCCAGGCGCCGCACCTCATTCACGCCGGGCAAGGCATCCAGCTTGCCGAGCAGGGCGGACAGCTGGTCGTAGTCGCTGACCTTGAGCCGCAGGCGCAGCTGCGCCCTGCCGGTGTCGCGCACGTTGTCGCTGTTGATCTCCAGCACGTGCGCATCTTCCTGCGCGATCAGGTTGGTGATGTCCTTGAGCAACCAGCGGCGATCCACTGCGCGCACCTGCACATCCACTTCATAACCGCTGCCGGCCTTGCCCCACTCCACCGGCAACACGCGCTGCGGGTGGGTAGCAGCCAGCCGTGCCAACGCCGCGCAGTCGGTGCGGTGCACGGTGATGCCGCGGCCGCGGGTGAGGTAACCGGCAATCGGCTCGCCGGCCACCGGCTGGCAGCACCGCGCCAGTTGCACCAGCAGATTCCCCACGCCCTGCACGGTGAACTTGGATTTGCCCAAGCCCTCGCGGCGTGCGGTGGGTCGCGGCGCCGCCGGCACCGCAGGTTGCGAGGCGGCGCGCTCGGCTTCCAGCAACGCACGGCTGACCTGGTTCGGCCCGGTATCGCCCAGCGCCACCTGGATATACAGATCGTCGAGGTTTTCTGCGTGGAACTTGCGCGTCGCCACGCTCAGATCGGCGTGCTGCAGCCCCAGGCGCTTGAGCTCGCGATCGAGCAGGTCCTTGCCCGCCTGCACATTGCGTGCGCGGTCGAGCTTGTGGAACCAGGCACGCACCTTGTCGCGCGAACGCCCACTGGCCAGGAAGCCGTTGGACGCCAGCAGCCAGTCGCGACGCGGGTCGGCTTCCTTGGCGGTCATGATCTCCACCCGGTCGCCGCTGCGCAGCCGGTAGGTCAGCGGCACGATGCGGTCGTTGACCCGCGCGCCACGGCAGCGGTGCCCCACCATGGTGTGTACGTGATACGCAAAATCCAGCGGCGTGGCGCCCTGCGGCAGATCGATGACCTCGCCCTTGGGGGTCAACGCATACACGCGGTCTTCGATCAGCTCGGCATCCAGCGCGCCGGCCAGCTCGCCGTGATCGCCCTCCTGCACCTGCTCCAGCAACTGGCGCATCCACAGGATCTTGCGGTCGAAGGCCTTTTCGCCGCCCTTGCCGCCTTCCTTGTACTTCCAGTGCGCGGCCACGCCGAGCTCGGCCTGCGCATGCATCTCGTGGGTGCGGATCTGGATTTCGATCGTGCGCCCTTCCGGGCCGACCACGGCGGTATGCAGCGAGCGATAGTCGTTGGCCTTGGGGCGGGCGATGTAATCGTCGAACTCGCTGGGCACCGGTGCCCACAACGAATGCACCGCCCCCAGGGCGGCGTAGCAGGCCGCCACGTCCTCGACCATCACGCGCACCGCGCGGATGTCGTACAACTGATCGAAAGACAGGCGCTTTTTCTGCATCTTCCTCCAGATGCTGTAGATGTGCTTTGGCCGCCCGCTCACCTCCGCGTGCAGGCCCTGCTGGGCGAGCGCCGCCGACAGGGTGCGCTTGACCGCTTCCAGATAGCGCTCGCGCGCCACCCGGGTTTCGTCCACTTCGCGCGCGATGCGGCGGTAGGTGTCCGGCTCCAGGTGCCGGAAGGCCAGATCTTCCAGCTCCCACTTCACTTGCCAGATGCCCAGCCGGTTGGCCAGCGGCGCATGAATGTCGCGGGTGAGCTGGGCCAACGCTCGGCGCTGCTCCTCGCCGAGACGGTCGGCCACGCGCATGCGCGCCAGCTGCCGCGCAAGCAGGATCGGCACCACACGCAGGTCGTGGATGATGGACAACAGCAGCCGCCGCAAGCCCTCGCTGTTGCGCCCGGCCTCGCGCCCGGCGTGCAGCGCCCAGACCTGGTCGGCCGCATCCAGGCCGTCCAGCAGGCCTTCGACCGCCACCCGGCGCTCGGCCGGCTGCCATGGCAGGCCGGCGATCGCGCCGCGCAACGCCGGCAGGTCGAACAGCAGTGCCGCAATCAACGTCGCCTCGTCGGCTGCCAGCGATGCCAGCACGTCCAGCGTGTCGCCCAGCAGCGCCCACGGCACGCTGTCGGCCTGCGCGGGCGGCGCATCCTGCCAGGCCTGCGCCAATGCATCGCGTAATGCCGGCGCGATCGACGCAACGGCCGGGCGCTGCAGCAAGGCATGCAGGCGTTCGAATGAGGAACTGGTCACAACGGTGGACACGGCGGCCGGCAATCACTGGGGTCTGATAGCTACGGTAACGTGCGCGTCACCTTCTCCACAACGCGCAATTTCCGCGCAAACGCCTGCCGGCAGCCTGCCTGCGCTTATGCCCGGTTCACCCGCCAAGGCCTTGATTCGCAACCGCTCTGCGATGGATGGACATCAGCGCGGCATGCCAGGTGCGACGCAATCGCGGCTTTTTACAAGCTCTTTACAATTGCAGTAAACCGGCTGCCTATGCTCGTTCCACGTCATCGCTGCATTACGCTGCGACGGCGTTTTTCCATCCACTGCGAGGTAGCCGATGAAGACCTGGAAGAAGCCTGTCGTTCGTGAAGTCAACTGTGGCGCCGAAATCAACTGCTACGTCTCTGGCGAGTTTTGATCCGGCACGTCTCAATGGCACCAGCCGCCCTTCCTCTTGATGCATGACCGGCACCTGCCGGCAGATTAGGTAACAGTTTCCATGCGCATCATCGTTCTGGGATCGGCGGCCGGCGGTGGGCACCCGCAGTGGAATTGCCACACACCCGCGAGTCAGCGGGCATGGCAACAAGCAGACGGTGCCCAACGTCGTACCCAAGCCAGCATCGCGGTCAGTGCCGATGACAAGCGCTGGGTGCTGATCAATGCTTCACCCGATTTCCGCCAACAGATTCTCGCAACACCCGCGTTGTGGCCGCAGCACGGTCTGCGTCACTCCCCGATCGAGGCAGTGCTGTTGACCAGCGGCGAGATCGACCATATCGCCGGGCTGTTGTCGATGCGCGAAAGCCAGCCGTTCTCGCTGCATGCCAGCAGCCGGGTGCTGGACCTGCTGTCGCAAAACCCCATTTTCGATGCGATCAACCCGCACTACGTGACGCGCCAGCCGTTCGCGCTGGACACCCCGGTGTCGCTGCCGGGCCTGCAACTCACGCCCTTCTCGGTGCCAGGCAAGGTACCGCTGTTCATGGAGTCGCGCAGCGGCGGCGACCTGGCCGGCTCCAACGAAGAAACCCTCGGGCTCACCATCGACGATGGCCAGCACCGCGTGCATTACATCCCAGGCTGCGCGGCGATGACCGACGCACTGCGCGCGCGCCTGCACGGCGCCGAGCTGGTGTTCTTCGACGGCACGCTGTGGCGCGACGATGAGATGGTGACGCTGGGCGTCAGCCAGAAGACCGGCCAGCGCATGGGCCACATGAGCATCGACGGCCCCGATGGCAGCATCGCCGCGTTTGCGTCGTTGGATGTGGCGCGCAAGATCTTCATCCATATCAACACCACCAATCCCGTGCTCGACATCCACTCGCCGCAATACGCCAGTGCGCGTGCCAGCGGCTGGGATGTTGCCCACGACGGCCTGGAGATCACGCTGTGACCGCCCTGCTCACCCCCGACCAACTGGAAGCGGACCTGCGTGCGATCGGCGCACGCCTGTATCACGACCAGCACCCGTTTCACGCCCTGCTGCACGACGGCAAGCTCGATCGCGGCCAGGTGCAGGCCTGGGCGCTGAATCGCTTCGAATACCAGCGCTGCATTCCACTGAAGGACGCCGCGATCCTGGCGCGCATGGAAGACCCGGCGCTGCGGCGGATCTGGCGCCAGCGCATCCTCGACCACGATGGCAATAGCGCCAGCGATGGCGGCATCGCGCGCTGGCTGCATCTGACCGACGCGCTGGGCCTGGATCGCGGCCTGGTCGAATCCGGACGTGCCCTGCTGCCCGGCACGCGCTTTGCGGTGCAGGCGTATCTGCATTTCGTCCGCGAAAAAAGCCTGCTCGAGGCGATTGCCTCCTCGCTCACCGAATTGTTCGCGCCCAACATCATCGGGCAGCGCGTGGCCGGCATGCTCAAGCATTACGACTTCGTCTCGCCCGAAGCGCTGGCGTACTTCGAGCACCGCCTGACCGAGGCGCCACGCGATTCGGATTTCGCGCTCGACTACGTCAAGCAGCATGCCGATACGGTCGAAAAGCAGCAGCTGGTGAAAGCCGCCCTGCATTTCAAGTGCTCGGTGTTATGGGCGCAGCTGGATGCCTTGCACGTGGCCTATGTCACGCCGGGCATCGTGTGGCCGGACGCGTTCGTGCCCGACCGCGACGCCCGCCGGGCCGCCGCGTGAGCGGCATTACCCGCGAGAGTCAGCCGGCACTGCGCGCGGGCGTGCGCCTGCAGCACGACCGTGCGCGCGACCAGTGGGTGCTGCTTGCACCCGAGCGTGTGGTCGAGCTCGACGAGATCGCGCTGGTGGTGGCGCAGCGCTTCGATGGCGCGCGTTCGCTGGCGCAGATCGCGCAGGAACTCGCTGCAGAATTCGATGCCGACGCCACCGAGATCGAGGTGGATGTGATCGAACTCACCACCACCCTGCATCAGAAACGTCTGCTGCGGCTATGACGACCGCACCGCCACCGCTATCGGTGTTGCTCGAGCTGACCCATCGCTGCCCGCTGGCGTGCCCGTATTGCTCCAATCCGATTGCGTTGGCCGCGCTGCGTGAGGAAATGGACACCGCAGGTTGGCGCTCGCTGCTGCAGCAGGCGGCCGACATGGGCGTGCTGCAAGCGCATTTTTCCGGCGGCGAGCCGATGCTGCGCAAGGATCTGCCGGAATTGGTAGCGCATGCACGCGCACTCGGGCTGTACAGCAACCTGATCACCTCCGGCGTCGCTGGCGGCGAGCCGATGCTGGACCAACTGCAGGCTGCCGGGCTGGAACACGTGCAGTTGAGCGTGCAGGACGTCGATCCGGCCGGCGCCGACCGCATCGCCGGTTATCGCAACAGCCTGGCGAAGAAGCGCGAGTTCGCCGCCGCCGTGCGTGCGCGTGGTTTGCCGCTGACGCTCAACGCGGTGCTGCACCGCCATAACGCCGAACGCGTGCCCGGCATGATTGCGCTGGCGCTGGAATGGCAGGCCGAGCGCATCGAAGTGGCGCACACCCAGTACTACGGCTGGGGTCTGCGCAATCGTGCCGCGCTGATGCCCAGCCGCGAGCAGCTGATGTCCACGATTGCTGCAGTGGAAGCAGCACGCCGCGAGCTCGGCGATCGCCTGGCGATCGACTTCGTCACCCCCGATTACTACGCCCGCCAACCCAAGCCCTGCATGGGTGGCTGGGGGCAGCGCTTCGTCAATATTTCCCCGCGCGGCGACGTACTGCCCTGCCACGCGGCCGAAACCATCGACGGCATGCGTTTCGACAACCTGCGCGACCGCTCGCTGGCCGATATCTGGAACACCGGCGAGGCCTTCGTGCGGTTTCGCGGCACCGCGTGGATGCCCGAGGTCTGCCAGGGCTGCCCCAAGCGCGAGATCGACTGGGGCGGCTGCCGCTGCCAGGCGCTGGCGCTCAGTGGCGATGCCGGCACGCTGGATCCGGTCTGCGAACGCTCGCCCGATCATGCCCAGGTGCGCGCTCTTGCCGACACCGAGGCGGCCGCGTCGCCGCCGGAGTTCATCTATCGCCGCCCCGCCCGCCCCGCGCATGCGACAGCGGCCACTGCAGACAGCGTGGACTGAGTGGCGTCGGCCGGCAGAAACAGCGTCTACACTAGCCACCTCTTTCCTGTCGGATGGCTTCCATGTCGCTCGTGCGCCGCATTCCCCTGCTGGTCTGCCTGTCCCTTGCATTGACCGCCACCCCGGCCCTGGCACAGCGCGCAGTGCACGGCGATCTGCAGTCGCAGATGAGCGCCGAACAGTTCAAGGCCGCCGGCCTGGACAAGCTCGATGCCAGCGAACTGGCCGCACTCAACGACTGGCTTCAAGGCAAGGTAGCCAAGGAAGCCGCCGTCGTGGTCGAACAGGCCAAGGAGGCCGGCCGCCAGGAAATCATCGTCAAGAACCGTGGCTTCTTCGACTTCGGCAGCAAGGAGCCGATCGAAAGCAGCATCGTCGGCGAGTTCAAGGGCTTTTCCAAAGGCCGCGTCTATACGCTGGCCAATGGTCAGGAGTGGGAACAGACCGACGCAGCCAGCCTCTCCGGCGTGCGCAAGGACGCTCCCAAGGTCAAGATCAAGCCCGGCCTGGTCGGCGTGTGGTATCTGCAGATCGAGGGCTACAACACCCCGGCGAAGGTACGGCGGACCAAGTAAAGGACAGCCAACGAAACGACTACGCTCGCCATCAAGCGGGCGTCGACGGTGTTTGGTACTGCGTGGATCCGTCTGAGAGCGTGTTATGTGCTTTGAGGTGAGTGCGAAGCGCCCTGTGGTGCGTCGAGACAAGGCGCGCAACGCGGTATCGGCGCGCCACAGGGCGCTTCCCGGAGGGTTGGCCGTCTCAAAGTGCATAACACGCTCTAGATATCAGTTCTGCGTGCGCCGTCCACATCCACCTGACGACGGCTTGCTGCGTCTTCAGCCTATCCAGGCGTTGCGGCGATGGGAAAGGTTTTGCCAAAGCGGAAGAACGTAGCGTCCTTGGCGGAGCGCGCGGACGTGCGATGAGGGCTTGCCGGTGTGCCCCATCGCCTACAAGCGCGCTACCGCGAGAAGCGGGTAAGTCAGCGGAGCATCCTCCATCTCCCCACGGCGTTGACTTCGCTTAGCCGGTACATGCTGTGGCCGCAACAGAAGATGGATGCCTCGTACGTGTGCCAGACTTGCCAACGGGAACGGGAACGGGCTCGATGTGTGCGTCTGGCGCGGGCCGTGTCCTTGGTCGTGCTGGCCGGCAGCGCCGCTTACGGAGAACGCCGATGCGCCTGATGACACATTGCGGGATTCTGCTGCTGGCCTTGGTCGCCGGACCGGCACTGGCATCCACCGCCACCGAACGCTGCGCCACGGCGCCCGAGGTCGGGTTCGATCAGGCCCTGGTCTGCTATCGCGATGCGGTGGAACAGCAGCCGCTGGTCTACACGAAAGGCGCCACCAGCCGGATCGCCGGGGTCGAGCGGCGCGAGTACCTGCTGACCTCGCAAACATGGTCGCCTGAAGGATTGGTCACCCCCGCCACCTGGCAGCATGACGTGGCGATGTATGTGCCCGCCGATGCACTGCCGACACGTGCAGTGCTGATCTCCACCAACGGCACGCGTCACCCGCCCGCAGGGAGTGCGGCGCAGCCGGCCAGCGAGCTGTCGCCGGAAGCGCTGGCGGCGCTGGCGCAACGCAGCCGCACCGTGGTCATCGCGCTGAGCGACATTCCCAACCAGGCGTTGCAGTACCAGGGCGATGCCACAGCGCGCCGCGAGGACGATAGCGTCGCCTACAGCTGGTCGCTATTTCTGCAATCGCCGCAGCAACGCAAGACCATGCCCCTGCATGTGCCGATGGCAGCTGCAATTGCGCGCACCATGAGCCTGGCCGAGCGCGAGCTGGCATCGCTGCAGATCCATCGTTTCATTCTTGCCGGTGCGTCCAAACGGGGTTGGGCCAGCTGGCACGCCACCATCGCCGACCCACGCGTCGACGCGGTGGCGCCGTTCGTGATCGACATCCTCAACATGCCGGCCGTGCTGGACCACATGTATCGGGCGTACGGCGGCAACTGGCCGATTGCATTCAACGCCTATGCCAAACAGGGAATTATTGCGCAACTGCAGACCCCGGCGTTTGCGCAACTGGTGCAACTGCAAGATCCGCTGAGTTATCTGCGCACGCCGCAGCGCAAGCGCCTGATGGTACCCAAGTACATCGTCAACGCCAGCGGCGATGATTTTTTCCTGCCGGACAACACGCAGTTGTTCTATGACGCGTTGCCTGGCAGCAAGGCCTTGCGCATGGTGCCCAACAGTGCGCACAACGGCATCCGCGCATCGGTCGTCGACAGCCTGGTGCCTTTCATTGCACGGCTGCAGCAGCAGCGCGCGTTGCCAAAAGTCAGCGATACCTTGCGCACCGGCGACGCGCCCACGATCCGTTTCCGTTCGTCGGAACGACCGACGCAAGTGCGGCTATGGTCGGCCACCAATCCGCAGGCGCGCGACTTCCGCTACGCCTGCGGCATCCGCTATCACGCCACCCCGGTTGTGCTTGCACGCGGCAACACCGTCTCGGTGCCGGTGCAGACCCCGGACGTCGGTTGGAGCGCCTACTTCGTCGAAGCCACCTATGCGGATGGATTCGTCGCCACCAGCCAGACCTACGTGCTCGGCAAGCAGCACTATCCTTCCAGCGCGCCGCCGACCGACAACGCCGCTTGCAGCACGTTACCCGGCATGGCCGCTAGCGCTGCTGCGCGTTGAAGGGTGATTGCTGCTGCGGACAAGGCAAGCAGCTAATCGCCTGGCGCGCTGTGAGTCCTCTTCCAGGGGGGCTGGCTTGATTCGCCAGCGGCCGTGACGCTGCGCGAGGTCGGGCACGCCAACGGCTTCACGGGACAGTTGTTCGCGATGCCTTGCGGCACGCCCCAATCAGCACGGGTCGCCGGTGAGCGTGTACCTCACGATCGCTGCGGGGATTCGCACCAGTTGAGCACGCCGGCACATCGGCATTTATGCCGACTGCAGGCCCGACGACTGCACCGTCTGGTCCGCGTTGCGCAACGAAGTCCGCACAGAAACGGTACCAGTACCGGTTTTGGCACTTGAGGCCGCCACCAAGATCGATCCAACCCGACTGGACCATTGACATCGTTGTCACCAACTCCTAAACAGGCCGCTACGCGCTGATGGCATCGGCCGATCAGACGGACCAAAGGACTGCATGTGGCTGCGACTTCGCGTTCTGCTCACGTTTCTGCCATGCCCGCTGTTCCTGTCGCCGCCGGCTTCATCGCTGCCGATGTCGGCGGCACGCATGTGCGTCTTGGCCATGTAGTGCAGACAGAGGACGCCATCACGCTGGCGCATTACCGCACCTACCGCTGCGCCGAGCACGCCAGCCTTGAAGCCATCCTGGCCGACTTCCTGCCGCAGGCCGGCCGTGTCGAGACCCTCGTCATCGCCAGCGCCGGCGTTGCGCTGGACGACGGCAGCTTCATCAGCAACAACCTGCCATGGAGCCTCTCACCCGGCCGCCTGCGCGCCACGCTGACGCTGCGCAACGTGCATCTGGTCAATGACTTCGAAGCCGTCGCCTATGCAGCGCCGCAGATGGAACCGCGTGCGGTGCTACAGCTGAGCGGGCCGACGCCGCGGCATGCGCGTCGCGCCGGGCCGATTCTGGTGGTCGGCCCAGGCACCGGATTGGGAGCTGCGGTGTGGATCGATGCCAAGCCCCGCCCCATCGTCCTGGCGACCGAAGCAGGCCAGGTGGCACTGGCCAGCACACACGCGCACGAGCATCAGTTGCTGCGCATCCTGCTGCGCGACCGGCACTACCTGCCGCTGGAGCACGTGTTATCTGGGCCCGGGCTATTGCGGCTGTATGCCGCGGTGTGCGCGCTGCACGGCTTGCCGCAACGCTACCAGCAGCCTGCAGCAGTCACGCACGCGGCATTGCATGAAGACGACCCACTGCCGCGCGAAACGCTGCAGGTGTTCTGCGCCCTGCTCGGCCACGCAGTCGGCGACATGGCGCTGGCCTACGGCGCTGCCGGCGGCATCTATCTGGCCGGCGGCATCCTGCCGACGATCGGACACTTTCTGGCGTCCAGCGCATTCGGCGCGCGCTTTCTGGACAAAGGCAACATGCGCGGGGTGCTCGAACGCATCCCGGTCAAGCTGGTCGAGCACGGGCAGCTGGGCGTGCTCGGTGCGGCCAATTGGTATCTGCAACACCACGCTGACGCGTCGTAAGCGTTCCACCGCACGTTTTCCCGGACGTGCGCTTGCTAGCCCCCGCAGCCGGCGAGCCACGGCCCGCCATCCATCCCTGTGCGTGATGAGGAGAGACATCATGAAATACAGCACCAAACTGCTGTGCAGTGCGATTGCGTTGTCGTTGGCGGTGACCGCGCAAGCCCAGGACAGCACTGGCCAGCAAGCCACCGACCTGGATGCCGTACAGGTGGTCGGCATCCGTGCCAGCCTGGAAAAATCCCTGGACACCAAACGCAACAACGCAGGCATTTCCGAAGCGATCACTGCCGAAGACATCGGCAAGTTTCCTAGCACCAACGTGGCCGAAGCGCTGTCGCAGATTCCCGGCGTCACCCTGGATCGCCGCTTCGGCCAGGGCGAGCGCGTCAGCATCGACGGCACCGACCCCAGCTTGAATCTGTCGTTCCTGGATGGCCACCCGGTGGCGCAGGCGATCTGGTTATACGGCGAGCAACCCAGCCGCGGATTCGATTACACCTTGCTGGCGCCGCAGATCCTGGGCCGCGCGGAGATCCTCAAGTCATCCGAAGCGCGGCTGACCGAAGGCAGCCTGGGCGGAACGGTGCTGATGCACACGCGCCAACCACTGGATCTGGAAGCCAACGAAATCGCCGGCTCCATCGGCTACAGCTATAGCGACCAGGCCAGCAAGGGCAAGCCCAATGCGGCGCTGCTCTACAGCTGGAAAAACCCGGAAGAAACCTTCGGCATCGCCGTGTCCGCGCAACATTACGAAGAACGCGTGGACCGCCGCGGCATGGAGGTGTTCGGCTACGCGCCCGCCAGCACGTTTGCCAATGCCGCAGGCACGGTGCCTGCCGATGCAGATGTGCCCAACTCGATCAACGCCGCCTGGTTCCAGCAGGACCGCGAGCGCGACAGCGCGGTGGTCAACCTGCAACTCAAGCCCAGCGATGCACTGGAATTCAACCTCAGCGGCTTGTACATCAACGAGAATTTCGATAACTACAACCAGTCGATGTACAGCTTTCTGACCTGGAATGCCGGCACGGTGGCTGCAGTGGACCAGCTCGGCGATGTGCGCAACGGCGTGGTGACCAGCGGCCACTCCAGCGCCAATGCCGATCCGCTCGGCGGCACGGTGATCTACGACAACAATGTGCGCGAATCGGAAGTCACCACCAAAGGCCTGGACCTGCGCGGCGCATTTGCCGGCGATGGCTGGGGATTGAAGGGCCAGGTGGGCCAGAGCAAATCCGAAAACAAGGATCTGTCGCAATACTTCATCGAGCCGTTCTACAACGGCGGCTTTCGTTGGGACACGCGCCGCGGCATCCAGTTCGACGACCCTGCAGCTGCGCGCAACCCGGCCAACTGGGGCTCGGCCGGTGGCTGGTTCGGCAACAACGGCATCTTCTCCACGCAAAGCAAGGACACCTACGGGCAACTGGACCTGGATCTGCAGTTCGATGGCGTGTTCAACCAACTGCTGCTGGGCGTGCGCCATGGCAAGCATGAGGAACGCTTCGAGCTCAACGTCTACGGCGGGGTAACCCCCGGCACATTGGCCGACGTCGGCACGATTGGCCTGACCGACCTGCAGGATTTCTATCCCGACCACGGCCGGCATGTGCAGGCCGGGCGCAACAATGTGCTGAACTGGATCCGCAACAGCCCGGTCGATTACAACGCGCCGGATCCGGCCAGCTATCTCAACAACAGCTGGGCACTGGAGCAGACCAACAACGCCGCCTACGCACAGTTGAATTTCTCCGGCGGCGGCCTGCGCGGCAATCTGGGCGTGCGCTACGTGGACTCCAAGACCGAAGGTAGCGGCTTCGTCTACAGCGGCACACCGTCGTTGGCCAATGTCGACAGCCTGTGGCAGACGCGCACCCGCAAGGAGGACTTCCTGCTGCCGTCGCTGACCTTGTCCTACGACACCAGCGAGGACTGGGTGTTTCGCTTTGCCGCGGCCAAGGTGATTGCCTGGGCGCCTTACAACCAGATGGTCAACAACACCTTCCTCAACGACACCACGCTGACCGGCAGCGGCGGCAACGCCGAGCTGTCGCCCTACGAATCGTGGAATTTCAATCTATCGGCCGAGTACTACTTCGCGCAGCAGTCGGTGGTGGCATGGTCGGTGTTCTACAAGAAGATCGACAACTACATCGACACCAGTGCCAGCGTGGAGCGTCAGTACAATGCGCTGCGCGACACCGCACCGCAGAGCTGGGCCCAATTGCTCGGCAGTAATGGCTGCACCGCCGACGGCTACTGCGATTACAGCGTCCAGCGCCCGCGCAACGCCGGCGACGGCAAGGTCAAGGGCTTCAACATCGCATTCCAGCAACCCTTCGGCGACAGCGGCTTTGGCCTTACCGCCAACTACACCTACGCCAACGGCGAAAACAACACCGGCGATGCGCTGCCGTACCAGTCGCGCAACAGCGTGGCCTTCAGCCCGTACTACGAAAAAGGACCGCTCAACGCACGGCTGACCTATAACTGGCGCGACAGCTATCTGGCCGGCGGTTATGTGGCCGGCGCAGCGCCGGCCAGCGTGGACGACTACGCCGAACTCGGCGCCAGCATCGGCTACGCATTCGGCCCGAACTGGTCGCTGCAGATCGATGGGCAAAACCTGCTGGATGAAGAGTATCTGCAATACCTCGGCGACAAGGACCATCTGGCCGGCCGCTACAGGAGCGGACGGCGCTACATGGCGAGCCTGCACGTGAAGTTCTGACGTCGGCGCCGTCGCGGGTGCGGCCATTGCCGTGTGGCCGTACCCGCCGCGGGTGCCGGGACCCTACCTGCCTGCGCTGCTTGGGGATGCGTGGGCCTACGCCACGCACCGCCCACCTGCGCAGCGTGATCTGCACGCCGCGCATGGCGCTGCAGGAGACCGATGCGGTCACTGCGATGGCCAGGCGCCCGGCCCATCACTGGCGACGCACATGCGAACCGATCCCACTGCAGCGGGCTGCGAGCAGCCCGCACGCAATCGGGCAGCGCGACTCAGCCGCGCAACGCCGCCACGCGCTGCGACAATTTCTTTGCCGACACGCCGGACCTGGCGCCAAGCTCCTGCGCGAACACCGACACCCGCAACTCTTCCAGATCCCAGCGCAGCGCCTGCCAGTCGGCACCTTGCTGCAATCCACGCGCGGCCGCATCGTCCAGCGCATCCACAAACGGCTTGAGCTCGAGCATGCGCGACTGATCGCGCGCCGGGTCGCGTTTGGCACGCTCGGTCCGCAGGATCATCGCCTTCAGATAGCGCGGGTAGTTGGCCAGTGCCTCGGCCGGGGTGTCGCGCAGGAAGCCGGCATGCACCAATGCACGCAGCTGCTGCTCCATATCGTCCAGATTGCCGCGCGCCCAGCCCATCAATGGCGCTTCCAGCAGCGGCTTGAGCTCGGCAACCGCCCCCAGGATGCTTTCGGCAAGTTTCAGCCGCTGCATCGCTTCGCCGAACAGGCGCTTGGCCGCATCCTCGCGACGGTATGCAAACGCAGCCGGGTCGCGGATCGCGCCCAGCCCGTCGGCGAGCACCGCATTGAGCGCGGCATCGACCAGATCGCCGCGCAGGCGCTCCTGCGATTCGATCGCCGCATACAACAGGCCGGTCTTGGGCGAGACCGGCAACTGTTTGCGCGCGTGTTTGATCTTGTCGGCCAACGCGATTTCCAGCAGGCGACGCACGCCGCGTGGATGCGCCTGCGCGGCGTCGTTGCGGTCGGCAAAGATGCGCAAGGCCGCATCCTCGCCCTGATCCACCAAGGCCGGGTACGCCGGTACACCGGCCTCGCCCGCAACCTGTTCGGGAATCGGGGTGGTCGGAAAATCGCGCAGCCCCTCTGCTGCCAGGGCACGCCCGGCACGCGCGGCAAACGCTTGCCCGGCGCGTTCGCCGAAGCGTGCACGCAGGCCGTCCAGATCGCGCGATTCGGCCAGCACCTTGCCGTCGTCGTCGCGCAGACGCAGGTTCATCAGCAGATGCGTGTCCAGCGATTGTTCGTCGAAATCCAGTGCCGATACCTGCACGCCGGTGGCCTTGGACAGAAAACGCGCCAGCTCGCCGCGGATATCGTCGGCCGACGGCAGGCTGTAGGCCTCGTAGAACGCACGCCCGAAATCCGGCGCCGGCACGAAATTGCGCCGCTGCGCCTTGGGCAGGCTGCGGATCAGGGCCGATGCCTTGTCGGCGACGAAGCCAGGCGCCAGCCATGACAGGCGCGCAGGGTCCAGCGCATTGAGCAGATGCAGCGGCACGTCCAGGGTCACGCCGTCATCGATCGCACCCGGCTCGAAACGGTAGTGCAACGGCAGCCGCGCATCGCCCAGCGGGAAATACTTCGGGAAACGATCGGCCTCGCTGCCCTCGCCGGGCAGCAGATCGTTCAAGGTCCAGTGCAGGCTGCGGCGTTTGTCCGGCGGCAGGCTCTTCCACCACGCATCCAGCCCGCTGGACGAATGCAGCTCGGCCGGAATGCGGTCCAGGTACCAGCGCGCCTGCCAGTCTTCGTCGGCGACGATGCCGGCGCGACGCAGCTTGGCCTCTTCCTCGCGCGCCTGTTCCAGCACCTTGAGGTTATCGGCCACGAAGGCGGCGCGCGTGTTGATTTCGCCGGTCACCAGGCCTTGCCGCACGAACAGATCGTGCGAGGCAGCCGGGTCGATCTTGCCGAAATGCACCGGTTTCTTCGGCGCCAGCACCAGCCCGAACAGGCTGATCTGCTCCGATGCCACCACCTGCCCCTGCGCACGCGACCAGTGCGGGTCGAAATGCTTGCGCGCCAGCAGATGCCCCAGCTCGGCGATGGCCCAATCCGGCTCGATCGCGGCGTTGGTCATGCCCCAGACTTTTTGCGTATCCAGCAGCGTGGCCGCCAGAATCCACGGCGGCGGCTTGCGTGCCAGTGCAGATCCGGGGAACGGCACGAACCGGCGTTGCCGCGCTGCCAAGAAGTCGCCCTTTTCGGTGCGATGGCCGATCTGCGTGGGCAGGCCCGCCAACAGCGCGCGGTGCAAGGCCTGATACGCCGCGGCACGTTCGCGCTCGCTGGTGCGTGCCGACACCTCGGCGGCTTCGGCCTGCTTGTTCGCAGCTGCAGAGGGAGTTTGTGCAGATGGCGCAGCCGGATCGGGCTTGCCCTCACGCGCCAACCGCGCCGCGCGGTGCAGCTGTCCGCGCGTCGGCCGGTTGGCGTTGTGGCCATCCTCGCGCGCAGGCGCGCTGGCGCCCGCCAGCAGCGGCGCCAGCATCACGTTGGCCGGCTCCTCGCTCCAGCCGAGCTCTTCGCACAACAGCCGCAATTGCCGATGCAGTTCACGCCACTCGCGCATGCGCAAAAAACCCAGAAAATGCCGGTTGCACCAATCGCGCAACTTGGACTGGGTGAGGTCTTCGTGCACCTGCCGGTAAGCGTCCCACAGGCGCAGGATGCCGACGAATTCCGAGCGCGCATCGGCAAACAGCGCATGCGCGTTGTCGGCCGCCTCGCGCGCTTCGGGCGGGCGTTCGCGCGGGTCCTGGATGCCCAGGAACGAGGCGATGACGATCATCTCGCGCAGGCAACCATGCTGCTGCGCAGCCACCAGCATGCGCGCCAGTTTGACGTCCACCGGCAGGCGCGCCATCTGGCGACCGATCGCGGTCAGACGGCGCTGCGCATCGATCGCGCCCAGCTCCAGCAGCTGCTGCCAACCATCGGCCACCGCGCGCTCGTCGGGCGCTTCCAGAAACGGGAAGTCCTCGATCCGCCCCAGCCCCAGTTGCAGCATGCGCAGGATCACGCCCGACAACGACGAGCGCCGGATTTCCGGGTCGGTAAACGCCGGGCGCGCGGCAAAGTCCGCTTCGGCATACAGCCGGTAACAGATTCCTTCGGCGATCCGCCCGCAACGGCCCATGCGCTGATTGGCGCTGGCCTGCGAGATCGGCTCGATATGCAGGCGGTCCAGCTTCTGCCGCGGGCTGTAACGCTTGACGCGCGCAAAGCCCGGGTCCACCACGTAGCGGATGCGTGGCACCGTCAACGAGGTTTCGGCCACGTTGGTCGCCAGCACCAGACGTCGGCGCGGGCCGGGATTGAACACGCGGTCCTGATCGGCTGCCGATAGCCGCGCATACAGCGGCACCACTTCGGTCTCGCGGTATTTGCGCCGCTCCAGCGCATGATGCGCATCGCGGATCTCGCGCTCGCCCGGCAGGAACATCAGCACGTCGCCGCGCGGATCGATGCGGGTGATCTCGTCGATCGCCGCCACGATCGCATCGTTGACGCTGCGCTCGCCATCGCGGCCGCTCTCCTGCGCTTGGTCGCCACCGCTTTCGCCTTCGAGCGGCCGATAGCGCACTTCGACCGGGAAGGTCCGCCCTTCCACATTGATCACCGGCGCATTGTCGAAATGCTGCGCGAAGCGTTCGGTATCGATGGTCGCCGAGGTCACGATCAACTTGAGATCGGAGCGCTTTTTCAGCAGCTGCTTGAGGTAGCCGAGCAGGAAATCGATGTTGAGACTGCGCTCGTGCGCCTCGTCCACGATGATGGTGTCGTAGGCCGACAACCAGCGGTCGCTGGCGATCTCGGCCAGCAGGATGCCGTCGGTCATGAACTTGATGCGCGACTGCTCGCTCACCCGGTCTGTGAAACGCACCTGGAAGCCCACCAGCGTGCCCAACGGCGTCTTCAGCTCGTCGGCCACCCGCGCGGCCACCGCGCGCGCGGCGATCCGGCGCGGCTGGGTGCAGCCGATCATGCCGGCCGCACCGCGCCCGGCCGCCAGACACAGCTTGGGCAGCTGGGTGGTCTTGCCGGAGCCGGTTTCGCCGGCGATGACCACCACCTGATGGTCGCGGATCAGCCCGATGATGCGCTCGGCTTCGCGGGCGATCGGCAGTTGCGTGTCCAGCGTGATCGCCGGCTGCTGCGCAGCACGTGCCTGCCGCTGCGCCAGCGACACCGTCAACGCCTGCTCGAACGCATCGCGCAGTTGCGGGTTGCCGGGCTTGCCCTGCCAGCGCGACCATAGGCCAAGCAAGCGGCCCCGGTCGCGGCTCAGTGCGCCATCCACGGCGTGGCGGCGCTCACGCAGCAGCGTAGCAAGGTCGGTGTCGATAGCGCTCATTGATGGAGAAATGTGAAAGATTGAATGACGTTTGATCCTTTAGCCTGTCTATTGTGACGCCATATCTGTTCCCACAGACATCCACTTCCTCAGCAAGGGCCATTCCATGTCCAAGAAAAAGAACGCCAACAAGCCCGTCGTCGTCAGCGATGCCCTGCCGGTCGCTGCTGCGTCGGCGCCGCATATCGATATCGGGATCAAGGACGCCGATCGCAAGCAGATCTCCGACGGTCTGGCCCGCTACATGGCTGACGCCTTCACCTTGTACCTGAAGACCCACAACTTCCATTGGAACGTCACCGGGTCGATGTTCAACTCGCTGCACACCATGTTCGAAACCCAGTACACCGAGCAGTGGGCGGCGCTGGACGAAGTGGCCGAGCGCATCCGCGCCCTGGGCTATAACGCGCCAGGCTCGTACCGCGAGTTCGTCGCGCTGACCTCGATTGCGGAGGAGCCGGGCCTGAGCGACAGCGCCGATTGGCGCGAAATGGTGCGTCAGCTGGTCAGCGGCAACGAGGCCGTGTGCCGCACCGCCCGCAAGGTGCTCGGCACCGCCGACGACGCCGGCGACGACCCGACTGTGGACCTGCTGACCCAGCGCCTGCAGACCCACGAGAAGTACGCCTGGATGCTGCGCTCGCTGTTGCAGTAAACCCGCTGGGCGTCCGCCCTGCAGGCCTGCCCAAGGTTTCGCTGCGCCGAAACCTTGGGCCCCTGGCCAGTCGCCTGCCACACCCCCGCCTTCGGCGCGCGCCCTGACTCAGGGGTTGCGGCCATCTCCGCTTCGCGGACATGTCCCCCAACGTTTGCTTTGCAAACGTCGGGCCCCGCTACGCATTTCCACACCCCCCGCCTTCGGCGCGCCCCCTGACTCAGGGGGCTGTTGGTGCGCTGTCGGTTGTTGAGCCCCTCTCCCGCCGGGGCGAGAAGGCACGGTTTGCGCGCCACTGGTGCGTGCCATGAGCGTGCGCGGAGCGAGGGTTGGGGTGAGGGTGCGGAGCGAAGCTCAGTGCCCTCAACGCGCAGCATGCGGCCCTGCTCTGCGCCGCACGCTCCACCCCGGTCACACCGCCCATTGCGCATTCGCCCGCCACATACACCACATCGCGGCAATCTCCGACCCGCTATCGGGCAACACTGCCGGCATGACACCGACCAGGGCTTGACCTGCACGGTATCCTAGGCGGATGTCTTCCCCCGCACACGAACTGCTCAGCCGCGTCTTCGGTTACGACGACTTCCGCGGCCCGCAACAGGCCATCGTCGAACACGTCGCTGCCGGCAACGACGCCCTGGTCCTGATGCCCACCGGCGGCGGCAAATCGCTGTGCTACCAGGTGCCGGCGCTGTTGCGCGATGGCATCGGCATCGTGGTGTCGCCGCTGATCGCATTGATGCAGGACCAGGTCGAGGCCCTGCGCCAGCTCGGCGTGCGCGCCGAATTCCTCAATTCCACCCTGGATGCCGAGAACGCGCAGCGGGTCGAACGCGCGCTGCTGTCGGGCGATCTGGATCTGCTCTACGTCGCGCCGGAACGGCTGCTGACCCAGCGCTTCCTGTCGTTGCTGGAACGCAGCCGCATCGCGCTGTTCGCCATCGACGAAGCGCATTGCGTGTCGCAATGGGGCCACGACTTCCGCCCCGAATACCGCCAGCTCACCGTGCTGCACGAGCGCTGGCCGCACATCCCGCGCATGGCCTTGACCGCCACCGCCGACCCGCCCACCCAGCGCGAGATCGCCGAGCGCCTGGATCTGGTGGATGCACGCCACTTCGTCAGCTCCTTCGACCGCCCCAACATCCGCTACACCGTCGTGCAGAAGGACAACGCGCGCAAACAGCTGCAGGAATTCCTCACCCGTTATCGCGGCTGCGCCGGCATCGTCTATGCGATGTCGCGGCGCAAGGTCGAGGAAACCGCCCAGCAGCTGTGTGCGCAAGGCTTCAACGCCCTGCCCTACCACGCCGGCCTGCCGGCCGAGGTACGCGCGGAAAACCAGCGTCGCTTCCTGCGCGAGGACGGCATCATCATGGCCGCCACGATCGCCTTCGGCATGGGCATCGACAAGCCCGACGTGCGCTTCGTGGCGCACGTGGACCTGCCCAAATCGCTGGAGGGCTATTACCAGGAAACCGGCCGCGCCGGCCGCGACGGCGACCCGGCCGAAGCCTGGCTCTGCTACGGCCTGGGCGATATGGTGCTGCTCAAGCAGATGATCGAACAGGGCGAAGCGGCCGAAGAGCGCAAGCGTCTGGAGCGCGCCAAGCTCGATCACCTGCTCGGCTACTGCGAATCCATGCAATGCCGCCGCCAGGTGCTGCTGGCCGGCTTCGGCGAGACCTACCCCAAACCTTGCGGCAACTGCGACAACTGCCTCACCCCTGCGGCTGCCTGGGATGCCACGGTGGCCTCGCAGAAGGCGCTCAGTTGCGTGTACCGCAGCGGGCAGCGCTTCGGTGTGGGCCATCTGCTCGACATCCTGCGCGGCAGCGAGAACGAGCGCATCAAGCAGCTCGGTCACGATCAGCTGAGCACCTATGGCATCGGCCGCGACCTGGACGAACGCACCTGGCGCAGCGTGTTCCGGCAACTGGTTGCGGCCAGCCTGCTGGAGGTCGACAGCGAAGGCCATGGCGGGCTGCGCCTGACCGACGCCAGCCGCCAGGTACTCAAGGGCGAGCGCCAGGTGATGATGCGGCGCGAGAATCCGGCTGCCGGGCGCGAGCGTGATCGCGGCGCCCAGCGCACCGGCCTGCCGGTACAGCCGCAGGATCTGGTGCTGTTCAACGCCTTGCGCGGCCTGCGCGCGGAGCTGGCCAAGGAACAGAACGTGCCGGCGTTCGTGATCTTCCACGACAGCACCTTGCGCAATATCGCCGAGCAACGGCCGACCAGCATCGATGCGTTATCGCGCGTCGGCGGCATCGGTGGCGGCAAGCTGGCCCGCTATGGCGCGCAGCTGATCGACATCGTGCGCGAGCAGGGCTGATGCAACAGCGTGTGTCAGCGCCATGCCAGGGTCGACACAACATCGGCTGGAATCGACAGCGCGCATTCAATCAGCCGTTGCTAGTTTCACAGGGCGAGCTGGCACGCGCTGCCAGTCCCTCTTAGAGTCGAACCGATGAAACGCAGCCTGCTTCTCCTGGCCACTCTATTTACCGCCGGTGGCGCGCTCGCCCAGACCGGCGATGTCAGCGCCGAGCCGGCCAGCGCGCGCTCGCTGGACCTGAGCGTCCCGCAAGCGCCGCTGCAATACCGTTCCGACCCGGAATACAGCACCGACCCGCCGGGCACGTTCTACGGCGACAAGAGCGGCCCCCGCCCGGCCCTCGCACGGCCAAGCGCCGCCTCGATCGCGGCAGAACGTGCCGAGCAATGCCAGGGCAAGCTGCATGGCGCGGTCGAGACCGGCATGGGCTATTCCAACCGTGGCGGCAACAGCAACTGGCAGGCAGTCAATCTGAACTCCTGCAAGACCTATTACGACGACGACGGAAAAGCGCATCAGATCGGCGTCAGCATCAGCGTCGGCCGCGGCGAAGGCCCGGTCTTCGGCCCGCGCTACGCACCCGGCGGCTATGGTCCGGGCCCGTTCGGCTGGTAACCATACGGCAGCGTCTGCGTTGACGGTGGGTTCACTGCCGCATCGCTGAGAATGTGGTCTGCCTTACGAGACGCGCTCATGTCACAGAACAAGGAACGGCCAGTTGTATTCGTCGTCGAAGACGGCGACGGCACCCGACAACTCAGCTGCCTTGTCCTGGAAAGTTACGGCTTTACCTGCCGCAGCGCAGGGTCTGTCGAAGAAGCGCTCACCCTGATCGAAAGCGACCCGCGTGTCGATGTGCTGTTTTCCGATATCCACTTCCCGGGCGGGCTGACCGGCGTGGATCTTGCGTTGAAGACCGCGCATGCACCGTACAACCTGCCGGTGTTGCTGACCTCCGGCCTGGCGGTGGAGTACGTGGAAGAGATCCTGCCCGACGGGGTGGCGTTCCTGGAAAAACCCTACACTCCGGAACAACTGCTCACCGCCATCCGCAGCGTGATGGCAAAACGCCGCGTGCTCGCCACCCCGGGCGTGTGACGCACACGGCCGCAACTGGACGGCGGCCAACAATCCCGGTATGACATGGCGGCCGGCGCGCGATGTGGCGGCAACGGGGATTGATCACGACACAGCTCTACCAAGGACGCGGCGCAATGCCCGCCTGGTACCGCTGTGCTTTACGCCAGGGGACAACATGAAACAGCTAGTGACCGCAGCCATCGCCATGGCTGCGTTAAGCGGTTGCGCGACGGTGATGAACGACGCGACCCAGCCGATTCGCGTCGATACCAGGACCGCGGACGGCCAGACCATTACCGGCGCCGATTGCGCCATCAGCAACGACAAGGGACGCGTCACCCTGAAGTCCGGCCAGAGCGCACAGGTGCGACGGTCCGCGCACGATCTGGATGTCACCTGTGTGCTTCCCGGTCAGCGCGATGCGGCAGGTCGCTCCATCTCGCGCGCCAACATGGGCATCTGGGGCAACATCCTGATCGGCGGCGCCATCGGCGCCATCGTCGACCACAACAAGGGGACCGGCTACACCTACCCGAGCTGGATCCAGTTGGTGTTCGGACAGACGCTGAGTTTCGACCGCCATCGCGAGGAGCGCGGGCAACCATTGCAGGGAGAGACCGCGCAAGGCGGTCTCGTGACGACAAGCGGCGGCCCGCACCACGAAGCGGTGACAATTCCCCTGGCAGCCGATGCACCCACTGCTGCACCTGTCAGCGTTGCGACTTCGCCGGCCGCCGCTGCAGCCTCGCCGACGCCCGCGGGCACGGCGATGTCGAGCGAGCCGCCCAGGGCACGCGCCCAAAGCATCAGCAGCGGCCTGAACTGCGGCCCGGTGCAGCCGGCGGGTTCCACCCGTTTCACTGCGACCTGCCAGGGCGGCAGCACGGTGCAGATCGACTGTGCCGGCTTCCGCTGCACGTCCAGCTTTCGATGATACCCGTGGCTGCGCCCGAATCCTGGCGCAGCTCGAGGCGGCTCGGCTGTCGGGAACGTCCCGACAGCGTGTCGGCGCGCCCCCGATTTACGTGATGCACGTCTCATTTAAACTGCAGCCACCGGACGCGAGGCCAGTTGGGCCGCTCAACTCGCGGGGCGCCGAGCACGCCCCTGCCGGGACACTGGTGGTACGGAACTGCGTCGCGCATTGCATCTGGCGCCAGACGATGGGCTCGTAGACCACTGCGTCGCGATCACCGCCCCGGTCGGGTTGCATCTGATCGCATGCACGTGTTTCTCCGTGCAAGCGCAGTTACGCTTGTCGAGCGGGGCTCGCCCATCGATCGGATGGGGCGACATGCGCCTGACGATGCGAGCGACATCAGTGTTGCATGCGACGCAGGGGGCAGCCGTCACTGGTCGGTTGCCAATCCAATCGATCTCTTCTGTCGACTGCTCTCATCGATCCACGCAGTGGCCCGGTGCATGACCTGCTCGTACGTACGTCGCGCTGCTTGAATGTCACCGCTCGCAATACCGCAGCAGTTGCCACACATCGGTCCGCAGCTTCGTGACGTCGCACGGCGCTGACTGCATACATCGCATCGGGCGTCTTCGTATCAAATAGCCCGGCGCATACGGCTCCCACTGCATCGATGCGCCTGAACCGAGCGACAGCGCTGCTGGCCTTCCATCGAGGCAAAAGCGCGCCAGCGCACGAATGCAGTGCATTTCACGCGATCAAGCAGGCCGCTCGCTAGGCTAACGTCAGTGCAGCGCTTCGCTGCAGATGACTTTCGGGAGATTTTCATGGGCGACAACGCGTTTCTAACACCGGCATTCGCCATCTTGGTCATCGGGATCATCGCCGTGGTGTTCTGGCTGGTGACCCGCGCCAAGAAAAAGCGCAACAAGAAGTAAGCGAGCCGGGCGATGGCCCGCAAGCGAAGGACGCGCTGCACACGATTGCGTGCGATGCAGCTCGTCAGGCATCGGTCGACCTGCGTCGGCCGGTACGTGAAACAGACGTCAGGAGTTTACGTCGCGGCGTAGCGAAGCATTGGCACAAGCGTCCTGCCGCTGACGCAAGCGCATGCACTCCACGCGCACGATCTGACCGAGTGGACCATGCATTCGAGCGCGCTGCCTGCAAGAGCTGCACACACGCGTAGCAAGATACGCCTCAGAAACGCTCACCCACAGGCAGATAACGCCACTGGCCGATCGCCAGCTTGCCCAGCGACACGCGGCCCACACGTAGCCGACGGATGCTGACCACGTCCAGTCCCACCTCACCGCACATGTAGCGCAGTTGGCCTGGCTGCACGTGCTTGATCGCAAAGCGCAGCCGTTCTTCGTTCTGCCAGCTCACCTTGCACGGCGGCAGGCTGCGCTGCCGATACACCAGACCGTGCGCCAGCCGCGCCATGCCATAGGGGCGCAGCTCGCCGCGTACTTCCACCAGAAATTCCTGCTCGATCGAGCCTGCATCGGCCGTCAGCCTGCGCAGTACCCGCCCGTCCTGGCTCAACACCAGCAGGCCGCTGGCATCGTCTTCCAGCGGCAGCGGCGCATTGAGGCGCAGGAAATGCCGTTTGAGCACGCGCAACTCGGCGTTGTCCAGTTCGCTCCGGCTTGCTGGGTTGGCCAGTGCCATCGCAGCGTCGGCCGTCATTCCTGCCGGCTTGTGCAACAGCAAGGTGGCAGGCTCGGCGGGTTCCAGCACCGCATCCGGCGCAAGCGTCACCTGCGCCGCGGTCGCCAGGGCCTGCGGCTCTTCGACAACCACCCCATCCACGCTGACCCAGCCGCCCTCGATGTACTGCTGCGCCTCGCCACGCGAGCAGCCGAACTGCGCGGCAACGCATTTATCGAGACGGATAGGATCGGACATCAGGCAAGCTCAGCATCAGGGCACGGCAGTGTACGTGCTGGCCCACCGAATGCGAGGGGCAGCCATCGCTCCGGACACGCACCGCACAGCCGGGCCGCACCGCCAGATCGCAGCACGCTGCGGCCTTGTACCACCACACCGCCCGCGTCGACCGCTGCTTCTGCCCTGCACCACAACGTGGGAAACTCGGCACTCACACAGGAGCTCGCAGATGTTCATCAAGTTCGGCACTACCCGGGTCCGCCTCACCCACATCTCGGTCATCAGCGATCCGTTCAACGCAGGCGAAAGCTTCGGCTCGTACTGCCACTCCGTGCGGGTCGGCCTGCTCTCCGGCGAAGAAGTGTTTGCGCGTTTCAACAGCGAGTCCGACGCACAACAGCTGCATGCCAAGGTGCTGGCTGCGCTGGAGGGCTGATGCCGGTCCGCAACGCAGCGCGCTCGCCCGGCTGCTGAGGTTTGCCTCGTCGCCAGATGCAATGCGCGCTGCCGACACTGCCCCAAGCTCGCACACATCGCCCTGCACTGCGGGGCACCGTCGCCCGTGCAGATCGACCCAGACGTTTGCTGAGGCTCCGGCGCGCCTGCGCAAGGTGATCTGGTGGTGGGCAAGACGCACTCCCATACACGCACCAGCGCTTCACCTGCCGCATGACAGGCGTTCTGCAGATGACACGCATCGATCCAGCCAGGGCTTACAAGCGCGGCTGACAAATGGCGCATGCAATCGATCATCGATGCCGAATCCTGCACACACGCTGCGATGACGTGCGTATTGCGCCGGTTTTTTCCGGCATCGGCAACATCTGTTTAACGTGCACGCAAAAGCGGCGTTAGCTGCACTCCCAGGCGATGAGCAGATCACGATGTCAGGCGCCGATGGACAGCTGTCGGGGAATCTCTTCCGCGCACTGAATCGGCTGTAACTATTACAGAACGGAAGGCTTTAGCACGTCGGTATCCAGCCGCTAGCTGGGCAAGACGCTTGAGTGGACGCACCCCGCATCCACTGGGCTCTTCAGCTGCACTAACTGGATGCGGTTATGAACGATTATTTGCAACGCCTCAATGTCGGCCGTCGCCTGGGCATGGCCTTCGGCATTTTGATTCTCCTGTCGGGCCTGCTTGTTGCGACCGGCCTGATCACCATGTCCAACGCCCGCTATGAGCTGGACACCATCGTCAACAACAATATGGAGCGGATCCGGCTGTCGAGCGACATGCTCGATGCCAATACGAATGTGGCGATCGGCCTGCGCGACATCGTGATGGTGTCCGGCGATGCGGCCAACCGCCGCGCCCTGAAGATGATCGAAGACAACCGCGCACGCTACCGCCAGTCCCACGATGCACTGGCAGCCATGCCCAGCAGCGACGTCGAAAAGGCCGCTTTGAAGTTGGTGCAGGAAAAGCGCGACATCTCGGTCAAGTTCAACAACCAGATTCTCGACTACGGCATTCACGACCAGAACCAACAGGCGCAGGCTCTGTTGCAAGGTGCAGCCGCCACTGCGATGAACGACCAGCAAGCCGCCATTCGCGAAAACGCCGCGCTGGAGCGGCGCCTCAGCAAGGAGGCATATGCCGCCGCGGTGGCTTCCATGCATCGCGGCAAGGTCATCCTGGCAAGCGGCGGCATTGCAGCATTGGTGATCAGCACACTACTGGCGTGGCTGATCACACGCAGCCTGACCCAGCCACTCAGCCAGGCCACGCGCACCGCCGAAGCCATCGCCGCCGGCAATCTGCATAACGATGTCCACACCACCGCCAACGATGAAACCGGCCGTCTGCTGCAGGCCATGGACAAGATGCAGCTGCAGGTACGCAACCTGATCGCCGCACAGACCGAGATGGCCAGGCATCACGACGCCGGCACGATCAGCTTCCGTATCGATGCGGCGGCATTCCCGGGCGACTACGGCCGTATGGCTAACGACACCAATCTGCTGGTGGCCGCGCACGTGGCCGTGCAGACGGACCTGGCGCGCATCATGGGCCGCTATGCCGTTGGCGAACTGTCTGAAGACATGCAGCCATTGCCCGGCGAGAAAGCGGTATTCAGCGACACCATGGCGCAGGTCAAGCTCAACCTGTCGGCAATGAACCACGAGATCAAGCATCTGGCACAGTCCGCCGCCAACGGCGACTTCAGCGCACGCGGCGATGTGGAGCGCTTCCAGTTCGACTTCCGCATCATGGTCGAAAGCCTCAACCACCTGATGTCCAACGCCGACGGCAACCTGCAGTCGTTGTCGTCGCTGCTGCAGTCCATCGCCGCGGGGGATCTGACTGCGCGCATGAGCGGCGACTTCCGCGGCGTCTTCGCGCAGATGCGCGACGATGCCAATGCCACCGCCAGTCAGTTGGCGCAGATCGTCGGCAACATCCAGCAATCGGCAGTATCGATCAACGCGGCTGCCAGCGAGATCGCGGCCGGCAACCAGGACCTGTCGCAACGTACCGAACAACAGGCGGCCAATCTCGAAGAGACCGCAGCGTCGATGGAAGAACTGACATCCACCGTCAAGCAGAACGCCGAGGGTGCGCGCCAGGCCAATCAGCTGGCGATCGGTGCCGCGCGCGTCGCTTCGCAAGGTGGCGACGTCGTGGGCAAGGTCGTCGAGACCATGAGCGGTATCGAAGCCTCATCCAAGAAGATCGCCGACATCATCAGCGTCATCGATGGCATTGCATTCCAGACCAACATCCTCGCGTTGAACGCTGCGGTGGAAGCTGCACGTGCAGGCGAACAAGGTCGTGGCTTTGCCGTGGTCGCCTCCGAAGTGCGCACGCTCGCGCAGCGTTCCTCCGGTGCGGCCAAGCAGATCAAGGACCTCATCGACGACTCGGTGCAGCGCGTGGCCGATGGCTCGGCGTTGGTGCGCAGTGCCGGCAAGACCATGGACGAGGTGGTTGCGAGCGTGCAACGCGTCACCGACATCATGGGCGAGATCTCCGCGGCATCGCAGGAGCAATCGGCCGGCATCGAGCAGGTCAACCAGACCATTACCCATATGGACGAGACCACGCAGCAAAATGCAGCGCTGGTGGAAGAAGCAACGGCAGCCGCACGTTCGATGGAGGAGCAGGCAGTGCAACTCACCGACGCGGTGGCGATCTTCAAGATCGATGCACGACAGACAAGGCAGGCCGACCACCGAGCGGCGGCACCGGTCGCACATCTGCTGAACAAGGTCCGCAGCGCCTGAGCGAGCGGCAGGCACTGCGCCGTCGACCAGATTGTCGGTGCGGGCATGCTGATGCGACGGGGCGGATGTCCCCGCAGCCATTGAGGCTTGGCACACCAAGAAAGCGCCTGCAAGGGCGCTTTCTTGGTCTATCCCGCACGCTCCGCCGGCAGCCGGCGCACGCATCCCAGGCACCCGACGCACGCGCTCAGCGCACACAAAACATCTTCGAAAACAAGTACTTGAACCGATAAAGAGTGCTTGCTTCCAGCGCCATGCCTGGTTACGCTGCGCCGGTCGAAAGAGAGCAGGCCGGATGGTAGCCCGGCCACCGTCTGCAACGCAGGCGGCATCTTAGCCATCGGTACCCACGACATCCGCCGCCGGCACTGCAGGTGTGTCCGTGGGTACTTTCGTCACCGCGCGGCACGCCTTCTCAATCAGGAAGGATCACCCGTGAACACCAGCAACGACAATCGCGCCCTGCATCGCCCACTCAACGAGGAGCATGCCAACGTGCAGGTCTGTGCTTTCGCAAGGGACGCAGGCGGTGGCCGGCACGGCGATGCCTTATCGCACTGGCGACAAGGCCATCTCGACGCACACGTGATCTGGCGGCGGCAGCTCACGCTCCAGGACGGCATGTCGGTGCTGTTGGCGGCCTGGCAAATGCCGCATTCGCCGCGCTGGGAGTGGGAAGCCATCGACCTGCTGCAGGATCGGCACCTGTCCGGCGGCAATTGCGAATCATCGCTGGCGGCAATGCGCGCTGCCGATGCCTGGCCGGCGCTGCGACGTGGCGAGGTTGCAGTGCTCGCCTGACAGCGCGCAACGCGACCCGCACTTCTGTCCCGACGCGACGCCATGACGGTGTGCATCGCGCAGTCGACCCACCGCAGCTAGCGCGTGTAGAGACCGGGACGGTAGCGTTCCATCAGCGACTGCGGAGACAGCGGCGGTGTGAAGCCGTAGCGCGCATAAAGACCATGCGCATCGCTGGTGGCCAGACTGAAACGGCGCAGCCCTTGCAGATCGGGATGCGCCATGACCGCATCCATCACCATCTTGCTGTAGCCCTTGCCCTGGTGCTCTGGCAACACGAACACATCACCCAGATAGGCGAAGGTTGCGTAGTCGGACACCACTCGCGCAAACGCGACCTGCTCCCCCTCCAGAAACCCGCCGAAGCACAGCGAGTTGGCGAGGGAGCGCTGCACCAGAGCAAGCGGGATGTCCCTGGCCCAGTCGCTGTGCTGCGCCAGGTAGCGATGGATCAGCGCAACATCGAGTTCGGATTGATCGGTGGACACGCGCAGTGGCGACATGACAACAACTCCGGCAACAGTGGGCCTCAGGTTAGCGCCTGCGAAGGCAGCAGCAACAGTGCGCACAACACCAGCATGAATCCCGCGATCGCCGCATCCAGCACACGCCATGCGTGCGGATCGCGGAAGGCCGGCTGCAGCAAACGCGCGCCATAGCCCAGACCGGAAAACCACGCGATGCTGGCCAGGCACGCCCCCAAGGCGAAGGCCCAGCGCAGCTGGCCCGGGTAGCGCGCGGCCAGACTGCCCAGCAGCAGCATCGTGTCCAGATAGACATGCGGATTGAGAAAGGTAAATGCCAGGCACGTCAGCATGGCGCGCTGCCAACGCTGGGCGCCGGCCTGTGACGGCGCCAACCCACTGGTGCCACGCCAGGCCCTGCGTGCAGCCAGCGCTCCATATGCCGCGAGAAATGCCGCTCCCGCGTAGCGAAGTACCTGCAGTAGGTCCGGCCATTGCGTCACCAGTACGCCAATCCCGGCCACGCCCAGCACGATCAACGCGATGTCGCCGAACGCGCAGATCGCCACCACCAGACCGACATGCTGGCGCTGCAGTCCCTGACGCAGCACGAATGCGTTCTGCGCCCCGATTGCGATGATGAGACCTGCGCTGGCGATGAAGCCAGAGATGGCAGCTTTAAGGAACACGAGCACCTCCCGGATCACAGGCACCCATGCTGAGCGCTCTGCTGTCATTAGGAAAACTAAATATTCTGTATTCTGCTTAGAACTTCTAATTCTGCCGAACGCCATGGATCTTCTGCATCCGCAACTGGCTGCATTCGCTGCCGTTCTCGAGGAAGGCAGCTTCGATGCCGCTGCACAACGGCTGTCGGTGACGCCGTCGGCGATTTCGCAACGGGTCAAGGCGCTTGAAGACCGGCTCGGTCAGGTGCTGGTGATCCGCAAAGCCCCCTGCCGCCCTACCCCCGCCGGCGAGCGCCTGCTACGCAGGGTGAAGCCGATGCAGGTACTGGAATCCGAAGCGATCGCCGACTTCCTTCCCGGCGACAGCGGCGTTGGGCATCCACGCACCCTTGCCATCGCGGTCAACGACGATTCGCTGCAGACCTGGGTCCTGGCGGCGCTGTCTGCCTTGCATCAGGCACACGGGTTTCTCTTCGACGTGCAGATGGACGACCAGGACCATACCCTCGAGTTACTGCGTGCGGGTAGCGTGCTGGGCGCAGTCACCTCCGAGCGCAAGCCGTTGCAGGGCTGCAATGCCCATGCGTTGGGCGTGATGCGTTATCACGCCATCGCGTCGGCTGCCTTTGTCCAGACGCACTTCAAGGACGGCTTCACTGCCGCCTCGCTGGGCCACGCGCCCATGCTGGTGTTCAATCGCAAGGACACGCTGCAGGCACGTTTCGTCAAACGCATTACCCGCACGCAACTGGCTCCACCGACACATTACCTGCCCACCTCGACCGGCTTCGTCGAAGCTGCTGCCCGCGGACTCGGATGGTGTCTGGCGCCGGAGTCGATGGTGACGCCCGCCGCTCGCAGCAAGCAGGTCGTCATCGTCGACCCCACCCGCTGGCTCGATGTTCCGTTGTACTGGCAATACGCCGCAGTGGGCTCGCGTGCCTTGCAGCAACTCAGTCAGGCGCTACGCGAGGCAGCCGCTACGAGTTTGCGTGGAGGCAGAAGCGTCGCAGCGGCATGAGCATGCGCCATGCACGAGGGGTTGAAGTCGGCCGACACGCTTCAGTGGCCTGCGGCCCGAGGTTGGGCCAGCCCGTACTCGCTCGTTGCGGCAACGCACATGCGTTTCGACGACCCTGTAAATGAAGAGATTTTTGCAAACCCTGCCGCTGCCGGCGCTTCTCTGGAGATCCGCACTGCGCCGCCCTCACGAAGATATGGGCTCATTGCATGCATCAAAGGCTTCTGCAATCGGAGGACACGGTTCCGCCAGAACTGGACGTCCATCATGGCCAGATCGGAATCACCCGCCTGTCTAAAAAGTCCGGCGTGGATTGTGGTAAAGCCTCGTCACTACCCGACCTTGCTGCGTCGTCCTGATGTTCGGCTATTGCGGCTATGGTCCTGATCTGGATCGCACCCTCACCGATTGCAGTGCACACGCGATCATGCCGACATCCGGATGCGAGCGAGACCGGCATCCCTTCCGCGTTGCGTCGCCCTTGACGGTTCAGGCAGACATCGCAATGACTGCGAAGCGGCATCGACCAAGGCGGTATGTCGACGTCGCTGACATACCGAGTGAACGCACTTGGGTTTGGCGCGACCGACCTCGCCTCCGCCAGTCATCGATGCCTTCGAACAGCCTGGCCGGCTGGCACTTGAACCGTCGGAAGCAGCGGCTTCCAATGCCACCGCCCTTCCCGCACTGAACGCTGGAACAACCGATTCGATTCGCAACCACACGGTCACCTCGGCGTCTTATCCGCACCGTAGCTTGCCGCCGAAAGTTGCCAGCACTCCCGACATTCCATCCCTCGAATCGGACCAGACCATGTCTTCCTCATCGCGCAAGATCCTTCTTCTGGCTTTCGGAATCATCGTTTCCTCGACCATGATTACCACCGCCTCCGCAAAATCGCTGCATGTCGTCTCCCGCACCGAGCAGATGACATCGTTCACCCACTCCGGCCCGAGCAGGACCGAGGTGTTCAATCAGCAATGGGCCGACGGTGCGGCGCAATGCCGCGACGCGTTTCCGCAAACCACCTCGGTGCAGCTCGGTCAGGTCAATACCCGCGCGATCAACGCAAAGACCTTCAAGGTCACCGGCAAGTGGATCTGCCGGGGTTGATCGCTGCTGCAAGCCCGACCGCACACAGGCATAGGCTGCTCGTTGCCAGGAGCGATGCGACATCACGGCTACGGCAGCGATCCTGCCGACCTCGGTGCCGCCACAGGCGCGCTCGGTCACAAGACACAAAACCCGCGCATTGACCGCAGGCGTCGAGCTGCGCGAGCGCGTGCATCGTTGGACCTGCACCCAACTGCCTCTGTCAGCCTCCCGTAAAAT
>NZ_JPLE01000140.1 GCF_001010415.1 Xanthomonas pisi DSM 18956
AAGATGCCGCCACCGGCATGGACACGCGGCAGGCGCGGCGATGAATCATCTGCTGATCCTGCCGATTCTGATCCCGATGCTGGGCGCGTCCGCATCGCTGTTCGTCGAGCACCGCCGCTACGGGCCGCGCGTGCAGCGCAGTGTGGCGTGGGCGAGCATGGCCTTGCTGGCAGCGGCGGTGGTTGCGTTGTTCGCACGTGCCGCAGACGGCGGCGTGCTGGTGTATCTGCTCGGCGACTGGCCGGCGCGGTTGGGCATCGTGCTGATGGGCGACCGGCTGTCGGCATGGATGTTGTTGACCACCTTGATCCTGGGGTCGGCCTGCCTGCTGCATGCCTGCGCCGGCTGGGACCGGCGCGCGCCGCACTTCCATGCCTTGTTCCAGTTCCAGCTGATGGGCTTGAACGGCGCGTTCCTGACCGGCGACATCTTCAACCTGTTCGTGTTCTTCGAGGTGATGCTGATCGCCTCCTACGGGCTGCTGCTCAGTGGCGGGCGCGGCCTGCAGATGCGCGTCGGCCTGCATTACGTGGTGTTCAACGTGTGTGCGTCGACGCTGTTTCTGATTGCGCTGGGCCTGCTGTTTGGCGTCTTCGGCACGCTCAACATGGCCGAACTGTCGCAACGCATGGCCGACCTGCCGGCGCAGGACGTGCCGCTGGCCAAGGCCTCGTTGGGCTTGTTGCTGCTGGTGTTCTGCAGCAAGGCCGCGTTGCTGCCGCTGTACTTGTGGTTGCCGGAGACTTACTCGCGCGCGCCGGCCGCAGTGGCGGCGTTGTTCGCGATCATGACCAAGGTCGGGCTGTACGCAACATTGCGCGTGTCGTCGCTATGGTTTGGCGCCGGTGCCGGCGCGCTGCAGGGGTTTGGCCGGCATGCGCTGCTGTGGCTGGGCATTGCGACGCTGCTGATGGCCGCCTTCGGGGTGATGGCCGCATCGCGGTTGCGGGTGATGGTGTCGTATCTGGTGGTGTTTTCGGCAGCGACCTTGTTCATCGCCTTCTCGCTCGACGATGCCGGCGCATTGGGTGCGGGCCTGTACTACCTGCCGCACAGCAGCTTCGTGGCCGCGGCCCTGTTCATGGTGTCGGACCTGATCCGGCGCCGCCGCGGCAGCGCCAGCGATCGCAAGGAAGTGGTCGCGCCGCTGCCGCGGCGTGGGATACCCGGCGCGATGTTCATGATCGCTGCGGTCGCGGTCGCTGGACTGCCGCCGCTGTCCGGATTCCTTGCCAAGGCGGCCTTGTTGCAGCATGTGCCCGACGGCCTGGTCGGGCCGGTCTGGGGCGCGATTCTCGGCAGCAGCCTGCTGGTGGTGATCGGCTTGACCCGGGCCGGCGTGCGGCTGTTCTGGCGCGTGCCGGAGGCAGTGGAAGACACCCCTGAACTCCAGCCGCAGCGCCGTGGCCGCATGCGACCGGTGGAAACCGCCGCAACGGTTCTGCTGCTGACCGGGCTGGTGGCGATGACGGTCGGTGCCGAGCCGCTGATGCGCTACACCGACGCCGCCGCGGCGCAGTTGCGCGACCCCGGCGCCTATGTGGATCAGGTACGCGCCACCACGCCACAACGGAGGCAGCCATGAGCGCGCGCAAGCCCTTGCGACGCCGGTTGCTGCCCT
>NZ_JPLE01000141.1 GCF_001010415.1 Xanthomonas pisi DSM 18956
GTCGTCGCGCAGGATGCCGCCGGTGTCGCCGCTGTTGGGGTTCCACGACCAGTAGAAGCCTTCGTTGATGCCCTTGCTGCGCAGGTACTTCACCAGCGCGTCCTGCCACACCTTGTCGCGCGCATCGCCTTCGCCGTACTTGCCGCCGAACTCGCCCAGCAGCAACGCGTACTTGCCGGCGAACTGGCCGAAGTGACGGTCCCAGATGGCCGGCATGTTGTTGGGGAAGTTGCTGTCATTGAAATAGGACTGCACATACACGTCCGGGCCGTACACGTGCGGCGCCAGCAGCAGGCGGTTGGCCGGGATGTTCAGCGGGGTGCAGGCCAGCGGCTGCAGGTTGCCGCCCCAGTAGATGCCGCCGTTGGTCGAACACACCGGGTTGTCGGTGATGCCTTCCACCGCGATGATCCACTTCGGCGCCACGGCCAGCACCGCCGCCGACCCGCGCTCGGCGGCCTTGTTCCAGTCGGTGGCAGCGTTGCC
>NZ_JPLE01000142.1 GCF_001010415.1 Xanthomonas pisi DSM 18956
GCGCCATTGTTGCTGGTGGCACCGAGGGCGCCGGTGACCCTGCCGCTGCCGAGATTGAGCGTGCCGGTGCTGGTGGCGGTGAGGTTGCCGGTGGCCAGCGTGCCCAGGGTCAGTGCGCCGCTGTCGGTGATCTGGGTGGCGCCGCCACGCAGGCTGACCGCCTGCTGGAAATCGTTGGCCGCCGTGGTCAGCGTGATGGCGCCCGTGCCGGCCCGCAGATCGCTGGTACCGGTGACGGTGAGGCCGGCATTGCCGGCCTGCTCGATC
>NZ_JPLE01000143.1 GCF_001010415.1 Xanthomonas pisi DSM 18956
GGCCAGCAGGCCGGCCGCCAGCAGATACGGCAAGCCGTGCGCCGCCACCAGCGGCGCGGCCACCAGCGCCACCGAACCGGCAGCGGCGGAAATCATCGCCGGGCGGCCGCCACAAAACGCAATCACGATACCGATGACGAAGGACGCGAACAGGCCGACCTGCGGATCCACGCCTGCCACGAAGGCGAAGGCGATCACTTCGGGAATCAGGGCAAATGTTGCGACCGCACCGGCCATCAGTTCGCGCGCAGGTGAGGCGCGCCATTGCGCCAGTTCGGCACGCAGCAAAGACATTGGGGGACACTCCGGGGACAAAAAGGACAGCCTGCGGACAGGCGCAGCGGCGATAG
>NZ_JPLE01000144.1 GCF_001010415.1 Xanthomonas pisi DSM 18956
GCGGCATCCTGCGCGACGACTGGACCACCGTGCGTCAGGACAAGATGACCCTGCTGCGCACCCTGTGGGGCACGGTGAGCAGCACCACGCCGACTCCGACTCCGACGCCTACTCCAACTCCCACGCCGACACCGACGCCTACTCCGACTCCTGGCACCGGCACCTTCAGCACCAAGGTCATCGTGGACAGCAGCTGGAACGGCGGCTCGTGCAACCGCGTGCAGGTCACCAACACCGGGACCGGCAGCGGCACCTGGTCGGTGACGGTACCGGTCACCGGC
>NZ_JPLE01000145.1 GCF_001010415.1 Xanthomonas pisi DSM 18956
GCGACCGCGAGCAGGATCACGCCCACCGTCAACAGCGTGCACAACAGGACGAATTTGCGGGTCAGCGGGAGATTGGCAACATGGCGACGCAACAGGGAGACAACGGGCATGGCAACGGTATCCGGAACGCGCCGCGCAGGGCGCTATGAGATGGATAACGGCTGATTCACATGCGGGTTGAACATTGATTGCGGCAGCGTCTGCTTATGGCAGCGCAGCACCGATGCAACCTAGGAGCGCACCTGGGCGC
>NZ_JPLE01000146.1 GCF_001010415.1 Xanthomonas pisi DSM 18956
ACCGTCAACAACGCGTGGAATGTGGTGTGGTCGCAGAGCGGTAGCACGCTCAAGGCCAGCGGCGTGGACTTCAACCGCACGCTGGCCGCCGGTGCAACGGCCGAATTCGGCTTCTGCGCCGCAAGCTGATGTGGAAGGCGGGCACGCGCCTTGCGTGCCCGCCGCTGTATCGCGCGATCGATACTCTTCGATCGACGTACCGCCTGCGATCTGCCAAAGACAACAGGCCCTCGTAGCGGCGCACCTGGGCGCGACG
>NZ_JPLE01000147.1 GCF_001010415.1 Xanthomonas pisi DSM 18956
TGAATTACGGGGAGTCGACACAGGCATATGTCGGTTTGACCGACACAACTGAGAAGCAAAATTTTCAGAGATGGCGCTGTCTTAAACATACAGCGCCTACGAAGGCACGTAGTTCTTTAAGATATTTTTCCTGTAGCCGGACTCGGCCATCAGAAGCGGGTACTTTTCGAAATCAATCAAATCGCGCGCCCGGGATGAGAAGTGCGCCTCCTCATAAATAATCTTGCAAGATGCATCATCGAAAAATTCTCGCAACTTCCCTCTTACCTTCGCGGCAATGCCGCTATCACACAAGATGGCCATCTGAATAATATCTAGTTGATCCGTCAACTCTTTGTATAGGTCTATAGCGAAAACGGCATGGCTTTCTTCTTTTTGATAGAGGTAAACATCTCCAGTTCCGATCTTAGCGCGATCGAAATATTCCATGTAGAGGCCAACAAGATCGACTTTGATCCCAAGCTCTTGTAGTGCTTGTTGAAAGTGGCCGTTGACGGAGAAATTTCCTTCGTCGCTCCCAACCCAAGTGACAAGATCTACCATCGAAACAACAAGATAGAAATCACACGCCGACAGCCTCGTTTCCATCCAAGTTCCCCGATTACGCCATGCGCTATTGCGATCATTGGCAATTGATTGCTATACGCCGTCTGGACACCGCCTCAGGTAATCCTCGGATGGGCGCTCGCGATAGTCAATCATCGGGCGTCACTTGCTTCCATAGCTTGCTCATCCTCATCGAACACGGTGACGACCAGCTCGCCGTTGCGCAGGCGGATGTGGAGTTTGCTGCCGATGGTGAAGCCGAGTTGTTCCAGCCAGCGGCCGCGTAGGCGTAGGGTGGGGATGCGTTGGTGGCTGTCGGGGTAGTAGCCGTAGCCGACGGTGCAGTGTTGCGGGGCACGCGGGTGGCCTGGGCGGCGCGGC
>NZ_JPLE01000148.1 GCF_001010415.1 Xanthomonas pisi DSM 18956
GAAGGAAGATGCGTCAGTGTGTTGTCGAGCAGTGTGGTCATTGATCGCGTCTTATTGCGTCGGCAGCGTGTGGGTGGACTTCTTGATTGCGTCAGGCAGCGTGTGGTTTGTCGGTCCAACGCGCATCCAGCCCTTCCCCGCCTGCGGGGGAAGGTGCCCGACAGGGCAGATGGGGGCATGCAACTCGGCGCCCTCATCCGGCGCCATGCGCCACCTCCCGCACGCGGGAGAAG
>NZ_JPLE01000149.1 GCF_001010415.1 Xanthomonas pisi DSM 18956
ACATTATTTCATTCGACTCATCTTCATCCCTTTCAAAGTCCGGTACTGGCTCATAGCTAATAACAATCCCTTGCTCGCCATTACAGAATCCTGGCCCGTGTTGGTTGAAGGTGCAAATAACCTTCTCACCGATTCCTGGCATTGGCGTTATACGTCCGCTCACTTGCCGTAATAATGAATTCCATTTATCTTTGGTGCTATTATAGGAGCAAATAATTTGATCATCTTCGCCCATGAATTTCTTCAATGCAGTAACGCGCGGCGATTCTGCCAATACTTTGACGTCATCGTACTCGCGCGGAGGAAGGCGGTTGCCTTGGCGCACGAAGAAGGAGGCACGGATGATGTTGGACTCTTTCCCCTGCCGCATGATTTCTGTTAACAGAACGTCAACGGCTTCTTCGGGAAAGTAGGCCGCGGCTTTTACCGGAGGGACTTGGCCAATGTCGCC
>NZ_JPLE01000015.1 GCF_001010415.1 Xanthomonas pisi DSM 18956
GTACGGGCGCACGTCATGCGCCCGATGACATGCGATGTGGTCCAGCCTGCGCTGACTTCAAGCGGCTTTCTGCATCGCAGAAGGGCCTCCTGCATACAGACGGCACGAGGCTTCGCTCGTACCCTCATCCGCCCTGCGGGCACCTTCTGCCGATGGGAGAAGGGATGCTTTGCACTTCTGAGTTTCTTCGTTGTCTGTGCCTGCGTCCTGCAGATCCCGCCCCCCACACACATCTGCACATCCAGGTATCCGCAACGACGCCCGCCTACCGATCTACCCGATCAAGCGAGCACAACATGCTAAGATGCATTTGATAACCATTCCCATTAATGACCAATGCGCCCCACGCTCCTTGTCACCGCGCTCGCCGCAGTCTTGGCTTTACCCTCGCCCCGCGCCGTTGCCCAGCACCACACAGGCACCTCGGCAGCTGTCACTGACCTGGACGGCGTCGATGTCGTCGGCCGTGCGCAGACCTTGTACAAATCCGACGATGCAGCGGTCGCCACGCGCACCGACACGCCACTGTCGCTGGTGCCGCAATCGGTGCAGGTGCTGCCGCGCGAGTTGATCGACGACCAGGCCGCGCGCCAGATCACCGATCTGTATCGCAGCATCAGCGGCATCAGTTTCTTCAGCTACGCGGGCGTCACCTTGCGTGGTTTTCGCCAGGAAAACGTGCTCTACGACGGTCTGCGTGGCGACCCGTATGCCGGCTTCTCGGTGCCGCAGCTGTTCAACATCGAACGCGTGGAAGTGCTCAAAGGCCCGGCAGGTGCGCTGTATGGCGGCGGCGAACCGGGCGGTGTCATCAACTACGTCACCCGCAAGCCTGCGCACCAGGCGCAGCGGCGCGTGGAGCTGCAGCTGGGCAATCAATCGTTCGGCGCGGCGTCGTTCGAAGCCACCGGCCCTGCGCGCGAAGACGGCCGCATCCGCTATCGCATCGGCGCCTATGCCGATGGCGAGGATGGCTTTCGCCGGAACACCGATAGCCAGAGCCAGATTGGCGATGCATCGGTGGCCTTCGATGTTGGCGACACCGGCGAGCTCACCCTGCAATACACCGACATCACCCAGAACCTGGGCGGCAATCGCTTGCGCGGTGTGCCGGTCGATGACGACGGCAACTTCCTCACCGACCGTCGCTGGAACCACAACGAGCCCACCGATTTTCTCGACATGCGCGCCAAGGTGGCATTCGCGCAATATCGCTTTGCGCCGTCGGATGCGTGGGACGTGGACATGGCGCTACGCTGGTTCAAGAACGACGAGCACCAGATCTATCACGAGCCGATGGGCTTGATCGACCGTGATCGCGACGGCACCGCCGAGTGGATGACACGGCAGTTGCGCAACCAATACCGCGACAACGATGCGATTTCCAGCAACGTCAATGCGGTGTTCCGCACCAGCACCGGTGCCATCGCACACAAGCTACTGATGGGCGCCGATTACTATCGCCTGGATGCCGATTTCCGCGCACAAACGGCCAATACCGCAGATACCGGACGCGTGCGCGGACCGGTGCCGGGCATCGACTTGTTCAATCCGGTCTACGGGCGCAGCGGCTTTTACGGTTACGGTCTGGACGCGCTGCCCTGGCGTGCCACCAGCACGCGCAGCCTGCGCTATGGCGCGTATCTGCAGGACGAACTGACGCTGACGCCACGCTGGCATGCGATGGCCGGATTGCGCTGGGATGGCTTCAAGGACGACAACCTGCTGGATGGCTCGCGCATCACCGGCAACGACCTCAGCTGGCGCGTGGGCAGCACCTTCGTGCTGCGCGACGGCGTCAATGCCTATGCCAGTTACGCCAGCGGTTTTGTGCCGCAGGACGCGGCAAACCAGGATGCGAGCGTCGGCGGGCCGTTCGACCCGGAGCGCAGCAAACAGTGGGAGCTCGGCCTGAAGACCGCGCTCAACGATGGCGGCCTGACGCTCAACACCGCGCTGTACCGCATCGAACGCAGCAACATCGTGCAGGCCAATGGCAGCGTCGTCGATGGCGTCAACCAACTGTCGGCGCTGGGCCTGGTGCGCAGCGAAGGGTTGGAGGTCGACCTGCTGGCCGACCTGACCCAGCGCTGGGTGCTCAACCTGACCTACGCCTACAACGATGCGCGCGTTCTCGATGCCGGTACCAACGGCATCACCAATGCATCGGGCGATCGCTTCGCCAATGCGCCGCGCAACACGCTCGGGCTATGGACCCGCTACGACCTGCCGGCCTGGCGCTCGGCGGTGGCCTTCGGTGCCGACTATGTCGACGAGCGCGTCAGCCTGGATGGCCAGCGCGTCAAACCGTACGCCATCTACGACATCAGCTGGCAGACGCAGTGGGATGCATGGAAGCTGCAGATCAACGTCAAGAATCTGTTCGACAAGGTGTATGCGGTCAGCGGCTTCAACGCACGTGGCGGGCACTTTCCGGGCGAACCGCGACGCATCTATGCGCAGTTGGCCTATACATTCTGAGCGCGAGTCATCCTCGCCCAGGCACCTGTAACCGGCGCCGCCATCCGGCAGGACATCGCCACCACCGGTGCGTCCATGCAACACGCACTCACCATCACCGCAACTGCGCGTTGACGCACAGTTGCGGTGCAGGCATTCGCCACGCAATGAACCTGCGCCGAATCGCGCAGGCTGTCATGGGCTGGAACTTAACGCTCGGTGGGACACACTAGAGGCCGTCGCGATCTGGAGATTTCTCCGCACCGATCGCCCCCCTCCCCTCACTGACCGGAATCCGCATGCCTCAGCTTGCCCGCTCCGTTTCCGCCCTGTTGCCGCTGGTGTTTGCAGCCGCGTGCTCGGCCGCGCCACCGGCCAAATCCGGCCCACCCGATGCACCTGTCGCCAGCTGCACCGCCAAGGTCAAGCCAGGACAGGACCTGCAAAAGGCCATCGACAAACTGCCGCAAAGCGATACGCCGTCGGTGTTGTGCCTGGAAAAAGGCGAATTTCCGCTGAGCGGGCTGGTCTCGATCCACCGTGGCAACCTGACCTTGCGCGGCAAAGGCCCGAGCACGGTAGTGCGCATGGCCGATGGCGTGCAGCAACCCGCACTGGTGGTGGGCGACTACGAGAACCAGCAGCCGACCGGGGTGATCCGCAATGTCAGCATCGAAGACATGCAGATCGTCGCCAGCACCGGCGACAAGGAGTTCATGCCCGAGCGCCCGTACCTGAGCAATAGCGCTGTGGTGGTGCGCTCCGGCCAGGGCATCCGGCTGGCCGGCCTGCAGGTCAACAAGTGCCGTAGCGCCTGCCTGCTGAGCGAATACGACACACGCGAGATCACCATCGAGAACAACGACGTGTCCGGTGCGATCTGGGACGGCGTGTCGTTCAACCGCACCGCCAAGGTCACCATGGTCAACAACTACATCCACGACAACGTGGCGGCCGGGTTGACCACCGAACACCTGGAAGACAGCGAAATCCGCAACAACCGCTTCGAGCGTAACGGCAGCCAGGGCATCTACTTGTCCGATGCGCGGCGCAACCGCTTCAGCAACAACGTGTTCGATGGCAACAAGGTGGCCGGCGTGTTCCTGGCCTGCGCGATCCGCTATCGCACGCCGGAAATCCTGTGCTGGGACAACAGCATGAGCCAGGACAACGTGTTCGAGAACAACCGTTTCTCCAATACGCCGTTCACCTACACCATCGGTGTGGACCGTGCGGCCAATTGCACCGCGGGCGACTTCAAACCGAACCTGTGGCGTAACAACCAGGCCGATGTGGCCGGTGTGGATATCGATCCGCAGCGCTACGGCTATTGCGTGCGCCACGAGCAATAAGCACGGGCGATACCACAGCGGCCGGCAGCGCGTGCGCGCATGCCGGCCGCTGCCTCCGCACTGTGCGTTACGAGGCCAGTGCCTGTTCGTGCACGCCGGCGATCGCACGACCCGACGGGTCGGCCATCGCCGCAAAACTGGCATCCCAGGCAATCGCGGTCGGCGACGAGCATGCAATCGACTTGCCGCCGGGCACGGTTTCTGCGGCCGCCTGGCTCGGGAAAAACTGCTCGAACAGGCTGCGATAGAAATACGCTTCCTTGGTCTGCGGTGGATTGACCGGGAAACGCCGATCGGCCGCTGCCAACTCGCGGTCGCTCACATGCGCGGCGGCATGCGCCTTGAGGCCATCGATCCAGCCATAGCCCACGCCATCGCTGAACTGCTCCTTCTGCCGCCACAGGATCGATTCGGGCAGATAGCCGGCGAAGGCTTCGCGCAACACGCCCTTTTCCATGCGCGTGGCGCCCGTGCTGGTCTTGTCGATCATCTTGAAGCTGGCATCCATGCGCATGGCCACGTCCAGGAACTCGCGATCCAGGAACGGGACGCGCGGCTCCACGCCCCAGGCCATCATCGACTTGTTGGCGCGCAGGCAATCGTAGTTGTTGAGCGCGTCGAGCTTGCGCACCAGCTCTTCATGGAACTCGCGCGCATTCGGCGCCTTGTGGAAATACAGATAGCCGCCGAAGATTTCGTCGCTGCCTTCGCCCGACAGCACCATCTTCACGCCCATCGCCTTGATCCGCCGCGCCAGCAGGAACATCGGCGTGGACGCACGAATGGTGGTGACGTCGTAGGTCTCGATATGACGGATCACTTCCGGCAAGGCATCCAGGCCTTCTTCGAAGGTGTATTCGAACCCATGATGCACAGTCCCCAACGCGGCGGCGGCCACCTCGGCGGCGGCCAGATCCGGCGAGCCCTTCAACCCGATCGCGAACGAATGCAGGCGTGGCCACCAGGCTTCGGTGGTGTCGTTCTCTTCGATGCGATGGCGTGCGTAGCGCGCGGCAACGGCTGCGACCAGCGACGAATCCAGCCCGCCGGACAGCAACACGCCGTACGGCACATCGGTCATCAACTGACGATGCACCGCGCGCTCGAAGGCCTCGCGCAACTCCTGCAACTGCACCTGCACGCCTTCCACTTCGGCGTATTCGCGCCAGGAACGCTCGTAGTAGCGGCTCAGTGCACCGGTAGCGCTGTCGTACCAATGACCGGGCGGGAACTGCGCGGCATCGGCGCACTCGTCTACCAGCGACTTCAATTCCGAGGCCACCCGCAGCCGGCCTTCGCGGTCGTGGCCCCAGTACAACGGCACCACGCCGATCGGATCGCGCGCGATGATTACCCGCCCGGCCGCCTTGTCCCACAGTGCGAACGCAAAGATGCCGTTGAGGCGGTTGAGGTAGGAGGCCGGCGCATCTTCGCGATACAGCGCGTTGATCACCTCGCAATCGGAGCCGGTCTGGAAGGCATACGGCTGCACCAGCTCCTGCTTGAGTTCGCGATGGTTATAGATTTCGCCATTCACCGCCAATGCGAGCTGCCCATCTTCGGAGAGCAATGGCTGCGAGCCGCCAGCCGGATCGACGATGGCCAGCCGCTCGTGCACCAGGATCGCGCCGCTGTCGACATACACACCGCTCCAGTCCGGACCGCGATGCCTCTGTCGCTGCGAACATTCCAGCGCCTGCCGGCGCAAGGCCTGCAGATCGTCGCCGGGTTGCAAGCCGAAAATGCCGAAGATGGAACACATGGAAACACTCCTGATGAAACTGCGGGGATGGATGGCCGATGGATGAGCATGCTGCGTGCAAGTGACGCCCAAAAAAAAACCCGCATCGGCCGATGCGGGTTTTCTGAATTCTGGGCGTTTGGTGTGACTTCGCCTAGTCGCAGACCCGCATCGACCGCGCACGATTATTCGCGCGCAGCGTGTTGCGGTTGGCGTTATTGACGTTGGCGAGGCGGATGACCATGCAGCCGACGCTAACCGTTCGTTGTCGCCGGCGCAACTGTTTCAGCGGCAACGACGGCGGCGCGGCGCCTGCTCAGCCGATAAACAAGCGCTCGACAAGCGTGCGATACAGCGACGGCAGCGCCTCCAGGTCGGCCACGCGCACATGCTCGTCGACCTGATGGATCGACGCGTTGACCGGGCCGACCTCGATGCATTGCGCGCCAAGCGGGGCGATGAAGCGTGCATCGGAGGTGCCACCGCCGGTGCTCTCCTCCGGTGGTGCCCCGGCAAACTGGCCCAGCACCTCGCGCGCGACACTGCGCAGGCGCCCCTCCGGCGTGTAGAACGGCTCGCCGCTGCGGTGCCAGCGCAGTGTGTAATCCAGTGCATGGCGCTCCAGCACTGCGGCGATTTCCGCCTCCAGACGCGGCGCATCCCAATGCGGGGTGTAACGCAGATTGAAGGCCACGTGCAGCTCGCCGGGGATCACGTTGTTGGCGCCGGTGCCGGCGTGGATATTGGAAATCTGCAGGCTGGTGGGCGGGAAACTTTCAAAGCCCTCGTCCCATCGGCGCGCGATCAGTTCGGCCAGCGCCGGTGCCGCCAGGTGGATCGGGTTGCGTGCCTTGTGCGGATACGCCACGTGGCCCTGCACGCCGTTGACGACCAGGTTGCCGGACAGGCTGCCGCGGCGGCCAACCCGCAGCAGATCGCCCAGCCGCTCGGTGGAGGATGGCTCGCCGGTGATGCACCAATCGATCTGCTGGCCACGCTCGGCGAACAGGCGTGCCACATGCCGCACACCGTCGATGGCATCGCCCTCTTCGTCGCTGGTCAGCAGCACGGCGAGCGTGCCCGGGTGCTGCGGATGCGCGGCGACGAACTGCTCGGCCGCCACCACGAACGCAGCCACGCTTCCCTTCATGTCGGCCGCACCGCGCCCGTACAGCACGCCATCGCGGATCTGCGGATCGAACGGATCGCTGGTCCACGCCTCGCGCGGGCCGGGCGGCACCACATCGGTATGCCCGAGCAGCACGAGCACCGGCGCACCGCTGCCGTGCGTGGCCCATAGATTATCGACCTCGCCCAGACGCAGGTGTTCGCAGCTGAAACCGGCCGCTTCCAGACGTTGCGCAAGCATTGCCTGACACCCGGCGTCGACCGGCGTTACCGACGCGCGTGCAATCAGATCGCGGGTCAAATCCAGCACATCGTTCATGGAGCATCACCTGCGTGGAGGCCGCCGAGCGCGGCGTGAGTTGATCCTGCACTATCGAAACAGCAGGCGCAGGCCTGCAGCGTCGCCGCAGGCTGCATGCAGCGGCGCGACTCAGCCCACGCCGAAGCGCTGCTTGAAGCCGTTATCGGAAAACCCCTGGGTCAGTGCTCCGTCGTCGCTCACCACCACCGGACGACGGATCAGTTGCGGATACTCGCGCAACAGCAGCTTCCACTCCGCCTCCGAGCCGGGCGCCTTCTTGTTGTCGGGCAACTGCCGCCAGGTGGTGGACGACTTGTTGATCAAGGCATCGAATCCGCCGGCCTTGCCGGCCCACTCCAGCAGCGTCTCCGGCGACGGCTTGTTGTCGCGGTAATCCACGAACGTATAGGCCACACCGAAGCGGTCCAGCCACTTGGTGGCTTTCTTGCAGGTATCGCAGTTCTTCAATCCATATAGCGTGGTCATGTCGTGCTCTCTTCAACTGCCTGGCGCGCGCCTGCACGCGCCAGCAAGGTGGTGGCCAACTCGGCGGGGTCCAGCCCGTGTGCGGGCAGGAACACCACCTGTGCGCGCTCACCGTGGAATTTCAATGCCAGCCGCATCGGTGGGACCAGCCAGGCAGGAGCGGCCGCACGCAATTGCGCAAGGTCCACGCGCTGCGATCGCCCCTGCCGGGTGATCTCCAGCGCATCGCCGGCATCGCGCACCTGCGCCCATCGCCTGCATGACACGAGGTGCCGCACGGTCAGCCCTACCAGCACGACAGGCGCCAGCCAGCGCAGCACATCCAGCTGCTGCGGAACGCCGTCGCGCACCAGCGAGCCCACCACGTAGAGCGCAGCCCATCCCAGCCACAGGGCGGGAATGCCCCACCGCATCCAGCCACTGGCCGGACGCGATAGCAGGGCGCCGGCAGGCGCGTGTGCGGTACTCAATCGGCCAAACCGCGCAACAGCTCGTTGACGCTGGTCTTGCTGCGCGTCCTGGCATCCACCTGCTTGACGATCACTGCGCAATACAGCGAATGCGAGCCGTCCTTGGACGGCAATTGGCCGGACACCACCACGCTGTACGGCGGCACATAGCCGTAGGAGATCTCGCCGGTGGCGCGGTTGTAGATGCGCGTGCTCTGCGAAATGAACACGCCCATGCCGATCACGCTGTGATGGCCGATGACCACGCCTTCGACCACTTCCGAACGCGCACCGATAAAGCAGTGGTCTTCGATGATGGTCGGGCTGGCCTGCAGCGGTTCGAGCACGCCACCGATGCCGGCACCGCCGGACAGATGGCAGTGCTTGCCGATCTGCGCGCACGAGCCCACCGTGGCCCAGGTATCGACCATGGTGCCTTCGCCGACATACGCACCGATGTTGGTGAAGCTCGGCATCAGCACCACATCCCTGCCGAAATAGGTGCCGCGACGCGCCACCGCACCGGGCACCACGCGCACGCCGGCCTTGCGGAACTGCGCTTCATGGAAGCCGGCAAAGCGCGATTCCACCTTGTCCCAGAACGGCGCCGGCTGCGCGTCGATCACCGCCATCTCGTTGACGCGGAAATACAGCAGCACGGCCTTCTTCAGCCACTCGTTGACGGTCCAGCCGCCCTGCCCGTCCGGCTCGGCCACGCGCAACTGGCCGCTTTCCAGGCCGTCGATCACGCGATTGACGATGGCGCGGGTGGACCCGTCGATCTCGTCCATGGTCAAGGTGGCGCGACGTTCGAAGGCGCTTTCGATGCCGAACCTGAGTTCATCGCTGCCCACCTGGGTGGCAGCGCTCTGCACGGCCTGCTCGGCAATCGGCAGCTTCTTCGCAGCGGCAGCCTTCCTTGCAGCCGGCGCCGACACCACGCCAGTCGCCTGTTTGGCCACACGCGGTGCGCCGGCTGGCTTCGTTGCAGAGGTCTTCGTTACAGCGGTTTTCTTGACCGCAGCCGTCTTGACGGCAGCCTTCTTGGCGACGCTCGCTGCCGGCTTGCTCTGGTCTGCTGCAAGCGTCTTGCCGGCCTTGGTGGAGGCGGCTGCGCGCTTGGGTGCGGCGCTGGCAGTGGTGGCGGCGGGCTTGCGCGCAGTCTTCTTGGTGGTGGCCATGGGGGGTCTCCGGACGTACTAGGCGGGGTCGAGACAGGCGCGCAACGCATCGCGCAGGGCCTGCCGGGCGGATTCGGACAACGGGCGATCGTGTTCGTCGGTGATCTGGAACTGATCTTCCGCACGCTCGCCGAAGGTGGCGATGCGCGCATCGTGCACGCGCAGATGTTGCATGCGCAGGACATACGCCACATCGGCCAGCAGGCCGGGGCGATCGGGGGCGACCAGACTGATGCGGGTGCGGCGGCCGCCGGCGCTTTCGCTGAATTCCACGCGTGGCGCAAAGCGGAAATGCCGCAACTGGCGCGGCACCGCACGCCGCGATGGCCGCACTTTCTGCAGGTCGCCGGCCAGTACCTGTCGTAGCGCTGCGGCAAGACGCTGCGGATCGCCATCGGCATAGCCTTCCTGCGGCAGCACCTCGAACACGTCGAAGATCGCATCGTGCGGCGCATCCAGCACGCGCGCACGATGGATGCCGTAGCCCTTGCGATCCAGGGTGGCCACGATCGCCGAAAACAGTCCATCGCGGTCCGGCGAATAGACGAACAGTTCCAGCGCGTCGTTGTCCGGCACCGCACGACGCGCCTTGACCAGGGTCTGGCCGATCTGCACTTCGATCAGCGAGACGGCCTGCCAGGCAAGCTGCTCGGGGCGGAAGCGCAGGAAGTTTTCGTCCGGCATGCCGGCGAACTGGCGGTCGATGGTGGCATCGTCATGCCCTTGCGCCTGCATCAGCGCGCGCGCGGATTCGCGCGCTTCGCGCAGGCGCTCTTCGCGCGGCGGCGGATGTTCCAGGCCCTCGCGCAGCGCGCGCCGCGCAGCGAAATACAGGTCCGCCAGCAGGCGGTCCTTCCACGCGTTCCACAGCTTGGGGCTGGTGCCGGCGATATCGGCGCAGGTCAGCAGATATAGATAATCCAGCCGTTCGCGCGTGCCGACCAGGGTGGCGAAACGATGGATCACCTCCGGGTCGGAGATGTCCTGCTTTTGCGCGGTGACCGACATGCGCAAGTGCTGCTCCACCAGCCAGGTCACCAGTTGGGTATCGCCTTCGCTCAACCGGTGCGCGAGACAGAATGCGCGCGCATCGACCGCGCCCAGTTCGGAATGATCGCCGCCGCGGCCCTTGGCGATGTCGTGAAACAGACCGGCCAGCAGCAGCAATTCCGGCTTGCGCAGGCGCGGCCAGACTTCGTGGGTGATCGAAAAACGCTCGTCGGCGCGGCCGGCAGCGAACAGCGCGATGTTTCGCAGCACCATCAGCGTGTGCTGGTCCACCGTGTAGACGTGGAACAGATCGAACTGCATACGTCCGGACACGCTGGCAAAGGCGGGAATCCACTGTCCCAGCACGCCCAGCCGCGCCATGCGATTGAGCGTTTCCACCGCGCGCGGGCCGCGCAGCAGCGCCATGAAGCGGTCGCGCGTGGCGGCATCGGCCACGTCGTAGGCCGGCAGTTGCTGCAGCACCTCGGCCAGCGCACGCGCGGTCAACGAATGCAGGCCGCGCACATCGCGATGCGCAGCCCACTGCGCAAACAGCGCGAACACCTGCAGCACATCGCCATCCGGCCAGCTCTCGGCATCGGCGGCAAGGTAGCCGCGGCGCAGGCTGAAACCATCGCCCAGCGGCTCCGGTACCGCTTCGCCATCGAACTGTTCTTCGAAGCGCTGCAGCAGCCGGTCGCTGATCCGGCGGATCAACGCAGCGCTGCGATAAAAGCGCTGCATCATTTTTTCCACGCCCAGGCTTTCCGGGTCGTCGGCAAAGCCCAATCGCTGCGCCAGGGTCTTTTGGTAATCGAAACGCAGCCGCTCTTCCGGCCGGTTGGCCACGATGTGCAGCCCGAACCGCAGCCGCGCCAGTTCTTCGCGCTCGCGCCGCAACGCGGCCGCTTCATCGAAGCCGACATGGCCCAACCCGACCAAGGCTTCCAGATCCTTGACCCCGAACGCGCGCAACGCCATCCAGCCCAGGGTCTGCAGATCGCGCAGGCCTCCCGGGCCATCCTTGATGTCGGGTTCGAGGTTATCGGCGGTATCGCCAAACCGCTGATGCCGCGCCAGCAATTCTTCCCGCTTGGCCTGGAAGAAATCGCGTGGCGGCCATACCCATTGCGGCGCGATCGCCGCGGCCAACGCTGCTCGCGCTTCGCCATCGGCCACCAACGGCCGCGACTCGATCAGGGCGGTGAGCACGGTCTGATCGATCGCAGCAGCAGTGCACTGCGCCGGCGAGCGCACTGCATGACTGATCGGCAGACCCACATCCCACAACAACGCAAACAGGCGGGCCAGCGCCTGCTCATGGCGCTGCTGCGCGGCGGTGTCGCCCAACACCAGCACGTCCACGTCCGAGCGCGGAAACAGCTCGCCGCGGCCGTACCCACCGACCGCATGCAACGACAGGCCGCTATCGGCCGAAATGCAACGCGCCCAGGCGTTGCGCATCAACTGGTCGACCGCGCGTGCGCGTAGCGCCACCAGCCGTTCGATCGGCTCGCCCTGATCGAAGCGTTTGCACAGCCGCATGTCCGCGTGCACCAGCAGCGGACGGGCCTGTGCGGCCCACTCCGCGTCGCCGGCGACGCCCGGGTCGGGTCGATCCGCCGGCGCGTCCGTCATACCGGCGCGGGCGAATTGGCCGACAGCGTCAGCACATCCACGCCGTCTTCGGTCACCGCGACCATGTGCTCCCACTGCGCGGACAACTTGCGGTCCTTGGTCACCACGGTCCAGCCATCGGGCAGGGTCTTATGGTGATAGGTGCCTTCGTTGATCATCGGTTCGATGGTGAAGGTCATGCCCGGCTTGAGCACCAACCCCTCGCCCGGACGTCCGTAGTGCATCACCTGCGGTTCGTCGTGATAGACCTTGCCGATGCCGTGGCCGCAGTAGTCGCGCACCACGCTGAAACGCTCGGCCTCGGCAAACTTCTGGATGGCGTGGCCCACGTCGCCCAGCGTGGCGCCCGGCTTGACCGCACGGATGCCGCGCCACATCGCTTCATAAGTGGTATCCACCAGGCGCTTGGCCATCACCGACGGGGTGCCCACGTAGTACATGCGGCTGGTGTCGCCGTGCCAGCCATCCTTGATCACGGTGACATCGATATTGACGATGTCGCCGTCCTTCAACACCTTGGCCGCGCTCGGAATGCCGTGGCAGATCACGTTGTTGACCGAGGTGCATACGCTCTTGGGGAAGCCGCGATAGCCGACATTGGCAGGAATGGTGCCCTGCACGTTGACGATGTGGTCGTGGCAGATGCGGTCCAGCTCGGCAGTGGTCACGCCCGGCTTGACGTGCGGGCCAACGATGTCGAGCACCTCGGCGGCCAGACGGCCGGCGACGCGCATCAGTTCGATTTCTTCTTTGGTTTTCAGATTGACGCTCATGACCGCGATTATCGCCGATTCGGGCTGAATCTGAACGACCCGCGCCAGCGTTTTTTGCAGGACGCTGTGTCGATGGCGCAAGCGGACCGGGCAACAGGAAACCGGCGCAAGCGCCTATTCATGTGTGACGCAGTTCCCCGCGCGTCAATAATTGCATGAGCGAAGTCATCCGCAGGACATCGCAAACTTGGCAAAACAACCAAGCGAAACAGCTAGATACAGGATGAATTCGCCGTTATGTTTGGCACAGCTGATGCATTGCAGGGAGGGCGACACCTTGTCGCGTCACCAAAGACCTGACCGGTCAAGGAAATGTCCATGCGCACTGTCCGTCCTGTCCTGCTTTCCCTCGGCCTGCTCTCGACCATCGGCATGGCGAGTGCAGCAGATACCACCACATTCAACGTCAAGATCGCCGTCACCAAGGCCTGCACCATCACCGCCGCCTCCGCCACGGACGTCGACTTCGGTTCGGTGCTCTCCACCTCGACCGCCAATGCCGATGCGAACGGCAGCGTGACCGCCCAGTGCACCGCGCTGACGCCCTACAACATCGCGCTCAGCGCCGGCAGCAACGCGGGCACTGCCAACGATGTGACCACCCGTCGCATGAAGAACGCCGACCCGCTGGTCACCACCAACAACTTCATCGCCTACCAGCTCTACCAGGACCTGGGCCGCAGCACGGTCTGGGGCAGCACCACCGGCACCAATACCCTGAGCCGCACCGCCACCGGCCTCAACCAGGTCTACCCGGTCTACGGCCGCGTGACCAATCCGTCGGTCAACAACGCCGCGACCGGTAGCTACCAGGACACGATCACCGCGACCATCGTCTATTGAGCCTGCGCATGCCATCGCAACAGTTGCCGTCCCGCCTCCGTGCGCGGCTGGCCCCGCTGGGACTGGCCCTGAGCCTGTCGCTGAGCGGCGCCTGGCTGTTGCCGCCTGCACAGGCGGCCAGCCTGCAGCTGGCGCCGACCTCGCTGACGCTGAGCGCCGAACAGACCGCCGATGGCCTGTGGCTGAGCAACAGTGGCGGCGCGCCGGTGCAGGTGCAGACCCGCGCTTATCGCTGGACCCAACGCGATGGGCAGGACCAGCTCGACCCGACCCAGGAAATCCTGATCAGCCCGCCGATGCGCACCCTGGCTGCAGGCGAGCGCCAACTGATTCGCGTGATCCGCGCCGGGCCTGCGCCCACGCGCCAGGAGGCCTGCTACCGCATCATCGTCGACGAACTGCCCAGCGCCGATGCCGACCGCAAGGGCATGCAGTTCGTCCTGCGCTATTCGGTGCCGATCTTCGTCCTGCCGCCCGGCAAGGCCGAACCCACGCCCACCCTGAGCGCGCAGCTGGTCGCCGGCACCGACGGCAATGCGCAGATCCAGATCAGCAACAGCGGCTCCGGGCATGCGCAGGTGGCCGATCTGCAGCACCGCGTCGATGGCGCAGCCAAGACCAGCCTGAACGGGCTGGTGGGCTATGTGCTGCCGGGCCAGACCATGCGCTGGTCGCTGGGCGCACCGCTGGCGCAGTTCGGCCGCGGCTCCATCGTCGCAAGGATCAATGGTGAGGCCGACGAACGCATCCTGTTGGACGCGCCCGCGGCGCCGTGATGCGGCCCTGCTGGCGATGACCCTGCTTGCGAACGCCATCGGGTTGGCGAACGCCATGGCCGTCGACCTGGCCGATGTCGCAACGTTGCCCGACCAGAGCGCACAAGGCGCCGCCGCGCAACCGCAGTCGCTGTATCTGGACGTCACCCTGAATCAGGCCGATCGCGGCCTGGCGCCGTTCGAACTGGTCGATGGCCACTTGCGCGGATCGGTGGAAACGCTGCGCAAACTCGGCTTCATCCTGGCCGATCGCAGCCCGGACGACTTGGTCGACCTGGATCGGCTCCCCGATGTGGAAGTGCGCTACGACGCCGCATTGCAGCGGCTCGCCCTGCAGGTGCCGCTGGCGCAGCTGTCGCTGTCCACCACGGTCCTCAAGCCCGAAGAAGTCGCTCCGCCCAGCGCCACCGCCTCGCCGGGCATGCTGCTCAATTACGACTTCTATGCCACGCGCAATGCCGGTTCCAGCAGCATGTCGCTGGCCACCGAACTGCGCGGCTTCGGCCTGGGCCGCGGCATGTTCGATACCACGGCCATTTTCCTGGCCTACGACCGCCCGCAGGACCAACGCTGGCGCAGCGAGGCCGTGCGCCTGGACAGCGCCTGGCAGATGGATTTCCCCGACAGCGCCACCAGCCTGCGGGTGGGCGATTTCTACAGCGGCTTCGTCGACTGGAGCCGATCGCTGCGGCTGGGCGGCGTGCAGATCGGCCGCAATTACGCGCTGCAGCCCTATCGCGTACTGACCCCGACCCCCAGCTTTCTGGGCGAAGCGGCGGTGCCGTCCACGGTGGAGCTGTATGTCGATGGCCTGCGTCAATACAGCGGCCAGGTGCCGGCCGGGCCGTTCCAACTGGCCGCGCAGCCGGGCATCAGCGGCACCGGGCAGGCGCAGATCGTGGTGACCGATGCCTTCGGCCAGGTGCGCCGGCTGGATTTCGCGTTCTACGGCACCCCGCAACTGCTGGCGCGCGGCATTTCCGAGTGGTCGGCCGGCATCGGCCACCTGCGCCGCGACTACGGCGTGCGTTCGTTTTCCTATGCCTCGCAGCCGGTCGCCAGCGCCAGCTTGCGCAAGGGCCTGCGCGACGACTTCACCATCGAGGCGCACACCGAGGCCGGCGGCGGGGTGATCAATGCCGGCGCCGGCGGGGTGTGGTTGCTCGGCGCCGGTGGCGTCTTCAATGCAGCCTACGCACACAGCCGCATGCACGCATTGCGTGGCGGCCAGTCCGTACTGGGCTACGCCTGGAACAACCGGCGCTTCAACGTCAATCTGGGCACCCAGCGCACCCATGGCGATTACCGCGACCTGGGCGCACTGCAGGGCAGCCTGCCGGCGCGCGTCAGCGACCGCGCCGCATTCGGCGTCAACATCGACCCGATCGGCTCGCTGGGCACCAGCTACGTGCGCCTGAGCTATCCGCAAGGCGATACCTCGCGCTACGCCAGCGTGTTCTGGTCGCGCAGTTTCGGGCGCAACTGGGCCGCCAACCTGTCCGGCAACCAGAACCTGGACATCGGCAGCGATCGCAGCCTGTATCTGTCGCTGTCCACCACCTTCGGCGAGTTACGCCAGGCCAGCGCCTCGATGCAGCGCAACGGCAATCGCACCGGATTCGTGGCCGATGTCAGCCAGCCGCTACCCGGCGACGGCGACCTGGGCGGCATCGGCTGGCGCGTACAGGCACGCAGTGGCGACGATGCCAGCGGCGGGCTGGCCGAGCTTGGCTGGTTGAATCGCGTCGGCCGCTACAACTTCGGCGCGGCCACCCAGGACGGCGACCATTTCGGCTATGCCAGCGCCAGCGGCAGCCTGGTGTGGATGGACGGCCGCGGCTTTGCCGCACGCGACGTCCAGGACGCGTTCGCGGTGGTGTCCACCGACGGCCAGGCCGGTATTCCGGTCCGGCTGGAGAACCGCCTGATCGGGGTCACCGACGCGCGCGGCACCTTGCTGGTGACCCCATTGCAATCGTGGCAGCGCAATCAGTTATCGATCGACACGCTGAGCCTGCCGGCGGACCTTCGCGTGGATCGCGTCGACACCACGGTGACGCCGCGTCAGCAATCCGGAGTGGCGGTGCGCTTCGGCATCACCCGCGTGCGGGCTGCCCTGATCGTCCTGCACGACGCAAACGGCGCGCCGCTGCCGGTGGGCAGCGTGGCGCAGCGCCAGGGCGATGCCGAACGCGTGGTGGTCGGCTACGACGGCGAAACCTATCTGGACAATCTGCAGAACGACAACCGCATCCTGGTGGAGTTGCCGGAAGGCCACTGCGTGGCGCAGTTCGCGTATCCGGCCGACGCCGGCCGCATTCCGCGGGTCGGCCCGTTGCGCTGCACCGTGGAGCCGGCACCGTGAGCGTGCATGCGCTCTGGCGTGTCTTGCTTGCGCTGAGCGTTGCACTGCTCTGGCTGACGCCCAGCCCGCCGGCGCACGCCGACACCACCTGCACGGTGACGTTGGGGACGCCACTGATCTTCGGCAACGTGGCTGCCAACGGCGCCACCGATGCGGTCGCAAGTTTCAACGTGTCCTGCGCCACCGCCGCACTCAGCGTGCTGGGCAACGCACGCGTGACGCTCTGCCTGGACCTTGGCCCGGGCAGCGCCAGTGCCGGCGTCTACACGCCGCGCCGCATGAACAATGGCACCGGCGACAGCCTGGGCTACCAGATCTACAGCGACCCGGCACGCACCCAGATCTGGGGCGCGGCAGGCTCGGCCGCGCCATCGCCGGTGGTGCTGACCTTTGCCTACGGGGTGCCGGTCATCACCGGCGGCTCGCAGACCACCACCGTCACCTTGTACGGGCGCATCCCGGGCAGCCAGACGCTGTCGGTGGGCAACCACACCAGCACCTTCGGCGGCGCCGACGCCGTGGTGCGCTACGCCTATAACGAAAGCATCATCGGCGGCATCCAGCAGCCTGCCGACTGCAACACCGGCGGCAGTGGCGCCAAGACCGCAAGCAACGCCTTTCCGTTCACCGCCTCGGCCAATGTGCCGGCGCGCTGCAATACCTATGTCACCACCGATCTGGATTTCGGCAGCATCGCCGGCAGCATCGATACCCAGATCGACCGCAGCTCGACCATCAGCCTGGCCTGCACCAACCGCACCGCCTGGAACATCGGCCTGGATGTCGGTAGCAATGCCAGCGGCAGCACCCGCCGCATGCGCCATGCCAGCAGCGCCAACTTCATCAGCTACGAGCTCTACAAGGACCCAGGCCGCAGCAGCCGCTGGGGCACCACGATCGGGGTCGATACCCTCGCCGGCACCGGCAACGGCGTGGCGCAGACGGTCACGGTCTACGGCCGTGCGCCGGCGCCGCAGCTCCCCATCGCCGGCGCCTACACCGATACGGTGACCGTCTCGATCACTTACTGAGCGTTAATTAAGTTCGCATCGGGGGCGTCGCTATCTGTAGCGTCTCCAATGCAACCGATTGCCTTCATGACGCCGGTCACCTTCCTGAAGTGCTTCACGCTGGTCGCCCTCGCTTGCAGTGCCGCTGCGGCCACTGCGTCCAACAACCGCGGCCCGGACAACTCCAGCCTGCATATCGGCCTGCGGCTGCTCAGCGGTTGCGAACTGCGCACCAGCCCGCCGCGCGCCAGCTGCTCGCGCGGCACGCCGGTCGCGGTTGCACAACCGTCGCGCACGATCGACACCCCATCGACCACCAGCACCGGCCAGGACGCCAGCGCACTTGCAGGGCCTGCGCCCAGCGGTGCGACGCGCATCACCACCATCGCATTCTGAGCATGGCCGCCGCCCGCCCGCGCTGGAGCTGGCCGATCCTGGGCCTGCTATGCATGGCTGCCAGCGGCCACGCCGGCGCTGCCGAGATCGCCATCGCCCCGACCACCGCCCACATCCCGGCCGACAGCAACCAGGCGGCCGTGTGGCTTTACAACCAGGCCGCGCAACCCTGGCGCGCCGACGCCAAGCTCTACCGCTGGCGTCAGGAAGGCGGGCGCGAACTACTGGAGCCGGCCACCGGCGCCACCGTCAGCCCCAGCCAGTTCGAAATCCCCTCGCAAGGCCGCCAGCTGTTGCGGGTCATCCGCCTCGGCCCCAGCCCGGCCAGGATCGAAGACAGCTATCGGCTGGTGGTGACCCAGCATGCGATCGGCGATGAAACCGAGCTGCTGCGCTACTCCACGCCAGTGTTCGCGATGCCGAGCGAGCCGGGCGAGCCGCATCCGCAGTTGCAGGCGACGCTGTCCGGCCAGGGCGGCGGCCGCAGCTTGCGCATCTACAATGCCGGCGTGCACCACGCCCGCCTGGCCGACCTGGCCTTCATCGACGCCGGCGGGACCCGCCACAGCATCGGCAACGATCTGGCCGGCTATGTGCTGCCCGGCCAGACCCGGCAATGGCTGCTGCCGGCGACGCTATCGGCCGGTCTGGGCCGCTTCGTGGCCCGCGTCAACAGCGATACCGAAACCACCCTCGCCCTGCAGCCCTGAGTTCGGCGCCAGCCAGCCCGCAGCGCCGCCGCCGGCAATGCAGATTGCATACACCCCACCAGCCGGCTATACTCCGCCGGCTGTTTTGCGTCTCTGCCGCATTGCGTCGTCCACGTCGGACGTCACCGACGAATCCACACCTGCTGCCGCCATCCGTGCCGGGGTGCCCTCACACAGGGTTCGTCGCGGAGGCAACAGGGAAGCCCAACCCCGGAATCTTGTGCGTTTTGATGCGAGTCCCTCGCAACAGCCCGCACATCCATGTGCGGACTTTTCAACAACAAGCCGCGCACGGCGATTCCGCTATCAGGAGTTTTTTCAATGCCTCAGGTCACCATGCGTCAGATGCTGGAAGCCGGCGTCCATTTCGGCCACCAGACCCGCTACTGGAACCCCAAGATGGCGCCGTACATCTTCGGCGCGCGCGGCAAGATCCACATCATCAACCTCGAGAAGACCGTTCCGCTCTTCAACGACGCGATGAACTTCCTCTCCTCGATCGCGCAGAAGCGCGGTACCGTGCTGTTCCTGGGCACCAAGCGCAGCGCGCGCGAGTCGATCAAGGAAGAAGCCGAGCGTTGCAACATGCCGTTCATGACCCAGCGCTGGCTGGGCGGCACGCTGACCAACTTCCGTACCGTCAAGCAGTCGGTTGCCCGCCTGAAGGAACTGGAAGCCGCCGAAACCGACGGCACCTTCGAAAAGCTGGTCAAGCACGAAGTGCTGGGCCTGCGTCGCGAGCGCGAGAAGCTGGACGCATCGCTGGGCGGCATCAAGGAAATGAACCGCCTGCCCGACGCGATCTTCGTGATCGACATCGGCCATGAAGACATCGCCATCAAGGAAGCCAAGAAGCTCGGCATCCCGGTGATCGCCGTGGTCGACACCAACTACGATCCGGCCCTGGTCGACTACGCCATCCCGGGTAACGACGACGCCATCCGCGCCGTGCAGCTGTACGCACGTGCCGCCGCCGATGCCGTGCTGGAAGGCAAGGCTGCTGCGCCGAACTCGGCGTCGGTTCGCGAAGAAGAGTTCTCGGCCGAAGCCGGCGACGAAGGCAAGGGCCGTCGCGCTCCGGCCAAGAAGGCCGACAAGAAGGCCGACGCACCTGCAGCACCGGCTGCCGAGTAATCGGCATGCAATGCGGCCGCTCCATGCTGGGCGGCCGCAGCCCCGGCGGGCCCATCGCGCCCCGTCGCTGAGGCCACCAAAAATTCTTACGGAGACGGCGCGCACGCTGCACCGCCTCCTCACTGGCGGAACACTTCCGCCGTACGCATTCGTCCATACGAGGTAATTCCATGGAAATCACTGCTTCCCTGGTCAAGGAACTGCGCGAGCGCACCGGCGCCGGCATGATGGAGTGCAAGAAGGCACTCGTCGAAAACGCTGGCGACATCGACGCTGCGGCCGAGTGGCTGCGCAAGTCGGGCCTGGCCAAGGCCGACAAGAAGGCTGACCGCGTTGCTGCCGAAGGCCGCATCGCCACCGCACAGGCCGGCGGCAAGGCCGTGCTGGTCGAAGTCAATTCCGAGACCGACTTCGTGGCCAAGGACGAGAACTTCCTGGCCTTCACCGAAGTCGTCGCCAATGCCGCACTGAGCTCCGACGTCGCCGATGCCGATGCGCTGAAGAGCGTCAAGCTGGACAGCGGCGAGACCATCGAAGAGCGTCGCGCTGCGGTCATCGCCAAGGTCGGCGAGAACCTGCAGGTGCGTCGCCTGGTCCGTGTCGACAGCGCCAACAACGTCGCAGCCTATGTGCACGGCGGCCGCATCGGCGTGCTGGTCGAGCTGAAGGGCGGCGACATCGAACTGGCGCGCGGCATTGCGATGCACATCGCTGCCATGAACCCGCCGCACGTCAAGGCATCCGACGTCCCGGCCGAGTTTGTCGCCAAGGAAAAGGAAATCGAACTGGCCAAGATGTCCGAGAAGGACAAGTCCAAGCCGGCCGAAATCCTGGAAAAGATCATCAGCGGCAAGATCAGCAAGATCGTCAACGAAGTGACGCTGTACGGCCAGCCGTACGTGCTGAACACCGATCAGACCGTCGAGCAGGCCGTCAAGGCCGCTGGCGCCGAGGTGATCGGCTTCCAGCGCCTGGCCGTTGGCGAAGGCATCGAGAAGGTGGTGGAAGACTACGCCGCCGAAGTGATGAAGCAGGCCGGCCTGGCCTGATCTACGCCACAGCGTGAAGAAAGCCGCGGCCATGCCGCGGCTTTTTTTTTGGCCCGCCACCGCGTGCTGCATGCAAGCGCAGCAAACTGAAGCGCACACATCCGTCGCCGCTTCAGCCGGCCTCGACGCTATAGATGTCGTCGAAGTTGCCGCTAAACCTGGATGCCAACCACACTCTCGGAACCCGCCGCGCCTGCATCCCAGCGCGGCGACTGCGAGCCGTGGCGTGCTCAAACTCACCGAACGCAGCTGTATGCTTGTGTTCACTGTTGGCGATGACTCATGCAACCAGATCTCCAGGCCGCCCTGCACTACTGCCGTAACCCGCCCTCGCCTCCGGGCGTCGCGCTGCGCATCATCGAACTGGCGCAGGACCCGGATGTGGACATGACCACCACCGCGAAGGTCATCGGCATGGACATGGCCCTGAGCGCACGCATGCTGCGCGTGGCCAACTCGCCGCTGTACGCCAGTCGCCGCCGCGTCGACAACCTGGGCCAGGCGCTGACCATGCTCGGCCTCAATGCGACCCTGAGCCTGGCGCTGGGATTTTCGATGGTGCACGGCGTGCGCAGCACCTTCACCGCGCATCCGTTGCATGAGCGCATCTGGCGTCGCGCCGGCCTGTGCGCCCTGGCAAGCCGCATCCTGGGCCAGGCCTACGGGATCCGCAAACCCGAAGAATTGATGCTGGCCGGCCTGCTGCAGGACATCGGCAAGCTGGCGCTGCTGCAAGGCGCACCCGCGCTGTACGCCCCATTGCTGGAACAGGCGCCCGACAACGCATCGCTGCTGGATGCCGAGCGCCAGCACCTGGGCGCCACCCACGCCGAGATCGGCGCCTGGCTTGCGCACCAGTGGCAGTTGCCGCACTACCTGCAGAATGCGATCGCGCAGAGCGAAGAGGAGCCGGCAGGGCTGGAGCCGTTCATGGCCTGCGTGGCGCTGTCCGGGCACCTGGCCGACATCTGGCTCTCCGCCAGCGCCGTCACCGCGACCGAGCATGCGCAGCGCCAGGCGCAGGACGTGCTGGAACTGGATGCCGAACGCTTCGAAAAAGTGATCGAACGCATCGCCGAATCGCTGCCCGAGCTCGAAGCGCTGTTCGATATCCGCGTGCCGCAACCCGAGCACATCCAGCTGATCTTCGAACAGGCGCGCGAGCTGGCGATGCTGCGCAGCCTGCGCGAACTGCAGGATGTGGCCGAAGCGCGCCGACACGCCGACGAATCGGAAAACCGCATGCGTCATCTGGCCGAACAGGCCAGCCGCGATGCGCTGACCGGCGTGTTCAACCGGCATCAGCTCGGCACCGCATTGGCGCATGAATTCGAACTGGCATCGCGACAGGGCTGGCCGCTGTCGATCGCCTTCATCGATCTGGACGACTTCAAGCGCGTCAACGATGCGCACGGCCATCTGGTCGGCGACGAGGTGTTGCGCAACTTCGCGCAGACGCTGCAGCGCATGGTGCGTACCAGCGACCTGGTGGCGCGCTATGGCGGCGAAGAATTCCTGGTGATCCTGCCCAACACGCCTGCCGACGCGGCATTGATGGTGATCGAGCGCATCCTTGCCGAGACCGCGCGCACGCCGATGGCGCAATTGCAGGGCGGCCCGCTGCACATCACCTTCTCCGCCGGCCTGGCCACGCATGGCGGGGTCGAGCGCCAGTTCGAAAGCATCGAGCATCTGTTGCAGGCGGCCGACAGCACGCTGTACCGCTCCAAGCATCGCGGCCGCAACCGCGTCACCGCCTACGATGCGACCGATGTCTCGACGCCGCCGAACCTGCGGGCACACTGAGCAAGCCGTCACGTCGATGCCGACAAAGGAATTTTTACCACGCCCGGTGGCAGGCTTCCGCTAGAATTGCCGGCGTTTGCCGTCCCCCACCCCCGAGGTCTCCCCCATGTCCGAACTTTCCTATCGCCGCATTCTTCTCAAACTTTCCGGGGAGGCGCTGATGGGAGACGGGGATTACGGCATCGACCCCAAGGTCATCAACCGCCTTGCCCATGAAGTGATCGAAGCCCAGCAGGCCGGCGCGCAGGTCGCGCTGGTGATCGGTGGCGGCAACATCTTCCGCGGCGCCGGCCTGGCTGCCAGCGGCATGGACCGCGTCACCGGCGACCACATGGGCATGCTGGCCACCGTGATCAATGCGCTGGCCATGCAGGACGCACTGGAAAAGCTCGGCGCCAAGGTGCGCGTGATGAGCGCGATCAAGATCAACGACGTCTGCGAGGATTTCATCCGCCGCCGCGCCATGCGCCACCTGGAAAAGGGCCGCATCGCGATCTTCGCCGCCGGTACCGGCAATCCGTTCTTCACCACCGACTCGGGCGCGGCGCTGCGCGCGATCGAAATCGGTGCCGACCTGCTGCTCAAGGCAACCAAGGTCGATGGCGTGTACGACAAGGACCCGAAGAAGCACACCGACGCGGTGCGCTACGACAGCCTGACCTACGACGAAGTCATCATGCAGGGCCTGGAAGTGATGGATACCGCCGCTTTCGCACTGGCGCGCGACAGCGACCTGCCGCTGCGCATCTTCGGCATGAGCGAGCCCGGCGTGCTGCTGCGCATCCTGCGTGGAGAGCAGATCGGCACCCTGGTGCAGGGCCGGAGCTGAGGGCGGGAATCGGGATTGGGGATTCGTTAAAGCGCAGTACTGACGCCTGCGTTGACGCCTGTCCGTCGAGCGCCTCCAGCGGCAAGCGGCGGCGGCAAGTGAACCGGCCGCGCGGGTCCTGACGACCTGCGAGTCGTGAAACCCCAGTCCCGGCTATAATCCCCGGATTCAGCTCCACACGGATTCCGGCGATGCTCAACCAGATCAAACAAGACGCGCTCACGCGCATGACCAAGAGCATCGATGCTCTGCGCCATTCATTGACCACCGTGCGTACCGGCCGCGCTTCGCCGGCGCTGCTGGACGGCATCAAGGTCAAGGCCTACGGTACCGACACCCCCCTCAATCAGGTTGCCAGCATCAGCGTCTCCGAAGGCCGCTCGCTGGTGATCAGCCTGTTCGACAAGGGCATGATCAAGGACGTGGAAAAAGCCCTGTACGCCTCGGATCTGGGCCTGACCCCGACCGTGGTGGGCACGGTGATCCGTCTGAACCTGCCGCCGCTGACCGAGGAGCGCCGCAAGGAGCTCAGCAAGTCCGTGCATGGCGAAGGCGAAGACAGCAAGGTGGCCATCCGCAACATCCGCCGCGATGCCAATCAGCAGGTCAAGGATCTGCTGAAAGACAAGAAGGTCACCGAAGACGAAGCCCGCAGCGCCGAAGACGACATCCAGAAGTTGACCGACAAGGCCATCAAGGATGTGGATGAGGTCGTCAAGGGCAAGGAACAGGAATTGATGACGGTCTGATCGTGGCATCTCCTGCCATGCATCCAGTCCCTTCTACCGACGCGATACCGCGCCACATTGCCATCATCATGGATGGCAACGGGCGTTGGGCGCAGCGTCGGCGACGTCCGCGCATGATCGGCCATCGCGCCGGTGCGCGGGCGGTCAATCGCACCATCGATTTCTGCCTGGAAAAAGGCGTATCGGCGCTCACCCTGTTCGCGTTTTCCAGTGAAAACTGGGGCCGCCCGCAGGAGGAAGTCGATGCGCTGATGAAGCTGTTCCTGCATGCGCTGGACCGCGAGGTCGAAGAACTGCAACGGCGCGGGGTGCAGGTGCGCTTTATCGGCGAACGCAGCCGCTTCGCCGCACCGCTGCGCGAACGCATGGCCGCTGCCGAGCGCACCACTGCCGGCAACACGCGCCTGGTGCTCAGCATCGCGGCCAGCTACGGCGGCCGTCAGGACATCGCGCTGGCCGCGCGTGCGCTGGCCGAAGAGGTGGCGGCCGGACGCCTGCAACCGCACCAGATCGACGAGGCCCTGCTGTCCAGCCGGGTCGCACTGTCGGACCTGCCGGCGCCGGATCTGTTCATCCGTACCGGTGGCGATACCCGCATCAGCAATTTCCTGTTGTGGCAGCTGGCCTATACCGAGCTGTGGTTCACCGAAACCCTGTGGCCGGAGTTCGATGCCGGCGTGCTGCAGCAGGCGCTGGACGACTATGCCGGGCGCGAACGCCGGTTTGGCCTGACCAGTGCCCAGATCGCCGACAAGGCGACGGAGACGTCCTCCGCATGACCAAGACCCGCGTGATTGCCGCGCTGATCATGGCGCCGCTCGCCATCTGCGCGATCGTGCTGCTGCCCACCCAGTGGCTGGCAGCGCTGGCGGCGATCCTGTTCCTGACCGGTCTGTGGGAGTGGCTCAAGCTCTCCGGCATCGACGACAGCCTGCCGCGCACCGTGCTGCTGATGCTCAACCTGCTGCTGATGGTGTTGATGGTGTGGGCGTCGGCCGGCTCCATGGTGCTGTTCCAGATCGCCGCCCTGGTGGGGGTGGTCTGGTGGGTGCTGGCGCTGCTGTGGCTGCGCTTTTTCACCTTCGGCGCCGATCATGGCAACGGCCAGGCGCGCGCGCTCAAGCTCGCTGCCGGCACGCTGGCAGTGCTTCCGGCCTGGGCCGCGCTGGTGCTGCTGCATGCCAACCCGGACAAGGGCAACCTGTGGCTGCTGACCGCGCTGACCATGGTCTGGGCGGCCGACTCGGGGGCGTATTTCGCCGGGCGCGCGTTCGGCAAGCACAAGCTGGCGCCGCGCATCAGCCCGAACAAGACCATCGAAGGCCTGCTCGGCGGGATGGTCGCCGGTATCGCAGTGGCCTGCGCCTTCGGCTGGCTGGCCGGACTGACCCTGGCGCATGTGCCGCAGCTGGTCCTGGTCGCAGCGGTGGCGGTGCTGGCGTCGGTGCTCGGCGACCTGTTCGAGAGCCTGCTCAAGCGCCATGCCGGCGCCAAGGATTCGGGCACGGTCATTCCCGGGCACGGCGGCGTCCTGGATCGCATCGATGGCGTGCTCGCCGCTCTGCCGGTGTTCGCACTCGGCAAGGAAATTCTCGGATTCTAAGCATGGCTGGCTCTTCTCCCCGCCAGGTCGCCGTGTTCGGCGCGACCGGCTCGATCGGCACGTCGGCATTGGACGTGATCGCCCGCCATCCGCAGCGGCTGCGCGCCAGCGTGCTGTCTGCGGGCAGCCAGGTGGATGCGCTGCTGGCGCTGTGCGCCACGCATCGCCCCGCGCACGCGGTGATTGCCGACGAGACCCTGTACCCGGCCCTGCGCGACGGGCTGCGTGCGGCCGGCCTGGCCACCCAGGCGCATGCCGGGACGGCGGCGCTGGATGCGCTGGCCGGCAGCGATGCCTGCGATACCGTGGTGGCCGCGATCGTGGGAGCGGCTGGCTTGCCCTCCACGCTGGCCGCCGCGCGCGCCGGCAAGCGCCTGCTGCTGGCCAACAAGGAATCGTTGGTGCTGGCCGGCGAGCTGCTGACCCGGACTGCGGCGTCCGCCGGCGCGGACATCATCCCGATCGACAGCGAACACAGCGCGATCTTCCAGTGCCTGCGTTCCTGCGACGCCAGTCGCGGCGTGCGCCGGGTGATCCTGACCGCGTCAGGCGGCCCCTTCCGTGGCTGGGATCGCAGCGCGCTGTCGGCAGTGACGCCGGCGCAGGCGGTTGCGCACCCGAAGTGGTCGATGGGCCCGAAGATCTCGGTGGACTCGGCCACCTTGATGAACAAGGGCCTGGAAGTCATCGAGGCGCACCACCTGTTCGGCTTGCCCGGCGAGCAGATCGACGTACTGGTGCATCCGCAAAGCCTGGTGCATTCGCTGGTGGAATTCGTCGACGGCTCAACCCTGGCCCAGCTCGGCCTGCCGGACATGCGCACCACCCTGGCGGTGGGCCTGGCATGGCCGGAGCGGGTCGAATCGGGGGTGGCGGGCCTGGATCTGCTGCAACAGGGCCGGCTGGATTTCGAGGCGCCCGATACCGCCGCATTCCCCTGCCTGCGCCTGGCCTGGGAGGCCTTGCGCGCCGGCGGCACCGCGCCGGCGATCCTGAACGCGGCCAACGAAGTGGCTGTTTCAGCGTTTCTTCAGGGCCAAATAGGTTTCCTAGCGATCCCTGCGTTGGTCGAACACACGCTGACAACGCTCCCACGGCACAATGCCGACTCCCTCGACACCCTGCTTTTTGCCGACGCGCAAGCCCGGCAAACCACCGAACGCGCCCTCGCCAACCACGCCCTTCATGCCTGATCGATCCACGCAGCCGAGTTGCATCCATGGGTGATTTCATCGGTTCGGTCTGGTGGATGATCGTCAGCCTGGGTCTGTTGGTGACGTTCCACGAATTCGGACACTTCTGGGTCGCGCGCCGCTGCGGCGTCAAGGTGCTGCGTTTTTCGGTGGGCTTCGGCGGGCCGTTGTGGATGCGCCGCGACCGCCACGGCACCGAGTTCGTGGTAGCCGCGATCCCGCTGGGCGGTTACGTCAAGATGCTCGACGAGCGCGAAGGCGACGTGCACCCGGCCGAGCAGGACCAAGCGTTCAATCGCAAGACGGTGTGGCAGCGCATCGCCATCGTCGCGGCCGGCCCGATCGCCAACCTGTTGCTGTGCATGGCGATGCTGTGGGCGATGTTCGTGGTCGGCAAGCAGGATTATTCGGCCACCGTCGGCCGCGCCGACGGCCTGGCCGCCGAAGCCGGGCTGACACCGGGCGAGCGCATCGTGCGCATCGACGGACGCAGCGTGAGCAGCTGGAGCGATGCCAGCATGCAGCTCACCACCGCGGCCATGGACAAGCGCGACATCCAGGTGCTCACCGCCGCCGAGGGTGGCGGCAACCGCGAACACACCCTGCGTCTTTCGCAGCTGCCGGTCGGTTTCGACGAGCGCCGCGTGGCATCCCTGGCCGGCATCGGCTGGCAGTTCATGTTGCAGCCACCGGTGATCGCCGAAGTGGTGCCCGGTTCGGTGTCCGATGGCCTGCTCAAGCCGGGCGATCGCATCGTGGCCATCGATGGCCAGCCGATCCGCTCGGCCGACGACATCATTCCGCAGGTGCAGGCGCTGGGCGCGCACGGCGGGCCGGGCATGATCGAAGTGGCGCGCGGCGAAGACCGCCTGGCGCTGGAAATCGCACCGCGCAGATCGCCGCAGGGCCAGTGGATGATCGGGGTCCGCCCCGCCGCCGCACCGGCGCCGCAATACGACAGCCGCCAGCAGTACGGCATCTTCGCGGCGGTGCCTGCGGCGATCCGCGAAACCGGCAAGATGACCGCCGATTCGCTGGGCATGATGAAGCGCATGCTGACCGGCCAGGCCTCGGTCAAGAACATTTCCGGCCCGGTCACCATTGCGCGTGCCGCCAATGCCTCCGCCGAACGCGGGCTCGACTGGTTCCTGTATTTCCTGGGATTGCTGTCGCTCAGCCTGGCGATCATCAACCTGATGCCCATCCCGATCTTGGACGGTGGGCATCTGCTGTATTACCTTATCGAGTTGGTCAAGGGCAGCCCGATCAGCGAACGGGCCATGATTGCCGGGCAATATGTCGGCCTGGCAGTCCTGGCCGGGTTGATGGGACTGGCGTTCTACAACGACATCCTCGGCCTGGTTCCACGATGAAACTGCTCCACTCTTTCCGCCTGTTGTCGTCGTCATACGCCGGCACCCAGCAACACCCGAAATCGACTCCAACCGGATGTGACATGACGCGTCTTCCCACTCGCCGCCTGCTTGCCCTCGCTCTTGCCGCCGGCCTCAGCCTGCCAGCCGTTGCCCTGGCCGCAGAGCCGTTCGTTGCCAGCGACATCCGCGTCGACGGCCTGCAGCGCATCGCTTCCGGCACCGTGTTCACGTATCTGCCGGTGAACCGCGGCGACACCGTGGACGACGCCAAGGTGGCCGACTCGATCCGGGCGCTGTACCGCACCGGTTTCTTCGAGGACGTGCAGCTGGACCGCCAGGGCAACATCCTGGTGATCACGGTCAAGGAACGCCCGGCGATCAACAAGCTCACCGTGACCGGCAACAAGGACATCAAGTCCGAGGAACTGCTCAAGGGCCTGGGCGACATCGGCCTGACCGAGGGTGGCACCTTCGATCGCCTGAGCCTGGACCGCGTGACCCAGGAACTGACCCGCCAGTACAACAACCGCGGCAAGTACAACGTCGAGATCACCCCGACGGTGAGCCCGCTGGACCGCAACCGCGTCGACGTGGCCATCGCGATCAAGGAAGGCAAGGCGGCCAAGATCCGCCACGTCAACCTGATCGGCACCGAGAAGTTCGCCAACGAGGACATCCTGGAGAACTGGGAGTCCAAGGAGCACAACTGGGCCTCGTGGTATCGCCGCGACGACCAGTACTCCAAGGAAAAGATGTCCGGCGACCTGGAGAAGCTCAACTCGTGGTACCTGGACCGCGGCTATGTCGATTTCAGCATCGACTCCACCCAGGTCTCGATCAGCCCCGACAAGCGCGACATGTTCGTCAGCGCCGGCGTCACCGAGGGCGAGCAGTACAAGATTTCCGAGATCAAGGTCACCGGCGACACCGTGCTGCCGCAGGCCGACATCGAGCGCCTGGTGATTCCCAAGGCCGGCGACATCTTCTCGCGCGCGCTGCTGGAGTACACCTCCGATGCGATCACCAACACGCTGAGCAACGTCGGTTACGCATTCGCCAAGGTCAACCCGATTCCAACCCCCAACCGCGAGGACCGCACCGTTGCGGTGAACCTGCAGGTGGTGCCGGGCCCGCGCGTGACCGTGCGCCGCATCCTCTACAAGGGCAACAGCCGCACCTCCGACGAGGTCTTGCGCCGCGAAATGCGCCAGTTCGAAAACACCTGGTACTCGCAGGCGGCGATCGACCGTTCCAAGATCCGCCTGCAGCGTCTGGGCTATTTCGAGTCGGTGAACGTGGAGACTCCGGCGGTGCCTGGCAGCAACGACCAGGTCGACGTGATCTACGACGTCAAGGAAACCACCTCCGGCAGCTTCGTGTTCGGTCTGGGTTATTCGCAAAGCTTCGGTGTGACCACCTCGGTGCAGTTGTCGCAGAACAACTTCCTGGGCGGCGGTAACCGGGTGGCGGTGGAAGCCTCGCGCAGCACCTTCCAGCAGCGTTACGCGTTCTCCTATACCAACCCGTTCTTTACCGACGACGGCGTGTCGCTGGGCTACAACCTGTCGTGGCGTTCGCTGGATTACTCGGACTTCAACACCGCGCAGTTCAACAGCAAGAACGGCTCGGCGCAGGTGGTGTTCGGCGTGCCGATCACCGAGAACGACACTGTCTCGGCAATGGTGGGCATCGACAGCAACCAGATCACCACCTTCCCGGGCACCACGCCGCAGGCGATCGTCGACTACATCGATGCGATCGGCACGCGCACCTTCCATGCCTGGCGCAGCGAGCTGGGTTGGGCGCGCGATACCCGCAACGACTTCTTCATGCCGACCCGCGGCATGTACCAGCGCGTCGGCCTGGAAACCACCCTGCCCGGCTCGACCGTCGAGTACTACAAGCTCAACTACCAGATCTCCAACTACTGGCCGATCATCCCGGCGCTGGTGTTGAACACGCGCTTCGAGCTGGGTTACGGCGACAGCTACGGCAACGACAGCACCCGCGTGGTCACCAGTCCCAACGGCACCTCGCGCACCATCACCGCCACCGGCCTGCCGTTCTACGAGAACTTCTACGCCGGCGGTACCAACTCGGTGCGCGGCTTCGAAGACAACACCCTAGGCCCGCGTTCGGAGCCGATCAACGGCTTCAACCGCGGCCAGCCGCTGGGTGGTTCGTTCAAGACCGTCGGTTCGGTGGAAATGTATTTCCCCAAGCTGTTCGACAGCCCGTCGGCGCGCGTGTCGGCGTTCTTCGACTTCGGTAACGTCTACGACGGCGTGGACAACTTCAAGGCCAACGAGCTGCGCGCCTCCACCGGTGTGGCGCTGTTGTGGCGCGCCCCGGTCGGCCCCATCTCGATCAGCTACGCGTTCCCGCTGAAGAAGGAAGACAACGACGAGATCGAACGCCTGCAGTTCACCTTCGGCGGCCAGTTCTAAGACGCACGCAAAACAATGGCGGCCCGATCGATCGGGCCGCCATTGTTTATCTGTCGTACCTGAGGCGTTACAGGTTCAGAAGTAGCTCTGGAACAGCGTGCTCAGGCAGCTCGCCGTACCGCTCCAATCGGACGGATCGACACACTGGACCTGCTGGTCCCAGAAGCTCTTAGCGTCGGCCTGCTGCTGCGCGAAGTCGTCGGCCGAGGCGCTGCTGACTGCGCCAAGCAGGACGATGCCGGCGAACATGGAGAGGAGAGTTTTCATATGCTTCTTCCTGGGTTAGCCGCTCGGTTGCGGCCAGGCAACAGATACGCCTGACTGTTTAGCGGATTCTTGGCTATGTTTTTTTTCCGTAAAAACAGCCACTTACTGTTTACGCGAGGTTCACCTGATGGCCCTGACCGCTACTGCGATTGCCGAACAATTTGGTCTGACCGTCGTCGGCGACGGCGCAACCGAAGTCACCGGGGTGGCGACGCTGGCGCATGCCGGTGCGGGCCAGCTGAGCTTCCTGTCCAACCCGCGCTACCGGCCGCAGCTTGCCGACACGCAAGCGGCGGTGGTGGTGGTACGCGCCGATGACGCTGAGGCGGCGCACGGCACCGTGCTGGTTGCCAAGGACCCGTACACCGCATTCGCCAAGATCGCCGCGTTGTTCGACGTGGCGCCGGTCCGCGAGCCCGGCATTCATCCCCTGGCGGTGATCGACCCCAGCGCGCAGGTGTCGCCCGGTGCGCATGTCGGGCCGTTCGTCAGCATCGGTGCGCGCAGCCGCGTGGGCGATGGCTGCATCATCGGCACCGGCAGCATCATCGGCGAAGACTGCGTGGTGGACGACGGCAGCGAGCTGATCGCCCGCGTCACCCTGGTCACCCGCGTGCGGCTGGGCAAGCGCGTGCGGATCCATCCCGGCGCGGTGATCGGCGCCGATGGCTTCGGCCTGGCGATGGATGCCGGCCACTGGATCAAGGTGCCGCAGCTGGGCGGCGTGGTGATCGGCGACGATTGCGAGATCGGCGCCAACACCTGCATCGACCGTGGTGCGCTGGAAGATACCGTGCTCGAAGAAGACGTGCGCGTGGACAACCTGGTGCAGATCGCCCACAACTGCCGGATCGGCGCGCACAGCGCGATCGCCGGCTGCACCGGCATTGCCGGCAGCGCCAAGATCGGCCGGTATTGCCTGCTCGGCGGGCACGTCGGTGTGGTCGGCCACCTGGAGATCTGCGACAAGGTCGTGATCACCGGCAAGTCGGTGGTGCGCAATTCCATCCACGAGCCGGGCGAGTATTCGTCCGGCACCCCTCTCACCGACAATCGCACGTGGCGCAAGAATGCCGCGCGCTTCAAACAACTCGATGCGCTGGCAAGGCGCATTCTGGCTGTGGGCAAGGAGAACGCATGAGTCACCCCGTTTACGAGCTGCCGATCGACGTCAACCAGATCCAGACGCTGATCCCGCACCGCTACCCGTTCCTGCTGATCGACCGGGTCATCGAACTGGATCTGGAAGCCAAGCGCATCGTCGGGCAGAAGAACGTCAGCATCAACGAGCCGTTCTTCCAGGGGCACTTCCCGAGCCGTCCGGTGATGCCGGGCGTGCTGATCATCGAGGCGCTGGCGCAGGCCGGCGGTGTGATGACCCAGCTCGGCCTGGGCCGCGATGCGCTGTCCAAGCTGTTCTACATGGTCAAGGTCGACAACGCGCGCTTCAACAAGCAGGTGGTGCCGGGCGATGTGCTGATCCTGGAGGTGCAGATGAAGCGCCTGATCCGCAACATGGGATGCTATTACGGCGAGGCCAAGGTCAACGGCGAAATCGTGGCCAGCGCCGAAGTCATGTGCGCCGGCGCCAAGGAATAACCGTTTTGGAGGTGAGACACGATGCGTGATCAAGCACCCTTGATTCATCCCACCGCCGTCATCGACCCGTCGGCGCAACTGGCCGACGACGTGCGCGTTGGCGCGTTTTCGCTGATCGGCGCCGACGTGCAGATCGGCGCCGGCACCGAAGTGGGGCCGCATTGCTCGATCCACGGCCCGACCCGGATCGGCCGCAACAACCGGTTCATCGGTCATGCCGCAATCGGCGGGGAACCGCAGGACAAGAAGTACGCCGGCGAGCGCACCGAACTGGTGATCGGGCACGGCAACGTGATCCGCGAATTCGTCACCATCAACCGCGGCACCGGTGGCGGCGGTGGCATCACCGTGGTCGGCGACGACAACTGGATGCTGGCCTACACGCACGTGGCGCACGACTGCCATGTCGGCAACCACTGCGTGTTCTCCAACAACACCACCCTGGCCGGCCACGTCACCGTGGGCGACTACGTGATCATCAGCGGCTTTGCCGGCGCGCATCAGTTCTGCCGCATCGGCGCGCACGCGTTCCTGGGCATGGGCGCGCTGACCAACGGCGACGTGCCGCCGTTCACCATGGTCGGCAGCGAGTCGCTGGGCCGCCCGCGCGGCATCAACAGCGAAGGCCTCAAGCGCCGCGGCTTCGATGCCGAACGCATCACCGCGATCAAGCGCGCCTACCGCACGCTGTACGTCGCCGGCCTGCCGCTGGCAGACGCCAAGGCGCAGCTGGCCGAACAGGCCAAGGACAGCGACGATGTCCGCGGCATGCTCGAGTTCATCGAAGCGGCGGAACGGCCGTTGTTGCGATGACGGCCGGGATTCGGGATTCGGGATTGGGGATGCAAAGCGTCCACACCACACCGGGCGAAGTCGTGCATGACGCGCTAGCCAATCCCCAATCCCCAATCCCCAATCTCCGCGCCCCACGCATCGCCCTGATCGCCGGCGAAGCCTCCGGCGACATCCTGGGGGCCGGGCTGATTGCGCAGTTGCGGCTGCGCTATCCCGATGCGGAATTCGTGGGTATCGGCGGCGATGCAATGCGCGGTGCCGGCTGCCAGACATGGTTCGATGCCAGCGAGCTGGCGGTGATGGGGCTGACCGAAGTGCTGCAGCACCTGCCGCGGCTGTTGAAGCTGCGCCGCGCCTTCCGCGAGCGGGTGCTGGCGTGGAAGCCGGACGTGTTCATCGGCATCGATGCGCCGGATTTCAATCTGCCGGTCGAGCGCTGGCTCAAGCAGCGCGGCGTGCGCACCGTGCATTACGTCAGCCCGTCGGTCTGGGCATGGCGCGAAAAACGTGCCGAGAAGATCGGCGCCAGCGCCGACCTGGTGCTGTGCCTGTTTCCGATGGAGCCGCCGATCTACGCCAGACACGGCGTGGACGCGCGCTTCGTCGGCCACCCGATGGCCGACGACATCGCCTACAAGGCCGACCGCGAGGCGGCCCGCGCGACCCTGGGCATCTCCGCCTCCAGCACCGTGCTGGCGGTGCTGCCGGGCAGCCGGCACGGCGAGATCAGCAAGCTGGGCGACACCTTTTTCCAGGCCGCCTGGCTGGTCTCCGAGCACCTGCCCAACCTGCATGTGCTGGTACCCGCGGCCAACCCGGGCTGCAAGCAACTGCTGGCCGAGCAGCTATCGCGCAGTTCGTTGCCGGTGATGCGCTCGCATCTGCTCGACGGCCAGGCGCGTACCGCGATGCTGGCCGCCGACGTGGTGCTGCTGGCGTCGGGTACCGCCACGCTGGAGGCGATGCTGGTCAAGCGACCGATGGTGGTCGGCTACAAGGTCGCGCCGCTGACCTACCGCATCGTCAGGACGCTGGGCCTGCTCAAGGTCAACCGCTACGCGCTGCCCAACATCCTGGCCAACGACGACCTCGCCCCGGAGCTGATGCAGGACGACTGCACCCCGGAGCGGCTATGCGTGGCGCTGCTGGACTGGTTCAAACACCCGGAAAAGGTCGCCGCCCTGCAACCGCGCTACCTCGCCCTGCACGCCGAGCTGCGCCGCGATGCGTCGGCGCGTGCGGCCGATGCGGTGGCCGGGCTGCTGGAGGGCCGGGATTCGGGAGTGGGGATTGGGGATTCGTCAGGGGCAAAAGCGTGAAGATCATTGCTTCGGGCACCCAAGCCGATAGCGCCAGCGCCGAGGCGCGCCAGTCGCCCTTGTTTGGCCAATCCCAAATCCCGAATGCCGAATCCCGGCGTTTGATCGCCGGTGTCGACGAAGCCGGTCGCGGTCCGCTCGCCGGGCCGGTGGCGGTCGCTGCAGTGGTGTTCGATCCTGCCAAGCCGCGCATCAACGGGCTGGACGATTCCAAGCAACTGACCGCGCAGCGCCGCGAGCAGCTGTACGCGCGCATCGTCGAGCGGGCGCTGGCGTGGTCGGTGGTGTTGATCGACAGCGAGGAGATCGACCGCATCAACATCTACCAGGCCACCATGCTCGGCATGCGGCGGGCGGTGGAAGGCGTGGCGCATGTGGCCGGGTTTGCGCGCATCGACGGCAACCGGGTGCCCAAGGGCCTGCCCTGCCCGGCCGAGGCCTTGGTCGGCGGCGATGCGCTGGACCGCGCCATCATGGCCGCCTCGATCGTGGCCAAGGTCACCCGCGACCGGCTGATGCACGCCCTGCACGTCCAGCACCCGGAATACCGCTTCGATCAGCACAAGGGCTACGCCACGCCGGTGCATCTGGCCGCGCTGCGCAGCCACGGACCGTGCCCGCAGCACCGCCGCAGCTTCGCGCCGGTACGGATGGCGCTGGAAGGCCGGAACCCGGTACCGGTGACCGAAGACGGGGAACAGCTGCAGGTCGTGCAGTTCGCCGCGCCGCTTTGAGACGCAGAAGGTCCAAGCAGCCTGGGCATGGCAACCGGCGACGCGTTGCCTGTCGCTGGGCCCACGGGCTCGGCCAGTGGGCGACTGACTGTCGTGGTCGATCCAGGCGCCGGAAACAGCCGCACAGACTGCCGTTGGCACAGGCCATCGAAGCCACGCAGTGTCTTGTCCGCATCGGTCGGCCGCTGCCGGGAGTGGCGCCGATCGGCTGTCCAACGCGCCCCGACAAGCGATCCTGGGCGTTTTCCCGGCTCCCGATCCCGAGTCCCCAGCCCCGGCAGCCACCTGTCAAGCCTTGTTCGTCCCCGCCCCCGCCGGTACCCTGACCGCGCATTATTCCGGTCTCGCATGTCCACTTCCCGTTTCGTCCATCTGCACGTCCACACCGAGTTCTCGTTGGCGGATTCCACTATCCGCGTGCCCGAGAAACCGGATCAGGCTGACCCGAAAAAGGCCAAGCAGGCCAACCTGCTGAGCCGGGCGGTCGAGCTCGACATGCCTTCCCTGGCTGTCACCGACCTCAATAACCTGTTCGCGCTGGTCAAGTTCTACAAGGCGGCCGAAGGCGTCGGCATCAAGCCGATCGCCGGCGCCGACGTGATGATCGCCACCCCGGACATGACGCCCTGGCGCATGACCCTGCTGTGCCGCGACCGCGAGGGCTATCTGAGCCTGTCGCGGCTGCTGACGCGCGCCTGGATGGAAGGCCACCGCCCCGAAGGCGGCGTGGCGATCCATCCGGAATGGCTGCAGGCCGGGCACGCCAACCTGTTTGCCCTGGCCGGCCGCGACAGCCTGGCGGGCCGTCTGTTTTCCGAGGGTCGCGCCGACCTGGCCGAGCAACAGCTGGCCGACTGGCAGCGCGTGTTCGGCGATGGCCTGCACCTGGAGCTGACCCGCACCGGGCGCGAGGGCGAGGAACGCTTCAACCAGTTCGCCCTGCATGCCGCCGGCGTGCGCGGCCTGCCGGTGGTGGCCAGCAACGATGTGCGCTTTCTCTACGCCAGCGACTTCAACGCGCACGAAGCGCGCGTGTGCATTTCCTCCGGCCGCGTGCTCGACGACCCCAAGCGCCCGCGCGACTACAGCGACCAGCAATACATGAAGTCCAGCGAGGAGATGGCGGCGCTGTTCGCCGACATCCCCGATGCGATCGACAACACCCACGCGCTGGCGCAGCGCTGCAACATCGAGATGCGCCTGGGCACCTACTTCCTGCCCGCCTATCCGGTGCCCGAAGACGAGACGCTGGACAGCTGGATCCGCAGCCAGTCGCGCGACGGTCTGGCCGCACGCCTGGAAAAGAGCCCGATCGCGCCCGGCAAGACCCGCCAGGACTATGTGGACCGGCTCGAATTCGAGCTGGACACCATCATCAAGATGGGCTTCCCCGGCTACTTCCTGATCGTGGCCGACTTCATCCAGTGGGGCAAAAATCAAGGCATCCCGATCGGCCCGGGCCGCGGTTCCGGTGCCGGCTCGCTGGTGGCCTGGGCGCTGCAGATCACCGACCTGGACCCGCTGCCGTACAACCTGCTGTTCGAGCGCTTCTTGAACCCAGAGCGCGTGTCGATGCCCGACTTCGACATCGACTTCTGCATGGATCGCCGCGACGAAGTCATCGACTACGTGGCGCGCAAGTACGGCCGCGAGCGGGTCAGCCAGATCATCACCTACGGCACCATGGCCGCCAAGGCGGTGGTGCGCGACGCCGGGCGCGTGCTCGGCTTCACGTACGGGTTGGTCGACAGCGTCGCCAAGCTGATCCCCAACATCCTGGGCATCACGCTCAAGGATGCGATGGGCGAAGGCAAGGATTCGGAGATGGCCTCGCCGGACCTGATCCAGCGCTATCAGGTCGAAGACGACGTGCGCGACCTGATGGACCTGGCGCGCCAGCTCGAAGACCTCACCCGCAACGCCGGCAAGCATGCCGGCGGCGTGGTGATCGCGCCCGATCCGCTGTCCGAGTTCTGCCCGCTGTTCGCCGAACACGACGAAGACGGGCGCGGCAAGAATCCGGTCACCCAGTTCGACAAGGACGACGTCGAAGCGGTCGGCCTGGTGAAGTTCGACTTCCTCGGCCTGCGTACGCTGACCATCATCGACTGGGCGGTCAAGGCGATCAACGTGCGCCACGCGCGCGCCGGCATCGACCCGGTCGACATCACCACCATTCCGCTCGACGACGTGCCCACCTACAAGGGCGTGTTCGCCTCGGGCAACACCGGTGCGGTGTTCCAGTTCGAATCCTCGGGCATGCGCCGCCTGCTCAAGGACGCGCGCCCGGACCGCTTCGAAGACCTGATCGCGCTGGTGTCGCTGTACCGCCCCGGCCCGATGGACCTGATCCCGGACTTCAACGCGCGTAAGCACGGCCAGCAGGAGATCGTGTATCCCGATCCGCGCACCGAAGTCATCCTGAAAGACACCTACGGCATCATGGTGTACCAGGAGCAGGTGATGCAGATGGCGCAGATCGTCGGCGATTATTCGCTGGGCGGCGCCGACCTGTTGCGCCGCGCGATGGGTAAAAAAGTGCCGGCCGAAATGGCCAAGCACCGCGAAATCTTCCGCGAAGGCGCGGCCAAGGGCGGAGTGAGCGCGGCCAAGGCCGACGAAATCTTCGACCTGATGGAGAAGTTCGCCGGCTACGGCTTCAACAAGTCGCACGCCGCCGCCTACGCCCTGGTCAGCTACCAGACCGCCTGGCTGAAGCGACATTATCCGGCCGAATTCATGGCCGCGACCTTGTCCTCGGACATGGACAACACCGACAAGGTGGTCGGCTTTCTCGATGAGGTGCGCAACCTCGGCCTCACCGTCAAGCCGCCGCGGGTCAACGAATCTGCCTACATGTTCGAGGCCGCCAGCCCGGACACGATTCAATACGGCCTGGGCGCGATCAAGGGCGTCGGCCAGGGCGCCTGCGAGGCGATCGTCGAGGAACGCCAGCGCGGCGGCCCCTACACCACGCTGCTGGATTTCTGCACGCGTGTGGGCACCGCAAAGCTCAACCGCCGCACGCTGGAAGCGATGATCAATGCCGGCGCGATGGATGGGCTGGGCAAGAATCGCGCCTCGCTGATGCTGCAATTGCCGGAAGTGATGAAGGCCACCGAGCAGATGGCGCGCGAACGCGCCTCGGGGCAGAACTCGCTGTTCGGCGGGCCGGACCCCAGCGCGCCGGCGATGCGCCTGGACCTGCCCGAAAGCAAGGAATGGCCGCTGGGCCAGTTGCTCACCGGCGAGCGCGAAACGCTGGGCTTTTACCTCAGCGGCCACCCGTTCGACCCGCATCGCGACGAAGTGCGCGAGCTGGTCGGCTGCGACCTGGGCGCGCTGGAAAAGATCCTGGCCTCGCAACAACGCGGCGGCGGCGGCGGTGGCGATGGCGAAAAACGCGCCTGGCGCCCGGAGGTCAGCGCCATCCTGGCCGGCCAGGTGATCGGCGTACGCCGCAAGGGCGACAGCCAGGTGTTCGTGCAGCTCGAAGACGGACGCGGGCGGGTGGAATGCAGTGCGTTCTCCGATGCCATGGCCGAGTTCGGGCATCTGCTGACCCGCGACCGCATCCTGATCGTCAAGGGTGGCCTGCGCGAGGATGAATTCAACGGCGGCTACAGCCTGCGCATCCGCCAGTGCTGGGACTACGAACAGATCTGCGCCGAGCATGCGCAACGCCTGTCGCTGCGCCTGGACCTGCGCGAGAAGCAGGCCTTCAAGCGCATCGACGCGTTGCTGGCCAAGCACCGCCCCGGCAAGACGCCGCTGCGCCTGGACCTGCTGCTGCGCGCGCCCAGCGGCGGCGTGGCCGGCATGCTCGACCTCAACGGCAGCCACTCGGTGCGCATCGACCAGCACCTGATGGACAGCCTGCGCGCCGACCCGGCGGTGCGGACCCTGAAGATCAAGTACAGCCCTCCGTGGGCGTGAGGGGCCGGGATTGGGGCATTCGGGAGTGGGGATTTGCAACGGCGGTCTACCGGCACGTCGAAGCCTCGATAGTGCTCTTGCGAATCCCGAATCCCGAATCTCCAATCCCTGCCGTGCATCCGAACGGCCCCGTACGGGCCGAAGGCAGCGCTTCCGCTACACTCCCCGCCTTACGTTGACGACGCCATTGCATGAATCCTAACTACCTCGACTTCGAGCAACCCATCGCCGATCTGGAAGCCAAGATCCAGGAACTGCGCAACGCCAGTACCGGCCCTGCGGTCAACGTGGAGACCGAGGTGCGGGCGCTGCGCGACAAGGCACGCGTGCGCACCGCACAGATCTTCCGCGACCTGTCTTCGTGGCAGATCTCGCAGCTGGCGCGCCACCCGCAGCGCCCGTACACGCTGGACTACATCAACACCATCTGCGACCAATTCCAGGAGCTGGCCGGCGACCGCGCCTATGCCGACGACAAGGCCATCGTCGGTGGCCTGGGCCGCATCGACGGCCGCCCGGTGGTCATCATCGGCCACCAGAAGGGCCGCGATACCAAGACCAAGGTGGCGCGCAACTTCGGCATGCCGCGCCCGGAGGGCTACCGCAAGGCGCTGCGCCTGATGAAGCTGGCCGAGCGCTTCCGGCTGCCGTTGCTGACCTTCATCGATACCCCCGGCGCCTACCCGGGCATCGGCGCCGAAGAACGCGGCCAGTCCGAGGCGATCGCGCGCAACCTGCTGGAAATGGCAGAGCTGAAGGTCCCGGTGATCTGCACCGTGATCGGCGAAGGCGGCTCCGGCGGCGCGCTGGCGATCGGCGTGGGCGACCGCACCTTGATGCTGGAATACGGCACCTACTCGGTGATTTCGCCCGAAGGCTGCGCCTCGATCCTGTGGAAGGACGCGGCCAAGGCCAAGGACGCCGCCGAACAGCTCGGCCTGACCGCCAGGCGACTCAAGGGCCTGGGCCTGGTCGACAAGGTGATCCGCGAACCCACCGGCGGCGCACACCGCAACCCCGAGCAGATGGGCAAGCGGCTGAAAGCGGTGCTGCTCAACGAGCTCGGCGCGCTGGAGAAAATCCCGGTCGAAGCGCTGCTGCAGCAGCGTTACGAGCGCCTGCGCAGCTACGGTGCCTACGAAGGAAACTGAATCCTGCGGCTCCGCCTGGCGGAGCCCCGAGGAACTTGCACCAGGGACAAGGACTCCTACCGGCATGAGCCCCCTCATTCTTCTGTCGATCGTGTTGCAAATCGCCTGCTGCGTGCATGTCGTGCGCAGCGGACGGCCGCTGTACTGGATCCTGATCCTGCTGACATTTTCGTATCTGGCGGTGTTGATCTACGCCTTTGTCGCCGTCATCCCGGACATGCGTAACGACCCGACCGCACGCCGCGGCCTGCAGCGCGTGCGCCGGACGCTGGACCCGCAGCGCGACCAGCGCGATGCCGCACGCAAACTGGATGTCTCCGACACTCCGGAAAACCGCCGCCAGCTGGCCCGCACCCTGCTCGAACAGCGCAACTATGCGCAGGCCGCCGAGGTCTACGAAGGCGCCTTGCGCGGGCTGTATCGCGACGACCCGGACCTGATGCTGGGGCTGGCACAGGCGCAGTTCGGTCTTGGCAATGCCGCGCAGGCACGCCAGACCCTGGATGCCTTGATCGCCGCAAACCCCAGCTTCCGCTCGCATGACGGGCATCTGCTGTACGCGCGTGCGGTGGAAAGCAGCGGCACCATCGAAGAAGCGCTGCACGAATACCAGACGCTGGTGCAGGGCTATCCTGGCGAAGAGGCACGCGTGCGCTATGCGCAGTTATTGCAACGCGCTGCGCGTCCGGGGGAAGCCAGGGCCGTGTTCGACCAGGTGGTGCGTCGCGCCGCCGCTTCGCCCAAGCATTACCAGCGCGAGCAACGCGGCTGGATCGATCAGGCGCGCAAGGGCCTACGCGACTTGGATTCGATCGCCTGAGTCAGGCCGGGGTCTGCGCCATCTGCGCAAATCTGCTCCTTCCCACGCACTGGCGCCATGCGGCGACAGCGAACAGCGCTCCATGCAGCGACCGCACCGGAGTGGCGCGCGCCGACAAGGCGACGCTGCGCCGCCTTGTCGGCATCACGGCTTAAAAAGGCTTGGCCAGCACCAGCCAGATCACGCCGACCAGCAGGATCACCGGCACCTCGTTGAACAAGCGCAACGCCCGTCCGCTCGGGACCGCGCGGCCCTGGTCCACGCCCTTCAACCAGCGCCCGGCCACGATGTAGTGCGCCAGGATCAAGGCCACCGCCAACAGCTTGGCGTGCAGCCAGCCGCCGGTCACCATCGTCGGGAAGTCGGGGATCACGCGATAGCCTTGCCATAGCACCGCTCCCAGCAGCAGCGCCAGACCGAGCATGCTGTGGCCGAACGTGTAGAGGCGGCGGCCCATCAGCACCAGCCGCGCACGCACGGACGGCTCGCTGCCGGCTTCGGCGATATTGACCAGAATGCGCGGCAGATAGAACACCGCCGCCATCCAGGCGATCACGAACAGCAAATGGAAGGTCTTGATCCACAAATACAGGGTCATGCGCTGGCTCCGCTGGCTCGCGTAGGATGGCCCGCATTTTCACCTATCCGCGCACGCGAAAGCAGCTGAGCCCCATGCAGCAGTCAGACGAAAAACAGTACGACGCCCAGTATTTCCGCCGCTGGTACCGCGATGCGGGGTTGGCCGACCCCGCCCGCCTGCGACGCAAGGTCGCACTCGCCGTCGCACAGGCCGAGTACTACCTGGAGCGACCGATCCGCAGCGTGCTGGATATCGGCTGCGGCGAAGCTGCCTGGCGCGCGCCCTTGTTGGCGCTGCGGCCCAAGCTCAGTTACCTGGGCTTCGACAGCAGCGCGTACGCCGTGCAGCGCTACGGACGCAGCCGTCAGATCCACCCTGCCCGCTTCGGCGATTTCGCCTGGCTGCGCCCCGGCGCACCGGTGGACCTGTTGATCTGCTCGGACGTGCTGCATTACGTGCCAACGCGTGAATTCAACCAGGGCCTGCCGGGGCTGGCGGAGATGTGTGCGGGCGTGGCGTTTCTGGAGACCTTTGCGCAGGAAGATGCATTCGAAGGCGACCACGACGGCTTTCAGCCACGCCCCGCACGCTGGTACCGCAAGCGCTTTGCCAGCGTCGGATTCGCGGCGTTGGGGTCGCACTGCTGGTTGTCGCCGCAGCTGGCTGGTGAGGCATCGGCGCTGGAGCGCGGTTGACCACTACGTTGGCTGCTTGCGGCACTGATCGCGTGTAGCTTGGCTCCTTACCGCGCCAGCGGCGCGGGCGCTCCAAGGCACGCGCACCATGGCGCGCAAGCAGTGCCTTCTCGCCCCGCAGGTTCAGGGGCTTGTTTCTGCAGTTTTGCGCAGGCCGTCCATAGCGTACCGGCGAACGCGGTCTACCATCCGCACGGAGCTGTTCCTTCTCCCACCGGGAGAAGGTGCCCCGCAGGGGCGGATGAGGGTACGGGCGAAGCTTGGTGGAGTTCGAGTGCATATAGCTTCGCTCCGTACCCTCACCCCCGCTCCGCGCCCCGGCCCGCGCTTGCGGCGCGGGCGCTCCAAGGCACGCGCGCCATGGCGCGCAAGCAGTGCCTTCTCGCCCCGGAGGGAGAGGGGCTTTAATAGTCGCGATCTTCCCGGGCGAAGCCGTTCGGAAGATCACAAATAGCGCTAGCTCAAGCTACTGACGCCCGCCATAGCTCCTATGACAGCCTCTACCGTCCGCAGCCCCATTAAGGTGCAAATGCGCCAAACCCGGTATGCTGCGCGGCAGCAAAACCGCACGGATGGGTGGAATGCTTTATCAACTGCATGAGCTGACCCGCAATCTGCTAGCCCCCTGGGTGCATCAGGCCCAGGCGAACGCCAAGATGTTCTCCGACCCCGACAGCCTGTGGGCCTCGCTTCCCGGCGCCGAACGCATGGCGGCCAGCAACGAGCTGTTCCATCGGCTGGGCAAGGAATACGAAAAGCCGGCCTGGGCACTGGACGATGTCGAGGTCGATGGCCATTCGCTGCCGATCATCGAACGCGAGGTGCTGAGCAAGCCATTCTGTCGCCTGCTGCGCTTCAAGCGCTTCAGCGACCACGTCGAGCTGATCGGCAAGATGAAGGAGCAGCCGGCCGTGCTGGTGGTGGCGCCGTTGTCCGGCCATCACGCCACCTTGCTGCGCGACACCGTGCGCACCCTGCTGCGCAACCACAAGGTCTATGTGACCGACTGGGTGGATGCGCGCATGGTGCCGCTGGAAGCCGGTGCGTTCCGGCTCGAGGACTACATCACCTATATCCAGGACTTCATCCGCCATATCGGCGCCGAGCGCCTGCATGTGGTGAGCGTGTGCCAGCCCACCGTGCCGGTGTTGGCGGCGGTGTCGCTGATGGCGACCAACGACGAACCCACGCCGCGCTCGTTGGTGATGATGGGCGGGCCGATCGATGCACGCCGCAGCCCCACCCAGGTCAATAACCTGGCGACGGAAAACGGCATCGAGTGGTTCCAGAACAACCTGATCCACACCGTGCCGTTCCCGTATCCGGGGCATGGCCGCCAGGTGTACCCGGGCTTTCTGCAGCACGCCGGCTTCCTGTCGATGAACCCCAATCGGCATGTGATGTCGCACTGGGATTTCTACACCGACCTGGTCAAGGGCGACCTGCAGGATGCGCAGGCGCACCGGCAGTTCTACGACGAGTACAACGCCGTGCTCGACATGCCGGCCGAGTATTACCTGGACACGATCCGCGTGGTGTTTCAGGACTTCCTGCTGCCGCAGGGCAAGTGGAAAGTGGACGGCCAGCTGGTCAAGCCGTCGGCGATCCGCAACACCGCCCTGTTGAGCATCGAAGGCGAACTGGACGATATCGCCGGACTCGGCCAGACCGAAGCGGTGCACGATCTGTGCACCGGTATCGATGCGGCGCACCGTCGCCACCTGGTGGTGGAAGGTGCCGGCCATTACGGCATCTTCAGTGGCCGTCGCTGGCGCGAAGTGGTCTACCCGCAGGTGCGCGAGTTCATCGCGCGCTATGACGCAGACCCGGTCGGCAGCCGCGACCCCGCCACCGTCACGCCCATCCGCAAGCGCGGCAAGCGCGCCTGAGCGCCTGAGCGCAAGGACAAACGCTCCCGGTCGTCGTCGACCGGGAGCGTTTTTTTTATGCGCGTGATTGCCTCATCCATCGCTGCAGGAACGCATGCGTGTGGCCGTCCCCGTCGAACCGCTCGCGCAGGACGCAGGCCCGCTCAGCGTGACCGCCTGCGCGAGGCCGCCTGCATCGTGCGACTCAGATCGCACCGCTCTTGACCAGCAGATGCTTGGCCAGCATGCCGTGCACGGCGCCGATCGCACGCGCCAGGTGCAGGGTCACGAACAGCAGCAGCACACCGAGCGCGCAGATCGGCAGCGTCAGCCATCCATTGACGACGTCCACACCATCGAAGGTCATCACCACGCCGGAGTCGAACAGTGACAGCACGGGCGCGAAGACGAACCCCAGCGAAATCGCCAGCAGCGTGACGAATACCGTGAAGTACACGATGCCCAGCGGCAGCATCAGCAGGAAGTACAGCATGGTGCTCCAGGTGCGCAGGTCGGTGAACATCTCGCCGATCCGCTGCAGCCAGCCGCCCTGCGAGCCCGGATGGGACGGTCGGCGCGGCATGCGCACCCCCAGCAAGGTTTCCACCACGCGTCCTTCCACCAAGGACAGCATCCGCACCGACCCGAAGAACAGCACCAGCAGCGGCACGCCGATGATCAGGATCAGCAGGCCCAACGACAGGCTGCCCCCGGCGACCACCCAGGTGAAATAGAAGATGCCGGTCAGCAGCGACAGCAACATGTAGAACAGCGCGCCGTAGGTGCGCGGGTCGGCGGCCACACCGAAGAACTTGCCGATCCATGAGGCACGCCGAGGCGGCAGCGGCGGGCGCAGCGCACGACTGACGGTGACTTCGGTTTCGCGATAGATCTCGGCCACTTCATCCGGCGCGCCATAGCTGCCGGCGACGCCTGCGATGACCTCCGCCTCGCTCTTGTCACGGTGTTCGGCAAGCTCGGCGCGCAGATATTCCTCGGCGTCGTAAAGCGCATCCTGGACCATCGCCGGGTCGGCACCGGCCAGCGCCTGCCGCAGTTGCGTCAGGTAATCGGCAATGGTGGTCGGCAACGGACGTGTCTGTGCGATCGTCATCATGAGTGGGTCCCCTCCAGCACGGAATCAACGGAATCACGGGTGGCGCGCCAGGCGGCGATCCATTGGCGCAGGCAGTCATGCCCGCTGTCGGTAATGCGGTAGTAGCGTCGCGGTGGTCCCGATGCGGACGGCTCGATATGGCTGTGCAACAGCCCCGCCCCCTCCAGATTGCGCAACACCGGATACAAGGCGCTCTGTTTGCCGCTGAGCACACCCTCCAGCCGCTCGAGCCGCTTGGCGATCAAATAGCCGTACAGAGGTTCTTCGGCCTGGGCCAGCACCGCCAGCAAGGCCAGCGACACGGTGCCTGCACTCAGCTCCTTCTGAAATTTGCGCAGGTGGACATCCGGCTCGCTCATCGGCCATCTCCGCTAGGTCGAAGCTCATGCTATGTAGAACCTAGCTATAGCGAATGTGCCGGTAGTCATGGGCGGGGATTGGGGATTCGGCATTGGGGATTCGCGAAAGCAAAGACAAAGGCGGGGCCGCCGGCTCGCTGGAGCAATCGTTGGCATCGCAATGCGGTCGACCGCAGACGCAGCGTCGCCTTCGCTAATCCCCCAATGCCGAATCCCCAATCCCCGCCCCACTCGCGCCCGCCTGTGCAAACCCCAGTGCGTTCATGAGCTTAGAACCTTTGGGTTACTGCCTTTCTGGCACGGCTTAACTACAGTCGACGTCCCCCGTGCCGATAAGTTTCGCTCAGGGGTTTTTCACTTTTCGATGGGGCAATACGATGCAATTGACACGCTTGGCGCAGCCGGCCATGGCTGAAACTTCCTTTGGAGCCACCCGGCGCCTGTGCCTCGCGATCGGGTTGGCGCTGCCGGTACTGGGCTTTGCGCAGACACAACCTGCGCCCGCCAATGCCGAACAGACCCAGCCGGAGCCTGCCAAGCCACCGGTCACCGCCGCACCCGCCACCGCCAAGGGCTACCCGCTCGAAGCGCAGGGCTGGGGCGCCAAGCAGGGTGGCAACATGTGGCAGGTGCGTTGGGCCGAGGACTGGTCGTATTTGAAGGACCCGTCCAAGCGCAAGAGCCCGTTCGACCCGCTCAAGTACATCCCGCTCAATGCGTCGGGCGATGTCTACGTGTCGCTCAGCAACGAGCTGCGCGTGCGCAGCAATACCATCACCAACCCGGGACTGATTCCCGGCAGCCATTCGCAGCAGCAATACCTGTTGCGCGCGTTCTTCGGTGCGGACCTGCATGTGGGCGAACACTTCCGTCTGTATACGGAACTGGCGCACGGCAGCCTGGATGGCCGCAACGAGGGCACCAAGACCGGTACCCAGGAAAACAACGCGATCCTGCAACAGGTGTTCTTCGACGTGAAGGGCAACATCGGCGGCGCCGATACCGGTCTGCGTGTCGGCCGCCAGGTGTTCGTCGACGGGCCCACCACCTTGATGGCGCTGCGCGACAACACCGATATCTTCGTGACCTTCAACGGTGCGCGCGCCTGGGCCATCGGCGAAAAGACCCGCGTGGACGTGTTCGATTTCAATTTCAACCTGGATGGCACCGAAGGCCTGGGTGATGACCGCATCGACCGCTCGCGGCATTTCCGCGGCGTGGTGGGCGGCTATCGGTTGCCGACCGCCAAACCGATGTATCTGGAACCGTTCTTCTATCAGTTCCGCAACGACAACCAGGTGTGGGGCCGCCAGACCGCGGAAGAAAACCGCAACTACTACGGACTGCGGTTGTGGGGCAACGTGGGCAAGCTGCGTACCGACTCGTTCGTGACCGTGCAGCGCGGCAGCTTCGGCGGACGCGACCTGCGCGCCTACATGGCCAGCACCTCCAATGCGTGGACGCTGAGCGACAACGGCTGGAAGCCGCGCCTGGGCTTCCATAGCGAAATCGCCTCCGGCGGTGGCGGCACGTCCGGCACCGGCACGCTGCGCAACAACAACTTCCTTTATGGCAACACGATCTACTTCAGCTGGGCCACCTTCTTCGGCCCGGTGAACCTGGTCACTGCCGCGCCGACATTCACGTTCTCGCCCACGTCCAAGCTCACCGTGAACCTGGAATGGGAAACCCTGTGGCGGCAGACCACCAGCGATGCGATCTACAACAATCAGGCGCGCGCCTATGCACGCACCCAGAGCACCGGCGAACGTCGCATCGGCACCATGCCGCGCATCAACGCGACGTGGAATATCGATCCGAACTGGTCGGTGACCTTCCGCGCCGAGCATCTGATGGCAGGGCCTGCCCTGGAAAAGGCCGGTTACGGCGATTCGACCTTCGTGATGGGCTGGTTGAATTTCCGGTTCTAAACGCGGCGGTTGGTCGGCGCGCTGCAATCGGCTGACGCGATGTGCGTGGGTTTTGGTCTGACGCGTTGCTGTTGGATCACATGCCGCGTCCGGCCGGGACGCGGCATGTTGGTTTTCAGCGCTGGTCTGATGACACAGCGCTTTTCGCATGCTGCACGCAACAGACAAGCGTCGCCTGCGGTCACTTGTGGCGACGGATTGTCGCGCTGCCCGGCCGGTCGACAATGCCGCAACCGGCTGTATTGCACACGCAAACGCGGTCCGCATCCGTCATCGGCCTGCCTGTACCGGGCACATCGAAAAGGCGCTGTCCTTACTGATCAACGGCGCCCTGCGCTCTGCCGCAAGCGCACTGCCTGCCAACGGCCAGCGGTCGTCAGCCGCAGCTATTTCCGGTTTGCGGACATCCCCTGGAGAGTGACGCCTTTCAGTGCCCCCTGCGCGCATCGGCAGACAAGCAAACGCGCATCGACACCAAGAAGGCGGGATATTTCAGTATGCAAAAGTATCGATAGCCGTTCGACTGACAGCCGCACACCGCTCGACCAACACCGCACGCCACTGCCCCCGCTGCAGGCCCATGTCCGGCTTGAACGACGCGATCTCAGCGCCACTCGCCAGACCGTCGCGGCTGTCGTACGCGCCTCCAGCGACGCGCCCTCTCCTGGCAAGAGCCGGGATCGAGCTGGTGCAGCCTTGGGCACTCGACGAGCCGCTGCTGGATGGCGAGGCTGCACCGGGCAGCAGCGCGTCTTGTTACCAATCCCCAATGCCCAATCCCGAATCCCCGCCCCACCTGCACCGGACGCGGCCGAATGCCTACACTACGCAGATGTCCGAATCCCCCACTCCGCATCCCCGCCCTTCCCTGCAACGCGTGTTCCTGACCGGGTTGCTGACCCTGCTGCCGGTCTGGCTGACCTGGGTGGTGGTGAAGTTCGTCTTTTCACTGCTCTCAGGCATCAGCAGCCCGTGGGTGGTGCCATTGTCCGAGCGCATCGCTGCCTCGTTTCCCGATTACCTTGGCTGGATCAAGGCGCTTTGGGTGCAGAACACCATCGCCCTGGTCGCCACGGTGGGGGCGATCCTGTTCGTCGGCATCCTGAGCCGGCGGGTGATCGGCCAACGTTTGCTGCGCTGGTTCGAGGCGATCATGCGGCGCATCCCGCTGGCCAGCGTGGTCTATGAGAGCGCCCGCAAGTTGCTCGACATCCTGCAGACCCAGCCCGGCAGTACGCAGCGCGTGGTACTGATCGACTTCCCGCATCGCGATATGAAGTCGGTCGGCCTGGTCACGCGCGTGATCAAGGAGCAAGGCACCGGCCGCGAGCTGGCGGCGGTGTATGTGCCGACCACGCCCAACCCCACCTCCGGCTATCTGGAAATCGTGCCGGTCGAACTGCTCACGCCCACCGACTGGAGCGTGGACCAGGCGATGAGTTTCATCATCTCCGGTGGCGCGGTTGCGCCGGAGTCGGTTCCCTTCACCCGTACTGCGGATCGCTGAAGCCCATGACACACACGCGTACCCTCGACGATCGTGCGGTCCGCCTGTTCATTGCCTTGGCGGCATTCTTCTGCGTCAACGCGGCCCTGGCCGAGTTCATCGGCGTGAAGATCTTCGCGCTGGAAGACACGCTCGGCATCGCGCCGCTGAACTGGAACCTGTTCGGCCAGACCGGTTCGCTCAGTTTCACCGCCGGCACCTTGTTGTGGCCGGTGGTGTTCATCATGACCGACACCATCAACGAATTCTTCGGAAGCCGCGGGGTGCGTTTCATCTCGTGGGTGGCGGTGGCGCTGATCGGCTACGGCTTCGTGTTCGCATTTGCCGCCATCGCATTGGCGCCGGCAGGCTGGTGGGTGACCGCAGCGCAGAGCCAGGGCGTGCCCGACTACCAGGCCGCATTCGCGGCGGTGTTCGGGCAGGGCTTGTGGACGATCGGCGGCTCGCTGGTGGCCTTCCTGTTCGGCCAGTTGATCGACGTGTCGGTGTTCCATCGCATCCGCAAGGTCACCGGCGAAAAACACGTCTGGCTGCGTGCCACCGGCTCCACGGCGGTGTCGCAGTTGGTGGACAGCTTCGTGGTGATCTACATCGCCTTCGTGCTTGGCCCTCAGCATTGGTCCACCGACCAGTTCCTGGCGGTGAGCACACTCAACTACGTCTACAAGATGGGTTTTGCGATCGCCTTGATTCCACTGCTCTACCTCGCGCGCCGCGCCATCAGCGCATATCTGGGTGCCGAACGCGCCGAGCAGTTGCGCGAAGAAGCCGCTGCCGACTAGGAGCGGCCAACAGACCTAGCGAGCAGTCGTCGGCTGGCTGCGGACGGCGCACTCGGCATCGGAATACACACGCGTGCCCCTGTGGAGCCAAGTCGCGGCAGCGCCCGTCTGGCGGTGAGCACCGTCGTTGTGTTGGCGGCTCTTTGAGACGGCGCGGTGCCCACACGGTGCCTGACCAAGGCCGGCAGCACCCGTAGCAGCACGCTGCGCGACGGGTTATCGCAGCGCACCATTGCAGCCAGGCACCCTACCCTGCCCGTGCCGCATCTGAATTGCATGTGCGGCGCATGCGCCGCACGGCTGGCCGTAGCGGTGCGGATCGGGCAAGCTCCCCGCTCGCTTGTTTCCGGAGCCGGTAATGCCCCTCAGCTTTTCCCGCCTGCTGTCGCTGGCCCTCGCCGCTGTGTTGAGCCTGTCAGTGGCAGCGCCCGCCGATGCGGCCAAGAAGAAGACCGCCAAGGCACAGACCACGCAGACGCGCGCGAAGGCGAGCAAAGGCAAGAAGACCACCAAGCCGGCGGCCAAGGCCTCGAAGACGGCCAAAGGCAGCAAGGCCGCCAGGGCCAGGCCGCGCGCAGTGGCCGCGCCGGTGGTGTTGACCAAGGCGCAGCAGCTCAACCTGCTCTACGACCAGTACTGGGACGCTTCGCTCAAGCTCAACCCGCTGCAGGCGACCTTCCAGGGCGAGAGCCGCTACAACGACCAGTTGCCCAATTTCCTGTCGCCGGCGTTCCGCCAGCAGTCGCATGATTTCACCGTGCTGTGGCTGGGCAAGGCCGAGGCGCTGGGGCCGGACGGCCTGAGCGGGCAGGACCTGCTCAGCTACCAGATCTTCGTGCGCGATGCGCGCAGCGCCCTGGCGGCCGAGCAGTTCCCCAGCTGGATGCTGCCGATCAACCAGTTCTACAACATCGCCAGCATCACGGTGGTGCTGGGCTCGGGCACCGGCGCGCAGCCGTTCAAGACGGTCAAGGATTACGACAACTGGTCGCGGCGTGCGCTGGGCATTCCCGACCTGTTCGACCAGGCCATCACCAACATGCGCGCCGGCATGCAGGCCGGCGTGGTGCAGCCCAAGGTACTGATGCAGAAGGTATTGCCGCAGCTGGATGCGATCATCGCGCGCAGCGCCGAAGACAGCCTGTTCTGGGGGCCGATCCGCAACCTGCCGGCCGACATGCCCGAGGCCGACAAGCAGCGCCTCACCGCCGAGTACAAGCGGCTGATCGAAGTGCGCATCCTGCCGGCCTATCGCGCCCTGCGCGGTTTCATCGCCACCGAATACCTGCCTGCCTGCCGCGACAGCGATGGCCTGGCCGCGCTGCCCAACGGCGCGGCGTGGTACGCCTATGACGTGCGGCAAAGCACCACCTCCGACCTGAGCCCGGAGCAGATCCATCAGATCGGGCTGGAGGAGGTCGCGCGCCTGCAGGGCGAGATCACCGCGCTGACCAAGCAGGTCAAGTTCCGCGGCAACCTGCCCAAGTTCTACAAGTTCATGCAGACCGACAAGCGCTTCGGCTTCCGCAGCGACACCGAGCTGCTGGGGTATTACCGTGGCCTGCAGGGGCGCGTACAAGGCGCGGTGCCGCGGCTGTTCGCCCTGCAGGGCATCCCGGCGCTGGAAGTGCGCGCGGTGGAACCGCAACGCGCGCAATCGGCTGCCAGCGGCTCATACATGCGTCCCGGCGTCACCGGCAGCAATGGCGGCACGCCGGGCATCTTCTACGTCAACACCTCCGACCTGCCCTCGCGCAAGACCTGGGAAGCGGAGAGCCTGTACCTGCACGAAGCGATTCCGGGCCATCACTACCAGCTCGGGCTGCAGCAGCAGTTGACCGACCTGCCCAAGTTCCGCCGCCTCGGAGGCGAGACCGCCTACATCGAGGGCTGGGGGCTGTACGCCGAATCGCTGGGGCGCGAGTTGGGGCTGTATCAGGACCCCTACAACTACTACGGCTACCTGCAAAACGCATTGTGGCGCTCGATCCGGCTGGTTGCCGATACCGGCCTGCACAGCAAGGGCTGGACGCGGACCCAGGCCATCGACTACATGCTGGACAACTCGGCGATGAGCCGCACCGATGCCGAAGCCGAAGTCGACCGCTACATGGCCATCCCCGGCCAGGCGCTGGCCTACAAGGTCGGCGAGATGAAGATCGCGCAGCTGCGCGAGCAGGCCCAGCGCGAGCTGGGGCCGCGCTTCGACGTACGTGCCTTCCATACCGAAGTGCTCAAGGATGGCTCGGTGCCGCTGGAGATCCTGCAGGAAAAAGTGCAACGCTGGATCGCCACGCAAAAGGGCTGACCGCCGCGGGCTGCAGGCCGCGGCTGCGGCGCTTGGTATGCTGGAGGCTGTGCTAGCCATCCGCAGGCGGGGCGCCTGCGCTGCCGCCCACAGGACGTGTCCCGATGCCTTCTGACGATGACCGCACGCATGCCGCATCACCGCGCGAGATTCCCTCCCAGGCGCCCTTGCTGTCGCCCAGCCTGACCGAGCGTCTGCGCAACGGCCGGTGGTGGCGCAATCTGATCGGAGAGGCCGGCGCAGAGGTGTTCCGCGTGCAGCTCCCCACCGGCCCGGACGTTTTCCTCAAGCAGGCTGACGGCGACGACGCGCAGGCGCTGATCGACGAGATGGTTCGCCTGGCGTGGTTGTCGCGCCTGGATGCGGGCAACCTGCCGCCGGTGCCGGCCATCGTGCACGCCGAAACCATGGGCGGTCGCACCTGGTTGCTGACCAGCGCCATGCCGGGCCGCACTGCCTACGCCTGGCTGCAGGACGATCCCGGACGTGGCGTGGCCATCGTGCAGTCCCTGGCTGCAGCGCTGCGGCGCTGGCATGCGTTACCGGTGCACTGCTGCCCGTTCAACGCCGATCACATGCTGCGGCTGGCCCACGCCCGTCGACGCCTGGACGCCGGACTGATCGATGCCGACGATTTCGACGATGCCCGCGCCGGCTGGACGCCTGCGCAGGTCTGGGCGGCGATGCAGGCGCTGCTGCCGCTGCGGGCCGAGCGCGTGGTGACCCATGGCGACTATTCGCTGGACAACATCCTGCTCGATGCGCAAGGCCAGGTCACCGGCATCATCGATGTGGGCAAAGCCGGCATCGCCGATCCGTATCAGGACCTGGCCATCCTCTGGAACTGCCTGTCGGAGTTCGGCGCCGAGCTACAGCAGGCGCTGCTGACGGCCTATGCCACCGAGCTGGACCTACACCGTCTCACCTTCCACCTGTACCTGGACGAGTGCTTCTGACCGCCGGCTGCTCCTCCCGCCACGCGCCAGGCCTGCCACATCCGCTGCTCTGGATGGATGACCGCGCGAATCGAATCACGCCTGCGCCCGCGCGGCCGCCAACGCGGCGATATCGCGCGGAGTGGTGCGGCAGCAGCCGCCGATCAGGCGCGCGCCTGCAGACAGCCACTGCGCGTGCTGGTCTGCCAGACTGCAGGCAGGCGTATCGCCGGCATGCCAGCGTTTATCGCCAGCGTCGTAGTGCTCGCCCGAGTTGGGGTACACCACCAGCGGCAAGGCGGTCAGCGCCGACAGACTCTGCAATGCGGCGGTGACCCGATCCAGCGCAATGCAGTTGATCCCCACCGCGATCACCTGCGCGCACGCATCCAGCGCCGGAATCACCTGCGCCAACGGTGTGCCGTCGCTCAGATGATCGGCATCGCGCAACGTGAAAGAGAACCATGCATGCAATTGCGGAAATTCTTCCAGCAGCAGGCGTAACGCCACGATCTCGTTCGCCGAGGGCAGCGTCTCGCAGGCCAGCAGATCCACGCCCGCCTCCGCCAGCGCAGCGATGCGCGGGCGATGGAAGTCCATCAGTTGCGCCAAAGGCAACGTGTAGTCGCCGCGGTATTCCGAGCCATCGGCCAGATACGCGCCATACGGCCCGACCGACCCGGCCACCCATAACGGTGCATCCTGCGGTTGCACCTGCAGATGATCGGCGCGCGCCTGCGCGGCCAGGGCCACGCTGCGCGCGATCAACGCCTGCGATTGCGCCAGATCCAGGCCGCGCGCGGCAAATCCCAGCGGGGTGGCCTGATAACTGGCAGTGATCGCGCACTGCGCGCCGGCAGCGAAGTAGTCGCGATGCACCTGATAGATCAGCTCCGGTTGCTCCATCAGCACGCGCGCCGACCACAGCGCATCGTTGAGATCGCAGCCGCGTTGTTCCAGTTCGGTGGCAAGCGCGCCATCCAGCAGCACATACCCATCGTGCCGGAGCGCCGCACTGAAAGGCGCATCTGCGCGCGGCTGGCGGGAAGCGATCGTCATGCGTGCAGTCTCCTGGCTGCGAGCCATTGGGTCAGTGCATAGGCGCCGTAACACAGCGCCACGAACGGGATCCCGCACCACAGCGCGATGCGCTGCTGCGGGTCGAACGCCAGCCCGACACAGGCCAGCAGACAGAGCGTAAAGCCCAGGATCGGCGTCCACGGATACCACGGCGCGCGATAGGCCAGCGTCTCCACCCCGATTCCATCGCGCAGCAACTGTCGGCGAAAGCGGTAATGCGCCGCGCAGATGCTCAGCCATACCACGACCACCGCAAATCCCGAAACCGCCGAGATCGCAACGAAGACGGTATCGGCTGCATACACGCCGGTGAGCAAGGCCAGCAGGCCACCCAGCATGCTCAAGGCCAGTGCCGGCAACGGAATGCCGCGCCGGGTCAGGCGGGCAAGCCGCGCCGGCAGCGTGCCCTCGTTGGCCAGCGACCACAACATGCGCGCGGCCGCATACAGGCCCGAATTGGCCGCCGACAGGATCGCGGTCAGGATCACGGCGTTCAAGATTTCTGCCGCATACGGAATGCCCAGCAGCTCGAACGCACGCACGAAGGGACTTGTCTCCACCACCGCCTGGCTGGCCGGCAGCAGCGCGGCCAGCACCAGCACGGTCCCGACGAACAACACCACCAGCCGTACCAGGGTCGTGCGAATCGCCAAGGGAATCGCACGCGCCGGCTGCGCGGTTTCGCCGGCGGCCACGCCGATCAACTCCGTACCGGAGAACGCGAAATTGACCGCCACCATCGTCATCAGGATCGGCAAGGTGCCATGCGCAAACCAGCCATCGGCACGCAGATGCCGCAGCCCGGGTGCGGGCGAGCCATCGGCCAACGGCAGCAGGCCGACCACCGCCGCGCCACCCAGTACGATGAACACCAGGATCGTGATCACCTTGATCAACGAAAACCAGAATTCGCCCTCGGCAAACCAACGCGCCGACACCGTATTCAAGCCGAAGATCAGCGCACAGAACAACAGACACCATGGCCACGCCGGGCTATGCGGAAACCAGTACTGCATGCAGAACGCCGCGGCGGTGAGGCTTGAGCCCAATGCCACCGTCCAGGTCAGCCAGTACAACCATGCCACCACGTAGCCGGTGGCCGGCCCCAGATAACGTGCCGCATAGACATGAAATGCACCGGTCTGCGGCATCGCCACCGCCAGTTCGCCCAGGCACTGCATCACCAGATACACCACCAGCGCGCCGATCAGATAGGCGATCACCGTGCCCAACGCACCGGTGCTGGCGATGATGTAGCCGGTGTTGAAGAACAGCCCGGTGCCGATCACCCCGCCCAGCGAGAGCATCACCAGATGGCGCACCTGCATGCTGCGCTGGAACTGCGGCGTGGTGGCGGACGAGGGCTCGGGCATGGGCAGGCGTGGTGGGCGGCGCACCATCGTGCCATGCGCATGCATGGCGAGCACAGCCACGCGTTGGCGAGCTGTGACGCTGTACAAGCACTTCAGGCAGGTGCGGGTATGCTCGCGTGCCGATCCTGGACATCCACCATGTCTGACAAAGCTTACCCACGCCCACCGGCAATGCTGCCGACTCGCGCACGCTATGCGCCAGGTGCGCAGGCGCCGCACCGCCGCGCGCGGGATCTGCGCGCGGCGGTGACGGCGGTTGATCGAGGCCGGCAACGAGGCCTGCCGGTACCGCGGGGGTACGCAGCATGATGCTGGCCGGCATCCACCATGTGGCGATCATCGCGGGCGACTACGCGGCCTCCAAACAATTTTATTGCGAGATTCTCGGTCTGCGCGTGCTGGCCGAGCATTACCGCCAGGCACGCGATTCGTGGAAGCTGGATCTGGCGCTGCCCGACGGCAGCCAGATCGAGCTGTTCTCGTTCCCCAACGCTCCGCTGCGACCCAGCCGCCCGGAAGCACGCGGCCTGCGTCACCTGGCCTTTCGCGTAGAAGACCTGGATAGCGCAGTGACGCATCTCAACGCCCATGGCGTCATCACCGAAGACATCCGCATCGACGAATACACAGGACGCCGCTTCACCTTCTTCGCCGATCCGGACGATCTGCCACTGGAGCTGTACGAGGTCGGTTGAGGAACCACCACGCCGGGCATCGGCTCGACGCGCATCGGTTGCATCTCCACTCAGCGGCGCTTCGCGAATCGATCCTCCACATGACTTCCGGCCGATGCGGCGCCGCGGTAACGCAATGAAGATCTAAGCACCCCAGGACACAGGAACGTCCATGCTGCAGATTCGTGCGTTGTCCAAGACCTACGCCAATGGCGTGCATGCATTGCAAGGCGTCACGTTGGATATTCCTCGCGGCATGTTCGGACTGCTCGGTCCAAACGGGGCCGGCAAGTCGTCCTTGATGCGCACGCTGGCCACGTTGCAGGAACCCGATGCCGGCAGCGTCAGCCTCGGCTGCGCCGATGGCAGCAGCATCGACGTGCTCAGGGACAAGGACGCATTGCGCCGCCGGCTCGGCTATCTGCCGCAGGATTTCGGCGTGTACCCGAAGGTCAGTGCGCTGGACATGCTCGATCATTTCGCCGTGCTCAAAGGGCTGACCAACCGTGCACAGCGCAAGGAGGTGGTCGAACGTTTGCTGCAGCAGGTCAATCTGTGGGACGCGCGCAAGCGCAAGCTGGGCACCTATTCCGGCGGCATGCGCCAACGCTTCGGCATTGCGCAGGCGCTGCTGGGCAACCCGCAGCTGGTCATCGTCGACGAACCCACCGCCGGGCTGGACCCGGAAGAGCGCAACCGTTTCTTGAACCTGCTGGCCGAAATCGGCGAGAACGTGGTGGTGATCCTGTCCACCCACATCGTCGAAGACGTCACCGACCTGTGCCCGACGATGGCCATCATGAACAAGGGGCAGGTGCTGCTGACCGGGAAGCCAGCCGATGCGATCGACATGCTCAACCAGCAGGTCTGGCGCAAACAGGTCAGCAAGAACACCTTGCCCGATTACGAAGCGCGCTTCACCGTCCTGTCCACGCGCCTGATCGCCGGGCATCCGGTCATCCACGTGTTCAGCGCGGACTGTCCGGAGCCGGGCTTCGAACAAGTCGCGCCCGATCTTGAGGATGTCTATTTCCAGCGCCTGCGCAAGCAAGCGCTGGCTGCCTGACGGAGCGCGGCCATGATCCTGGCGTTCCTGCGCTTCGAGCTGCGCGAACAGCTGCGCTCGCCCTTTTTGTGGTTGCTGGCCGGGCTGTACGCCTTGCTGGCCTTCGCCGCACTCTCCAGCGATGCCGTGCAGATCGGTGGTGGCATCGGCAATGTGCTGCGCAACGCGCCGACCGTCATCGCCAGCGTCCTGGCGATCTTCAGTCTGCTCGGTCTGCTGGTGGCTGCCTTGTTCGTCAGCAACGCGTTGCTGCGCGATTTCGAGCTGGGCACTGCGGAGCTGGTATTCTCCACACCGGTGCGCCGCCGTGATTACCTGGTCGGCCGGATCGGTGCGGCACTGATCGCCGGCACGGTGATGTATCTGGTGATCGCACTGGGCATGTTCGTGGCGCAGTTCATGCCGTGGATCGACCAGGCGCGGCTGGGGCCGGTCACGCTGCTGCCATACCTGTGGTCGCTGCTGGTGCTGGTGCTGCCCAACCTGCTGTTCACCACCGCGCTGCTGTCGGTGCTGGCGGTGACCACGCGCAGCATCCTGTGGGTCTACATCGGCGTCATCGTGTTTTTCGTGCTGTACGGCGTGAGCCGTGCGCTGCTGGCCGATCTGGACAACGTCTGGCTCGCGACCCTGTCCGATCCACTCGGCATCCGCGCACTGTCGCAGACATTGCGCTATTGGTCGGCCGAACAACGCAACCTGCAGCTCCCTCCGTTGACCGGTTACCTGCTCGCCAATCGCGCCCTGTGGCTGGGCATGAGCGGGCTGTTGTTCGCGGCGACCTTCGCACTGTTTCGCACCGAACGTAGCGGCACGCGTCGTCGCCGCGGCGTGGCGCCTGCTGCATCCACCAGCGCACAGGCAGCCAGCGTGCGCGTCACCACCACCCGCCTCACCGTGACACCCGCCTTCACCGCTACCACCGCGTTTGAGCAACTGCTGCGTCAGATCCGTTTCGATACGCTCGGCGTGCTGCGCAGCGCGCCGTTCGTGGTGCTGCTGATCCTGGGCCTGGCCAACTTCATCCCGACCGCACTGTTCAATGCGCGCCTGTACGGTACCGCCGTGCTGCCGGTCACCTCGCTGATGCTGCAAGCGCAGCAGAACAGCTACAGTTTTCTGCTGATCATCGTGGTGCTGTTCTACGCCGGCGAACTGGTGTGGAAGGAGCGCAGCAACCGCATCGACGGCATCACCGATGCCATGCCGGTGCCGGACTGGGTTCCCCTGCTTGGCAAGTTCGTGGCCTTGCTGGCAGTGATCGCCAGCTTCCAGCTCGCCGGCGCGTTGACCTCGATCGCGCTGCAACTTGGCCGCGGCTACACCACCATCGAGCCGCTGCTGTATCTGAAGACCCTGGCGCTTGGCTCGGTACTGTATGTACTGATGGGCGGCATGGCGCTGGTGCTGCAGGTACTGAGCAACAACAAGTTCGTCGGCTACGCGTTGCTGATGCTGGTATTGATCGGGCAATCGGCGTTGTCGCTGCTGGATTACACACAGAATCTGTACAACTTCGGAGGCTGGCCCAACGCGCCGTATTCGGACATGAACGGCTTCGGCCACTTCCTGCCCGGGCAGTTGTGGTTCCAGGGCTATTGGGGCGTCTTCCTGCTGACCTTGTTGCTGCTGTCCTCGGCGTTGTGGCCACGCGGCGTCGGCCATGGACTGCATCAGCGGGGGCGCCTGGCAGTGCAGCGCTTGCGCAGCGCGACCGGCGTGGCATTGGCGGTCAGCCTGCTCGGCTTTGCGGCGATCGGCGGTTGGTTGTACTGGAACACCAACGTCTACAACAGTTTCCTGTCGCCGGAGCAGCAGCTGGACCTGCAAGCGCGCTACGAGCGTGCGTACAGCAAGTACAAGGACCTGCCGCAGCCGCGCATCATTGCCGTGGATAACCATGTCGACCTGCATCCGGAAACGCAATCGGTCGTGATCGATGCCACCTGGACCGTGCGCAATTCCCACAGCGCGCCGATCAGCGAAGTGCATCTCGGCATGCAGGGACGCACTGGCGACCGTAGCCTGGTCAACGTGGATCTGGGCGGGCAGACGCTGATCACCCACGATAGTCCGGCCGGCTACCGCATCTACCGTTTGCAGCGCCCGCTGCAACCCGGCGAAGAGCGCGTGTTCCGCTTCCGCGTGGACCAGCATCCGCATGGCATTACCGCCGGGCAGGCACAGACCGATCTGGTCGCCAACGGCAGTTTCTTCAATAGCCAGGTATTGCCCTGGTTCGGCTACAACAGCCAAACCGAGATCACCGACCGCAACGATCGCCGCAAGCGTGGTCTGGGCGAGCCCACGCGCATGCCTAAACTGGAAGACCAGGCCGCACGCGCCAACACCTACGTCAGCGACGATGCCGACTGGCTCAGCTTCGCCAGCACCATCTGCACCGCACCGGACCAGATTGCGCTGGCGCCGGGCTATCTGCAGAAAGAATTCCAGCAGGCTGGCAGGCGCTGCTTCCGCTATGTCATGGATCGCCCGATGTTGAACTTCTATGCGTACCTGTCGGCGCGCTGGCAGGTGCGCAAGGCCTACTACAAGAAGATTCCGATCGAGATCTATTACGACCCCAAGCACCCCTACAACGTGCAACGCATGATCGAGAGCGTGCAGAAATCGCTGGCCTATTACGAGGCCAATTTCACCCCGTACCAGCATCATCAGGTGCGCATCATCGAGTTCCCGGGCTATGCGGGGTTTGCGCAGTCGTTCGCCAATACCATTCCCTACTCCGAATCGATCGGTTTCATCGCCGACCTGCGCGACAAGGACGACATCGACTACGTGTTCTACGTGACCGCGCATGAAGTGGCGCACCAGTGGTGGGCGCATCAGGTGATCGGTGCGAATGTGCAGGGTGCCACGCTGCTGTCCGAATCGCTGGCGCAGTACTCGGCGCTGATGGTGATGGAGCGCGAGTACGGGCGTGCGCACATGCGCCGCTTCCTCAAGTACGAACTGGACCGCTATCTGGAGGGTCGCGGCGGCGAAACTGTCGATGAGCAGCCGTTGTACCGGGTGGAGAACCAGCAATACATCCACTACCGCAAGGGATCGCTGGCGTTCTACCGCCTGCGCGACGAGATCGGCGAGCAGGCGCTCAATCGCGCGTTGCAGCGTTTCCTGCAGGCCAAGGCGTTTCAGCAACCGCCCTACACCACCTCGGCCGAATTGCTGCAGGCCATTCGTGCCGAGGCTCGCCCCGACCAGCAGGCAATGATCACCGACCTGTTCGAGAAGATCACCTTCTACGACAACCGTGTGGTGAGCGCACAGGCCCGCAAGCGGCCGGATGGACGCTTCGATGTGACCGTGCAGGCGCAGGCGGCCAAGCTGCAGGCCGATGGCCGCGGCAAGGAGCATGCGGTGCCGATGGACGACTGGATCGAGGTCGGGATCTACGGTTTGCCCGCCGGCAAGAACGCGCAGGCGCCGGTGTTGGCGCTGCAGCGGCAGCACGTCACCAGCGCCACGCCCAGCTTCACCCTGATCGTCGACGCCCTGCCCATCGAAGCCGGCTTCGATCCCGACAACAAGCTGATCGACCGGGTGCCGGACGACAATCGCAAGCGGGTGACGCTGCAATAGCAGGCAATCGCGGTCACTGGCCAGTGATCGCCGGTCGGCCGGGACCGGCGACGCGCAGCCAGCGACTGCAAGCGAGCCGAACAAGCTCGCAACGGCCGATGTGACGACGCGCCCTGCGCGCGTCGTCGACTCGGTCGCAGCGAACGGACTGCGTTCATCCGTCCCCCCGGATGTCGGACAACGCACGTCGCACGACAGGATTTGCCGACTTAGCGCCGGCCCGCACGCGGTCAGCCTGCGCAGCCGGCGCTCTCGGTGGAGTCGGCCCAGTCACGGCAGCGCCGCCGCGCGGCATGAACGCATCCCGCAGCGCGTCTTTCCCGCACCATACCCCACGGTATACATTCGCCATCAGGCCGCCGACGGCGGCCACAGCAATCCCTGGGAGGGGACACATGCGCAAGACCTTCAAGACCCTGATGGTGGCCCTGCCGCTGGCCGCCGCTTCGCTGCTGGCCCAGGCGTCCGATTCGCCGGTGGGCCGCTGGAAGACCATCGACGACGAGACCGGCAAGCCCAAGTCGGTGGTGCAGATCGAACAGGCCGCCAACGGCACGCTGAGCGGCAAGGTGGTCGAGATCCTGCAGTCCAACCATGGGCCCAACCCGACCTGCGACAAGTGCAATGGTGCGCTGAAGGGCAAGCCGATCAAGGGCATGACCATCCTGTGGGGCCTCAAGGCCGACGGCACCGCCGTATGGGATGGTGGCTCGGTGCTGGACCCGGCCAAGGGCAAGACCTACAAGGCCAAGATCACCTTGACCGAAGGCGGCAAGAAGCTGCAGATGCGCGGCTACGTCGGCATCGAGGCGTTGGGCCGTACTCAGACCTGGGTGCGTGAGTAGCTGGGATTGGGGAGTCGGGATTCGCAAGAGCGGGCGTCCTTCGGGACGCCTTTTTTTGTGCGTCGGCGCATTTTGAGGGCTTGTCCTATTGGGCGGGATCACCGGCTGCGGGTGCCGCAGACATGGCTAACGCCGCGCGTCTGGACAGGCAGGCAGCCTGATCCTGCTTTGACGAATCCCCAATCTCCAAGCCCCAATCCCGGCTCCCGACTAATGCGATAATCCGCTGTCCCCCGCATCACGCCTGCCATGACCCGCACCGCACTCGTCACCACCGCCTTGCCGTATGCCAACGGGCCGCTGCATCTTGGCCATCTGGTCGGCTATATCCAGGCCGACATCTGGGTGCGTGCGCGCCGCCTGCGCGGCGACAAGACCTGGTTCGTCTGCGCCGACGACACCCATGGCACGCCGATCATGCTGGCGGCCGAGAAGGCCGGAGTGACCCCGGAAGCCTTCATCGCCAACATCCAGGCCAGCCATGAGCGCGATTTCGCCGCGTTCGGGGTGACCTTCGACCATTACGACTCGACCAATTCGCCGGTCAACCGCGAGCTGACCGAGGCCTTCTACGCCAAGCTGGAAGCGGCCGGCCACATCAGCCGTCGCTCGGTTGCGCAGTTCTACGACCCGGCCAAGGGCATGTTCCTGCCTGACCGCTACATCAAGGGCATCTGCCCCAACTGCGGCAGCGCCGATCAGTACGGCGACAACTGCGAGGTCTGCGGTGCCACCTATGCGCCAACCGAGTTGAAGGAGCCCAGGTCGGTGATTTCCGGCGCCACGCCGGAGTTGCGCGATTCGGAGCATTTCTTCTTCGAGGTGGGCCATTTCGACGGCTTTTTGCGCGAGTGGCTGGCCGGCGATGTGGCCTTGCCCGGCGTCAAGGCCAAGCTCAAGGAGTGGCTGGATACCGAAGGCGGCCTGCGCGCCTGGGACATCTCGCGCGATGCGCCGTACTTCGGTTTCCAGATTCCCGGCCAGCCGGGCAAGTATTTCTACGTGTGGCTGGATGCGCCGATCGGCTACCTGTGCAGCTTCAAGACGCTGTGCGCACAGATGGGCGAAGACTTCGACGCGCATCTGGTCGCCGGCACGCAGACCGAGCTGCATCACTTCATCGGCAAGGACATCGTCAATTTCCACGGCCTGTTCTGGCCGGCGGTGCTGCACGGCACCGGCCATCGCGCGCCCACGCGCCTGCACGTCAACGGCTATCTGACCGTGGACGGCGCCAAGATGTCCAAGTCGCGCGGTACCTTCGTGATGGCGCGGACCTTCCTGGACGTGGGCCTGGAGCCGGAGGCGCTGCGCTATTACTTCGCGGCCAAATCCTCCGGCGGGGTGGACGACCTGGACCTCAACCTGGGCGACTTCATTGCGCGGGTGAATGCCGATCTGGTCGGCAAGTTCGTCAACCTGGCCAGCCGCTGCGCGGGCTTCATCGGCAAGCGCTTCGACGGCAAGCTGGCCGATGCGCTGCCCGATCCGGCGCAGTACGACCGCTTCGTCGCCGCGTTGGCGCCGATCCGCGAGGCCTACGAGCGCAACGACGCGGCCAGCGCGATCCGCCAGACCATGGCGCTGGCCGACGAGGCCAACAAGTACATCGACGACACCAAGCCGTGGGTGATCGCCAAGCAGGAGGGCGCCGATGCGCAGCTGCAATCGGTGTGCACGCAGGGCCTGAACCTGTTCCGCATCCTGGTTGCGGCACTCAAGCCGATCCTGCCGCGCACCTGTGCCGAGGCCGAGGCCTTCCTGTCGGCGCCCATGACCAGTTGGGAAGACGTGGAGCGCCCGCTCACCGCGCACACGATCCAGCCCTATACCGCCCTGTTCACCCGTATCGACCCCAAACAGATCGACGCCATGACCGACGCCTCAAAAGACACACTCGCCGCGCCTGCAGCCCCGGCTGCGGCCACCGTCAACGCTGCAAAGGCGGCTAAAACCGATGCAAAGGCGGCTATGCCGGCCAATTCCCCTGCCTCCGTCTCGAATACAGGTCTTATTGGCATCGACGACTTCGCCAAGCTCGACCTGCGTATCGGCAAGGTGCTGGTGTGCGAATTCGTGGAAGGCTCCGACAAGCTGCTGCGCTTCGAACTGGATGCCGGCGAGCTGGGCAAGCGGCAGATCTTCTCGGGCATCCGTGGCAGCTACGGCGAACCGGAGACATTGGTGGGCCGCAGCGTGGTATTCATCGCCAACCTGGCCCCGCGCAAGATGCGCTTCGGCATCAGCGAAGGCATGATCCTGTCGGCCGGTTTCGACGGCGGCGCCCTGGCGCTGCTGGATGCCGATGGTGGCGCCCAGCCGGGCATGCCTGTGCGGTGACGCGGGATTGGGGAGTCGGGATTGGAAGTTCGGGATTCGTAGAAGCCGGAACCGATTGTTGAGGGAGACCTGACCCGCTTGCTTGGCGCGTCCCCTCATCCGCCCCTGCGGGGCACCTTCTCCCGCAAGCGGGAGAAGGGAAGATTCCAGAGCGCTTCTCGCGATAGGAGAAGGGGAAGATTCCAGAGCCCTTCTCCCGCCGGGAGGGGGTTGGGGTGAGGGTACGGGGCGAAGCACCGGTAACGTGCCATCCACGCTTGGCTGCGCAAGTCCCCTCCTCGGCCCCTGCGGGGCACCTTCTCCCGCAAGCGGGAGAAGGGAAGATTCCAGAGCGCTTCTCCCGATAGGAGAAGGGGAAGATTCCAGAGCCCCTCTCCCGCCGGGAGAGGGGTTGGGGTGAGGGTACGGGGCGAAGCCCTGGTAACGTCCACCTGCGCGTGGCTGCGCAACTCCCCTCATCCGCCCCTGCGGGGCACCTTCTCCCGCATGCGGGAGAAGGGAAGATTCCAGAGCGCTTCTCCCGATAGGAGAAGAGGAGGATTCCAGAGCCCCTCTCCCGCCTTCAGGAGAAGCGAACAATCAGTCACCACGCTTTTACAATCCCCAATCCCGACTCCCCAATCCCCGCCCGCATGCACCTGGCCCTGTTCGACTTCGACCACACCATCACCACCTGCGATACCTATGCGCGCTTCCTGCGCAAGGTCGCCACGCCCGCGCAGCTGGCGTCGGCAAAGTGGCAGGTCGGTCCGTGGGTGCTGGGCTATCGGCTGGGCATGGTGTCCGCCGCCGCGCTGCGCGCGCGCGTGACGCGCATGGTGTTCAGCGGCCGTGCGCTGGAGGAGATGAGCGCGCACGGCGTGGACTACGCACGCAGCGCACTGCCGGGCGTGCTGCGTGCAGAGATGATGCAGCATATCGACTGGCACCAGGCGCAAGGGCATGAGGTGGTGCTGGTGTCGGCATCGGTGGATCTGTATCTGCAGCCGTGGTGCGCGCAGCATGGGCTGTCGCTGATCTGCAACCGGCTGGACCACAGCGACGGCCGCCTGAGCGGACGGTATGCCGACGGCGATTGCGGACCGCACAAGGCCGCGCAGATCCGCGCGCGCTATGACCTGTCGCAGTACGACTGCGTGCACGCCTACGGCGACAGCCGCGAAGACAAGCCGATGCTGGCACTGGCGCAACAGCGCTGGTATCGCGGCAATCCGCTGCACTGATCGCGCATGCCCGTCCCCGCGCCCACCCTGGTCGAACGTCTCGACCGCCTGCTGCCACAGACCCAATGCGGTCAATGCGGCTACGACGGCTGCCGCCCCTATGCGCAGGCCATGGCCGACGGGCTGGCCGACGTCGACCATTGCCCGCCCGGCGGCGATGCGGGCGCACGTGCCCTGGCGCAGGTGCTGGAGGTGCCGGCGCGCCCTTTCGATCGCAGCCGCGGCGCGCACAAACCACCACAGGTCGCCTGGATCGTGGAAGCCGACTGCATCGGCTGCACCAAGTGCATCCAGGCCTGTCCGGTGGATGCGATCGTCGGCGGGGCCAAGCACATGCACACGGTGATCGCGCCGCTGTGCACCGGCTGCGAGCTCTGCCTGCCGGCGTGCCCGGTGGATTGCATCGCGTTGCGCGCCGTCGACTAGGCAAAGCGAGCGCTAGCCGGTGCGTTGCACGACCGGCAGTGGATGTTGCATCGGCCACCTGTGGCCCTGCGATCGCCGCGCAGGCGCACAACCGATGACAACCGTGGCAAGGGTTTGCCAGGCACTTCGACGCACTTGGCAACGGTAAATCGGCCTGTCGGCACGGCCAGCGGCGCCTCGCCCGCGCAACGCACCGGAACCACGCCACCGCCAAGGCAACCAGCCACGGCGGCCGCGCCCCACAGTCGGTCAGGAACGTCCTGACGCCGCCGGCGCATCCATGCTGCGGCTGTGCCCGTATGCATAGGCACTCCCATCGAGGAATCGGCCGATGCGCCCATTCGCTGCTGTCGTTGCTGCGCTGGCACTCCGCTGCCGGCCGATTCCGCCGTTGCTGCTGCTGGTGCTGGGCAGCGCGCCGCTCAGCGCAGTGGCGGTCACGCGGGTGGACGGCGATGTCTTCGATGCCGACAAGGGCGCGCTGCGCTACCGCGAGTCGCATTGGCTGCTCGACGATGGCGGGCGGCTGGTGCTGTACCGCTGCCCGAACGGGCAAGCGTTCGCACGCAAGCAGGTCGATGGCGGCGGCACCTCGCCCGATTTCAGCCTGATCGACGGTCGCGACGGCTACCGCGAAGGCGTACGCAGGCGCAATGGCGTGCGCGAGATGTTCCAGCAGCCGCCCGGCAAGCCGGAGCGCAGCACGGCGTTACCGGCCGGCGAAGACGAGCGCGTGATCGATGCCGGTTTCGATGCCTATCTGCGCAATCACTGGGATGCACTGGCCAGCGCCTCGCAACGCGTGGACTTCGTCTTGCCCAGCCTGCAGCGGCAGCTGGCGTTCCGGGTCGAACGCGTCGACGACAGCGCCGGCCAGCGTCGCTTCCGCATTTCGCTCGACGCCTGGTATGGCGCGGCAGTGCCCTCGCTGGAGGTGCGTTACGCGATCGCCAGCAAACGTCTGCTCGAATTCCGCGGCGTGGGCAATCTGCGCGACGCACAGGGGCGCTACCCGCGCGTGCGCATCGTGTTTCCGGACACCGCTGCGCGTGCCGCCAGTGCGGACGATCTGCGCCAGGCACGCGAGCAGCCGCTGACCCGCAGCTGCACCGCGTCATGAACCAGGCCCGCGCCATCTTCACGTTCGACCACGCGCCGTTGCGTACAACGGCCCGGGCACCCACTCCCTGTACAGGAACACGTCCATGGCAAAGGCTTATCTCTGGCTCAACGCAGTGCTCTACGTCGTCCTGGCGATCTGGTGCACGCTGTCGCCGGCCAAGACCGCAAACGCGGTGGGCTATACCCAGCTCTCGCCGGCCGGGCAATCGGAGTATCTGGTCATCTATGGCGGGCTGCAGTTGGGCATGGCGTTCTTGTTCGGCTACTTCGCCTGGATCAATCAACCGCGCACCGGCTTGCTGGTCGCACTGGCGTTCTACATACCCATCGTGTTGTTCCGCAGCGTCTCGCTGTCGCGGCTGTGGCCGGTGTCCGCGCCAACCGTCGCACTCGCCGGTGTCGAGATCCTGCTGCTGCTCGCCGCCGTGCTGTTGTGGCTGCGCAAGTGACAGACAGCGCCTGCGCAGTCCGGTAGCATCGCCCCCACCTTACCCAACGCCCGACCGCATGAGTGCCATTCCTGGCCACGACGACGATGAAACCGGACGCCTGCTGACCGCAACTGCGGGCGGCGACCGGCATGCCTTCGAAGCGCTGTACCGGCAGACCTCGCCCAAGCTGTTCGGGGTGTGCCTGCGCATGATCCCGCAACGTGCCGAGGCCGAAGAGGTGCTGCAGGACGTGTTCACGTTGATCTGGCACAAGGCAGGGCAGTTCGATCCTGCGCGCGCGCGCGGGCTGACCTGGCTGGCGATGATCGCGCGTAACAAGGCGATCGATCATCTGCGTGCCAATGCGCCGCAGCGCCGCAACGTCGCGCTGGACGATGCCGGCGAACTGCGCGATGGCGATGCGTCGCCGCTGGAGCGCACCGAGCGCGCCAACACGCGTCGCCGCATCGACCATTGCCTGGCCGAACTCGAACCGCCGCGCAGCGAACTGATTCGCACCGCGTTCTTCGAAGGCATCACCTACGAGGAACTTGCCGCGCGTACCGACACACCGATCGGCACGGTCAAAAGCTGGATCCGCCGCAGCCTGGCCAAACTCAAGGCATGTCTGGAACGATGAGCACGCCCTTTCCCATCGACCAGGAACCGCCGCGCGAAGTGTTGGCCGGCGAGTACGTGCTTGGCCTGCTGAGCGCAGAAGAACGCCTGGCAGCAGAACAACGCATCGCCACCGACGCCCAGTTCGCGCAGGCGGTCCTGCAGTGGCAGGATCTGCTGGCCCCGCTGCTGGAAGACATCGCTGCCGTGACCCCGCCCGATCAAGTATGGGCGCAGGTGCGGCAGGCGCTGGGCTTCGACACGCCGCTACGTGCGGTGACATCGGCCGCGCCGGCAGCCACGACCGGCACCCCGGCCACGCCCTTGTGGAACAACGTGCGCGTGTGGCGCTGGGCCAGCGCCGGCGGCCTGGCGACCGCTGCAGTATGCGTGCTCGCCTTGTTGAACCTGCGCACGCCGCCGGCACCGGTACCGCCTGTGGGCGATACGCCGGTGGTACAGACGCCGGTCACCCCGCCTGCGGCCACCACACCGCCGGAGACCGGCATTGCGATGACCTCGACGCTGGCGACCGAAGACGGGCGTCCGGGCTATGTGGCGCTGATGGATGCCGACAAGCACACCATCACGGTGACGCCGCTGGATCGCACCGCCACCGCCGACAAGGTGCCAGAGCTGTGGCTGATCACGCCGGACGGCAAGGCGCATTCGATGGGGACCTTCGACGATCAGCGCGCGCGGCGCGCACAGATTCCCGACCAGCTGATGCCCATGCTCAGCAACGAGGCGATTCTGGCGGTGACGCTGGAACCGCCGGGCGGTGCGCCGGGTGGCGTGGCCACCGGCACGGTGGTCGCCAAGGGCGGCATCAGTACGCTGGCGATGGCGCCCTGATCGGATGCACGGGCCGTTGCTGCGCCGCCGGACGGGGCGCAGCAACGGCGCGATGGAGTCATCTCGCTCACTGCCATTGCGTGCCTTTCGTACCGGGATGAGCACGCCTGCGCGGCACGACCGCTGCACGCGCGACCGCGCTGTCCGCGCCGGCCACTTCACAACCCACCTCATCTGCGTCAGTGATACTGAGCGCACAGATCGATGTGCGCGCTTGCGTCATCGGGGTGCGCAAACGCGTCAATCCCGCCCTTGCATGCGACGATCAAGCGGGCTGGTGCATCTGTTTGCCGGCAGCTTGCGTACAGGGTTTCGATAACTACGGAGAACCACGCGTGCCGAGCACTGGACTCGACCCCCACGTCGCATCGCCTCAGCCCCCGCCCAAGCATCGCGGCTGGGTGGCATCGCGCATCGGCAGCCTGCGTCGCTGGGTGGATTCGCAAGCCGACGAGCCATTGGACGAGGTACGCGCCGATCGCATCGACTGGCTGCGCGCCCTGCCCTTCATCGCGCTGCATGTGGCCTGCCTGGCGGTGTTCTGGGTCGGCGCGTCGTGGTTTGCCGCCGGCATTGCACTGGCGCTGTACGCGCTGCGCATGTTTGCGCTCACCGGCTTCTATCACCGTTACTTTTCCCATCGCGCCTTCAAGACCTCGCGCGCCTTGCAGTTCGTATTCGCCGCCATCGGCGCCACGTGCGTGCAGCGCGGGCCGCTGTGGTGGGCGGCGCATCACCGCAACCACCATCGGCATACCGACACCGGCCGCGACCCGCATTCGCCGGCTCAGCACGGGTTCTGGTGGAGCCACACCGGTTGGTTCCTCACTCCGCGCAACTTCCGCACCGACTGGGAGGTGATCCCGGACCTGCGCCGCTTCGGCGAGCTGCGTTTCATCGACCGCTTCGACATCGTGATGCCGGTGCTGCTGGCGCTCGGCCTGTATCTGCTTGGCGACTGGCTGGCCGAGGCTGCGCCCGCGCTGCATACCAACGGCCCGCAGCTGCTGGTGTGGGGATTTGTGCTGTCCACGGTGGCGCTGTTCCATGCCACCTTCACCATCAATTCGCTGGCGCACCGCTTCGGTAGCCGGCGGTTTGAAACGCGCGACGACAGCCGCAACAACTGGCTGCTGGCGCTGATCACCTTCGGCGAAGGCTGGCACAACAACCATCACTTCTTCCCCGGCTCGGCGCGGCAAGGCATGCGCTGGTGGGAGTACGACGTCACCTGGTACGGCCTCAAGGCGATGTCCTGGGTCGGCCTGGTATGGGATCTCAAGCCGATGCCGGCAATGCTCACGCGCCGCGCGCAACGGGTGGCGCGATGAGCGAGGGCAGGATTGCCGTGGTCGGCAGCGGAATCGCCGGCCTGGGCGCGGCGTGGCTGTTGTCGCGTCGCTACGAAGTCACCTTGTTCGAGGCGGCCGATTATCTCGGCGGTCACACCCACACCCACGACATCCACCTGGACGGCCAGCGCTACGCGGTGGACAGCGGCTTCATCGTGTTCAACCCGCAGCACTACCCGCTGCTCACCCGCATGTTCGCCGAGCTGGACGTGGCCTCGCAGCCGACCACGATGAGTTTTTCGGTGCACGATGCCGGCAGCGGGCTGGAGTACAACGCCGGCAGCCTGGATGGATTGTTTTGCCAGCGTCGCAATCTGCTCAGCCCGCGCTTCTGGGGCATGCTGGCGGACCTGCGGCGCTTCTATCGGCAGGCGCCGGCGGTGCTGCACAGCGAGGAGCGCTTCAGCACGCTGGGCGCGTATCTGCAACGGCATGGTTATTCGGCCGCGTTTCGCGACCAGCATCTGGTGCCGATGGCATCGGCGCTGTGGTCCTCGCCGTCGCAGACCATCCTTGAATTTCCGATGGGCCAGCTGATCGGCTTCATGGCCAACCATCACATGCTGCAGATCAGCGGCCGGCCGCAGTGGCAGGTGGTGCGTGGCGGGTCCAACAGCTATGTGCGTGCGCTGCGGCGGCGTTGGCAGGTGCTGGAGCGGTTGTCCACGCCGGTGCACGCGATCCGGCGCACCCCCGACGGCATCATGCTCGGCTCGTTGCGCGGCGAGGAATACTTCGACGAGGTGGTGCTGGCCTGCCATGCCGACGATGCACTGGCCTTGCTCAGCGATGCCACCGAGTCCGAACGGCAGATCCTGGGCGGCATTACCTACCAGGACAACGACACCGTGCTGCATACCGATGCCCGCGTATTGCCGCGCGACAAGCGCGCGTGGGCGGCATGGAACGCGCACGTGCCGGCCGACCCGCAGGCGCCATGCACGGTGAGTTACTGGATGAATGCGCTGCAGTCGATCGACGCGCCGCAGCCCTTCATCGTCAGCCTCAACCGCGACCACGACATCGACCCGGCCAAGGTGCTGCGCCGCATGCGCTATCGCCACCCGGTGCAGAACGCGGCCGCGCTGGCGGCGCAGGACCGCAAGGCAGAGATCCAGGGCAGGCACCACACCTGGTTTGCAGGCGCGGCATGGGGCTTCGGCTTCCACGAAGACGGCCTGCGCAGCGGTGTGGATGTGGCCCATGGCCTGGGAGTGACCTGGTAATGCAACTGCTGCGCGAAGCCAGCACCGACGCGGTGCCGCTGCCTCCCGGCGAGGACAGCGGTGCGGGCAGCGTGGCGGGCGGCTTGCGCAGCGCGATCTATACCGGATGGGTGCGGCATCGCCGCTTCGCGCCCAAACCGCTGGATTTCCGTTACCGCCTGTTCCTGATGTACCTGGACCTGTCCGAACTGGATCAGGTGTTCGCCCATCGCTGGCTGTGGTCGGTAGGCCGCGCCAATCTGGCGCAGTTCCGCCGCAGCGATTACCTGGGCGATCCCAACGTTCCGCTGGACCAGGCCGTGCGCGATTGCGTGCAGACACAGACCGGCGAGCGCCCGGAAGGCGCCATTCGGCTGCTGACGCATCTGCGCTACTTCGGCCACGTGTTCAATCCGGTGAGCTTTTATTACTGCTTCGACCGGCATGACGGTTTGCGCTGGATCGTGGCGGAAATCACCAACACGCCCTGGCAGCAACGTCACACCTATGTGCTGCCGGTGGCGCAGGCCCGCACGCATCGCGATGTGCATGCATGGCGCTTCGACAAACGCTTCCACGTCTCGCCGTTCATGGGCATGCAGCACCGCTACGACTGGCGCTTCAGCGTGCCGGATGCGCAGCTGCGCGTGCATATGGACGTGCTGGACGCCAACGACGACGCTGCCGGCGCAGTCGACAACAGCGGCACCCGACGCTTCGATGCCACGCTGGTCCTGCAGCGCCAGCCGCTGACCGCGCGTACGCTGGCGCGCACCTTGCTCGCCTACCCCTTGATGACCGTGCAGGTGGTGCTCGCCATCCATTGGCAGGCCCTGCGCCTGTGGCTGCGCGGCAACCCTGTCCACGACCACCCCCATCCGCCTGTGCGAGAGTCCCGATGAACGCCACGTCCCTGCCCGACACCGCTGCGCCGCGCGCGGCTTCCTGGACGGACCGCCTGCTGCGCAAGCGCCTGCTGGCCACACTCGGCGACCTGCGCGACGGGCAGCTGCAGCTGCGCGAAGCCGACACGGTCACCACGCTGGGTAACGCCAGCGGTGCGCACGCGTTGCAGATGCAGTTGCGCGTGATCGACCCGGATTTCTATCGACAGGCCGCACTCAACGGCAGCGTCGGCGCGGGCGAGTCGTACATGGACGGGCAATGGCAGTGCGACGATCTGGTCGGGCTGATGCGCCTGCTGTTGCGCAATCGCGACCGGCTGGATGCGATGGAGACCGGGACCGCGCGCCTGGGTGGTTGGGCGATGCGCAGCCTGCATGCGTTCGCGCGCAATACCCGCAGCGGCAGCCGGCGCAACATCGCCGCGCACTACGACCTGGGCAATCCGCTGTTCAAGCTGTTTCTGGATCGGAACCTGATGTACTCGTCGGCGATCTTCGTCGATGGCGAAGAAGCCCAGGGCGAAGCGGCGCTGGAACGTGCGGCCACGCGCAAGCTCGAACGCATCTGCCAGAAGTTGCGGCTGGGCCCGCAGCACCATGTCGTCGAGATCGGCACCGGCTGGGGCGGGTTTGCACTGCATGCTGCGCGCGAACACGGCTGCCGCGTCACCACCACCACCATTTCGCGCGAGCAGTTCGATCTGGCGACGCAGCGCATCGCCGAAGCCGGCTTGAGCGACCGGGTCAGCGTGTTGTTGAGCGACTACCGCGACCTGCAGGGCCGCTTCGATCGCGTGGTATCGATCGAGATGATCGAGGCGATCGGCCACCAGTATCTGGATACCTACTTCGCCAAGGTCGGCAGCCTGCTCGGCGACGATGGCGAGGCGCTGATCCAGGCCATCACCATCGAGGATCACCGCTACAAGCAGGCCCTGCATTCGGTGGACTTCATCAAGCGGCATATCTTTCCCGGCAGCTTCATTCCGTCGGTGGCCGCGATGACCGGGGCGGTGGCGCGCGCCAGCGACCTGCGCCTGTTCCATCTCGAAGATATCGGCCCCAGCTATGCGCTGACGCTGCGCGCCTGGCGGCAACGCTTCATGGCGCAGTTGCCGCAGGTGCGCGCGCTCGGCTACGACGAACGCTTCATCCGCATGTGGGAGTTCTATCTGGCGTATTGCGAAGCCGGCTTTCTCGAACGCTCGATCGGCGACGTGCACCTGTGGCTGAGCAAGCCCGGCGCGCGTCCGCCGCAGTTCGTCCCCGGTGTTGCGTGAGACATGAAGCAGCTCGGCAACTATCTCGGCTTGCAGGTGCTGTGGGTGGTGGCGGTGGCCGCTGCCGCGCACGGGCGCGTCTGGCCAACGCTGCTGGTAGTGACGCTGTTTGCGCTGTACCAGCTGTGGCCGTCGCGACGCGCGACCGGCGATGCGCCATTGCTGATCGCCGCATTGGCGCTGGGCCTGCTGCTGGACACCACGCTGGCGGCAGGGGGCTGGGTGCGTTACGCCGCGCCCTGGCCCGGCAGCGTGCTGGCGCCGGCGTGGATTCTGGCGCTGTGGCTGGGTTTTGCGCTCACGCTCAATCATTCGCTGCGCAGCGTGATGCAACGTCCGTGGCTGGCGGTCGTGCTGGGCGCCATCTTCGGCCCGTTTTCGTACTGGCTGGCGCAGCGCAGCTGGCATGCAGTGGAACTGTTGCCACCGCTGCTGCATGCGGTGCTCGCAGTCGGCATCGGCTGGGGCGTGGCCTGTGGCGTGTTGTCGCTGTATGCACGGCGTCTGGCGCGACCATTGCCGCACCATAAGACCGGAGAACTGCAATGACTGTGTGGCCGCTGCTGCATGTGGGGCTGTTTGCGAGCGTGGTGATGGTGATCGGCTGGCTGTGGCAACGCCGCAGCGGCAATGCCGGCCCGGTCGACGTGTTGTGGGCCGCATGCCTGGCGGTTGCTGCGCCGTATTGCGCGTGGATGTCCGACGGTGCGCTGCTGCCGCGCGTGTTGGTGGCGGTACTTGGCGGTGTGTGGGGCGCGCGTCTGGCCTGGCATCTGGGCGTACGCGTGTTCGGCGACCCGCACGAAGACGGCCGTTATCGCGCCCTGCGCGAACATTGGAACGGTGACCAGCGCAAGTTTCTCGGCTTCTTCCTGGCCCAGGCGGTGGTGGTGGTGCTGTTTGCGGTGCCGTTCCTGGCTGCAGCCAGTAACCCGAACCCGGCAGGGAGCGTGTGGAGCACGTTGGCGGTCGTGGTGTGGCTGGTTGCCGTCGGCGGCGAAGCACTGGCCGACCGCCAGCTGTCTGCGCACAAGGCCGACCCGGCCAATCGCGGCAAGACCTGTCGCAAGGGGCTGTGGCGGTATTCGCGCCACCCCAATTATTTCTTCGAGTTCGTGCACTGGTTCGCCTATCTGGCCCTGGCGGTCGGCGCCGGGCCCTGGCCGGTGGCGCTGTGCGCACTCGGGCCGGTGGTGATGTTCGTGTTTCTGTATCGCTTCACCGGCATTCCCTACACCGAGCAGCAGGCCCTGCGCTCGCGTGGCGAGGACTACGCGCACTACCAGCGCACCACCAGTGCGTTTTTCCCGCTTCCCCCTTCGTCCTGAGTTGCCTGGAGAGTTGCATGTCCACCGTCACCGCCCCGCCCTCCTCGCTGCCCGAAGAAGCCTTTGCCACCCGTTTGGCAGAATCCGGCGTGCTGCCCGACGCCGCGTTGCGTTACGGCATCCGGCGTCTGTGCGCGCAGCGCCTGCGCGATGAGCGCGGCGGCGATGCCGATGCCAACGGGGAGCGGCAGCGCGCCTTCATCGACAGCCTGCGCGCCAGCGCGATCGCGATCGAAACCGATGCCGCCAATCGCCAGCACTATGAATTGCCGCCGCAGTTCTTCACCCTGTGCCTGGGCAAGCGGTTGAAATACAGCAGCTGCTACTGGGACGCGAGCACACCGGACCTGGACGCGGCCGAAGAACGCATGCTGGCGCTGTACGGGCAGCGCGCAGAGCTGGCCGATGGTCAACGCATCCTGGAATTGGGCTGTGGCTGGGGCTCGCTGACCTTGTGGATGGCCGAACGCTACCCCAACGCCACCATTACCGCGGTGTCCAACTCACGCCCGCAGCGCGCGCACATCCTGGAGCAGTGCCGCATCCGCGGCCTGGGCAACGTGCAGGTCATCACCGCCGACGTCAACGCGCTGGCGCTGCCGCCGGGCAATTTCGACCGCGTGGTGTCGGTGGAAATGTTCGAACACATGCGCAACTACCGCGATCTGCTTGCACGTGTGGGCAGCTGGCTGGCGCCCGGCGGCAAGCTGTTCGTGCACATCTTCTGCCATCGCGATCTGGCCTATCCGTTCGAGGTGGCCGGCGAGGACAACTGGATGGGGCGGCATTTCTTCACCGGCGGGCTGATGCCGGCGGCCGACACCCTGCTGCATTTCCAGCAGGACGTGGTGATCGAACAGCGCTGGGTCCTGTCGGGCGAGCACTACGAAAAAACCGCCAATGCCTGGCTGGAAAACCAGGACCGCCACCGCGCGCAGATCATGCCGTTGTTGAAGCAGACCTATGGCGACGATGCACAGCGCTGGTGGCAGCGTTGGCGCATGTTCTGGCTGGCCTGCGCAGAGCTGTTTGGCTACGACCACGGCCGCGAATGGGGCGTGGCGCACTACCGCTTCGTCAAACGCTGAAGGGCACGGTGCCTCCAACGCCTGGATGGCGATGACGGACCAGCAGGCACCGCTGCCGTGCATCGAGGTAAACAAACCATCGCGGCGGTTGGCGACGCAGAGAATGCGCGACAGACGCAGTTGCGCATCGTGCGGCAGCCTGCGCGTTGCAGGCGACCTGACGCATAGCGCGCTTGGACCTCAGATGGTGAAGCGCGCCAAGCACCAGGCAGCTGAGCCGATGCCATGCATCGGCATCCATGCACCGCGCTGACGCGCGCACAGTGCGTGGGGATGACACACCGGTCGCAGACACCGCCACGCACCCTGGCGGATGCGCAGCCGTATCGACAGGCGCATGCAGCGCCCGATCAGCCCGCCGCGGCGGTGATCACGATCTCCACCTTCCATTCCGGCCGCGCCAGCTTGGCTTCGACCGTGGCGCGCGCAGGCGTGAAGCCGTGCGGCACCCATTCGTCCCAGGCGGCGTTCATGCCGTCGAAGTCGGCGATATCGGCCAGATAGATTTCGGCGCGCAGGATCTTGGTCTTGTCGCTGGCCGCCTGCGCCAGCAGCTTGTCGATCTCGGCCAGCACCTGACGGGTCTGCCCGGTGATGTCTTCGCTGGTGTCATCGGCAATCTGGCCGGCCAGGTAGCACACGCCGCCATGGACGGTCATCTCGGACATACGCGGACCCGCATCGAATCGCTGCAGCATTTCAGACTTCCTACGGTTGATTGACCCGCCCATTGTCACGCGAATGCGCGGTGCGTGCAGCCCCACCGCTTACGGTACGCGTCAGCCACAGCCCCACCCGCACCATCCAGGCCACGATCAGCACGATGGCGATCTTCTGGCTGATCCCCGGCGGCGCGCTGGTGACCGTGACATGGAACAGCAGGACCGCGAACGCCGCCCAACCGAGCACGCATGCACCGACGCACTGTGCGCGCCAGGCGCGATCGCGGCCGAAGTACCACGACTGCAGCAACACCGCTGCGATCACGCACAGAAACGTGGCGTCGGCCGACACCACATGCACCAGTTTTGCCGCGTCCGGCGCCAGCTCCGGCATCCAGCTGTCGCCGATCGCCACCGCGCACAAGCCCAGCGCTGCCAGCCAGAACAATCCCAACACCGTGCGGCTGCGTGCCGCCGGCGCCAGCGCCGCATACAGGCCCGCCGCCAGCCACGCCATCGCTGCGGCCAACAGGCAGTACGCCGTGCGCAGCAGCAGCCCGTAGGCGCCGTGCAGATAGGCGCTGAGTTGCGCATCGATCCACCACAGATCGCCGCGTAGCCACTGCAGCACGAGGACCAGCCCGATGAAGGCCAGGCCTGCGGCAGCGGCCAGCGCCCCGGCATGCCCGCTCCAGCGTGGCGCCGATCCCGTGGCGGCCTGCGCAACATGCGCGCGAGAGTCGGTCGTACGCATCATCAGCCTGTCTGCCTTCCAACGATAACGCCGTTCATCCATCCCCCTGCGGCACGCACCTGCGCCTTTGCCCTATGATGCGCGCGGCCGTCCCGGGCCGACAGGTGTCGGCTCCCACGAACCCTGCGTTCACCTCGTTTCGGCACTTCGCGATCACGCTGCATGCTTCTTCAACCCGCTTGGCACATGCAGATCTTTGCGCACGCGGCACGTATCGTGCATGCGTCCTCTTTCCCTCTTATGCAGATCCCGTTGCCCTCATGACGGATACCCCCGCGTCTTCCGAAGCGCCTGCCAGCGGTTGGCGTCGCGCCCTGCCGGTCATCATCAGCCTGGCGATCCTGGCCATGGCGCTGCACGCGCTCTCGGCGCAGTTCACCGACCATGGCTACCGCCAGATCCGCCAGGCGTTCCGGGCATTGGGCGCAGGACAGATCGCCCTGACCCTGCTGCTCGGGTTGAGCAGCTACGCCTGCCTGGTGGGCTTCGACTGGGTGGGGCTCAAGCGCACCGGCAAGCGGCTGCATCCGGCCCGGGTCGGCATCACCGCCTTCATGGCGCATGCGGTCGGCCAGACGCTGGGCTTTGCCGCGCTCACCGGTGGCGCCGTCCGCCTGCGCGGTTATGGCAGCGTCGGGCTGACCCTGGCCGAGATCGGCCAGGTGGTGCTGATGAGCACGCTGGGCTTCATCTTCGGCGCCTGGGTGCTGCTCGGGCTTGCGCTGATGCTGGAACCGGAAGCGGCTGCGCGTGCCCTGCCGATCACCGCAGAAGGCATCCGCATCGCCGGCATCGCCTTGCTGGCCGGCTATGTGGCGATGTTGGTGCTGGTGGGCAAGCAAGGCCGCGAGTTCGGGATCCGCAGCCATCGCTTCTGGCTGCCCGACCGCACCACCGTGCTCGGCGTCACCGCTCTCAGCGTGGTCGAGCTGGGCCTGGCCGCGGCAGCGTTCTACGTGCTGTTGCCGCCGGACCCGGGCACCGGTTACTTCGGCTTTATCGGCATCTGGCTGGTGGCGGTGGTGGCCGGCCTGATCTCCACCGTGCCGGCCGGGCTGGGCGTGTTCGAGTGGAGCCTGCTCAAGCTGCTGCCGCATGTGACGCCGGCCGCCGTGCTGGCCGCGGCGCTGGCGTATCGCGTCACCTACTACATCGTGCCGTTGCTGATTTCGGTGGCCATGGCGGCGGCCTCCGGGCTGGGGGCGCCGGTCCGCGCCAGCGCCAGCACCGCACGCACGGTGTGGAAGACGCTGCGTCCGTGGCTGCCGCAGATCCTGGCCCTGGCGGTCTTCGCCGTGGGCGCGGGCCTGATGATCGACGGCACCCTGCCGACGCCGCGTGCGCGCCAGGAAGTGGCGCCGCTGCCACTGATCGAAACCTCGCATCTGCTGGTCAGCCTGGGCGGCATGCTGCTGCTGTTGATCGGCCAGGGCCTGCAGCGCCGCAGCCATGCGGCCTGGATGCTGGCGCTGGGCGTCTGCGTGCTGCTGCCACCGCTGTCGCTGCTGCGCGGCAGCCATATCTCGGTGTCGTTGTCCGCAGCGCTGGCAGCGGTGGCGTTGTGGGCCGCGCGGCGCGAGTTCTACCGCCAGGGCGCCTTGCTGGACGAAGCCTGGTCCTGGCGCTGGCTGAGCAATCTGGGCCTGGTGCTGGTCGCCACCTTCTGGCTGTTGTTCTTCGTCTACAGCCATGTCGAATACAGCAACGACCTGTGGTGGCAATTCGCCACCTCGGCCAATGCACCGCGCGCGTTGCGCGCCGCGCTGATCCTGTGCGTGGGCGTGATCATGTTCGGCATGGCGCGGCTGCTGCGCGGCGGGCGCCGACCGATGCCGGCCGCCGATGCGCAAACCCTGCAGACGCTGGCGCCGATCCTGGAAATCAGTACCGACACCCAGGCCTGCCTGGCGTTGACCGGCGACAAGGCGTTCCTGCTCGACGAGCAGCGCCGCGGGTTTGTGATGATGCAGCGCTACGGTGGCTCGCTGATTTCGATGGGCGACCCGGTCGGGCCGCCGGAGGTGGCCCGCGCGCTGATCTGGCGTTTCCGCGAGGAGGCCGACCACATGGGCCTGCGCCCGGTGTTCTACCAGGTCGGCGAAAAATACTGGCAGACCTACCTGGATATGGGCCTGACCCTGGTCAAGCTGGGCGAAGAAGCGATCGTGCCGTTGGAGGGCTTCACCCTGGAAGGCCGCGACCGCGCCGATCTGCGTCAGGCCTGGAACCGCGGCAAGCGTGGCGGCCTGACCTTCCGCATGTTGCAGCCAGAGCAGGTGGACGCCGTGCTGCCGCGCCTGGCCGAGGTATCGGAACAGTGGCTGGAAGAAAAATCCGGCGAAGAAAAAGGGTTCTCGCTCGGCAGCTTCGATGCGGAGTATCTGCGCCGTTTCCCGGTGGCGGTGGCCGAGGCCGAAGGGCAGATCGTGGCCTTCGCCAATGTGTGGTGGGCACCGGCCGGCGGCGAGCTGTCGGTGGACCTGATGCGACATAGCACCGAGGCGCCGAAGGGCACGATGGATTTCCTGTTCATCGAGCTGTTCCTGTGGGGCCAGGCCAATGGCTACACGCGCTTCTCGCTGGGCATGGCGCCGTTGTCGGGGCTGGCCGAACACCGCCTGGCCGGCCGCTGGAATCGCTTCGCCAGCCTGGTCGCACGGCATGGCGAGCGCTTCTACGGTTTCAGCGGGCTACGCCGGTTCAAGTCGAAGTTCGCCCCGACCTGGCGCCCGCGCTATCTGGTCGCGCCCGGCGGCATGCATCTGCCGGCGGCGCTGCTGGATGTGACCCGGCTGATCTCGGTGGACCCCGGGCGGCAGGAGTAACGCCGCGCGATCCCTGTGTCGATGTCGGCGTCGATGTCGGTGTCGGTGCCTGACTGAGTGCAAGGAGTCCGCTTGCAGGATCCACGGACGCTGCACCTGCTGACGCATTCTGCTTACCGATCAGCGGCCGCACACCGTGGAAGCGCGGTGCCGCGTCCGGTGCCGGGACCGTGTGGCGGCATGGATGCCGCCACCGAGCCTCCAGGGACGGATTGACGGCGTGTCCCGACACCGAATGCGGCGCCGCGCTGCCGACCGACTGCGCACACTGACCAACCACGCACATGAGATCTGCCGGTGCTCCGTGGAAACCCCGGTCTGCGGCGGGCGCCTGCAGCCTAACGGCGTGGGACACGCCACACGGACGCCCGTATAGGCTCCGGCGCGGCATCCATGCCGCTCGAGCTCCCACACCGGCACACGCGCAGGCACCACCGGTTGCATGTGGCGGCCAAACTCAAAAGCGCCGATGTGGTTGCCGACCCTGCGTCGGCCGAGAGCCGGCGACGCAGGGTCACGTGCCCCGCTCGCTTAGGGTGTGGGCATCCCGTGCATCTGCTCCATGATCACCTTGGACAGGGTCGCGTAATCGCCCTTGAAGTGGTGATCGCCCGGCAGCGTCACGCGCTTGGCGGCCTGCGCCGGCAGGCTCGGGCACAACGCATCGCCATCGTCCTGGCCGTAGATGCACACCGTGGTGCCGGCCGGCAGACGCTGCACTTCCGGCGCGATCGGCAGGCCTTCGTCATCCGAGCCCAGCCAGTTGCTGACATGGAATTCGTAATCGGCCAGCTTGCCGACCGACAGCAGCGCGGTCATGCGGATGTTCTGCTTGGTCTGCTCCGGCAGCTTGTTGATCGCCGCCGGCAACACATCGGCGCCTTGCGAGAAGCCGATCAGCACCACGCGCTTGCGCTGCCAGCGCTGCGCATACACGCGCGCAATGCGGTCCAGATCGTTGGCAAAGCCCTGCGGCGTGCGCTCGGTCCAGAAATAGCGCAGCGAATCCAGCCCGACCACCGGGATGCCCTGCGCGGCGAGCGCGTCGGCCACTTCTTCGTCCAGCCCGGCCCAACCGCCATCGCCGGACACGAAGATCACGAAGGTGTCGTCGTCGCTGTCGCCGTCCGGCTTGGCCGGCAGTTCGACCACCGGCAGGTCGGTCAGGCCGCCCGGCGGAGGCGGCAAGACCACGCCCTTCTGCTCGCCCAGCGAACGGGCTGCGGCACGCAGGCCGGGCAGGATGTCGCCCTGCGCAGACCGCTTGAAGCCGCGGGCCTGCGGAACCTGCTTGAGGAAGCCGTCCTCGGCTGCTGCAGGACACCGTTTGTCCTGGCTGCCGGCCAGCACCCAGGGAATCTGCAGCGTCGCCGGAACCAGGCGATTGCTGCCCGGATGCACACCCGGCTGGCAGATCGCCTGATCGGACACCGTGGCCGGGCACAGGCCATCGGTGAGCACGCCGGCCAGCACATGCGGCTTGGCCTGCGCGCCGATGGCATATGCCAGCGCCGCACCTTCGCCATCGCCCACAAGCAAGGGCAGCCGGTAGGTGGGGATGTGATAGAAGGCCTGCAGGTAGCGCGAGAAGTTCTCCACATCGCCCACCGAAAACGCGCATGTGCCGCCGGCCTTGCGCAGGACCGCGTACAGATGCGCGGTATCCACCACCGCCACCATTGCGCCATCGTCGCGCAAGGCTTGCGCCTGGGCCTGGCGCTTGCCGGCATTGCCTGCGCCCGCCAGCCAGATCACCACGCGCTGCGGCTCGCCCTTGGGCATCAACACCGGGATCTGTTCGAAACGCCCGTGGCTGATCGGTTCCGGAGCCTGGGCGGCGGCCATTCCCGACAGCGTCAGCATCGCCGCGCCGCAGAGCGCGCTCCATCGTTCAAGTCGTCGCATGTCGCACCATCGGGAAAAGTGATCCAAAGATAATCGTTCCGGCACTCGCCGCGAAGCGCGGCGCTTCGCTCACCGCGGCTGCGCCAGCTGACGGGCTTCCCAGGCGGCCAGGGCCTGGCGATAACGCGTCAGTTCTTCGGCGTACAGGTCGTGCACGCACAGCGGGCAGCCGCTTTCGCAGCACTCGTTGGGCGCGGGTGCCTGCGGCGGTTGCGGGCGGGGATCGGAGACGGATGTGGCGCTGTCGTGCATGTGGCCATTGTAGCGTCGTGCGCATCCGCCGCTGCCGGGTCACGCGCCGCGCGGTGGCAGCGGCGGCTCAGCGACCCAACCGGCGACGCAGGTTGTCACGCGCGGACGTATCGACGCGCGCGTGGAAATAGTCGCTGAGAAAGATGCGCGGGCGCTTCAGCAGCCCGGCCAGGAAGCGGCGGCGATTGAGCCGGAACAGCAATGCGGGCACATGGCCCCGGTATTCCTCGGCGATCGCACGGTCGTAAGCATCGAAGACGGCGGCGGGCGCGGCCAGGATCGCCATGTCGCAATCCAGGAACAGCGCGGCTTCCTCGTCCACATCCTGCGGTTGCAGTTGCCCATGGCGCGCGGTGAGCAGGATCAGCGCCTGCACGCGCTGCAGATCCACCTCGGCCTGCGGCCACCAGCGCGGGATGCAGTCCATCGCCCACTTCGCAGATTCGGCTTCGTTGTCGCTGCGCCCGGGCTGGTAGATCGCATCGTGGAACAGGACCGCCAGCCAGACCTCCACCGGCCGTTGCCAACCCGGCCCGGCAGCGACCTCGGCGTAGTGCTGCAGCAGCGCACGCACGTGACCGAAGTGATGGTAGGCGCGCGGCGGCGTGGCATAGGCCTGTTCCAACGCGGCCAGATGGTCGGCATGCAACGGCAGGGGGGGGATGGCATCCATGCGCGCAGGCTACCGCGTGCGTGCGCGTCTGCACACAACCTGACCGATCAACGCTAATTGCAGCTCAACGCAGCGACCAGCGGCCTTCGATCTGGTAACGCGACTGGCCAAGGAAGCTGCGCACCAGCGCAAAGTCGCGCACCGTCCAGGCAAGCGTGTCGCAACGGCGTTGCGGCAAGCTCTGGTTGCAATACAGCAACGTCATATGCGGCGTGTACTGCGCATCGCCGGCAATCCCCACGTGCGCCAGCTGACGGCCAAGCGCCCCTTGCAACGCATACAGCCCGCGCACGCGCTCTTCGCCGCGCAGTACGCACGGCAGTTGCGAGCGCCGTCCACCGAACGTCCCGACGCGATCGAACTCCACCTCGAAGGCGTCCATCGCCACCCGCTCGGCGGCCTGGCTTGCACGGCTCACCAACGAGGGCGGCAGCCCGCCGGCGTAATCGCCCAGGTGATGCAAGGTCACATGCAGCCGCTCGCGTCCCAGTGGCTTGCCATCCACCTGCCCGCTCTGCAGCAGCCCATTGGCGATGCCTGCCGCACGCTCGGCAGTGGTCGCATCGGCCATCACCGCAAAGAACAGTCGCTCGGTGGTCTTTTCTTCCCCCAGGCCCAGCGACAACTGAGCCTCGGCCGATGACAGATAGAGAAACTGCTGCTTCATGGGGTGATTCCACGACCGCCTGCGCGGGCCTGGCTGAAGAAGGGCGGCGGATACTAGCAGACCTGACGCACGGGCGAATACGCCGCGTCATCCATCGCCAGCGTGGAACAAGCCAACGCCGTGGAACGGCAACGGCGACATGGCGACTGCGCACCACATGAGTGACAGCATGCCGCAAACACGAAAAGAAACGGGCAGCTCGCGCTACCCGTTTCCCGCCTGTATCGATTTACTCCGAGAGCTGCATCGGTGCAGATGCGCGTCGGTCTTGCTAACGCGTTATGCGGCGTTCTTCATCGCATGCTTGCGATTGCGCATCACGTCGTGACATGCACGCACTTCCGGCAACAGACGCAGTGCGGCGTCGCGTGCAGCAGCCGGCGTGTCGGCGTCGGCAATGGTCTCATCGAACGCCTTCAGCAGGCGGTCTTCGGATTCTTCCAGCTCGGCCACGTAGCCGTACTTGGTGTCGCCCAGCGTCGCGCGCACCTTGCCGTAGAACTGCTGCATGCTGCCGACCATGGTGCCGTGCTTTTCCGGCGTCCCACCGGCCGAAGCGACCACGCTGCTCAGGCTGCTCACGATGTCGGTCTTGACGCCGGCAATGCGGCGGAACAGCGTCGCCAGCTCTGCGTCGCCAACCTTGGCCGCGGCTTCGTCGTAGAAGTCCTTGCCGTCGCGGGAAATGGCGATGAGGTCGTTGAGGCTATGCTCGGTCTTGCTCTGAATGCTCATGTGTCGCTCCTTGCTGGATGCGCCGACGCTGCGGAGGTGCAAGCCGTCGGCTTTCGGGGAGTAGCGCAATCGATGCGTTGATTGCGATGCCGTAACGTTGTGTACGGCTGCATCCTGGCGGCGCGACCATAATCGGCATGTGAGCGATGCGCGGCTCGTCCTCACGCCATCGTGCGGCCGATGAACTGCGATTCATCGATGGCAACGACGCATCAAGACTCCTTCGGCTGCCGACTCGCCCACATATTGTCGACCAGATTCGGATACGGCCGCCCGGCCTCTGCTGCGCGCTGTTTCGCGGCGGCTTTCTGCGCCTCGGTCAACGGTGTGGATGCGGTCTTCCGCTTGGGAGTGGGCCGCTTCCACGGCGGTGGAGTGAATTCGCTCATGACACTGTTCGGTCCGCTTGCGATGAGCCTGCAGTCTCGACGCATCGCTGTGAGTTGATCGTGGATGCGACGCGCGCATGCCGCGTCCACATCGACGCGACAGCGAACGCAAGCGCGGCCGCGCGCTGGTCAGCCCGCCATGCCGTCACTCAGCATCGCAGGCTTCACGGATGCAAGGCGCAGGACCAACGTCAACAGACCACCTCAAGCAGCGCAGCACACGCCGGTCAGCAAGCGCAGCTGCGCACGCGGCAACCACTCAGCAATTGGTCACCAACGTGCGCTGGCGTTGCTCCTGCCACACCGCCAGCGCGTAGACCAGCAAGCCGCCAAGTGCCGTGGCTGCACCCACGTACCCGGTGGAGGTCCAGCCCCAGCCCGCGGTGATCGCCATGCCGCCCAACCAGGGCCCCAGGGCATTTGCGGTGTTGAAGGCGGCATGGTTGGACGCTGCCGCCAAGGTCTGCGCTTCGGCTGCCACATCCATCAGGCGGGTCTGCAACGCAGGCGCCAGCGCGCCCATCGTGCCAACCGCCACGATGGAGACGAACACCCACAGCCCCGAGTGCGCCGCCAACGGGAAGGTCAGCATCACCACGATCGACCACACCAACAGCACCGGCACCGCGCGGAACTGCATGCGGTCGAACAACCACCCACCCAGGATGCTGCCAAGCACGCCGCCAACGCCGAATGCGGCCATCGCCAACGGAATGCGCGCAGGCGCGACGCCGGTGACCGCAGTCAAGGTTGGCGCCAGATAACTGAAAACGCAGAACATCCCCGAGAACCCCACCGCACCGATCGCCAACGCCAGCCACACCTGCGGCTGATTGAACGCACGCAGCTCGCGCAGTGGCTGCTGACGCGGCTCGTCCGGCGCAGGCGGCAGCAATGCCGCCACCGCCGCCACCGTGCCCAGCGCGATCACCGATACCGACGCATACGCCCAGCGCCAGCTCACCAGTTGCCCCAGCCAGGTCGCCAGCGGGTTGCCCACCAGCAAGGCCACGCTCAGGCCCAACAGCACGCGCCCTACCGCGGTGGCGCGTTGATTGGGCGGGCTGATCGAGGCGGCGACCAGAGAAGCAACGCCGAAGTACGCGCCATGCGGCAGGCCGGCGATGAAGCGACACAGCAACATCGTGTGATAGCTGGGCGCCAGCGCACTGGCAAGGTTGCCCAGCGCGTAGAACACCATCAGCAACAACAACAAGGTGCGGCGCGGCCAGCGCGCGCCCAGGATCGCCAGCAACGGCGCACCGACCACCACACCCAGCGCATAGGCGCTGATGACATGGCCTACCTGCGGCTCGCTGATCTGCAGGCCCTGCGCGATCTGCGTCATCAGGCCCATCGTGGAAAACTCGCTGATGCCGATCGCAAAGCCACCCATCGCCAGCGCAAGCAGGATCAGCACGTAATCGCGCCGGGGCACGCGCGGCGTTGAGAGGTCGATATCGGACATGCCCGACTCCAGGATGACGGGGCGGCTTATTATTGTGCAATGCAGCAATCAGCGAAAGGTGTGGGCCGACCACGGTTCAGCGCCGATCCGCAGCACATCACAGTTCGACCGGCCTGAGGCGGTGTGGAGACGCAGTGTCCTATTGACGTCGCTCGAATCCGCTTGGGTCCGCCACCATCGCTGTGTGGCACCGCGATCGGCGTGGTGCCGCGCCTGGCGCGATCCCACTCGAACTGGTTGCTGATGTCCAAATCCACTGAATCTCCGTTGTTCTCCCCGGTGCGCCTGGGCGCACTGGATCTTGCCAACCGCGTGATCATGGCGCCGCTGACACGCAACCGCGCCGGCGCCGGCCAGGTGCCCTCGCCGCTCGCCGCCGAGTATTACGGCCAGCGCGCCACCGCCGGCCTGATCGTGGCCGAAGGCACGCAGATCAGTCCGCTCGGCCAGGGGTATCTGGACACCCCCGGCATCCACACCCAGGCGCAGGTCGAGGGCTGGCGCGCAGTCACCGATGCAGTGCACCGCCGCGGCGGCAAGATCGTGCTGCAGCTCTGGCATGTCGGCCGCGTCTCGCACACCAGCGTGCTGCCCCCGGGCGAAGTGCCGGTCGCGCCCAGCGCCATTCGCGCCGAAGGCAAGACCTACACCGCGAACGGCTTCCAGGACGTGTCCGAGCCGCGCGCACTGGCGCTGGATGAAATCCCCGCGCTGATCGAGGACTACCGTATCGCCGCACGCAATGCGATCGACGCCGGGTTCGATGGCGTGGAAGTGCATGCCGCTAACGGCTATCTGCTGGATCAGTTCCTGCGCGATGGCTCCAACAAGCGCACCGATGCTTACGGCGGCGACATCGAAAACCGCACGCGCCTGCTGAGCGAAGTGGTGCAGGCCATCGCCGACGAAATCGGCGCCGAGCGTACCGGCGTGCGCTTGTCGCCGGTGACCCCGGTGTATGGCGCGCACGATTCCGATCCGCAGCCGTTGTTCGAACGTGCGGTCGAGCGGCTCAACCTGATCGGCGGGCTGGCCTTCGTGCACGTGATCGAGGGCGCCACCGGCGGCCCGCGCGACAACATCGCCTTCGACTACGCCGCGTTGCGTGCCAAGTTCGATGGTGCGTGGATCGCCAATAACGGCTACGACCGCCGCATGTCCGAACACGCCATCAGCAGCGGCTACGCCGATGCCATCGCTTACGGCCGCCCGTTCATCGCCAACCCGGATCTGGTGCGTCGCCTGCGCGAGAACGCGCCGCTGACAGACCTCGACCAGACCACCCTGTACGGTGGCGGTGCCAAGGGCTATACGGACTACCCCGCACTGGCGGACTGATTCCACCCTCCGGCTTGACCGATCACCGCCGCAACCAAGGCGGCGGCGATCGGTCAGCGAACACGGTGCGGCATACCGCCGCGGACCGGACGGCCTGGCGGTCCTGCATGCGCCGCGGAGGTTCGCATCGCGCACCGACAGCGCAGCGTCGCCACATGACGCGCGCATCGCCGGCAGCTAGCATCCAGGTAGCCCCTGCTGCCGGATCACCGATGCGCTGTCTTCTCTCGTTTGCCCTGTGCTGCACGCTGTTGATCGGCGGGCAGGCGCTTGCCGTGCCGTTCTGGGGCGCGCGCCAGTCCAGCCCTGCCGATACCCTGCCCGCGCAGCTCGAGCCGGGCCAATGGATCTGGGGTGGCGTCAGCAAAGGCTGGGGGCCGATGGCGGTGATCGTCAGCCTGACCGAACAACGCGCCTATGCGTATCGCAACGGCATCCTGATCGGCGTGTCCACCATCAGTTCCGGCAAGCCCGGGCACGAAACGCCCACCGGTGTGTTCACCATCCTGCAGAAGGACAAGGACCACCGCTCCAACATCTACAATGCCGCCCCCATGCCATATCAGCAGCGGCTGACCTGGGACGGCGTCGCCCTGCACGCCGGCGGCCTGCCCGGCTATCCGGAGTCGCACGGTTGCGTGCATCTGCCTTCGGAATTTGCGCGATTGCTGTTCGACAATTCCAACATGGGCATGGTGGTGGTGGTCGCACAGGCCGGCATCAGCGCCGACGATGTGGTGCATCCGCGCGCGCTCAGCCCGATCGATCCCACCACCGGCGCCGAGCGCGCCCTGCTGCCGCTGCCCAGCGGCCAGGCATTCGCCTGGCAGCCGGAGCTGGCACCGGCCGGCCCGATCTCGATGCTGATCAGCAGCACCGATCAGCAACTGGTGGTGTACCGCAACGGTGTGGAAATCGGACGCGCGCAGGTGGCCTTGCATGCGCAGCCCGGCGCGCCGCTGGGCACGCAGGCGTTCATCGTCGGCCAGGGCTTTCTGCCGGGCGACCTGCCCGGACTGCCCGGCCAGCGCATGCCCAACTGGATGCGAATCGGCATTCCCGGCAGCACCTCCGCGGCAGGGCAGGCATTGGACGCGGCCACCGTCGCGCGCCTGCAGGTGCCGCCCGCATTTCTGGCTGGCCTGTTGCCGCTGCTGACCCCTGGCGTGGTGTTGGTCGCCACCGACCAGCGCATCCTGCCGCAGACCACCGGCGCCAAGCTGCAGGTACTGGATTCGGACCCACCTGAAACGCCATGAACGTGCCATCAGCGCGTTGACTGGACCGGACGGCGGCAACGAGTGCAGCTTGCGCGGCGTGCCGCGTGCCACCTCCCCCACCGCGCAACGTTCTTGTTTGACGGGCTGATCCATCGCGGCGGATCGTGCGATTGTCAACGCAGCGCTGCAGGCAGATGATGCAGCGACCTCATTGCCAGGGATGTGCGTGATGCGCCTGTTCGCTGCGGTTCTGTTCGGCATCCACGTTGCGGCCTGCACGATGGCCGCTGCATCGACACAAACCACACGTCCTGCGGCAGCAAGCGCAGACTGCCTGGATGCGCGGCAGGTTGCGGAACTGCATCAGACCGACGCGCGCACGCTGGCCGTCGCCCAACACGACGGCCGCTTGTTCCGCCTGCAGCTGGCGCAGGACTGTCCACGGCTCGCCGCACAGGCAGACGCCACTTTGCTCGCCCCGCACGGTTGGGTCTGCAACGGCGCCCAGGCGTTCGTCGGCGTCGGGCAGCAACGGTGCGCCATCAGCCAGGTCGCCACGCTCAGCGCGCGCGACTACGCCGGCATTGCCCGGCAACGCGACCGCGACGCAATACCCACGCTGGACGGCGTCAGCGTACGCCAAGCGCGCCGTCGCAACTTCGCCGGCTCATCCAGCTACTGCTTCAATCCCAGCATGTTGCGCGCGTGGTCGGAAGACGCCCAGGGCCTGGTGGTGGAAGTGTCGCCTCGCCATCCCGGCACGCATCGCCATTATCGTGTCGAGTTGATGGACAGCTGCCGCGAACTCAGCGGCGCACCGCCGATTCGCTTCGTGTCCGGCATGAGCCTGAATGCGATCTGCGGCAATCCCGGCGACAAGGTCGATGTCCTCGACGAAATCGGCCTTGCCGGTGCAAGCGTCGGTGCGGGCCAGCATGGCGACCTGAGCACGACGCGCGGCGGACAGTCTGGTCGGATGCGCCAGAGCTGCATGGTGGCAGCGGTGTATCCGCGCGATTGAGCGTGCCGCAGCGTAGGAGCGCGCTTGCGCGCGATCAAGCGTTATCGATACCTCGTGCATCGCGCGCAAGCGCGCTTCTACACACGCTGGGTCACAGGCGACCGACGCCGCAAAAGTCTCACGCCTTGCGAAGGAAACAGGTCTTCAGCACCAGTCCCTTGATCTTTTCCGAGTTGCCTTCGATATGTTCGGCATCGTCTTCGACCAGGCGGATATTGCGGATCAGCGTGCCCTGCTTGAGCGGAATCGACGAACCCTTGACCTTGAGATCCTTGACCACCGTCACCGTGTCGCCGGCCTGCAGCACATTGCCATTGCTGTCGCGCACGAGCGTCGCGCTCGCGGCGGCCTCGGCTGCGCTCCATTCGAAACCGCAATCGGCGCAGACCGACAACGCACCGTCGCCATAGGTGTTGTCCTGGCCGCATTGCGGGCAGGCGAGAGCGGTAGACATGCAGGTCCTTGAGCAAAAACGGCTGTGGATTGTAGCCCCCCGGCGTTGCGATCACGCATCCGGCACGGCGGCGGCGCGATAGTGCCGGGCTTATCGAATCCCCCGCAGGTCGTACGTGTCCAGCCAGCCAGCGCCCCCCACACCTAGCGCCATAGACCCCGGCAACACCAACGGCGACCCCGGCAATACGGGCCAAGGCACACCTGCAAAGCCCAAGGGCTCGCATCTGGTGGTTTACGTTGCGCTGGCCGGCAACCTGGCCATCGCAGTGGCCAAATTCATTGCAGCAGGCATTTCCGGCAGCTCGGCCATGCTCAGCGAAGGCGTGCATTCGCTGGTGGATACCGTCAACGAGGTCCTGCTGCTGTATGGCTTGCGCCGTGCTGCGCAAGCGCCAACGCCGACCCACCCATTCGGCTACGGGCGCGAACTGTACTTCTGGAGTTTCATCGTCGCGCTGCTGGTCTTCGCAATGGGCGCCGGCGTCTCGCTGTACGAAGGCATCGTGCACCTGCGTCATCCCGAGCCGGCCAAGAGTCATCTTGTCGCCTATTGCGTGCTCGGCGTCTCGATCGTGTTCGAAGGCATTTCCTGGGTGGTGGCGCTGCGCGAGTTTCGCGCCAAAAAGGGGCGCATGGGCTATTTCGAGGCGTTTCGCCAGAGCAAAGACCCCAGCACCTTCACCGTCTTGCTGGAAGACAGCGCGGCGTTGATCGGCCTGTTCATGGCGCTGCTTGGCCTGGCCGGCGCGCAGCTGCTGGACATACCCGAGCTCGACGGCATCGCATCGATCGGCATTGCCGGCGTGCTCGCCTTCACCGCTTTCCTGCTGGCGCGCGAAACCAAGGGCTTGCTGATCGGCGAGCCCGCGCATGCGCACGTCACCGAGTCGCTGCTGCGCATTGCCGCCAGCGACCCGGATGTTCGCGCCGCCAACGGCGTGCTCACCATGCAGATGGGCCCCAACCAGGTCGTCGCCGCGCTCAGCGCCGAGTTCGAAGACAGCCGCACCACGCCGCAGATCGAAGCCTGTGTCGGGCGCATCGAAGCGGCGGCCAAGCGGCAGCATCCCGAGCTCACCGCGCTGTTCATCAAACCGCAGACACCGGAAACCTGGCGCGCGCGCCGCGCACAGATCGAACGTGGTGCGCAGACCGATTGAGCACGCGCACAGGTAGCTGATGCGCACGCCAGCGTGTGCGAGGTGCGGCGTTTCAGCCGGATGTGCGCCGCACCTTGAGCGCCAGCGCAGGACCGCCAGCGCAGGCGCAGACCGCGCCGCAAGCCGATCTGCACCCACATCGCCCGTGTCCGCGCAGCAAGACATTGCTTCGCAGTCTGGCCATGCCACGCTCTCCACCAAGCTGATCCTCGCCCCAACCGCAACGGCAGCCGCGGTTGCATGACCGGCTTCGATTGCCTACGGTGTGCGGGCTGCATCTGTTCGCATCGTGAGTCAGCCGATGCACTCCCCTTCGATCACCCGTCATGGAGGTTTCCAATGGAAATCAGCCAAGGTCGTGTTGCGACCATTCATTACACACTTTCCGACGACAGCGGCCAGGTCTTGGACCGTTCCACCCCTGACACCCCGCTGAGCTATCTGCACGGTGCCGGCAATATCGTTCCGGGCCTGGAGCAGGCACTGGACGGCAGGCGCGTCGGCGACACGCTCACTGCCGACGTCGCGCCTGAGCAGGGCTATGGCCCGCGTCATCAGCAGCTGATCCAGCACGTGCCGCGCGATGCCTTCCCCACCGATGTCGAGGTCGTGCCCGGCGTGCAGTTCGAAGCGCGCACCCAACAGGGCCCGGTGCTGGTGACCGTGACCGAGGTCGGTCCGGAGCAGGTCACCGTGGACGGCAATCATCCGCTGGCCGGTCAGACCCTGCACTTCGCGGTGGAGGTGGTCGAGGTGCGCGAAGCCACCACGGACGAATTGAACCAGGGTCACGTAGACGACATCGCGGCCTGACACGCTGTGCCGCGTGCCGATGGGCACGCGGCACATCGGCCGGGGCGCACTGCCTGTGTGCCGATCTGGACGGAGGACGCGGCAGCCGTAGTACAGTGCGCGCCCCGCTCTCAGGCACTGTGCATGAAACTCGGCATCGACTTCGGTACCAGCAACTCCGCCGCCGCGGCGATCGTCGATGGGAAGGTGGCACCGGTGCGCTTCGGCGAGGCTTTGCAGTTCCGTACCACGGTGTATTTCCCCGACACCATGCGCGACCCGGAGGATTTCAGCCTCACGCCCGCGCTCGAATACGAAATGCAGCGCCTGATCGACTCCGGCCGCCGCGATGCCGTTGCCGCCGGCCGTACACCCAATCAGGACAGCCTGCGCCGCGAGGCGCTGCGCATCGTGCGTCGGCAATGGATGGAAGAGCAGGTGCGCGAGCCGCGCAGCTCGGCGGCACTGCTGCAGAACGCGGTGTACGGCGACGATGCACTGGACGCCTACTTTCTCGAAGGCGAAGGCAACCTGGTGCAGAGTCCCAAGTCGATGCTGGGCTACAACCTGCATCCGCGCGCGCGCCAGACCATCACCGGCATCGCCACGCACGTGCTGGAACATATCCGCCTGACCGCCTCGCGCCAGTTCGATCTCAACATCCGCACCGCCGTGCTTGGCCGCCCGGTGCAATTTCGCAGTTCGATCGGCGAGGCCGGCAATGCGCAGGCCCTGGAGATCCTGCAGACCGCGGCAATCGCTGCAGGGTTCGACAGCGTGGAGTTTCTCGAAGAGCCCGCAGCGGCGGCGATGCATTACCACGTCAGCCATGACACCCGCCACGACACGGTGGTGGTGGACATCGGCGGCGGCACCACCGACATCGCGCATGCCAGCGTCGGCGGCAGCGCCCCGCCGCAGGTGCACCGCGCCTGGGGCATCGCACGCGGCGGTACCGACATCGATCTGGCGCTCAGTCTTGCGGCCTACATGCCGCTGTTCGGCCGCGGCATCACCCGCGTGCCGGCGCACCACTACGTGGAAGCGGCGATGGTGCAGGACATGACCCGCCAACGCGAATTCCGCCTGCACAAGTACCAGGACGTCCCTGCCCCATTCGACAAACGCCTGCAGGCATTGCAGGACACCGGCAATACCGCGCGCCTGTATCGCGGCGTGGAAGCCTGCAAGATCGCACTCAGCGAGCTCGACCGGCACCAGGCATCGCTGGACTTCATCGAACGCGGGCTGGGCGTGGATGTGCAGGCCGGCGCACTGGTCGCGTCCGCTTCCAGCTATCTGCGCGAGCTGGAAGGCCTGCTTGCGCAGGTGCGCGCCGACCTGGCCGCGCCGCCGGCCACCCTGTTCCTGACTGGCGGCATGTCGCGCGCCGGCTATATCCGCGATACCGTGGCGGCGGCGTTCCCGGAATCGCGCCTGGTGCATGGCGATCCCTCGTTCGGCGTGGTGCAGGGCCTGGCATGGGCGGCGGCACAAGGCGCCCGCCCGTCGGAGGGTTAACACAAATCGGCGCTCAGTGCCTATAATAAGCGGTTGCTGCCTGACGCCCCGCCGTCGTGTCAGCAAGGCACGCTCGCCGTGCCACCGCGATGGCGCACCGAACGCGATCGCACTTCTCGACACCGCTTCCGTGCGCACCACCCTGGCCGCACGCGGTGTCATTGCACTTCCCCGCTACAGGAGGCCACATGGCACGTCCCGCGACCAAGCAGAAATCCCAGCCCAGCATCGCTCGCAGCGAAGGCAAGTCGCAGCCGCTCAGTCGTGAGCGCATCGCTGCCGACATCGCCGCGTTCCGCAAGACCGGCGGCCGGATCGAAGTGCTCACCACCAACTTCGGCCCCGCCCGCAACGACGGCGACAAGATCGCGTAAGCAGCGAGTACGCTAGCGCTTGCTGCGCAGCGCGCGCTCAAGCAGCTGCAGCCAAGGGGTTCCTTGACGTGTTACCGACGTGCCACCGCGAGGTGGCACGTTTGTTTTCGGCATCAGTTGCTGTAATCGATACGCACCGAGCCCGAGTGCGACTCCAGTTTGATATCGCCGTTGCCTGCGCCCAGCGTCGCACGCAAGCTCTTGCCGGGGCCGTACTCCGGCCGTTCGACCCGCCCGGCCACCGAGCGGATGTCGCCGCTGAAGACCTCTGCATTCAGCGCCGCCGACACGTTGCGCGGCACGCCCAGCGTGATCGTGCCACTGACGCTTTCGGCAGAGATGCTGCCGCCCGGCGCCAGCCCGCTCACCGTCACTGCGGTCGAGCCGGACACGCTTTGCGAACGCAACTGCGAGACCTGCCCCGCACCGATCCGGATATCGCCGGAGACGGACTCGGCCGACACGACCCCGCTGGCACCGGCTTGCGCGTCGATCTGCCCGCTGACCGTGCCCAGCGTCACCCGCCCGCTGCTGACCGTGCTGCGCAACGTCCCGCTGATCGTCTCCAGCTGCGCTTCCTTGGCACGCCCGCGTGCCACCACGTCGCCACTGACAGACTTGAGCTGCAACCGCGCAAGATCGACCTGATCCACATCCACCGACGCGCTGACCGCATCCACCTGCAGCATGGCGGCACGCGGTACGCGCAACTCCAGCTGGGCCCCCCTGCCGCTGCGGCTGGTGCGCGGATAGATCACCTCCAGCTGCAACCGGTTCGAACTCGCATCGACCTCCAACCGTTGGCCCTCGCCCAAGGTCCCGGTCAGCGCCACCTCGTCGCGGTCCCAACCGCGCACACGGATTTGCCCGGCGATGTTTTCCAGCTCCACGCGCCCGCCGCGCGCCAAGGGATGACTCTGGTTGACCGCGGTTTGCGCAGCTGCCGGTGCCGCGCACACCGCAGCCAACAGCAACAGGGAAACAGATGCGTAGTGCATGAGCATGCTCCTCAACTGAGAAAGGGTGTCTGGCCCTGGGAGGCAAGACGGGTCAACTGCAGCCGCTTGGCGTAGGTGCGCTGCAGTTGCGATAACAAAAAGGCCGACTGCGGACTCTGCGCGATGGCAGCGTGGATGGCCTGCGCGCTTTGATCCAGCTCGTCCAGCGCGGGGCGCAAATCGGCCGGCACCTGCTGCACCGGAACCTGCGCAATGGCCTGCTGGTATTGCCCGGCCATCGCCTGCGCCTGCGCGACGAGCGCCGGCTGCGCAGGACGCAGCGGCGATGTGTGCTGCCTGAGACCGGGCACGACCGCGACCACGGCCACCGCCGCTGCCAGTGCTACCCCGAGCACCGGCATCGCCCAGGAACGGCGGCGCGGCCGGCGCGCCGCCACAGTGGCGTGCGGCACCAATCCCGGCGCGATGCGCTCCCATACCTGCGCAGGCGGCTGCCGCTGCTGCGGCAACGCCTGCAAGCGCGCACGCAGCGCAGCGTCTTGCGCCGTGGACTCGGCGTCGATGCGATCAGGGGGATCGGGGGTCATGCGTGTTCTCCAAGCCGGGCGCGCAGCAGACCGCGCGCGCGATGCAGTTGTGCCTTCGAACTACCCACTGCCATCTGCAGTTGGTCGGCAATTTCCTGGTGCTTCCAGCCCTCGATATCGTGCAGCACCAGCACCGCCCGGGCACGTGGCGGCAGGGTTTCCAGGGCACGTTCCAGATCCATCCGGATCGACTGACAACCCGCGCCATCGGGAACTGCCGCGAGAAATTCGTCAGCGTCGTCACTGGCGCGATCGCCAGACGCCGAGCGCGCGCGCAGTTCCATCAATGCGGTATTGACGGCAAGCCGATGCAACCAGGTGCCCAACGCGCTCTGGAAGCGGAACTGCGGCAACGCCTTCCACGCGGCGATGAAGGTGTCCTGCAGGACGTCATCGGCGCGCGCGGCATTCCCGCCGCACAGGCGCCACACCAGCGCATACAGCCGTGGCGAATGGCGGCGATAGATCGTCTCATACGCTGCGCGTTCGCCAGCGGCTGCCGCACGCGCCAACGCCGCGTCGTCGCGGTCGGCGGGAGTGGCGCAAGGCAGGGCGTCGATGGGCACGGAGGTGTCGAGCATAGCCAGTTGGATGCGCCGGGCAACGGAAAGGTTTAGAGCGTGTTATGCACGTTGAGATGAGATGCGTTGGCCGTCAGCGGTGCGGAGCGGGTGCTGCGTGGCGCCGGCTTGGCTGGCGCCAAGGCAAGCCGCGCGGCGCCCGCTCCGTGCCGCTGACGGCCAACCCTCCGG